>DJVU01000006.1:61109-223018 GCA_002441345.1 Bacteroidales bacterium UBA6248
ACCGTATCAACCATATGTTCCAGCAGTTTAGGACCTGCAAGCGTTCCTTCCTTGGTAATGTGGCCAATTAAAAATACCGGAATGGTTGCTGATTTTGCAAGGCTTTGCAATTCCGAGGCAGTTTCCCTGATTTGCGATATGCTGCCAGCCGATGCATCAATTGAATCGGTGGTCAGGGTTTGTATGGAATCGATGATTACAATGCCCGGATTCAATGCGTTTATGTGGCGCATGATCTCCGTTGTGGCCGTTTCGGTGAGAATGTAGCACTCGTTTCTGCCCATGCCCAGGCGTTCGGCCCGCATCCGGATCTGCTGTTCGCTTTCTTCGCCCGAAACATACAACACCTTACGGTCGCTCACCGTAAGGGCCACCTGAAGCATAAGCGTCGACTTTCCGATGCCCGGTTCGCCGCCAACCAGCACCAGGGATCCCGGGACCAGTCCGCCGCCAAGTACCCTGTTAAGCTCCTGGTTTTGCGTGTTGATGCGGTCTTCGTTGCCGGGACTTATGTCTGTAATAAGCACTGGAGCAGCATTTTTTCGAGTTGCCGTTCTGGCTGCAGTACCGGCATCGGCCCGCTGAATTACTTCTTCGGTATACGTATTCCATTCCCCGCATGAGGGGCATTTACCGATCCATTTGGGCGATTGAGCCCCGCAGTTATTACAGAAAAAAGCGGTTTTTGTTTTTGCCATTGCAGGGATGTTGTTCGTAGCGCAGTCGGTTGAAGTTTACGTTGTGGTGTTCAGGTGTTGCGGATTCGTTTTTCGATGAGGCTTGTGGAATATCCCGGAAGGAACTCCATGGTTTCCACCCTTCCTCCGCCTTCGGTAACAACATCGTAACCAACGATGTCTTCGGGTTTGTAGTCGGCACCTTTTACAAGCACGTCAGGCTGAACGATACGGATCAGCCCGAGGGGGGTGTCTTCGTCAAAAAGAACTACGGCATCCACAAAGCTCATCGCTGCCAGTACCATGGCCCGGGCATGTTGGTCGTTGATGGGGCGTGTCGGCCCTTTAAGCCTGCGGGTGGATGCATCGGTATTCAGCCCGATAAGCAGCCTGGTGCCCAGGGAGGCGGCACGCGCAAGGTAGTCGATGTGACCGAGGTGAATAATATCGAAACAACCGTTGGTGAAAACAAGTTTCTGGTTGGTAAACCGCCAGTAGGCGAGGAGCCGGCCGAGCTCAGGCTGTTTGAGGATTTTCTTTTGTATGGCTTCCAGTCGTGTCATTCCGTTTCCTGTTAAAAACAGGAAGTAAAAGTAAGGAAAAAATGCCAAGCAGGATGATCAGCAGGGTTTGTGAGGCCCATATCAGCCACCCCATGGCATAGCCCTTTGTTTCAGCCACATCCCAGAGGAAAAGGGTTTCAGCTGTAATTGCCGGATATATCCCTATGCCTCCCTGAACGATCATAATTCCGATGGATCCGAATACCAGCACAGCCAGACCTGCATCCAGCCGAAGATACGAGGTTTCGGGAAGACTGAAGAATACCACATAAGCCATCAGCAGGTAGAGCAGCCAGATCATAAACGTATAAAACACGAAAAGAAACGGCTTTTTTATCCGCGTAAGCGAACGTATCCCCTCGAGAAGTCCCGCCAGCAGGTTGTATACTTTTTTGTACAAGGTTGTAGTTCTGAACTTACGGTGTATAATCCAGACGCTGATCAGCCCTCCGGCTGCAAGAATCACAAGTGCCCAGGTAAGGTAGCTCCCGCCAATAAGGTCGAGGTTGAACTTGTCCTGCAGGGGAGCATAAATCTTCTGCTCAATGTAGGTGTGTATCTTCCCGGTTTGCGTAAGAATCAGCAGAAGGAAGAGCAGAATAAAGCTTAACAGGTCGATTACCCTTTCGGTGATGACGGTACCGAAGGATTTGTTGAAGGGAATTTTTTCGTACCGGGTAAGAATTCCGCACCGGCTTACTTCTCCGAGTCGGGGAAGGGCAAGGTTTGCCAGATATCCTATCATTACGGCCATAAATACATTGCCGGTTCCCGGACGGTAACCCATGGGTTCGAGCAGAATTTTCCACCGCAGGGTGCGGAAAAGGTGGCTCAGGATGCCCAGCACAAAAGCAAAAACAATCCAGCCGTAGTTGGCCTGCCGGAACGATTCGAAGATCTCTTTTTTCTGGCCTGCGTCGAGATTACGCATGAACAGCCAGATGAAGAAGATTCCGACACTTAGAAAGAAACTGAAGCGAAGAATATTACGCAGTTGCTTTTTCAAAATGGTCAGGGATGGTTAACGAGTTGGTTTCTGTTATCGGGGAATACAATTGCCGGTTTGAAACCTTTTGCCTCTTCGGGCGTCATCTGCGCGAAAGCAGCTATGATAATTAGGTCACCGGCAACGGCTTTGCGGGCGGCAGCACCGTTGAGCGTAATCATCCCGCTGCCCCTCTCTCCTTTTATAACATAGGTTTCAAGCCGTTCACCATTGTTGATGTTCAGCACCTGTACCTTTTCAAATTCCACCAGATTGGCGGCATCCATCAGGTCTTCGTCAATTCCGATGCTCCCGATGTAGTGAAGGTTGGCTTCGGTAATAGTAGCCCGGTGGATTTTTGATTTAAGAATCTCGATTGTCATGGCGCGCAAAGATACTTAAATTAGTTTTAGGTTGTCAATCAGACGGATATCGCCGGCAAAAACGGCAATAAATGCACGGTCGCCCGGTGAAATTCTGCCGGTTACAGCTTGCAGGGTTTCTCCGTCAGCAATGGAAAAGTATTCCAGGCGCAGCATGGGATCTTTTTGGGTTTCTGCAATTACCATTTTTTCAATTTCAGTGGCTGTGTGGCTGTCAGCCATGGCGCGTGCGTGGAGAAGCCACTGGTATATGGCCGGTGCTGCAGCCCGCATTTGTTCTGTAAGCCGCTCGTTGCGCGAACTCATGGCAAGGCCGTCGTGTTCGCGGCGGATAGGGCAGGGTACTATCTCCACATCCAGTTTTTCCTGCTGTACAAGAGCCCGGATAACAACCAGCTGCTGATAGTCCTTTTCTCCGAAATAGGCACGGTGTGGAAGCGTAATCCGAAAAAGCTTATCCACCACAATGGCCACCCCGTTGAAATGCCCCGGCCTGAAAGCACCTTCCATTACGGTTTCCAGACCTCCGAAATCGTAATGCTTTTCAATGGGTTCCGGATACATCTCCGCGGCATCCGGAGCGAAAACCACATCGCAGCCTGCGCTCTCCAGTAAGGCAATATCCCTGTCAAGGTTTCTGGGATATTTCTCCAGATCCCTGCGGTTGTTAAATTGTATGGGATTCACGAAAATGCTGACGATAACAAGGTCGTTCTCTTGCTTTGCCCTTCGTACCAGCGATAAATGCCCGTCGTGTAAAGCTCCCATGGTAGGGACGAAGCCAATGCTGCTGCCCTGAATTCTGGCCATCCCGGCATATGCATGCGTGGCATCGATCTTTTTGAAAGTAATCATCCTGATTTTTTTGAAATTAATGGTCACCGGTATGACTTTCCGGTGCAACGGAACGGCCGTTGAGTATGTCGAGAAAGTCCTGCTCAAGCGACACCACCGGCGTCTCGATAATCCTTCCGGTCTCTTCCCCCTGCTGTGAAAAAATAAAGGTTGGCACAAGGCCGATGCCAAAATCACCGATACAAAATTCCCCGGCTTTCTTTTCCCGGTCAACGGCTACCATAAAAATATTTGACTCCGGATACTCCAGCAGATCAAGAATCCTGAAAAACCTCGGCACCTGCTCACGACTGTCGCCACACCAGGTACCCAGCACTATGAAAATGTAAGGATAGGATTCGCTGTGCATTTTCAATCGTTCGATAACGAGCGGGTCAGCCTGATAATCCCGGTACTCATTTCCAAACCAGTCGCCCAGAGTTTCAAGCCCTTCACGATTAACCGTGCCGATCAGCATGTCCGTTCCCTTGACCGGATCAGTAATTATTTTGTTCTCGTCCTGAGCCATAAGTCCCGTAAATGGTAAGTATATAAACGTCAGGAGGAAAATAATTGTTCTCATAATTGCGGTGTGTTGATTTTTTTATTCCCGGAACCAGTCATTACGGAAAGTCTGCAAAAGTAATAAAGGTTGCCCGATAAGCAGCAAACCGGCGAACGACATTGATCCTGAAATGTTCACTGAAGGGTATAATAATTCTGTTCTCTTTTCATAGTGCCCGGTATTTTCCTCCGCTTCCGGCATATATTGCATGAAAACAGCCTGAAATTTATGCCCCCTTATGGTTTAGGGAGAATGAATTTTAATGTTTTTTTAATGTGCTGCCCGGGACATGCAATTTGCTGTTTATAGAGTTGAATAACAGTGCTGTAGTAATTCCGGTAGGCAAGTTTTTACGAGCGAATGAACAAATTGCTGTCTTACAGGTTTAAGTGTTGCTAACTAACTGATTTAATGATCTATGTGTACTGTAATGTAAACGTATGTCATTGATTATTAGTTAATTTAATTTTATTTTATGCGGATTCCCGACTTGCTTTCAGGGCGTTTCGGGATTATATTTGCGCCCGCTTTAAAATTTCCTCAAGAAGACAAGGAGAACTATGGGAAAAATTGGAATTTTCTACGGTGGTAGCCATAAAGGGAGTACATACAAGGCTGCACAGGTAATCGGTACCAAGTTCGGAACCGGCATGGTGGAGTATCATAATGTAAGTTCAGCTACCCGTGAAGACCTCGAAAAATATGATTTTCTGATCCTGGGTACCTCAGCCTGGGGTATTGGTGAAATGCATCAGGACTGGGAACGTTTCATCGACGAGCTGGTTGAAGCCAGAATTGAGGATAAAAAGATCGCTATTTTCGGTCTTGGTGATCAGGTTGAATACCCGGAGAGCTTTGTTGACGGTATGGGAACCGTTTTTTGTCGATTACCCTTTAAGGATAACGTTGTTGGCTTCTGGCCTACCAAGGGGTATTCGTATTATTTCTCAACCGCAGAAAAAGACGGCAAGTTTGTTGGCCTCGCACTGGATGAAGACTCGCAGCCCGAACTAACCGAAGAGCGGATCTCGAAATGGGTAGGTCAGCTTAGGAAAGAATTTCAGCTTAATTAATTGCAAGCCATTGCCCTGTGTCGGTTTTTCAGGGCGTTGTCTGAACAAAATACACTGAAGAGCCGGGTAATACCGGCTCTTCGCATTACAGCTCCCGCTCTGCATTGTTAATGCTGAATGTCAGGCCGGAGTCCTTTTTTTTTATTTTTGCATCCATCGCAGCAACGGAATGCTGCAGGCAAACGGTTACCGGTATCCGTAATCTTTACGGTATGTTTATCTGTACCGGAAAGAGGAGGAATCGAAAACCTTAGCCTTTCCGAATAATAATCGTCAAAACTGCAACGATGTATACCATTCTCACCCGTATTATTTTCTCAGCCGTACTCTTTTTTATTACCATTGCTACGTACGGACAGGCATTTCAATTCGAGCCCGGCCGTTTAAGCCGTCACATCCACTACCTTGCTTCCCCGGAGCTTGAAGGGCGAAAATCCGGAACAGCCGGAGACAGCCTTGCCGCCTGTTATATCAGGGATCAGTTTCAGCAGGCCGGCCTTCAGCTGATGGAAACGAACGGCTTTCAGTATTTCAGCCTTGTTTCCGACGTCAGGGCAGGGGATAAGAACGCTCTGGAGTTCAATCGGACTTCCTATACTGCCGGCACTGATTTTCAACCATTTTCTTTTTCTTCTTCCGCAACGGTTAATGCTCCTGTCGTCTTTGCCGGTTTCGGAATCTCCGGCACCAGCGGCGATCTTCACTGGGACGATTTTCAGGGAATTGACATTAAAAATAAATGGGTACTTGCTCTCCGGGGAGATCCTGAGCCCGATAATTCTGCCAGCGCTTTCATTCCAATGGCTACCGACAGGGCAAAAGCTCTTGCTGTTAAAGACCGCGGTGCTGCAGGGCTGCTGCTGGTAACGCCCTCATCCATCGACCGGGCCGATCAAACCGTTGACATTTCCTTTGATAAATCGGTCTCCGATGCCGGGCTGCCGGTTATGAGCATTACCCGTAAGCTTGCTGCGCAGTTGCTGCAGCAGCACGTTGCGGCCGTTGATTCGCTCGAAAAGCTCATGATTTCGGTTAAAAAGCCCGCCTCATTCGACCCCGGCACATTTCTGAATGCAACTGCCGATGTGATACGCGAGAAAGCCGTCAGCCGCAATGTCGTGGCGATGCTTAAGGGCAGCAATCCGGCGCTTTCCGGTGAGTTTGTCGTGCTCGGAGCGCATTACGATCATCTTGGTATGGGAGGCTTTGGTTCCGGCAGCAGGATGCCCGATACCGTTGCTGTACATGCCGGAGCCGACGATAATGCTTCCGGAGTGGCATCCCTGATCGAACTCGCACATTCGTTTGCGTTGCGACCGGAACGTTCGGGCCGCAGCATACTTTTCGTTGCCTTTGGTGCCGAGGAGATGGGATTGCTCGGAGCACGCCGCTTCGTTGCGAATTCGCCGGTGCCTCTGTCTTCCGTCAAGGCTATGCTGAATATGGATATGGTCGGACGCCTCAGTGCGGATGACCCCAGGCTTACCATCTCCGGGACGGGAACCTTTACCGTTGCCGATTCCATTATTGATGCCGCTGCCGCCGGCCGTCCCTTCGAAATCAGGAAGTCGCCCGACGGCTACGGCCCTTCGGATCATGCGGCATTCTACGGGGAAGGAATACCTGTGCTGTTTCTCTCAACCGGTGCCCACAGCGATTACCACACGCCCTTTGATTTGCCCGACCGTATCAATTATAACGGACAGGCAACGGTAACGTCGTTTGTTGAATCCCTGGCCTCCGGCATATCCCTTCTGCCGTCAGCTCCTCTGTTTACCGAGTCGGGTTCAAGGCAGCAGACCGGCCACTACGGCCGTAACCTTAAAGTAACACTCGGTATTATGCCCGATGTGTCCGGTGCAGAAACGAGCGGCGGAATGAAAGTGGAAGGCGTAAGAAATCAGGGCCCCGCCGCCCGCGCAGGTATGACAAAAGGCGATATCATCGTTGCCATCAACGGAATGACCGTCAACAACGTGTACGATTACATGGGACGCATGGGAAAACTGAAACCGGGCGAAACCGTGAATATTGAAGTAATACGGAACGGGAAACACGAAATCCTGATCGTGCAACTCTGAAGCATGGATCGGGATAACTTAAAAATACTGAAATATGGTCGATCTCTTTACCAGAGATGTTGCCCTCAAGTTTGTAAAATTCGGAGTGGTTGGTTTTTCAGGGGTGATTGTTGACTTTGGATTTACTTACATCTGCAAGGAATGGCTTAAGATTCAGAAATACATTGCAA
This sequence comes from Bacteroidales bacterium UBA6248, assembly GCA_002441345.1. Lineage (GTDB taxonomy): Bacteria > Bacteroidota > Bacteroidia > Bacteroidales > Lentimicrobiaceae > Lentimicrobium. Next base: position 68,441 of record DJVU01000006.1, read on the forward strand.
ACGCGGTGGGATTTACCATCGCGGCAAGCAGCAATTATTACTTCAACAGAATCTGGACTTTTCACAGCAATAATCCCGAAATAGCCATCGAATACGGACGATTTCTGCTTATTTCCCTGATCGGACTGCTGATAAATACTCTGGTACTGTGGCTGCTGGTATCGCGGGCAAAATTCAATTTTTACTTTGCCAAACTATTTGCCATAGGCGTGGTTACCATCTGGAACTTCGTAATAAACCTCAACTATACCTTCGTCACCTGATACGCCATCACCGGGTCTGAAGGCTTGCAGAATTCTCTCAGTGTGTTTTGGTCATCGTTTCAGGAACAACGATAATGAAATCGGCTTTTCCTTTGTTTCCCTCATCAAGGCTGTCGGCAGCTGCCTGTTCGGAAGTATTGATGGTTAAAATCTTCAATTCCGGATTGTTCTGTTTCAGGTACCATACGATGCCCTCGTAGTTATCGGAGTGGTATGTGCCATGGAAATGCAAAAAAGTCTGACCCTTTTTCAGGTTTTTAAGGATGAAATGTGCCATGGTGGCATCCTTGATTGCCTGTGCCCGGGGAAGGTTTTCGTTCACATGGCCTCCGGCTCCGCCCATCATTTCAATCATCCCCCTGTATCCCGGCAATTCCGGATCGTAGGCTACAGGAAGAGGTGCAATGTAACGCCTGGCTTCTTCATCCAGCTGCATCAGACCGTCAAATCCTTCCCTGTTTACCAGCGCTGCATATCTGCGGGGTATGTTGGTTGCTATAAACGGGATGCCATTATCACGGGCAAACGTTACCAGTGGTTTGTAATCGGTTTTGTAGTTGGGCCACAGTCTGGCCTCCGATTCAAAATTTCTGTCGTTTACTTTTTTTCTGAGATACTCGTTCAGAATCAGAGCATTGTCGGATTCAAACATCTCTGCTCCCATAACCAGTTGCTCCTTTTTAGCATCGTAAAGTCCTTTGGTCAGTTCAAGCTGCAACCAGTGACTGATGGGATTGTTGTGTAATTCGCCAAATAAAACCACATCGGCGGAAGCAGCTTCCTTCAGCATTTTGCTGAAATCGGAATTCTTACCTTTCGCATTGTAGATGCGATAAGCCGGAAGGTCACTTTTCATGGCCGTCATGGTAATGATGAGAATCAGAAAAATAGCATATTTTTTCATCCGGAATTTATTTTGATGATATAAGTGTCTGATTTAATGCCCGATTACTGCAGATTACGATTTTTCTTGCATATGCCGTCTACCGGCCGTCGTATTCGCTTCATAACAGGAACGGGTTTCGGGTTTTCCAGCAACCTTAACAATACGAGGCGTAAAAGGTTTATTTCAGGTTGTTGGAAGTAAAGGAAGCGGGAAGCAGATTCTTCATACCGTCGACGGTTACAGACCGTCCCGTTTCTCCGGAAAAGATGACCCGTATGGGTTTTCCCTGTCTGTGCTCGGTTTCAGCCATAACCTGGCGGCAGGCGCCGCAGGGCGAAGCTGGCTGAATTACACTGTGGTTGTCGGTATCCACGGTGATGGCTATTATTTCAACTTTTGCATCCGGATACAGCGAAGAAGCTGCAAAAAGGGCAACACGCTCAGCACAGAGTCCGGAGGGGTATGCGGCATTTTCCTGGTTGTTTCCGGTAATAATCTTGCCATTGTCGAGACGGAGCGCCGCACCTACCCTGAATCGGGAATAGGGGGCATAAGCCCTGGAAGCAGCCTCCCTGGCCAGCTTTATCAGATCCCTGTCGTCCGGTTCAAGCTCCGAAAAGTCATCCGATTCCTTAAAATTCAGGATTATCTGTTTTTCTTTCATACGCAGCAAAGCATTTCAGCTGCTAAAATAGTCATTTTATCGGATGATTGGTACTGACTTCCTTCCCGTTAGTGTTGTTGAGGGGGGTTCTGCGCCGGCTGAACAGCAACAGCGCGTTGAAAAAGGCAAAAAATGTAGCACCAGCCTGCGTTTCCAGCGTATCTTCGGTAAGCATCGACATTATAATTATTACAAAAAAGACAACATAATAATAGTCGGTGAATTTCCCGAGCTTCAGAGGCGGAAAGATCAGCGTAAACATAAACCAGGCAAGTCCGAAGATTCCGAATGCTATGAAGATTGCAAGAAATTGATTATGAGATCGTTTCCTGAAATCGGGTTCAAGCTTTGAATCAAGTTCTTCATAGGCTGCGGAAAATGCTTCGTTCAGATCTCCGGTTCCCACACCCGTAAGCCAGTTGTGTTTAACGATGTAAAGCGATGTTTTCCAGTATTCGATGCGCTGCATTACCGAGGAGGCATTCGGATCGCCATGCCGGATGTAGTTGGAATACCCCATGGCAATCTGCTCAAAACGCGAACGCAGGTTGAGGTTGTCGAGATACACCGCACTGGCTACCCCGTTTTCAATATGTTTTATTTCTTTTTCGCTCAGGCTCCGGATGCCCTCTGCATCTTTTCGCAGGTTTTTGGAATGCAGATAGCGGATCAGGGTGTGACTGAGCTGCTGCCCTTTCCGGTCGGGACCGTCGTAACTCAGTTCGCTCCTACGGTTCCATTCATTGCGAAGCTCGGTGTGCGAAATGTAAAGTCCGACGAACTTGCCGTTTTCAACGCCGTAGGAACAGGTGTCGTGCAGGTATGGCGTTCCGTAAACGGTGTAACGGTCGAGCTTGCTGAAATCAACAGCAGGTGCATGACTAAAATCCCTCACAAAGTTTCTGAAATAATGCACTGATGCGGCTGTGGCAGTGATGCTAAGAATTAATAAGCTGTATTTCAGTGCATTGTTCTTTATCCGGAGTCCAAGATATAAAATCATGATAAATGTCAGGATTGCCGTTATAAGGATGCCTGTGATCGATTCGAGAATAAAAAGAAACAGGAAAAACCAAACAATGCCCGCAATCAGTATAAGTTTGTGAAAACCGCTGCGGTATTCGCGTTTGTACAAAAGGTGTATCATGGCGAATATGGCAAAACAAATTGTAAGGCTAAAACGTATATGGGAAATAAAGATGCTTAACTCTCTCGGATCGCTTACATGACGGGTGAAGAACACGTACATGCTGGCGAGGGTTCCGGCAAATACAGCAAGTATGAAAAAGTCGATGAGCCGGTGAAATCTCTTCTTGTCCAAAGCAGGAGTAGTCGCAAGAATTACCGGCAGACTTATCAGCGGAAGCTTGATTCGCAAATCTTTAAGAGCGTAACTGACGTCGTTGGAGTAGAAAAGTCCTATGGCATGCAGCAAATAGAGAGAAACGGCCACCATTGCGGCAGGATTGTTGAAAAGCATCCGGAACTTCCCGGCCATGTTGACCGCTGTTGCTTTTAACAGATAGACAATCCGGGATGTTGTATTCTGCACCGGCAGGTGCCTGCTGCCTGAATAGTCGGCACCCTCGGCAGCCCAGAATCCGAGCATCAGAAACTGAGAGGCACTCATGCCAAATTCGGAGAGAGGGATAGATACGGTCAGCAGGATCATCGCATAGTAAAGCAGCGATGTGGCATCCGTTTTCAGTCGTAGCTGTGTTCGGAGGTGGCCTGCCATAATAACACCTTTCCCTTTGCTAGGATTTTGTATTCTTCGCTGTTGTGCCCGACAATAATGTCTTGTATTTCTGCTGATCGCTCAGGATTTTCACGGCTTCCCTGATTTCCGGATCCTCGGTAACCGATACCTCTACCCGCCCTTTCTGATTGTAATACCGCGAAACAATCTCGTTTCGGAGCAGACTTTTGATCTCATCCCCGAATTTTTCGAGGTCGGCCTGTTTGTTATGCTTCATTTTCGATTCAAGCATTTCAAATTCCGCTTTCAGTTCGGTAAAGTATTTTTCTGTTTCCGCAGTCTTCTTCAGGTCATCCAGCATTTTTTCGCTCCTGGTTACATAGTCGTAATCTTTATCCTGAAGCCATTCCACGAAGTCGGCATAAATCTCAGGGGTAATCTCAAACTCTCCGGCGGGAGGGATGCCGGAGTGCTCACGCCTGAATTTGTTGGCGTAATCGAATACAAGATAACGGCTGATAAGGCTGATGGCTATGTTGCTGAGCAAAGGCTGTTCCGTAACAACGTCCGGGGTAATTCCCCCTCCGTCGTATACCAGCCTTCCTGTCCGTGTTTTAAAGGTATTGATTAAAGAATCCGGTATCTTTCCGCCGTTTCCCGTGCTGTCGCGATGCCCGTAATCAATAGCCTGAATGCACCTTCCGCTTGGGATATAGTACTTTGCAACGGTAACCTTCATCTGGGTGTTGTAGCTTAGCGGGATGATGTTCTGTACCAGTCCTTTCCCAAAGGTGCGCTCACCTATTATTACTGCACGGTCAAGATCCTGCATGGCTCCGGCAACAATTTCGGATGCCGATGCACTGTAACGGTTTACCAGAACAACAATGGGAATGTCGGTATCTATTGGTTGTACAAACGTTTTATATGCTTTGTTTCTGTCGGGAGTCTTACCTTTGGTACTTACAATTACTTCTCCTTTACGGATAAAGAAGTTGGAAATATTTACGGCTTCGTTCATCAGCCCTCCTCCGTTGTCGCGCAAATCGATGATAAGGGATTTCATGCCCTGGTTTTCACGCAGCTTCAGGAATGCATCCCTGAATTCCCTGCCGGAGTTCTGGGTAAATCCGCTGAGTTTGATGTAGCCGGTGTTTCCGTCAACCATCATATAGTGTGTAACATTCGGGATGGCAACGTTTTCACGCAGTACCTCAATTTCTAATGGAGCTTTTTCACCGCTGCGTTCCACAAGTATTTTAAGGCGCGTACCGGGCTGGCCTTTCAGAATACTGCTTACATCGCTCACCGACTTACCCCGTGTATCCCTGTCGTTTACTTTCAGGATTTTATCGCCGTGCATCAGTCCGGCTTTCATAGAAGGGGAGTTTTCGTACGGCTCGGAAATTACAATGTAATCGCCCTGCTTGTGTATCAGCGCGCCTATGCCTCCGTACTGACCGGTTGTCATGAAGTTGAAGTCTTCAATTTCAGCTTCTGAGATAAAAACCGTATAGGGGTCAAGCTTTTCCAGGATGGCATCAATGCCGGTCTTAATCAGTTCGCCGTGGTTAAGCTCGTCAACGTAATTGTTGTTGAGCTCTTTGTACATCGTAGCAAACACATCCAGATTTTTCGAGATTTCAAAAGTTGATGATGTGATCTGTGCATTCAGTCCGGAACCCGGCATCAGCATCATCAGGAATGCGGCAATAAGTATATGTAGATTTTTCATATAGCGTTGATAATTAATTGTTTCATGGAACAGGATCGTAGCCGCTTCCACCCCATGGATGGCATGAAAGCACTCGTTTTATCGTGAGCCATCCACCCTTGAAAGGCCCGTGTTTCCGGATTGCCTCCACTCCGTACTGCGAGCACGTGGGCGTATACCTGCACGAAGGCGGCAGGTAAGGGGAAATGGCTCCCTGGTAAAGCCTTATCAGGCCAACCATAAGATTAGCCAGGAGTTTTTTCATGGTCCTGAATTAAACGCTGAAGCAGCGATATTATTATTGGTTCGAGTGATGTATATCCGGGAATTTCTTTTCCTGTAAAAATCAGGGCAATGAGGAACTTTTTGCTATCAGAGCCGTGGATAATGATTTCCTTGTTTTTCCTGAAAATCTCACGCATCAGCCGCTTGATACGGTTGCGGTCCGCCGCTTTTTTGAAATTACGTTTCGGTACCGTTACCAGTAACTGAACGCTCCCCTCGCTCTCCCATTCATAAGGCAGCCAAAGCAGTTTAACAGGATGCCTGAAAATACTCCTGCCATCCCGGAAAAGCCTGCTGATCCCGGTTACATTACATAACCGTTCATGTTTTTTAAATGTCTGCATCGCAACGGCCTTAACGGGAAAGCGTGGAAGAGAGCTGCTTACTTTGACTTGTTGTTAACAGCCAGAAACTGTTCAATCGCTTTGGCCATGGAAGGTGCATTTGCCGTGGGAGCCTCAACCTGAATGTTCAGGCCTGCTTCAATGGCTGCTTCGGCTGATGAATGCCCGAAAACTCCGATTATCTTTTCACCCTGTGCAAAGTCGGGAAAATTCATGTAAAGCGATTTAATACCGGCCGGGCTGAAAAATATCATCATCTCGTACTTGTCAAGGTTCAGAAACGTCATATCCTCTGCAACCGTACGGTACATAATGGCTTTTACGTAGTTGATCTTATGATGGTCGAGCAGATCGGATAACTCATTGTTGTGATCTTCGTTGCACGGAAGAAGATATTTCTCCGACTTGTGCTTGCGGATAATGTCAACCAGGTCGGAAGTCTCCTGTCCGCTGAAAAATATCTTACGTTTCCGGTATTGAATGTACTTCTGAAGATAATAAGCAATGGCTTCCGAAGAACAGAAATACTTCATGGTCTCCGGAATTTCCGTGCGCAGCTCCGTTGCTAGTCTGAAAAAATGATCAACAGCATGCTTGCTCGTGAATATTACACCAGTGTGATCATTCAGCCTCGTCTTGTTCTCCTTCCTAAAATCGATTGAACTTAATCCTTCAATTTTAAAGAATTTGAAGAAATCAACGTTCAGATTGTACTTTTTAATGACATCAAAATAGGGAGACTTCTCCAGATCGGCTGGTTTAGGCTGTGAAATCAGGACATTCTTTACTTTCAATTTTATTGCAATTTACAATTTGACTTAGGATGAACTCTTCCGGTTGTTATCGCAATTGCTTACCAATCAACCATTGTGTAAAACTTATACACAGCAAGCAATGGTAAAATTTCGAGGGTGCAAAGATACAAAATTATAAACACAACCGAAAACGTTTGCGATCCTCCGATAACGGAAATACTTCTGATCAGGCGCATGCTGTAAACTATAACTAATAATCCGATAATACTGTATAGCAGAGGCTTGTATTCCATAAAATGCCAGGCTGTTATTAAAGGAAACAACACCAGTCCGGCCGCCAGGCTGTAGATGAGCGCCGACACCAGGTACTCGTCACTCAGCGACTTTGTACGGAACAGGATGCCAATTGCTTTTATGGTTGCCAGCTTCAAAAACCAGAATATGGTAATTGCTGCAGCTATCAGAAGAAAAACCAAAGGCAGCGCCTGCACTCCCAGCAATCCGGCAAGCCGGGTGCCGGTCAGATTGAACACTGCAACCGCCAGACCGGCTATGAAAACAATTCCGAGCCCGAACGTCAGCCTCTCACGTATCAGATTTCCTTCGCGCAACAGCTGATTAACATGGTGACGGCCGTAGATCGATTTAAACAACTGCCTCAGCCGCCTGGGATAGGAATATCTGACCCAGGCCAGTATCCCCAGGCAAACAATTATAAACAAAGTAAGCCAGTCGTACTGTACCGCCGTTCGCGTCAATGGTTCTATCTTCGCAGAAGGGCTGACTCCGATGGTAAGAAAGGATGGAGTGTTGTATGGCGAAATGTCTCCCGCTTCGGGTTCTTCCGCAACCGGCAACACAATGTCTTTTAACTCAAACCGGAAAACCGTGTCGGGCAAAGCAGGATTAAGGCTGTCGCGCAGAAATTGCATATAGCTGACAATTGTGTCATTAGTCGACACAGTGTCAGGCTTCTGCATGAAAAATAAACCGGTTGATTCCTGCCCGGACATCTGGGGAGTTTGTGTTGCCATCCGGATGGCAAAATTACGCCATTTTTTATTACCAGTTTCCTGCATCGGAGCGATGCCGACTTTCATTTTTTTCCTCACATTACCCTCTGAACCCGTTTGCACCCTGTTTTTACCGTTCAGATTACCGCTTCCCGCACTCCGGCATTTATATTTCGTCATGTTTTGGTTTTCAATGAGAAAAATGGCAGTTTTACTTAGGAACACATCCTATTAAATTCTACATTTGCCGCACGATTTCAGCGCGCAGATAATTAACTTTAAATACTTGAATAATATGTCATTGATGAATGCTATCCGGGAAAAAGCACAGCTGCTTGATAAATGTATTGTGCTTCCTGAAGGTGCCGAAGAACGAACGCTTAAGGCTGCCAACATTATCCTGCAGGAACGGCTGGCCAGGATTATCCTTATCGGAAGCGAGGCTGAGATCCTTGGTAAGGCGAAAGAACAGGGACTGCAGAATATTCCGCAGGCCAGAATTATTAATCCGGAGAGCAATCCCGACAGGCAGAAATATGCCGACATGCTTTTTGAGATCAGAAAGAACAAAGGGATGACATCCGAAGAGGCATTCCGGCTTGCCGGAGATCCCCTGTATCTGGCAACCTTGCTGATTAAAGCCGGAGAAGCCGACGGGGAGGTGGCGGGAGCCATTAATGCTACCGGTAACGTACTCAGGCCTGCATTTCAGATTGTGAAAACCATGCCCGGTATCAGTGTGGTTTCAGGCGCTTTTCTTATGATTTTCAAGGACAATCCCGCCGTTCCCGGCGATATTCTGGTGTTTGCCGATTGTGCCGTTCATCCCGATCCTACAGCTGCCGAACTCGCTGAAATAGCCATCTCAACCGCTCACACGGCAAAAGCCATCGGAGGTCTGGAGCCCCGCGTAGCCATGCTCAGCTTCTCCACGAAGGGAAGTGCCAGTCATGAGCTTGTGGATAAAGTGGTGGAAGCTACCCGTATCGCCCGTGAGAAAGCACCGTGGCTGCAAATCGACGGCGAACTTCAGGCCGATGCAGCCATCGTTGAATCGGTAGGACTCCTCAAAGCACCCGGAAGTACTGTTGCAGGTAAAGCCAATGTTCTGGTATTCCCCGGACTTGAAACCGGAAATATAGCCTATAAGCTGGTTCAGCGACTTTCGGGAGCCGAAGCCATCGGCCCCGTGCTCCAGGGAATGGCCGCCCCCATCAATGACCTTTCGCGTGGATGTTCCGTAAGCGATATCGTTAACCTGGTCGCTATCACGGTAAATCAATGCGGCGGCAACTGATTCGAAAAAATTCGTAACACATAATATTGAATTCACATGTCAGAAAGATTGGAAGATTTTAGCCTTGGTAAATCAATGCAACCCAAAGGCAGCATCCAGAAAGTAGGTGTTGTGGGATGCGGTGCCATGGGGCAGGAAATTGCTGTTCTCATCAGTCAGTCAGGCATCGATGTTGCCTTTATCGACATCTCCGACGACCGCATTTCCGAAGTTATGATGCGCATCGAAAAACAGCTCGATGAACGCATCAGTAAATGGGGACTTACAGCCAGCGAGAAAAAACTCATTTTGTCAAGAATCAAGGGTTCTACCGATTATTCAAGCCTGTCGGACTGCGACATTGTTTTTGAGACGGTAAATTCCAAAAAGAAAGGAACCAGCCTTGAGCTTCGACAGGAAATTTTTAAAAAAATTGAAGCAGTGGTGCGTCCCGATACGGTAATTGCATCCAATACTGCTACTCTTATGATCTCGGAAATCTCTTCCGTACTCAAAAATCCCGGCAGAGCCATGGGCCTTCATTTCTATTCACCCGTCAGCAAGGTTAAAATTATTGAATCGGTACGCTCGGTTTATACTACCGATGAAACTTTTGCCATCGTCAACAAGCTCGCTCTCCTTATCGGAAAAAAGCTTATCCGTGTAAACGAATCTGCCGGGAATATCAGCACCCGCATGCTGGTACCACTGATCAACGAAGCCTGTGAAATACTCATGGAAGGCGTTGCTACCGTCGCCGATATCGATGAAACGATGAAAGAAACCAGCGGTCTTCAGCTCGGCCCCTTCGAAATGGCCGATAAAATCGGACTCGATAAAGTACTGAAATGGATGGAAAATCTCTACATCGAGTTCGGCGAACACAAGTATAAGCCATCGCCCGTTTTAAAGCGCATGGTGAGGGCTAATCTTGTGGGCCGCAGAGTGGGTGAAGGGTTTTACCTGTATCAGGGCGAAAAACGAATGCCCAAACAGGGTTCCATCACCAACCTCGGGAGAGCCTGATCCCGCAACCAAAAAGGGATACTGCCGGCTGTATAACGCAGGCATTTCCGGATAGCGGCCTGCTCCGGTGTCCCGCAAACAGGCTCATCCGGTTTATTTACAGAGGAAAAATTAAACAGAAGTACAATGAAAATTATTGTTCTGAACTGCGGAAGTTCATCCATAAAATATCAGCTTTTTGACCTTCCTTCGCGGGAAGTGCTGGCAAAAGGCCTGGTCGATAAAATCGGCCTCAAAGGTTCGCTTATCAAGCATTCACGCAACGACGGCACAGAGGTTAAGCTTGAAGGCGAAATTCTTGATCACCAGATTGGTATCGAATATCTCCTTGGCATCCTCATCAGTGAAAAATACGGCAGCATTAAAAATCTGGAAGAGATTCAGGCCGTCGGACACCGCGTTGTCCATGCCGGTGAAAAATTTAACGGCAGCGTTTATATTACACCCGAAGTGATAGCTGCACTCGAAGAATGCATCGACCTGGCCCCGCTCCATAACCCGCCCAATCTCAAAGGTATATACAGCATCACTAAACTGCTGCCGCATGTGCCCCAGGTAGGCGTGTTCGATACAGCGTTCCATCAGACTATGCCCGATTTTGTGTATCTCTATGGTATTCCCTTCTCGCTCTATGAGAAGTACAAAATCCGCCGCTACGGTTTCCACGGATCCAGCCACCGCTACGTTTCCAAAAGAGCAGCCCAGATGCTTGGAAAAGAACTGGAGGATATCCGGATTATAACCTGCCACCTGGGCAACGGTGCTTCCATCGCTGCCGTAAAAAATGGTAAGTCGCTCGATACTTCAATGGGTATGACCCCGATCGAAGGACTTATGATGGGTACCCGTACCGGTGACCTTGACATTGGAGCTTTTATCCAGATAATAAATAAGGAAGAGCTTGATATTACCGTTGCCAATACGCTTGTGAACAAACACAGCGGTATGCTCGGCGTTTCCGGTGTTTCTTCCGATATGCGCGATGTTGAAAAAGCAGCCGAAGAAGGAAATGAACGCGCAAAAGTTACCCTTGAAATGTACTACTACCGCATTCGTAAATACATCGGAGCATATGCAGCTGCCATGGGCGGCGTTGATGCCATCGTATTCACCGGAGGCGTGGGCGAAAACGATGCCCTTACCCGTTACAAAACAACAGCGGATATGGAGTTTATGGGTATCCGGTTCGATCAGGAAAAGAATAAAGGCCTCAGAGGAAAGGAAGCCGTTCTCTCAACCCCCGAATCTGCAGTCAGCATTATGGTTATTCCTACCAACGAAGAACTTGTGATTGCCGAGGATACCTACGAAATTGTTACAAGCCTGAAGTAAAGACCGGGCCTGGCATTAAAAAAGAGGCTGCCTCCGGGCAGCCTCTTTTCTTGACTTCAGGCAGACTGTTTTCTGAGAATTTCCCCCTGGCATTTTACGGCAAACACACGGACAAAAAAAAGGAGAAGCATCTTGCTCCTCCGGTTTCAGTGATTCTGCCGTACGACCGCTCTATTCCATTTCGGCGAGCATTTCGTCAGTGAGTTCGAGGTTGTGAAATACGTTATTGATGTCGTCGTCGTCCTCAAACAGGTCAATCAGTCTCAACACCTTTCGTGCGGCTTCGCTGTCAACCTTAACGGTATTTTTCGGAATTCGCTGAAGTTCTGCGTTCTCGGGTTCTATGTTCATCTCTTCAAGCTTTTTCACCATAGCTCCAAAGTCTTCCATCGCTGTGGTAACAGTGATGATATCCTCTTCAAGCTGAATGTCTTCTGCTCCGGCATCAATCACTTCCATTTCAAATTCATCCATGTTGATGCTGCCTTTCGGGATGGTAAATATTCCCTTCCGGTCGAATAAAAATGCAAGGGATCCGTTGGTGCCCAGACTTCCGCCGAACTTGTTGAAATACGACCGGATGTTGCTGATCGTACGCTGCATGTTGTCGGTAGTGCATTCCAGGTATATGGCCACCCCGTTTGGTGCATACCCTTCGTACGTAGCTTCCTGGTAGTTGGCGGCATCTTTGTCCGATCCTTTATTGATAGCACGGAGTATGTTGTCTTTTGGCATACTGGCACCCTTGGCATTGGCAATCGCCAGCCTGAGCCGGGGATTGCCGTCCGGATCGGGGCCCCCCTCTTTTACGGCAACCGTAATTTCCTTGATGATCCGGGAAAAGATCTTGGAGCGTTTGGCATCAAGTGCTCCCTTTTTACGCTTGATAGTCGACCATTTATTGTGTCCTGACATATACCTGGTTTTGTTTGTATTATAATGAGCGGCAACTAAATACGATGCCGCTGTGATGTTATTCGGGTTGTAAAAATACGATTTTTTCTTAACCTGAAATTGGTTCTGGCTTTTAAACCCGACTTTAATAACAGCTTAGTCGTTGATTATGAGTTATTATGCTGTGCATTTGCGGGCAATTTTACTGAAAATTTTACAGTCCGGCCGAAAGGGGCGGCAGTTAAAACCGAAAATGCTGCCCCCGGTCGGGAGGCAGCATCGGGCAGACCACAGCGTCTTGATTTTACCAGCTTGCAAGCGTAATACCCAGTGCAAACGGATAAAGTTCGGGGCCGCGGTTGTTCTTGAAAAGGGTATTCAGTGAATAGTTTCCGTAAAGATTGAATTTACCCCAGCCAACGCGTACCATCAGATCGTATTTGAAAGGATTCAGGTGGTAGTCTCCCGGATCTTTGTCTTTTTTCTTCCGTCCGTCGTCCTGATAGACGAGTTTGGTATGTGAGCCGATGCGAAGTCCGGTTTCTATACCTGCACCAATATGGAAGGAGTTTTTCTTCGAATAACGGTTGGTCTGATATTCAATCATCAGAGGAAGGTTCAGGTAGTTGACTACGAGCTTACTCTTTGAATAGTCTCTCGGCGCATAAAAATCGTATGCGTTTACAATGTCGTTGCCGGTTTTTTCAAGTACCACATGGTTGTCGAAACGGTAGTTTCTCCATTCAAAACCCAGTCCGGTTGTGAGTCCGAGCTTGTTCGAGATGAGGTTAAAGTTTTGCTCAAAGAAATTGAGTTTTACATTGATCGATTTTTCCATTCTGAGGTCGAGAAATTCATATCTATCGGGGATGTCGAAACCGTTGTTGCTGTTCAGAAATCCGTTGACTCCCAGATCGAATCCACCCCAGTGTCCATCGTAGCGATCCTGGCGCTTACGCCTGAATTGAACATTTCCGTCGTCGTCCACCTCAAGTTCCGATCCGCCTATCGTTACTTTATTGGGATTTCCTTCCTGAACAATAACTTTTACATTGCCGATGTTTACGATGGTCGTATCGCCGTTGCTTTTAGTTTCTATCCGTGTGCTGTACTCCTCACCGGGACCATTTCCGGGGTTCTGAGGTGTGATTGTAACAGAAGCATTCGAGGGAACGCTTACCATCTGGTTGTTGTCGAAATAGGACAATGAGCCGGCACCGCTGAGCCTGGCTGTGATTTCTTCACTGGCGAAAATTTTTGCCTTAGCGGCTCCGCTCACATTGGCGAGTGATTTTAAGGTATTCAGATGAATGGCGTTCAGATTGGCAGCGCCTGAAACATCGAGGTTATGTAAGGAAGCATTCCCGGTCAGTTCTGCTTTAGCGGCACCGCTCAGTTCGCTTCTGAGGGATTCGGTATCAATGTCCAGTTTGACTTTAGAAGCTCCTCCTGCAACGATATCCATGGTGCTGACCGATATGCGGCCGTCCGATTCAATTCTTGCTGCTCCGCTGATGTCGATCTTGTTTAAACCGGGCGATTGTACATATATCCGGAGGGCTGTTGGATTTTTCATGCCCATGGAGTTTATGTAAAGGCGGTTGTTCTCAACCAAAGTTTCTATTTTATCCAGAAAGTTGTCGTCGGTTTCCACGGTAACCCGGTAGGTGCTGTCCTGTAAAATCTTTATGGTGAAAGCACTTCCGGCTTCAATTTCGCTGAATGGAGGCACTTCTCTGTCCTGTGTTACCAGTCGCCCGCTTGCGGTTTGAGCTGATACTGTGTATCCTGCCGTAATCAGAAGTAGTGCCAGCGCATAATTACGGATTCGTTTGGTTGTAGTTTTCATGGCTTGTGTGTTAAGACGTTTTGTTTTGTGACGGCATTCCCGTTCTTTATGTTACACCCCGGCGATTTTTTTATTGCTTTTTTCCGGCTTCACGGACGTAAAATTCCTGTTTAAGCCTTACGGCAGTAAGTAAATAGCAGTTTATTTCAGGATGTTACTGATTTCGCTTCAGCGAATAGGCAATTTCTCCGTCGAGGAGGCGTATATTCCCGGTTTTGCCTGTGGCATCAACCTCTCGTTCCAGCTTCACATCGTTGTCGGTCAACAGATTGTAGCCCTGTATTCCCAGATCGGCGAGCATCCATCCGTTGACCGCTCCGGGTACCTGAGTGATTACCTGTGTGCCTCCCCTCAGTATTCCGGGCAGCCGGCGTCCTAAACTGAACTCCCTCCTGTCTGTATATACATCGGGTATTTCATCCTGAGCCGTAAGTAGTTGTTGTGCCAGCCGAAGGTCGTTGTACATTGGTGAAAAATCGTTGCGCACAACCGGACTGGTTCTGTTTATGTTATAGCTGAGAATTCCGGATTTCAGGGGCTGTCTTGCCGATATTTCACCGGTCTGCCGGATGCCGGGCTGAATGGCCGGGGAGGAGGGAAGAGCTTTCGCTTCTCCGTCCTGTTCCGTTTGCGGAACGCGATCGTCTTTTTCTGGCAGAACAGCTGTTTCATCCGAAAGCCGGGGCTTCACTGCTTCAACGGCAACCGGTGTTTCTGTTCCTCCTGCCATGCGGGTAATGGCGTCCTCATTCCCGGGTTCGAGACGCCAGAACACGGAGGCAAGTATCAGTATGGAAGCTGCTACGGCTGCACGCCAGATAAAGGTAATACGCGCTGTCGGGATTTGCTTTCTGAGGGCTTTTTTCCCCGGAAAAACAGCCGTGCGGGATACGCTTAACCGGCTGAGCCCGAGAAGCCGGAATGCTTCCGTGTGCCCTGGATTGGATGCAATATAATTTTCAACGGCTTTTTTACCTGCGGCATCCAGATCGCCTTCGTGATATGCAATAAAATACGTGATATGATTTTCCTCGCTGATATTGCCTGCTGATGCATCAAAGGAGGATTTCAGCAGCTCTTTGAAGAGGTATGGTTCTTCTGTGCTGCTTCCGGATAACGAAAACCCTGCTCCGGAAGCTTCTTCCCTGATATCCGGATGCTGTTCCAGAAATAAAAGTAACTCGGCGGTTACCAATGGGTCCAGATTGCCGTCGAGGTAATCGATGAGAAATTCCTCATAATTATGCCGTCCTATTTTCTCTTTCTTCATGGTATGAGGTCTTTTCCTTTTAAAGTACGCGGTCGAGACTGCCGATGTAGTTTTTTAAGGCTACCCTGCCCCGGTAAATGTATACCTTAACCTGTGACGCACTCAGTCCGGTGATGGTGCCAATTTCGTCATATGAATACCCTTCATAGTCCCTAAGGGTAATTACGACTTTCTGAATCTCCGGCAGGGTTTCAAGCGCCTGGTTGATAATCTCATGCAGATCGCTGAATCCATGGTCGGTATGAATCATATCCATTCCCGATTCGTCAAGCCTGCTGGTTTTGCTCGCTCTTCTGATGTCGTCAATCATGGTGTGATAAGCCGTGGTAAAAAGGTAGGATTTTGCTTTCTCAGCCGCAATTTCACCAGCCTTCTCCCACATCTTAAAAAATGAATCCTGTACAATGTCGCGTGCACGTTCCTCATCACCCAGATTTCTGAGTATGAAACGGTATACGCCGTCGGCGTGAACGTCAACACATTTATTGTACTCGGCTGCTGTCATCTGCCCGGATTATTTTCAGTCGGTATCATCTTAGACCAGTTAACCTATCTTTTTGTTACAGCCCCTGACCGAAATTATTAAAAAAAACTGTCAGAGTACCTTAGATTGCAGGCTAAACTACGAAACGTAAAGATACGCAAATTTGATCTTTTCATGCCTTTTTACTTTATTAAAATGCAGGGTGTCAAGCATATAGAATGTTGATTACTTCCTGTTTGCATGTGCTTCCTTTTCGATGCCAATCCCGGTCGCCCGCAGATAATTATCAGAGATTCATTAAAACACGCCTGGACAAACGAATCCGGAGACAAAATATTCCCGAATCCTGATTTCCCCGGATTATTGCGGTTACAGAAGAAGGGATTGTTCGAAATAATCCGGTTCACAACTTTATATTCTGTTTATCTGCCACATTGCAGGTGAGCAGTGGATCCGGCACGTTTTTTAACGGATAGGAACGATATTCAATGTCTTACCGAAATGGTCTTCATCGGCCGGGACGAAATACAGATCCGTGTATTCGGCCGTGGTGCTTGTTCATAATGGGAAAATTGCGGTTACTTCCGGGTCTTTCCGCGATTAATCTATAAATTTGTTCTCCTGCTAATATAACTACCTGAAGAAAATTTCATGAAGAACCCGAAAACCGGTAATATACAAAATGCGGGGTGTCAGGAAGAGTCTGCCGGTCTTACTGCGCCGCAAACCCATTATTTGTGTTATTTTGATGCCGGAGGATCTGTGATCCGTCAGACATTCGGCAGCAGCGACATTCATTCACACGTAAACGATCCGGTTTTAATAATCTCCGATTGCTGGAGGCATGCCATCATCAGCCTGAACGTACATTCGCGCAACATGGCCGTTATTGAATCCAAAGAGCCGGAAAGTTCTGTTGAAATGGTGGAATATAAAGGTATAAAGCGGAGCTATCTTGTCGACCGCTTTCCGCTTTTAAACAAGCAGGAATGCGGGATGCTGCTGAGTATACGCGAAGTTTCTGCCATTTCTGCCTTTGCAGGTCCGGACGCATCAAAGGATTCCGGCATTGGCGCGGGTGCAGACTTTACTGCCGATGTCTTCTTTGTTATCGATAATCACGGCGAACTTACGTTTTTGAGTCCTTCGGTTGAGATTCTTACCGGTTACCCGGTGAATGAGATAATCCGTGATCCCGAAAAAGGGATTTCAGACCCAAAAGCTGCCGAAACCATTGCCGGTTTGAAGGCGGCTTTTTCGATGCTTAAAGGTAAAGCAGGACTTTCGTCAGCTGAACTGAGGCCCCTGCATTACAAACTGATTTTTACGCGCAGGGATGGTGTCCGGCGCTGGGTTGAGATATCCGCATCCCCCTTCACCAATGCCATCGGAGAGTTTCATGGCATCCACGGGATGATCCGTGATATTACAGACCGAAAGGTAAAGCAGGATCAGATCAAGACTACGCTGGAACACGAACGTGAGCTGAGTGAAGGGAAATCGCGCTACATTTCAACCGTATCCCACGAATTCCGTACACCCCTCTCCATTATATACAGCAATCTGCAGCTTCTTGAAAAATATCGTTTTGAACTCGATCAGGAAACCATTCACGATGCTTTTGAGTTAAGCCGGATGGCTGTGAAATCGCTGTTGCGCCTGCTCGATAAGGTTACCATTATCGATGCTTCCGGTAAAGGAAAGCTCGATTTTAAACCTGCCGAAGTCAAACTTGGAGAAATCTGTCAGAAGGTTGTGGATGAGGTAAATGAACTTGAATTCGTGCCCGATCGCATCGTACTTTCCATTGAGGATGAAGATTCTGTTGTGTGGATTGATGAAAACCTCTTCCGCCATATTTTCATAAACTTATTGCAGAATGCGCTGAATTACTCCGAAAAGAAGGAAAAGGTAACTTTTTCGGTAAAACAGGACACCTCCGGATTTGTTACATTTGTTGTCGCCGATCGGGGGATAGGAATACCGGAACAGGACAGGCAGTTTATATACGAGCCGTTTTACCGGGCCGGAAATTCCCGTCAGTTTAAAGGCTCAGGTTTGGGACTTGCTGTTGTAAATGAATGTCTTAACCTTCACAAAGGCAGAATTTTTCTGGATAGCAATACGGGCCAGGGAAGTACGTTTACCGTAATTTTACCCATAGATATAAACGAATAAGCGATCGATTTAACCGATACAATTATGGCAGCCAACGAAAATCAAAATGTAAAAATTCTTCTGGTTGAAGATGATAAGGCACTGGCCATTACCATTTCCAATTTGCTCAGAGTTAAGGGATATGAAGTTACTCATGCCGGCGACGGAGCTATGGGAATACAGAAAGCATTCGAGATTTTACCCGATCTCATCCTGTGCGATATTTCCATGAATGAAATAAACGGATATGACGTTTTTAACGTGCTGAAGGAAAGCTCGGCCACTGCCATGATTCCCTTTGTTTTTCTCACAGCCAAGTCGGAAATCAAGGATATTCGCTTCGGGATGCAGCTTGGAGCCGATGATTACATTGTTAAACCTTTTGAGTACGATGAGTTGCTGACTTCCATCGCCACCCGTCTGCACAAAGCCGAAGCCCATCGCAAAGCAAACGAAGAGAAGTTTATTGCTCTTTCGATGATTTCGCCTTACGGCATTTATATTTATCAGGGAAACCGGTTTATAGAAACCAATCCGAGTCTTTCCGCAACCCTGGGCTATTCCCGCGAGGAGCTTCTGAATATGGGATTTGAAGATATCATAGCTGAAAAGGATAAGGCTTCGGCAATGGAAAAAATCAACCGTTGTCTGAGGGGTTTCGAGAAGGATATTCATATCCGTTTCAAGACGATTCACAAGGACGGAAGCCTTATTAACACGGAGCTGTACGGGATCGAAGGCCTTAAGGTAAAAGGCCGTACCAGCCTGCTGGGCACACTGATTGCAAGTAAGCCGGATGTTGCGGAAGACCAGGATATTGAAGGGATTACCATCAATGAAATAGAGGAGTTTGAGAGAGCTGTTGATCTGCTGGCCGGTAAACGTACTTATGTTTCTACCGAACTGATCAACAAGCTGATTTCCGTCTTTCGTGATAATGAATCGTTGCGTGAAAAGTCGGCCGGGGAAACGATTTCCTTTTCGGAACGTGAACTTGAGGTTCTTGAGCTTGTCTGCAAGGGTTTATCGACAAAGGAAATCGCCGATAAGCTGTTTATCAGCAGCCGTACCGTAGAAAAACACCGGGCCAATCTTATGGTGAAGACGGATGCAAAGAATATCATTGAGGTCATTATTTATGCAGTTAAGCATAAACTTATCGACCTGTAGATTCTGAAAATGGGAAGCCCGGATTAATCGAGTTTAAGTACGGCGAGGAATGCGGACTGTGGTATTTCAACGTTGCCGACCTGGCGCATACGCTTCTTGCCTTTCTTTTGTTTTTCAAGCAGTTTGCGCTTACGAGTAATGTCTCCCCCGTAACATTTTGCGGTAACGTCTTTACGGACGGCTTTTACCGTTTCACGGGCTATAATTTTAGCGCCTATGGCCGCCTGAATGGCGATGTCGAACTGTTGCCTCGGGATCAGCTCTTTCAGCTTCGAGCACATGCGTTTACCGAAGTCGTAAGCGTTGTCGTTATGGATGAGGGTAGAAAGAGCGTCGACCGGTTCGGAGTTGAGGAGAATGTCGAGGCGAACGAGTTTTGCCGGCTGGTAACCGCTGACGTGATAGTCGAAGGATGCATACCCTTTTGAAATGCTCTTCAGTTTATCGTAGAAATCGAAAACAATCTCGCCCAGGGGAAGCTCCATGGTGAGCTCAACCCGGTCGCTGGTCAGATAAACCTGGTTTTTCAGGGTTCCGCGTTTCCCGATACAGAGGTTCATAACGGTACCGATGTATTCGGATTTCGAGATAATCTGTGCCTGAATGTAAGGCTCCTCGATAAAGTCAATATAATTTGCGGGAGGTAAGCCGGAAGGGTTGTGCACGTCAATAATTTCACCCTTCGTGGTATGTGCCTTGTAGGAAACGTTTGGTACGGTAGTAATGACATCCATGTCGAACTCCCGGTCAAGACGCTCCTGTATGATTTCCATGTGTAGCAGTCCAAGAAATCCGCAGCGGAAACCAAAGCCCAGAGCAGCCGATGATTCGGGTTCAAAAACCAGGGAAGCGTCGTTCAGCTGCAGTTTTTCCATTGAAGCGCGCAATTCTTCATAATCATCGGCATCAACGGGATAAATTCCTGCATAAACCATGGGTTTTACATTGGTGAATCCGGAGATGGCGCTTTCGCAGGGTCTCTTCACGTGCGTGATGGTATCGCCGACCTTGACTTCACGCGAGGTTTTTATACCGGAGATTATGTATCCCACGTCTCCGGCGCTGAGTATGTCGCGTGGCTGCTGTGTCAGTTTCAGAACACCAATTTCGTCGGCATTGTATTCTTTGCCGGTGGCAAAAAACTTGACGAAATCGCCTTTTCTGATCTGGCCGTTCATAATTCTGAAATAGGCAATGATCCCGCGGAAAGAATTGAAAACGGAGTCGAAGATAAGGGCCTGAAGCGGAGCTTCCGGATCTCCCTGCGGAGGAGGGATGCGATGAATGATCGCATCCAGGATTTCATCCACACCCTGACCTGATTTGCCGCTTGCACGGATTATGTCTTCGGGTTTGCAGCCGATCAGATCAATTATCTGCTCTTCCACTTCTTCGGGCATGGCATTGTCCATGTCCATCTTGTTCATGACCGGAATAATCTCCAGGTCGTGCTCAAGTGCGAGATAAAGATTCGAAATCGTTTGAGCCTGAATCCCCTGTGTTGCATCAATGATCAGCAGGGCACCTTCGCAGGCGGCTATTGAACGTGAAACCTCGTACGAGAAATCCACATGTCCCGGGGTGTCGATCAGGTTAAGTTTGTAGGTTTCGCCACCGGATTCGTAAGTCATTTGAATTGCATGACTCTTTATGGTGATCCCTCTCTCCCTTTCGAGATCCATATCGTCGAGGACCTGATCCTGCTGCTGCCTGTCGGAAAGCGTTCCAGTATATTCAAGCAAACGGTCGGCAAGTGTGCTCTTGCCGTGATCAATATGTGCTATAATGCAAAAGTTGCGCGTCAGTTTCATCGGTGCAAATTTACGTCGAAATACCTTTTGTTCATCAGGCCATTAAATCTATGTACAAATATAGTTTGGTCGCAATCGATTGCGCTGTTCACGAGCGAAAATGGTTTTTGAAAATTATCATAAGCGGCATATGTAATATATTGATAAACAATCGTTAAGCCTAATATTAATCTGGGTTCTAAATTTTTTTGTCAGGCAATTATTGCTTAACTTTGCAGCGACTTAAGAACGATTTTTTTCACCTAAACCAAATAGAAATGGCAAAAATCAAGTTAGCGATCAACGGATTTGGCCGCATTGGAAGAAATGTTTTCAAACTTGCACTTGAGCGCGAAAATATCGAAGTTGTGGGGATTAACGACCTCACCAGCACCAAGACCCTCGCCTACCTTCTGAAATACGACTCCACCCAGGGAAAATTCCCCGGAAAGGTTGATTTTGATGAAACTTCATTAATTGTTGACGGCGTTAAATACCCTGTTACTGCCGAACGCAGCCCCGCAAGCATTTCCTGGGCATCCACACCCGATGTTGTAGTTGAATCGACCGGTGTTTTCCGTTCAAAGGAAAGTCCAAAAGGCGGATACGGCGATCACCTGAAAAACGGAGCAAAAAAAGTTATCCTCACCGTTCCCTCCAAGGATACCATCGACCGCACCATAGTTCTTGGTGTGAACGATCACGACCTGAAAGATACCGATCAGTGCATTTCAAATGCCTCGTGTACTACAAACTGTCTTGCCCCAGTTGCTAAGGTGCTGAACGACAGGTTTGGTATTGAGAACGGACTGATGACTACCATCCACTCTTATACCAACGATCAAACCATCCTGGATGCTCCGCACAGCGATTTGCGCAGAGCAAGGTCAGCTGCGGTTTCACAGATTCCCACCACCACAGGAGCTGCCAAAGCCGTCGGTATTGTTATTCCGGAACTTAAAGGTAAACTCGATGGCCTCGCCGTTCGCGTTCCTACTCCCACCGGTTCGCTGGTCGACCTGGTAGTTAACCTTAAAACAGAGGTTACCAAAGAGCAGATCAATGCCGCTATGAAAGAAGCAGCCGAAGGTCCAATGAAAGGCATTCTTGAATATACAGAGGATGAAATCGTGTCGGTGGATGTTATTCACAATCCCGCTTCTTCCATCTTTGATGCTAAAAGCACCATGGTCAACGGCAAAACCGTTAAAGTTTTGTCATGGTACGATAACGAGTGGGGATACTCTGCACGCGTTGTGGATCTTGCAGAGAAACTTTTCTAATACCTGTTTTCTGGTGTATACAACGAAAAGGCATCCGCAGGGGTGCCTTTTTTAATTTGTACTTCAACTAACACCTTTGCCGGTATGTTCTGACTGGTTGCAGGGCTGTATCTGATAATCGAGGATTTATCTGAGCAGGTGAAGGCTGTTGGTGAGCGTTCGTTTTACAACAACCTTTTCTGACGGAAGTTCAGGGTTGCCAACGACTTCGTAAACATCGCACACATAATAATATACCCCTTCGGTGCACTCCCTGTTGGTATTTTTATCGCGTCCGTCCCAGCGGATGGCAGGATCGCTGGTCTCAAAAACAACAACACCCCAGCGATTGAAAACCTTCAGGTCGATTCTTTCAACCGATGAATATCCCGGATAGGGGACAAAATAGTCGTTGAAACCGTCGCTGTTGGGTGTGAACACATTCGGCAGGCGGTAACGCGGGCAGTCGTCGATGCTTGTGCAAACCTGATTGAAAGTTGTTGTGTCGATGTTGCCGTTCTGATCTTTGCCGACAATGAAAAAACATCCTGCAATTCCTGATGCGGGCTTATGGGTATAGCTAGTTATGCCCGGAGGGAATGTGGCAAGCAGTATGTGCGGACTACCGGTCTGATACAGCAAATACTGGCTGAGATCGGGTGCACAGCCCTGACTTATATCTTCCCATCTGAAAATTAGCTCCAGTACGTCGCACTCCACTTCCACCAGTAAAAGCGGTGGACATGGGGGAACATTATCAAGCGGTGTGGCACATAATTCCTGTGAGAAATTGAGAATGGGGTCGATGTATCCCGGGGTTCCGTAAGTACCTGATGTAAGGATCCTGTAACAATAGGTGTTGTTGTTTATGAGGCCGGTATCGGTATAAACCGGCTGGTTTACATGTGCAATGCTGTCGAATATTCCGGTGAGTTCATTTTTTCTGTAGATCGTATAGGCATTGTTCAGCCAGGGAACCCTGGCATCGAGGTTCAGTGTTACCCTTCGGTCGGAGGGAGTTGCCCGCAGAAACGGAGATGTGGCCTGGGGTGTGAATCCGATGGTAAAAACATTGCCGGGAGTGTTGTTGATGAACTCTATCGTATACGTCCATGCTGTATCCCTGGTGTTAAGTCCGGTGTCGGTGAATGTGGTGTCGTTCAGGTTGTCAAATTCTGCAGCCAGTTCTTTTACAGCACTTGTAAATCCGCGCGAACGGAAGAGCCTGTAGATATATGGACCCGGCGTTTGCACGGGATCGAGTTCGGTAGGCATTGACCAGGCGACATCAATAACCCCGCTGGCTGCCGAAGTGGTTATAATACTGACATTTGTGAGTACTGGTAAATCTTTTTTGAGGCTGGCACACACCTCTTCCGAAGCAATGCTCTCCGTAAATTCATCGAACCAGGCTGTAAGTATATAGCAGTAATTAACGCCGCGTACCAGTCCTTCACCACGATTGTCGTCAACGAAAGAAGTGAAATCCCGGCCGTTGGTTTCTGCAATCAGGCGATAGCCGGTTTCGGGCGGAACACCTGTCTCGCATGCTCCCGGAATAAATCCGGAGGAGCCTGTACGGCGGTATATGCGGTATCCTTTTGCCTCGGTGCACCCGTGCGGATCCCAGTTCAGGATGAGGCTGTTGCCGAGCGGAGTAACCTGTATGTTTTCTACGGGTGGAGCAATTACCCTGATACTGACGGTTTTAAGATCGAAAAGCTTCACGGGGAAGCCGTTATCGACAGCTTTAAAATAAACCTGGTAGGGCTGGTTTCGTACGTGTGCACAAATGGTGGGCCATGTAAGGGTTCCCGTGACTCTTCCGGCTGAGTCGCCGGGACTGGAGAAAACTGCCGGGCTGACTGGCAGAAGCAAAGGGCCGCCGTCGGCAGAAAGTGTAATCAGGTGATTGTCGGCATCGGTAGCCACGGCTGTCAGTTGCAGGGTGTCGCCGGCGATAACGCAGGTGTCGGAGGTGACGTTTAAAACCGGAGGATTGTTATTGCAGGCGGTAATGTTAACCTGCATATCGCGTGTAACGTAGCCGATTCTTACTCCATTACGCCATTCCTCGATCAGGAATGCAAAATTATATTCACCCTGACGGGTGGGGCTGTCCCAGATAATATCCCCCGTTACCGGATTTATGGTAAAGGATCCGGGATTTTGGGTATCTACCTCGCTTGGAAGCTTATATCCCGGAATATCAAGACCTCCGGCTCCACGGCATGTTACCAGTCGGTACGACAGGCTGTCGCCGTCGGGATCGTAAGCGCCGGCATTGTGCAGGTATGGCAGGCCAACGCAACCGTTGTCGATAGGCGGTAACAGCAGCACGGGAGAATTGTTGCGACCCAGGAAGGGATTTATAACCAGAAGTGTTTCAATGTATAATGGAACGTCAACAGAGTTGGGGATGTTCTGAATGCCGAGGTTGCGGTTGGGGTCTTCGAGCCATATACGGTATGTGGATGCGGAAGCATACGTATGTTGCCCGATGTAGATGTTTAATCGGATGTCGGCGGTAATGTTCTCGCCGGTATGCGGGCAGTAGATGCCTGCCGGGGTTTGCCCGGGAGGGCCGTTGCTGCGGGTAAGTTCGCTGCTTTCACCGTCGCCCCAGTTGATCGTAAGGTTGCATCGGTCGGCGGCACTCGGCGCATATGTATACGTTGTGATGGTAACCTCATAGGTCAGACCGGAAATATGCCTGTAGGTAATCTCACCCGAACGCTGATGGGTAGCCATAAGACTTTGGCTGCCAATAATAAGCAGGACGCAGGTTGATACTATTCTGGCAAACAGGCCTTTTAGGTTTCCGGTAGTCATCAGCTGAATGTATTGCTGGCGTGCGTTAGATCTTCCAAAAGTAACAATTTGACGGGATAATCTGTTTATTTGCCGCAAAAACAATACCGTAATCAAACCTGTTAAAAGCATGCGGATGGATATTTTGTTCCTTATGCATGCGGGCAGTGTAGTAAAGAATAAAAGCAGGTTTTCGGATGGGTGTTTTGTGTACAAGGGGCGATGCGGCTCCGGAATATCTGTTAAAATCGTTTGCTGCCGTTTGTGAAATCGAATTATATATGTAGGTTTGTAAAACTGCAATACCATTGCAACCGGAGGGGACTCTATGTATGTAATAAATCCTGAAGAAGAACGCAGGGAGATCTTAAAGCGTTACCGCAATCTGCTCAGTGCATGGGGCAAAGCCGGTGAACAGAAGAATAAGAGGATGGTTCGCAAGGCATTTAACCTTGCGGTTACCGCGCACAAGGATATGCGCAGAAAAAGCGGTGAACCATACATTTATCATCCTCTTGAGGTTGCCCGTATTGTCGCCGGGGATATTGGTCTGGGCGAAACTTCCATTATCTGTGCGCTTCTGCACGACGTGGTGGAAGATACCAATTATACGGTAGAAGACATTCGCAGGATGTTCGGGGATAAGATAGCTTCCATCATCGACGGACTCACCAAAATCAAGGAAATTTTCGATCATACAGGCACATCCGCGCAAGCGGAGAACTTCCGGAAGATTCTGCTTACACTTTCGGATGATGTACGGGTAATACTGATCAAGCTTGCCGACCGCCTGCACAATATGCGTACGCTTGATTCGATGACTCCGGAGAAGCAGCTGAAAATCGCATCCGAAACCATATATCTTTTTGCACCCCTGGCGCACCGTCTGGGTCTGTATGCGATTAAAAGCGAACTGGAAGATCTGGCGCTGAAATACACCGAGCCCGAAATTTATGCCAGTATTGCACACAAGCTTGAAGAAACTGCCGTTTCCAGAACCCGGTTCATCAATAAATTTATTTATCCCATACGCAAAAGTCTGGCCTCACAGGGACTGGTATTTGAAATCATCGGGAGGGAAAAATCGATCTATTCCATCTGGCAGAAGATGAAGACAAAACAAATTCCTTTTGAGGAAGTTTACGATCTTTTTGCCGTACGCATCATCCTGGATTCTGAGTTGGAAAACGAGAAATACCAGTGCTGGCAGGCATATTCTATTGTGACGGACTATTACAGTCCCAAGCAGAACCGTCTTCGCGACTGGATTTCCAGTCCGAAAGCAAACGGATACGAATCTCTGCATACAACTGTTATGAGTCATACCGGGCAATGGGTTGAGGTGCAGATTCGTACGCGGCGGATGAATGAAATTGCCGAAAAAGGCTATGCTGCGCACTGGAAATACAAGGAGAAGGTAAATAATGAAAGTGGTATCGACCGGTGGCTGAATAAGATAAAGGAGCTTCTGCAGACCCCCGATCCGAATGCGCTTACATTTCTGGATGAGTTTAAGCTGAATCTTTTTGCCGATGAAATCATCGTATTTACGCCCAAAGGGGAGGTAAAAACCCTGCCATCCCGTTCCACAGCGTTAGACTTTGCCTATAACATTCATTCTGAGATCGGAAATCAGTGTATCGGGGCAAAGGTCAACCACCGGCTTGTAGCTCTCAATCATCCGCTCAACAACGGCGATCAGGTTGAGATCATTACATCCAAGAAACAGCATCCCAGGGAGGAATGGATCGATTTCGTTGCAACGGCCAGGGCTCGTTCTTACATAAAAGATGCACTGAAGGAACATAAAAAATTATTTGCTGAAGAAGGAAGGCGTATGCTTGAAGGTTTTTTCGGGGAGCTGGGTGTCGAACCTTCGAAAAGTCATATCATGCGGTTTCAGGAATGCAGCAAAATTGGCTCAACCATTGATCTTTACTATAAAATCGCTCAGGGAGAGCTGGGAATCAAAGATCTGAAAGAATGCCTGCAGCAGCACGATAAGGGTAAGTGGCTGAATATAATAACGCGTCCGTTTTCGCGCAGCAAGCCGCATGTTCCCCAAAAACTATCGGAAGATGTGCGGGAGAAAATGCGGCAGAAGCAGGAGCCCCTCATCGAAGACGAAGTGGAATACAGAATATCCGACTGCTGTAACCCCATACCAGGCGACGATATTATTGGTTTTAAAGCCAATGAGGGACAGATATGGATTCACCGCACCAATTGTCAGGAAGCCATACAGCTGATGTCGAAATACGGAAACCGTATTATCCGTACCAACTGGACCAGCCGGGAAGCAAATACATATCTGGCAGGAGTCAAGCTCGGCGGATTCGATAACCGGGGGCTTATAAATGAAATTACCAAAGTGATTACCGAGAAAATGAACCTTAACATCCGTTCATTTCACATCGATTCCACCGGAGAAATCTATGAAGCCAGTATTATGGTTCTTGTCAGCGGGGTGGATGTATTGCATCAGCTTATGGCTGAGCTTAAAAAGGTTCAAGGCATTGAAAACGTTTCCCGTATCAATGCATCCGCGTTGTCGTCCAAATAGTATTGTTTTTCTGAAGCTTGCGACAGGTGTGGAGCCGGTGCATTTCTGCCTCATTATTTTTATTTATACCAAATAATAATAAGAATAAATTCACTACCTTTATCCGGAATTTTGAAGATACATACGGCGTGATTGCCAAAAAGGATTAATTCTCTGTATTCTTTTGGCAAACAATAACATACAGTGATTATGAGAGACAATGACCGACTTGATTTTGAAACGGTAAAGAAAATATTTACCGATTATCTCGAAAACAACGGCCACCGGAAAACGCCAGAGCGGTTCACCATTCTGAAGGAGATTTATTCAACGGAAGGGCATTTCGATATTGAGACTCTGTACATTCAGATGAAGAATAACAAGTATCGTGTGAGCCGGGCAACGTTGTACAATACCATTGAACTGCTGCAAAACTGTCACCTTGTTACCAAGCATCAGTTTGGAAATAATTGCTCACAGTTTGAGCGCTCGTTCAAGTTCAAGCAGCACGATCATTTTATAAATCTGGAAGACGGCAGCGTGCTTGAGTTTTGTGACCCCCGTCTGCAGGAGATTCAGGCTTCGGTTGAAAAATTGCTGGGTGTTACCATCAGCAGTCATTCCCTTACATTTTTCGGATACAGGAAACCTGTTGCCGTAAAAGACGGCCAGAACGCAGCAAAAGACGAGCAGAAAGCCGCAAGTAATTGAACCGGCTAAAACTTATCCGGGGAAGTGACTCCGGATTTATTATTTTTGCCTGACCGGAGCGCTGGGTTAAACCGGGATATATACTCCGGAATATGATTGGCAGAAACTTTAAAGGAATAAGAAACTTGTTTTTCGGAAAATTCCCTGACAGGTTCTCTTTTGAAAATATTTGTAAATAATTCGGGGTGAAGTCTGTAAATAGCCTTCACCTTTGGTTTGTAATAAAGAAAATCAAGTGAAATGAAAGTTGATGTGTTGCTTGGCCTTCAATGGGGAGATGAGGGTAAGGGCAAAATTACAGATGTGCTCACCCCCGGTTATGATGTTATCGCCCGTTTCCAGGGAGGCCCGAATGCCGGTCATACTCTTGAATTTGACGGAATAAAACACATCCTCCACACCATACCCAGCGGTATTTTTCATCCCGACAAGGCTAATATTATCGGGAATGGGGTTATTGTGGATCCTTACATTCTTGCCAGGGAGCTGAAAAAGCTACGGGAACGCGGAGCAAATCCGGAACGCAATCTGATGATTTCCAAGAGAGCTCATCTGATCCTTCCCTCTCACCGATTGATTGATGCTGTTGAAGAAGCATCCAAAGGAAAGGCAAAAATCGGATCGACCCTTAAAGGAATCGGGCCTGCTTATACCGATAAAACGCGCCGGCAGGGACTCCGGGTCGGGGATATTGTTGCAGGAACATTTCGTGAAAAATATGAAGACCTGAAAGCGCTTCACCTGCGTATGATTGATTCCTTTAACCCGGATCCGGATATTCTGCGTATCGAAGGGCTTACTCTTGAAGAATATGAGACGTTCTGGTTCGATAGTATTGAATATATTGCCGATATTCCGCTTATCGACAGCGAAGTGTATATTAATCAGTGTCTGAAGGAAGGTAAGAAGGTTCTCGCTGAAGGAGCTCAGGGTGCTATGCTCGATATTGATTTCGGGACGTATCCTTTCGTTACTTCATCCAATACCATCAGTGCAGGAGTTTGTTCCGGACTTGGCATCTCTCCACGCAATGTCGGCAGGGTATTTGGCGTATTCAAGGCGTATTGTACACGGGTTGGCAGCGGTCCTTTTCCTTCAGAGCTCTTTGATGAAACGGGTGAAATGCTTCGCAAAAACGGTAATGAATTCGGGTCCACCACAGGCCGTCCGAGGCGCTGCGGCTGGCTTGACCTTCCGGCTCTTCGCTATACTGTAATGCTTAACGGGGTTACCGATCTTGTTATGATGAAGTCAGACGTCCTTGATACGTTTGATGCCATTGAGGTGTGCACAGGGTACCGGATCGGTGAGCAGATTCTTGATTTTCCGGGTTATGAAACAATGAACCATTCCATCGTTCCGGTGTTAAAATCATTTCCGGGATGGAATATGCCCATAAGCAATATCAAAACCTGGGAGGCATTGCCTGAAGCATTCAGAAATTATACAGAAGCCATTGGAGACGCATTGGAATTGCCTGTTTCGGTAATCTCTACAGGGCCTAACCGTGATCAAACCATAATCCGGAATTTTTCGGGTCAGCGTAACGACTAGTTTTGAAAGAAGTAAACGAACTAATACTTAAAGACTTCAGGCTGGAAATCCGGCAGCGTTATGCCATTAACGGCATATTGCTTTACGTTTTTTCAACCATCTTTGTAGTTCAGCTTTGCTTTGGCCGCATCATTGACGAGAAAACCTGGATCGCCCTTTTCTGGATTATCCTTCTTTTTGCTGCCTTTAATGCAGTTTCAAAGAGTTTCAATCAGGAAAGTTCTTCGCGGCGGCTCTATTATTTTACGCTGGCATCTCCCTTGTCGGTGATTATTTCCAAGATGGTTTACAATACCCTTCTGATGCTGGTTCTCGGCATTCTGAGTCTGGGATTGTTTTCTGTATTTATGGGGAAGCCTCCTTTATATCCGGCGCTTTTTATTCCTGCTTTTCTGCTTGGATCGGCCGGACTGGCATCGGCTCTAACCATGGTTTCGGCTATAGCATCGAGGTCGGGGAATAATTCTGCACTCATGGCTATCCTTGGTTTTCCCGTTGTTCTTCCATTACTCCTGCTGCTGGTTAAGGCATCACAAACGTCGCTGAAGGAGGTTGTGGAAGCCGGCGTTATATTCCGTTTGCTGGCAGCTATAAGTCTGATTGATCTGGTAGTTGTTGTCTTAGCTGTAATATTATTTCCCTACCTGTGGAGGGATTAACCTGAAAATCGTGAAACGATGATAAAATCAATGTGGTGGAAGTTCCTGGGTATTTTCCTTGTGCTGTATTCCATAATTGCCGGACTGCTGATTGAAGTTCCGGCCTTGCCGGTTATTCATCAGACTATCCGAAATCTGTTTTACCATGTTCCCATGTGGTTCAGTATGTTTTTTATGCTGGGAACTTCTCTGGTATTCAGTATCCGATATTTATCGGGTTTCAGGATGAAAGATGATCTGATCGCCTCTGGTGCTGCCAATACGGGGCTTTTTATGGGCAGTATGGGTTTGCTTACCGGGATGATCTGGGCCCGTTTTACCTGGGGCGATTTCTGGACCAACGATCCCCAGCTGAATGGCGCGGCGGTCAGTATGATGGCTTACCTTGCCTACGTCGTTCTCAGAGGTTCAATCGATGAAGCTGCAATGCGTGCCAGGATTTCAGCGGTATACAACATATTTGCCTTTATGCTGCTGGTGATATTTCTGGGTGTGCTTCCCCGTCTGGCCGACAGCAGTCTGCATCCCGGCAAGGGAGGTAATACTTCAACCATGGGAGGACTCGATCCGATGATGCGACTGGTTTTCTTTCCGGCAGCCATTGGCTGGATCCTGATTGCCTTCTGGCTGCTTCAGCTTCACAACCGCCGAAGGGCTCTTGTTCAAGGTGTTAAACTTAATAATCTGTAAATAACGATGGAAAGCGATAAATTCTTCGTGGTGGCTATTGTGATGGCCATAATTTTTACCGGACTTGCTGTCTACCTCTTTATGCTTGACCGCAAACTGAGCCGCATAGAGAAAAGGCAACGCGAAATGATGGAGGAGCTAAAGCGTAAAGAGCAGGAATAATTCAGGTATTTGTTTACCGAAACAGATTTCCTGTATCTTTGTATCTGCATATAAAGAACTGAGCTATGAAAAAGATACATATTCTGGCCCTTATTGTTGTGGTTGCCGCTATAGGTGTTGTGATGAGCCTTTCGATGAACTCCTCCACCTATGCCGGATTTGAAGAAGCTTCCGAACACCCCGGACGCGAGTATCATGTGATCGGAACACTGAGCCCTGACAGGCCCATTGAATACGATGCGATGAAAGATGCCAACAGCTTTTCATTTTACATGCTCGACAACGAAGGCGTTGAGATGCTCGTGCGATACAGCGATACAAAGCCTCAGGATTTTGAGAAACTGGATCAGCTGGTTGTGATTGGTAAAATGAAAGACGATCATTTTTCAGCCCATAAGATGAATCTTAAATGCCCGTCGAAATACAACAGCGATCAGGTTCCGGAGGGGTTTGAGGAGACGAAATACGTTATTGGTAACGAATAGTCCGGCGCACGCTCCGATTATTATCCGGAGTTTCAGGTTTAAGACCCTTTGCATCCGATAGTCCTTACTGCAGATCGGGATATTTGTTTTCTTCCGGTTCCATCACCGGCAGGAACAGAACCATTACCAGCCTCTACTTTACATTGAATATGCCTGCAGGTGAAATCGCCGCAGCTTTTGGTTTGATTTTAAACCGGAAATCAGAAAATGGTCAGTGGAACCTGCAACTCCTCAGGGCGTTATTCGGCTCGTTTTTACACTAACCCCTGCTACGCCGGGTATGTCAAAGAGTTATATTTATTTGATAAAACCATTAAATAACAAAATTTCAGCGCTTTTCATTCAGCGCATACTTAAAGTTCTATCTTTGCCGAATATTGCCGCATCCAACGTTTAACACTATAAAATCCAATGTCATGAATGAAAGACTGTCATCTGAACAATTGATGCAACTGGAAGACAAGTACGGTGCGCACAATTATCATCCGCTGCCTGTGGTTTTGGCGAAAGGTGAGGGTGCCCTTGTATGGGACGTAGAAGGAAATGAGTATTTCGATTTTCTGTCGGCTTATTCAGCTGTCAACCAAGGTCATTGTCATCCCAGAATTATTAAGGCCATGGTGGATCAGGCCTCAAAAATGACCCTGACATCAAGGGCATTTTTCAACGATTCACTGGGTGTTTATGAAAAATACGTTACCGAATATTTTGGTTACGAGAAAGTATTGCCGATGAACACCGGAGCCGAAGCAGATGAAACTGCGCTTAAACTTTGCCGTAAATGGGCCTATCTGAAAAAAGGCGTTCCCGAAAATCAGGCTAAAATTATTGTATGTGAGGGCAATTTCCACGGAAGAACCATTACGGTAGTCTCCATGTCGAGCGATCCCGATTCCTATGGCGGTTTTGGACCGTTCACTCCCGGATTCATTAAAATACCATACAACGATCTGAATGCGCTGTCAAAGGCTCTCGAAGATCCCAACGTTGCAGGTTTCCTGGTTGAGCCCATACAGGGTGAGGCCGGTGTTTTTGTACCCGACGAGGGATATCTTTCAAAGGCTGCAGCAATGTGTAAAGAGAAAAATGTTCTCTTTATTGCCGACGAAGTACAGACTGGTATTGCCCGCACCGGTAAGCTTCTTGCCTGCGACCACGAAAACGTACGCCCCGATATTCTGATTCTTGGAAAGGCGATTTCAGGCGGTGTGTATCCGGTATCGGCCGTGCTTGCCGACGACCATATCATGCTTTGCATCAAACCCGGTGAACACGGCTCTACCTTCGGGGGAAATCCGGTGGCTGCCCGCGTTGCAATGGAAGCACTCGAAGTTGTAAAGGATGAAAAGCTGGCCGAACGTGCCGAATATCTCGGGAAGATTTTCCGTGAGGAGATGGCATCGGTGAAATCGGATATGATTGCACTGGTACGCGGAAAGGGACTTCTGAATGCAGTAGTTATCCGTCCCAGGAATGGAAAAGAAGCCTGGGATGTGTGCATTAAGATGAAGGAAAACGGCGTTCTTGCCAAGCCTACTCACGGCGACATCATCCGCTTTGCACCTCCGCTTGTGATTACCGAGGAGCAGTTGCGTGAAGCAATCAGCCGCATTAAAAAATCAATACTGGCTTTCGAATAGTATTCGCTTTTTTTTTGAATTTAAAACCAAGAAAGGGCTTCCGGATGCGAAGCCCTTTCTTGGTTTTATGATCTGAATACTGCAAAACTGGTTTTTCTAGTCCGGTTTTCATGTTCATACTACCTTCAATTTCCATTTACCTCTGCTGAATACAGCCATCCCCAGCAGAGTCAGCGTGCTTTCCGCAATTACGATTGCGTAAAAAACCCCTTCCGACTGCAAACCCATTCTCAATGCAAAGAACCAGGCCAGCGGAATCTCAATCAGCCAAAAGCAGATGAAATTGAGCAGGGTAGGGGTATAGGTATCGCCAGCTCCGTTGAGCGATTGTGTCATTACCATACCCATTGCATAGAACAGGAAGCCGGCACTCACGATTTTCAGGCAGCTTGCTGCCAGTTCGATCACTTCGGGCTCTGAAATAAACAGAAGGACAAGGCTCCCCGGGAACGATACAAATATCAGAGAGACAAGTCCGAGTAAACCCATATTTGCGAAGCCGGTAATCCAGGCAGCGCGGGCAGCCCTGCCGGGTTTTCCAGCACCCAGGTTCTGACCAACAAGGGTTGATGCTGCATTACTCAGGCCCCATGAAGGCAGAAGGGCAAATACCACTATTCTAATGGCAATGGTATAACCGGCAACGGCAACGCTTCCGAAAACGGAGACTATACGAACCATTATAATCCAGCTGGCGGTTGCTATTATATTTTGCAATATTCCGCCCACTGAGAGTCTGATAAGTGTAAGCAGCAGCTCTGCCTTTGGTGAAAAATAAGCGAATCGGAGCCGGATTCTTTTACTTCCACGGAATAAGACATAGAATTGATAAAGTACAGCAATCCCTCTGCCGAGATTGGTTGCGATGGCCGCACCTTCTATACCCAGGGCGGGCACGGGGCCGAATCCAAAGATAAGCAAGGGATCGAGAAGGATGTTAATGCCGTTAGCCACAAGGAGAACGCGCATCGAAAGAGCCGCATCTCCGGCACTCCTGAACGCGGCATTAATCACGAAAAGCAGCATGATAACAATATTTCCGCCGAACATAATTGCGGTATAGCCGTAGTTTGCGATTGCCAGTTCGTGTGTAGCCCCCATCAGTCGCAGAAGGTCGTATGCATATATTACTCCCGGAATACCCAGTACTATGGCTATGGCGATAGCGGCGAGAATCGCCTGAGCTGCAGCTCGGGATGCAGCTTCCGGGTTCTTTTCGCCGATACGGCGTGAGACCATAGCGGTAGTTCCTGCACTGAATCCAACAGCAAGGGCATATACGAGAGTGATGAGGGATTCGGTGAGTCCGACAGCAGCAACTGCATCGGCACCTAATTGTGAAACAAAGAAGATATCGGCGATGGCAAAAACGGATTCCATCACCATCTCCAGAACCATAGGCACTGCCAGTAAAAAAATGGCTTCACCAAGACGCATACTGGTGTAGTCGCGCTCGCTCCCTGCCAGTGAATCGCGGATAAGATGCCGGTAGAGAGACATTTTCTTCCTGATTCCGGAAGTCGTAAACTGTTCTTTACGCATATTAAATTGTACTTTACGAATCATTCGTTGAATATTTTCAGTAAATAAAAAAGCCCGGACAAGAAAGGCCGGGCTTGTAATATGTGAAACATATTGTTTACACAGATGGTAAAACTACCCGGATATAAAGGCTGAAGGCCACGGCAAATGCGGCAAACAACGGATTTATGTAACGGGTAATTTTCATGAAATTAGCTTTTTGCGATCTGCAAATATACGTTCAAATTGGTTATGTTGGCATAAACAGTAAAAAAAAATTAACGAAGGAATGTATTGAGGATTTCGTCGATCCGAATTTGGGCAATATGCCGGTTGTACTCAGCGTATAAACAAAAGCAGAATATCAAAAAAAATACCCCGGTCTGGACTTAAGCCTGGCCGGGGTATTTTAAGAGAAATCAAAAACTCTTCTTTTTGTTGATATTCAGAAGTTCAACAAAACGATTTTATCTTAGAGTTTTGTGAAAGTAAAGGGGAATGGACCTCCGAATGAGCCCTGATCAACGGTGATACTGAAACCCATTTCATAGGTTCCGTCGCAGGTGTTGAGCAAGCCGCTTCCTTCGTAAGAAAGGTTGGTGTAGCTCCATGCAACGGATGCAAGAGCCTGCCTTTCAACGGTGACTGTGAAGTCTAACGGATTAACAACCATTTTGAGAGGGCCTTTATCCTCTGTTAAACCATCCAGAACAGCAAGTCCGGAGACATAAATGATGTAGTCATCAGCCGGATCTACAGTAAGGGTAACGGTTCCGTCAACGGCCCAGTCGGCACTGACAGCGCGGTAGTTTCCGGTGATATTTTCAGGGTTGTAGGCGCAAACTACAGCTGCATTGAAAGATGCACTGGATCTGTAGGTTTTTTCACCCTGAACGGTCAGAAGTTCAAAATTGAACGCACCGCCGGCAGCGACTTGATCAAGTGGAATTCCGAGAGCTGCAGCTGCTTCATGCATGTAAACCTTCACAGCAGTTTGCGGGAAGGAAGTGTAGCTCTTCAATTCCACGCGTTGCAGATTGCCGTTATAGGATACGATCAGTTTAACCTCATTAACGGCGGCACGATCGGCCTCGTTAATATTCAGGTCGAACTGGATGAATGTATTTTCCGGATCGTTAACATCAAACACGGCGGGATTCAGGTTTGTAAAGGACGGGACAATGCCTTCGCCTCTCAGACCTGCGGGATCTTCTACTTCTGTTTCGCAGGAAGTAAAGGCGAAAACCATAGCTACCAGAAATGTCAATATTTTGCTTGTTTTCATATTCTAGTTTTTTTAAGTGTTAAACTATTAGCGTGAGCCACCTGCCCACCATACATTTTCAGAGTATACGTAGGTTCCGTCGCCGTATGCTGAACGAACGTTTTCATTCGTTGTAACATCGCTGGCACCGTAGGTGAATCGTACAGGGAACTGGGTGTTGTTCAACGGATTCTCAAGAGTAATCACATTGTTTCCCATTGCCTTTAGTCGCCGGTAATCGTTATAAGCTTCGATGGCTTCTTCTTCAAAGAAAGCAATATACTTCTGGTTCATAACTTCTTTCAGAGGATCTGCATTAAACTTGGCAAGAACCTCATCGTTGAAATAGGTTTCTGCATCTTCTGCAGTCAAACCGATGTTTACTTTCTGGAAAGCAGCTGAAATACCGTTTTTCAGGGCAGTTTCGGCTGCTGTGAGGTCATTGAGTCTTACGTAAGCTTCAGCTTTCAGGAATTCAATTTCGTGGTAGCTGAGCAGGAAAGTAGGAGCGGTTGCGACAGAAAGCGCTGAAATTGCATAGCGGCCCTGAACCTGAACGGGATTGCCATTGGGTGCAAACTCCAGTTCTGAACCTGCGGGATGAACTTTCCAGAAGATGTCTGCTCTGGGGTCATTTCTTTCGTTTAGTTTGTTGGCTAAACTCTGGCTTGCGCCAAAGTAGTCGCGGTCGGTGAAGAAACGATAGAACGGACTGTAGGTAGTAGAAGCGTTGTATTTGTATTTACACTCTTCTGCAGCGCTTGTAAACGACTGGTTAGCATAAGTGATAACATCGGCATAGGCCGGTGACTTGTGCGACAGTCGCATGGTATAACGAGCTTTCAGACCATAAGCAAATTTAAGCCAGCGTTCCTTGTTACCGTTATAGATAAAGTCCTGAGCACCCAGTGAAGGGAAAACAGAAGTCTTGCCAAGGTTTTCGATAGCATCGTCTACATTCTGAAGAATCTGGGTATAGAGAGCTTCCTGTTTATCAAGTTTCGGGGTAAAGATAACGCCAGGCTGAAGAGCTTCAGTCCAGGGAACATCGCCCATTAAGTCGGTGAGAATTGCCAGGGTGTAAGCATTAAGAGCCTGTGCAATACCGAGTGTATAATAGTTACCCTCTTCCGATCCGCCTTCTGAACATTTATTGATGATCAGTTTAAGATCGGCGAGATTTCTGTACAATGAGTTCCAGGAATTGTTGTAGGTGGTTGCACTTGTGGGCTCACCCGACCTGATTTCGGCGTTGTAGCTCTGATTCCAGACTCCAACGTTGTGTTCGATGTATACCGATGAATAAAAAGCCAGGTCGCTTCCGGTGATGGTGAAAGCCGTTCTCGTAAGAACATCGGAGATGATCAGGTTTGATGCAACATCGGTAGGGTCATTCACATTTTTGTTTATATCATCCATAACATCTTCTGAACAAGAAAATGTTGTAAGGATCAGGAGTCCGAGGATAAGGACATTTTTTATCTTTCTCATGGTTTTCCTTTTTTAAGATTAGAAAGTTACATCAATCGTAAAGCCATAGCTGGTAGTCTGCGGCATAGAGAACCGTTCGAACGATCCGCCCATGTTGGTGTTACCCTGTGATGTTTCGGGGTCAAGGTTACGCAGAGCGCTCCATACCAGAATATTCCTTGCATAGAGGGAAATTCCTGCAGTGGCTGTTTTGTAGATGTTCTTCGGAAGTTTATACCTCAGGGCAACTTCACGTAATTTTACAAATGAATTATCGTGGATGTAGTATTCATCTACATTTGATAAAACGTTGGCATACAGCTGTTCAACTGCTCTGGGGTCGTTTATTCCTCCCCTTACAATATCGTTGGGGGTGCCATCGGGTTTTACTCCGGGATAGATGAATGTTGATTCCCTGTCTTCCGTTACTGCTGACATACCATAGAGATCGAGAAGTCCGTTAGAACCGGAATACATCTGACCGCCCTGTTTCCATTCGAATACTGCACTCAGTGAAACGGACTTGTAGTTGAACGAAGTAGTACCATTCAGGATAAAGTCGGGAGAAACTTCTCCGATTACATCAGGCTCTCCGATCACCGGGAAACCATGATTCCATGCTCCGGGATTGTCGTTGACAAGGATGTTGCCATTGTCGTCGCGGGCGAAAGAAACACCGTAAATAACCGGGTAGGTGTTGCCAATACCGGCACGTACCTGAGGAGTAACAAATCCACCAAGGAAGATACTTTCTACGCCGGGAGCAAGCTCGTTAACCAGATTAGTAAGCTTGGTGTAGTTAACATTGATATTCCAGCTGAAATCCTTGGTCTGAATAGGAGTTACATAAAGCATGACTTCGTGTGCATCGGTGGTAACCGAGCCGCCGTTCATTACAAGAGTTCCTGCTCCGGTTGAACCTGCGAGGGGAACCGGGAAAATCTGGTTGGTAATATTCTGTTTCGAGAAGGTATAATCGATACCAAACCTGTTGTTAAAGAATTTCAGGTCGATACCAAATTCGGTTGATTTGGTGTTCTGAGGTTCAAGATTCGGGTCGTAGAGGTCGTAGCTTGGGATATAGGCGCTGATTCCTCCGATGGGGTACTGAATCGGATTGCCAACCCAGAAGCCGCCGGCGTATGTGGGAGATACAAAGAAGTTTTCATAGAAAGTACCTGCCTGACCTACTTCTGCATAAGAAACCCTGACTTTGGCGAAAGAAAGCCAGTCAATTTCCTGCAGGGCGTTAAGTTCAGATGCTACGAACGATGCACCAACGGAGGGGTAGAAGAACGTTCTGTTGTCTCTCGGCATTGTGGAAACAACGTCGTTTCTGCCGGTGGCATTCAGGAAGATTGTTGACCTCCATGAGAGAGATGCGCTTCCAAAGGTACCAACGGTCCTGTTGGCCCACTGTGATTCATTGGCAGTTACAACACTTGCATTTCCGATGTGGTTCCATCCGGGGAAGTTGAAATTTTGTCCGGATTCAGTATAACCCTTTGTGTTTTCGTGGTTAATTTCATTACCGAGCATCAGGTCAAATACGAAATCATCAGAAATCTTCCAGTCGAACGTACCAGTGAGCAGTGAGTTGAAAATGGAGTTCGTGGATCCGTAGTTATCGATAACACCCCTGGAGTTTCCACGGCTGCCATATCCGAAGATATCCTGCAGGTGGGTTGTATAGGTATCGGCACCAGCCTGATAACGAATGTTCAGCGATTTGCTTTCGTCGATCTGGGTTTTGTAATTGATGAATGCATTGCCGAAGAAGCGGTTGGTGTTTTCGTTAAAGGTGTTGTTATGAGGTACCCAGTACGGGTTGTCGAAGCTACCACCGCGATAGTAAATCTGACGGGTGGGCTCTCCCGGCCTGTGGTAAGGAGTTCCGGCAAGATTGTAACTAGAAGGAGCTGCAAGAACTCCGGTCAGTGATCCGTCGTTCGCTCCCGATAATTTGTCGATATTGACGGTTGAATAATTGGCGGCAAATCCGACGGTAAAGTTCTTGTTAAGGTTTCTCTCTGCATTTGCCCTTACGTTGTAACGGGTCATGCCGGTATTTAATGCAATACCGGTTTGATCGGTGTTACTGAAACCGAGTGAGAAATTGCCTTCATTTGAAGCCTGTGACACGTTGATATTATTGGTCATGGTATACCCTGTCTGGAAGTAATCGTCCCAGTTGTTGTAAACGGCGGGGAGAACCCATGGATCGAGACCGGCAAGTTCGCGCTGAGGTACCCTGAACATTCCGGGGTGACCAAAATTGTTACCGCCATGGTTCGGGTCGTCGGGAAGGTCAACAATTTTCGGACCCCACGACATGGAAGAACTTGTAGCGTAGTTCCCTCCAGTACCTTGTGCATAGGTAGTCTGGTAGTCGGGTGTTCTGGAAACCTGGTCGAAGCTGCTGGTATGGCTGAACGAAACAACCGGTCTTCCAACCTTATTATTCTTACCGCTCTTGGTAGTAATGATAATTACACCGTTAGATGCACGAATGCCGTACAAGGCACCTGCAGCCTGTCCTTTCAGAACTTCAATGCTCTCAATGTCGGCTGGGTTGATGTCGATGGCGCGGTTGGAAATGTCGGAACCTGTAACACTGTTTCCTGTTGAGAATGCAGGTGTTGAGGCGATCGGCATTCCGTCGACTACGTACAGAGGAGTATTATTTCCTGTGAAAGAACGTGCACCCCTGATCTGGAACTGAGAAGAGGCACCGGGCATACCGCTGGATGGTTTGATTTCGACACCGGCAACTTTTCCCTGAAGGGCTCCAAGCAAGCTGTTGTTGCCTGTGCGGGAAAGTTCTTCCGTGCCAACATCCTGAACAGCGTATCCGAGTGATTTCCTCTCGCGACTGATACCAAGTGCTGTTACAACAACACCCTCGATATCCATAATGTCAGGATCCAGGACTACATTGATAACTGTCTGATTGGAAATGGTAACTTCTTTGGTTTTCATTCCCACGAATGAAAACTGCAGAATGCGTCCATTTGCTGGTACATTAATTGAGTATTGACCATTCATGTCGGTGGTGAGACCAACAGTGGTTCCTTTAACAAGTACTGTAGCTCCGGGGATGCCTTTGCCATCCTCTGAGCTGGTAACCGTACCTGTAATGGTGGTTTGTGCCAGAACTACCTGCACTCCGGCAAAAACCAAAAGTGCAAGCATCAATGCAAATTTTCTCATAGTGTGTGATTTAAGTGAGTAAATTGTAAAACAATTGGTCTTTGGTTACATTTTGATTGGTGGTTGGTTAATTCAGCATTTCTCCTTCATGACCTCCTTTTCTGGTTTGTTCCTTTGCTAATGAAGCGCAATTTATAATAAAATGCGATACTATGAAGAACAAAGTTAACAAAAAAACATTTTATTACGGTACACAACATGCGTGGATAAATTTTCGAATGTTCATATTAGTTGAAGCGAATCCGTATTTTCCGGCTTTAATTATTTTCAGCTGATAGTAATAAATTTATAAATATTAATTAGTATATATATTTATAAGTAAGTGATAAAGAGTTAGATAGCATGGTCACTTTGTGGGCTTTCATGAAAATGAAGGTGAGAGAAAATAAAAAAGCTGCCGGATACTTCCGGCAGCTTTTCGTACTTTGAAAATTAAAATTTATTTTGCCCACCAAACGGGAGTAGCATACGTATCAGGTCCCTGATTTGCAATTGCAGCCTGTAGGTTTGCTTTGTTCAGTGTCGATTCGGAAGTTGCATATTTGAACCGCTGTACAATATCGTTGCCGGAGCTGTTCACGGTTTCGAATGTAACAGGTACGCCGTCAGCAACATAGGTTACTTCGCCCGGTTTAACAATGGATTTCGGATATCCTGTGCGGCGATATTCGCTCCACGCTTCGTGCGATTGGGTGTAGAGGTGTATGTACTTTTGCGTAAGAACGACTTCTTCCTTGTTTGAACTTGCATCGAATTTGGCCAGTGCGGCGGTAACGTATGCATTTCCGTCTGAAACACCCCAGTGATCGAGAGATGCAACAACGCCTTTTTCAAACCAGGTTCTGTCCCAGTTGTTAACCTCGCTTGCCATGAAACAAACGGTGGCATAGTCGAGGAAGGTGGATGGGAAGGTTGATGAAACGATTACACCGTAAACGCCGCTGGCAGGTTTGTAATTAATGGTATTGGTATTGGCGTTAATGTAAGCTTTCATGGTATTGTCATCCACTCCGTAGGGTGCGCCAACGGTGTTATCGTCCATGCCCGGGCCGCGGTAGATGGCGAGCCTGGGGTCGATAATTCCGCCGAAAGGATTGGTAAATCCGCCCGGACGGATATCCGGGTCATCCATACCTTTCATCAGGTTAACAAACTGTTTGGTCATGGTGAAGTCGTTACGGTTATCGACAAAATAAGCCGAATAAGTAGGAGCATTACCAGGAGTTCCGCCTCCGGCAAAAGCGAACATAGCGCTCTCGTCGTTGCTGCTG
The DNA here is from genome assembly GCA_002441345.1 of Bacteroidales bacterium UBA6248. Taxonomy (GTDB): domain Bacteria; phylum Bacteroidota; class Bacteroidia; order Bacteroidales; family Lentimicrobiaceae; genus Lentimicrobium. The sequence continues at coordinate 110,564 of DJVU01000006.1, forward strand.
AATACCCCGTCGCTGATAGCACTCTGGGCTTCTGCCATGTTGCCCATGCGAAGTGCGATACGAAGGCGGAGTGAGTTGGCAAACTTTTCCCATTTTTCCATATCTCCGCCGTAAATAATGTCTCCGGTAGTCCAGCCCTTCATTCCGGGGGTGATCATATCGCTGGCAGTTTTCAGTTTTGCGATCATGTCGTTGTAGATGTCCTGCTGTTTATCGTAAACCGGGGTGGCATATTCGCGGGGGTTGAGTGCCTGTGAATAGGGTACGTCACCCCAGGTGTCGGTAATAAGCTGGAATGCCCATACTTTCAGAATCATCGCGGATGCGATCTGAGCATCGTTATCTCCAAAACCGGCCATTTCTTCTTTCGAAGATTCACTGGTATTGAGTTTGATGATTTCCTCCAGGTTGTTGATGTAGGCATAGAAATTCCGGAAGTAGGTGTTTGTTACATTCTCCCTGAAATCGTAGCGGTCTTCTGTTGTGTAGTTTCGCTGGCAGGCGTGTTGAGATGCAAGCGTTACCATGCGGCCGGCAAACCAGCTGTCGTACATAAAAAAGGCCAGACTTCTCTGAGCATAGGTAAAGAGGTAGGGAGTAAACCCTTTCTCCGCAGAGTTGGGATTGGAGTTGATCTTGTCAAAGTCTTTTTCGCAACCTGTCAAAAAGAGGGATGCCAAAAGAAGTATGCTTATTGCTTTTACTAATGTTTTCATTTTATGGTTTCCTTTCTTTTTGGTTAGAAGTTAAAGTTTAGGCCAAAACCCCAGGTACGAGTGCTGGGAAGGTAACCACCTTCTGCTCCCTGTGCATTGCTGCCAGCCATCTGCAGATATTCGGGATCAAAGTGTTTGTTTGCATGACCCCATGTAAGCAGGTTTCGTCCGAATATGGATGCGCGCAGCGATTTGATGGGTCCGGTAAAACGATCGGGTATTGTGTAACCGATACGGACTTCACGAAGCTTGAAATAGTCGGTGCTGAAAACGTTCTGAGCATCGGGGCCATTGTAGTGACGAGATGCCCAGCTAACTCCGGAAACGTATTTTTCATTGGCGACCGGACTCGAGACCTCAGCTCCGCTGGCATCCAGATATACGAAACCATTTGCAGCATCGTATTTTCCGATAACACCTTCAAGAAGGATACCACCGCCTTCGGAAACCGGCTCACGAATGTTGATTCCCTTATCGTTCAGCTGTGCCGTTTCTTCAAGAATACCGCTGTACATTCCCCATACATGCGACAGGTAGTACATATTACCGCCCTTCTGCATGTCGATCAGGAAGCTGAAATCAAATCCTTTGTAAGTAAAGGTATTGGTAATACCACCGTTGAAGTCGGGGGTAACTTTGCCAAGAGGTTTGATCGGGGTGGATGCATACTGACCGTTTGTTCCGATAATTTTGTTGCCATCGTTGTCGTAAACAAAATCGGTCCCGTAAATAATGGGATAGGTTTCACCGACGAAGGCACCGATCTGAACCCTGAACGGAGCATTCTGCAGACTCAGGTAATTCAGGTTGTAATCGTCGGAAAGTTCATCAACCGTATTATTCAGGGTTGCGAAGTTGACCATAACATCCCAGCGGAAGTTCTTCATCTTTACGGGAGTTCCGGTAAGTAATCCTTCGAATCCTTTATTGGTCATAGAGCCGGAATTGATCTTAAATGAACCTACACCGGTTGTGCCGGAGACCTGGATGGGGATAATCTGGTTGATGGTCTTTTTGTTATACAGCGACAACTCCGCACCGAGGCGATTCTGGAAGAACTTGAATTCCGCGCCGACTTCCCACGATTTTGTTCTTTCCGGCATCAGGCCGAGACCTGCAGGTAAGGTTGTGGGAACATTCAGCATCGGGTTTCCTCCAAAAGGAACACCAATGGTATAATAGGTGAGCAGTTCGTAAGGATCCGTGTCGTTGCCCACTTCGGCATATCCTGCACGCAGCTTGGCAAAAGACACGATTTTGTTATCCCTTAGTCCTTCAAGTTCGGAAAGAATAAAGCTCATGCTGACAGAAGGATACAAATAGCTTCTGTTATCTCCGGCCAGTGTTGATGAGTGGTCATTGCGGATCGTTGCATCGAGATACAGCATATAGTTGTAGTCGAACGATACATTGGCATACATGCTGTTGATCCGTTTTTTCGTTGTATTATCAAAAATTGTGGCAGCATTCAGTGAATTCTGAAGGGTAAACAGTTCGGGGATAACGAGACCGCCGCTGGTTAAACCGCCGGAGCGTTCGGTCATGCGATCCATGCGGTTTGCACCTAGTATGGCATTCATCCCCAGATGGTCGTTCGCAAAACGTTTTGCAATGGTAAAGAATGACTCCAGATTTCGTTCGCTAACAGTGCGGATATCTTCCTGGTAATACGATTGTGCCTGTGAGCCAATCGCCATTCTTTCCTGCATTCTGAGGGTATAGAAATCGATACCGGCTCTACCTGTGAATTTCAACCAGGGGAGAAGTACTACGTTAACGCCGGTATTTCCGAACAAACGGTCTCTCTGGTCGCTCTGGTAATTTTTGTAAGCAGACCAGTAGGGGTTATCGGTATACATCGGAGTGGGATCATCCCATGCCGTGCGGTTCCAGGTACGTTGCGACCCATCGGGATTCAGGTAGTTTTTCATATCCTCGTAGTCGATGGAGGTATGAATCCACTGCCACATTTTCTGAACGGGATTTCTGTCGCCGTATCCCGTTTCCGGACGTCCGGTAGCATCATTCTTTACATAGTTTGCATTAAACCAGGCATCAACGCTTTTGTGCATTTTGCTGCTGCCGCCAAAGCTCACCGTATTACGTGTCATTTCACTGTTGGGGTAGAGTCCCTGATAATCCAGGTTTGTATAACTCAGCCTGAAGGCATTTCTTTCGTTGCCACCGGTAATCTGAACATTATTCTGATATCCCACTGCGGTATTGAAGAAAGAGGTATAATCGTTTTTAGGATACACCCAGGGGGTTTCTTTAAGGTAGTTGCCGGGGTCTGCCTCCTGATCGAATGCATTCCACTGTAATACCATCAAATTGGGATCATACGCTGGTCCCCAGCTTTCATCGGTTGCGTAGTCAGCAAGTCTGTATGTCTTTCCGCCGATTTCTGCAGTCAGGAATCCATCAAGACCACCTTCGTCATCGCCATATATCAGACCGCCTCCATACAATTTCTGGTATTTTGGATAAATGGAAACGTTTTCAAAAGTAACGCTTGAATTGATTGTAACACCAATGGCCTGTTTTCCGAGTTTGGCTTTTTTGGTGGTGATCAGAACAACGCCGTTTGCAGCCCTGGATCCATATAGGGCAGTAGCGCTGGCTCCTTTAAGGATAGAGATATCTTCAATGTCATCGGCATTGATATCCGAGGCTGCATTACCCAGGTCGTAACCTCCGCCTCCGGTGGCTCCATAGGAAAAATCGGAGTTGTCGAGAGGGATACCGTCGACAACATACAAAGGCTGGTTGTTACCGGTGATTGAAGTTACACCCCGGACCTGAAGTCTTGCACCGCCTCCCATTTGTCCGGAAGATGTCGTGATCTGAACACCGGAAACCCTTCCCGACAAGGAGCCAAGAACATTATTACTTCTCACTTTGGCAAGGTCATCTCCGCTGACATTTTCAACCGCATAACCCAGGGATTTTTTATCCCTGCTGATACCTAGTGCAGTTACTACGACGCCTTCGATGTCCATGACGTCGGGGTCAAGTGCAACATCAATGGTACGTTGTCCGGCGATCAGAACTTCCTTGGCTTTCATTCCCACAAACGAAAATACCAGGGATCTTCCGCTTGCCGGGACTGCTAGTGTGTATTTACCGTCAATATCGGTAATAACACCTACAGTAGTTCCCTTTACGAGCACTGTAGCTCCAGGGATGCCCATACCATCCGTGGCGCTTGTGACTGTACCGGAAACGGTGATTTGTGCCAGTACCACCTGCACTCCGGCGAAAATCAGAAGTGCAAGCATCAATGCAAATTTTCTCATAGTGTGTGTTTTTGATGAGTTAAATGTTGAACATAACGTGCTTAATCAAAAAAAACCAGGTTGTTGGTTTGGTTGGTTTCAGACTTCTTTTTTTTGTTGACCTCCTCTTTAGGTTAGATGATTGGTTAATTGCTGCTATTATTAGAACTGATTTATAGAATCACTCTCCGTATGATGTGCCGAAAGACAGAGCATTACGCCACACGCAGTATCCGGTAAATTATGCTTTCTGGCATCGGCCATGCATCCGGTCATAAAACAAAATCCAATACAGTCGGTAAAATCACTTCCCAAAAAACTCAGTCTCAGGCACTCTCAGCCTGATGCTATTTCTTCTGGATTGCCAGGATTATCCCATAGAAGAGGATAAAGATGGTAGTAAAAAACAATTCGTTTAAGTCAAAAAGATTTGTACCGTAAACGAGAAGGGGATAGTTGAATAAAAGAAACTGTGCAATAAAATATAAATAAAATCCGGCCTTTTTAAATTTCCACATCTGAAAAACGCCTGCAATGGAAAGGCCTGTAAATAGGATCATTGGCAATGCGGCCAGACCTGAAAATAAATGAGCGTCATTTGGCTCAAACGGATTAAAAAGCGGCTTTAAACCAAGTAATGCGGAGAAATAAATAATAAGCCAAAACGCACCTCCAATAAGAGACACCAGACAAACCAGCCTGAAGATGAAAGGCAGAGCCTTCGCTTTGCTGGATTGAATATGGTTGTGATCTAAATGGGCTTCTTCCGGTACAACCATTTTAGCTTTTAAGCTTTTGAATGGCTAATGTAAGGAATTATATCCCTAAATGTCAATATGTGGTTGAAAAAAATGTCAATTTTGTTTAAAACATAAGGCTTCCCGGCTGTACCTACTTCATAAACCGGGTATTTATAGCATAAGCAAAAATAAAAGTTGCTGTAAGCAGCAGAGATGACCACGGAGACCGATAGCCATTTACCATTAAAAGGGGCAGGATGAGCATAAGAAGTTGTGCCAGTGTATATACATGAAAACCCTTTTTGTTGAGTTTCCACATCATCAGCACTCCGGCAAAGGATACCAGGTTTAATCCTCCGAGCAGGACAAAGAAGTTACGGCCTGCAGTTTGCACCAGCGCCAGCATCTGTTCAGCCTCGGGGATTCCCGATTGCGCAATGGCTTCAGGCATGATGTTGTATGCCATGGCAACGAAAAACGACGACAGGGCTGATCCGAGGCTTCCAATAAACGACAGAATGCAAAGCAGGCTTAGAGTCGGAGGTCTTGTGCCGGGTTTTATAACGCCTGATTTTGGGGTATCCTGGTTCTCTTCCATTTGAATTTCCTTTGAGTAGATGGTGCAAAGTAATGGACTTTACCGCTTAACCGGCAAAGTCCGTTACAGATAATTTTAACCGGGATTATTCGAGTGATCCGATACAGGCTTCAACTTCATCCAGTATTTCGCACGATTTTACCAGAGCCTTCATGGTGTTATGGTCGTTATACAGTGGTCGGTCGATGTCGAGAAATTCAACATGGCGGCGTATTACTTCATGTGCTTTGGTGACTCCAGTGCCGAATTTATATTCTCTGAAATCGAGTGCCTGGGCTGCTGCCATCAGCTCAATTCCAAGGATGCCGTAAGCGTTGTCGAGGATCGTATTGTTTTTCAGGGCAGTATTCATTCCCATAGAAACAAAGTCTTCCTGATCGGCGGCAGCAGGTATCGATTGTATTGAAGCCGGCATACTCAGTATCCTCTGTTCCACGATCTGCATATCGGCGGTGTACTGACTGAGCATCAGTCCCGAGAACATGCCTGCGCCCTTTGTAAGGAATGCGGGCAGACCCACGCTGAGTGCCGGGTTGTTGAGGCGATTCATGCGGCGTTCCGACATAACGCTTACCATTGTTATAACAGATCCGGCCATATCCATGGGTACGGCTACCGGCGTTCCCTGGAAGTTGGCTCCTGAAAGCTGCAGGTTTTTATCCGGGAAAAAGATAGGATTGTCGCCAACTCCGTTCAACTCTATTTCGACCTGAGAGCGGGCCCAGGCCAGGGCATCGTGTGCGGCTCCTATTACCTGGGGTGTAGAGCGCATGGAATATGCATCCTGAACCTTGCATTTAATTCTGTTTTCGGCCAGGTCACCCCCTTCAACCAGGCGGCGGATGGCATTTGCGCTACGCACCGCCCCTTTAAACCCGCGAACTTCATGAAGCAGAGAATTGTAGGGGCGCATATTGGCTTTCAGGGCTTCGAGAGACATGGCTGCCGCAATTTCGGCCTGCTTCAGCCAGTTATTAGCATCGTACAGAAAAATGGCACTCATTGCGGTAAGCACATTACTGCCGTTGATTGTTGCCAGTCCGTCGCGGGCTTTCAAGCCCGGAATGGGAATCCCGGCTTTGTCCATGGCTTCCTTCCCGTCGAGCAGCTTTCCCTTGTAATATGCTTTGCCTTCGCCCATCATCAGCAATGCTATCTGCGACATTGGCGCCAGGTCACCACTGGCCCCAACCGATCCTTTCTGGCAAACATACGGCGTTACTCCCCGGTTCAGCATTTCAACCAGTGTTAGGGTGATGTCGGGGCGCACGCCTGAATTGCCATGAGCGTGAACGTTGATTCTTCCCAGCATGGCTCCGCGGACATGCTCTTCAGGCATGGGATCTCCGATGCCGGCAGCATGATTGTAGATAAGGTATTTCTGAAAATCTTTGACCTGATCCTCATTCAGAACGACTTCCGAAAATTCGCCGATGCCGGTATTAACGCCGTACATGATTTCTCCGGCTTCAATCTTTTTTTCGAGCATATTACGGCATTCCTGAATCCGGTGGATGGCACCGGGGTGAAGGTCAACTTTCTTTTTGTTTCGGGCTACATCCACCACATCGTTGATGGTGAGACCGTTTCCAGTGATGATGAGTGCCATGGCGTTGCGTGTTATGGGTTTCTACATCAAAGGAATAGAAAAGCGGGGAAATCACAAAAAAAAACCGGATAAAAATACCCGGTTCTTTAAAAAATGCTTTCCCTATTCCGGAAAATCGATCTCTACCTGACGCAGAAACTCTATGGATTTTGCAATCTCGGTGTACATGATGGCATCGTCTTTAATAAAAGGAACCAATCTCCGGTATTCCGAGATGAAGGCATTCAGGAACGGAGACGTTGCTGCAGCATCCCTGAATTCGAGTGCCTGAGTGCCAGCGAACAGTTCGATGGCAATCAGTTTTTCAAGGTTGTTGACAACCCGCAGTGTTTTTGTTGCGGCATTCGCTCCCATGCTTACGTGGTCTTCCTGCTCGTTTGAAGAGGTGATGGAGTCGACGGAACAGGGTGTGGCGAGCTGTTTATTCTGACTTACGATGCTGGCAGCAGTGTATTGCGGAATCATAAACCCTGAATTAAGTCCCGGTTTTGCAACCAGGAACTCGGGAAGTCCTCTTTGGCCAGCTATTAGCCTGTATACGCGCCTTTCGGAGATATTCCCAAGTTCGGCCAGGGCAATAGCCAGAAAGTCAAGGGCAAACGCCAGGGGTTCGCCATGGAAATTACCGCCCGACAGCACAAGATCTTCGTCGGGAAAAATGGTCGGATTGTCGGTAACAGAATTTATCTCGGTAAGAATCACCGATTCCACATAAGTGAGAGTATCTTTCACTGCACCGTGAACCTGCGGGATACACCGGAAGGAATACGGATCCTGAACTTTTTTACCCTCCTGCAGGATAAGCCTGCTGCCGTTAAGCAGGTTGCGGAAGTTGCGTGCTGTTTCAATCTGACCTTTGTGCGGACGTATGGTATGGAGCTGCTCCATAAACGGGTCGAGGCGTCCGTTGTATGCCTCCAGCGAGATGGCTCCGGTGATGTCGGCAAACTTGCTCAGCTTTCTGGCTTTCAATAATATATGAACAGCATGAGCGCTCATAAACTGGGTGCCATTCAGCAATGCCAGTCCTTCTTTCGACTGAAGGGTGATGGGCTCCCAGCCGAATTCCTTTAGAACCTTGCTGGCAGATACGATGCGGCCATTGCGCTTCATCTCTCCCATACCAAGCAACGGCAGGCACAGATGCGCCAGAGGAGCCAGATCGCCCGAAGCCCCCAGGGATCCCTGTTCGTAGACAACCGGCAGGGTGTTGTGGTTGTAAAAATCAATAAGGCGCTGCACTGTTTTTACCTGAACGCCGGAATTTCCCGACGAGAGGGCGTGAGCCTTGAGCAGCAGCATCAGCCGGACAATCTCATCCTGTATGGCTTCTCCGGTGCCACATGCATGCGACATAACCAGGTTTTCCTGCAGTTTGCTGAGATCGTTTTCCGAAATGCTGATATTGCAGAGCGATCCGAATCCCGTGGTAATACCGTAAATGGGGTCGCCGTGGTTTTCAAGCTTGTTGTCGAGGTATTGCCGGCAATGGCTGATTCGGCCGGCAGCCTCCTCGGAGATTGTAAGTGTGGCATTGCTGCCCAGAATCTGTTCAATAACATCCAGGTTCAGGGATTCTGAACCAATTGCAAATGAGTTCATAGAAGTGTATTTTTTTAAGTTCGTAATCAACCGTATAACTAATCAAAGGCGGACCATTTTATAAGGTAAGGCCGCTGCGGTTGATTTTTACCTTGAAGAGCAGGTTCCAGCGAATAAACATGATCAGCGGATATGGGATGAAAGTTGTGAAACCGGAAGTGTCAGCTGCTCGCCGCTTTCCATATTTTTCAGAATGGCATTTTCATGCTTTCTCTCTTCTTCGCCAATAATTACCACCCAGGGAATTTTGCTGGCATCGGCATAGGCAAACTGTTTTTTCAGTTTGGCGTTGTCCGGATATATTTCGGTATTGATGCCGGCGGCTCTGAGTGCGGAGGCAATGCGAACAGAGTATGTTTCTTCCTCTCCTCCGAAATTCACGAGCATAGCTTTTGTAGTGACGGACGATTCTGAAGGAAAGAGATGAAGCTCATTCATAACATCGTAAATCCGGTCAGCGCCAAACGAGATGCCAACGCCTGAGACCCCCGGAAGGCCAAATATACCGGTAAGGTTGTCGTACCTTCCGCCTCCGCTGATGCTGCCCATTGAGACGTCAGGGGCTTTGATCTCGATGATGGCTCCGGTGTAATAATTCAATCCTCTGGCAAGTGTCAGGTCAAGCTCGAGCGGAGAATCAATATCCATAACGCTGGTCAAACGAAAAATGGTTCGGATCTCCTCAATGCCTTTCATACCTTCCCGGGTATGGGACAGCAAATCCTGCAGTGCATTCATTTTTTCTTCGTGCGTGCCGCTCAGGTTCAGCACCGGCTGAAGTTTTTCAATAGCGCCGGCATCTATTCCTTTAGAAGCCAGCTCTTCGTTTACCTTTTCTGCACCGATCTTATCGAGTTTGTCGATCGCAACGGTTATATCGGTCAGTTTGTCGGGGTATCCGATCAGTTCTGCTATTCCTGAAAGTATCTTACGGTTGTTGAGTTTAATTACGATGCGGATGCCGAGTTTCTTAAAAATTTGTCCTGCAATAAGCAGAAGCTCGGCTTCGTTGAGCAGGGAGTCGGACCCCACCACATCGGCATCGCACTGGTAAAATTCCCGGTATCTTCCTTTCTGAGGCCGGTCGGCTCTCCATACCGGCTGAATCTGATAGCGTTTAAACGGGAAAGTGATCTCGTTGCGGTGCTGCACCACGAAGCGTGCAAAAGGAACCGTAAGATCGTACCTGAGTCCTTTTTCGCTGATTTTAGATGTGAGGGCTGCTGAAGATATATCCGATAAGTTGTTGCTTTCAATTCCCGAAAGGAAATCGCCCGAGTTTAAAATCCGGAACAACAGCCGGTCGCCTTCCTCGCCGTATTTTCCCAGAAGCGTACTCAGGTTTTCCATTGCCGGTGTTTCAATCGGCTGATAACCGTATTTCTCGAAAACGGAGCGGATGGTATTGAAAATGTAATTCCTGCGATTCATCTCGAGGGGAGTAAAATCGCGGGTTCCCTTCGGAACAGAGGGTTTGGTTATACTCATAGTGAGTTATTTTCGTATGGATGCAATTCCGGAGCCGGTACTGCCGGTATTGCTGTGACAAAATTACGCAAATTCAGACTTGCTGCAAGTTTAGCTTATCAATCAGCGACAGCAGATATGCAGGTGCTTCCTTCGAATACTCTTCGGGAGCCCATCCGGCGAAGTCTTTATCGTCAAGCGGATTATATGGCCCGTCTTTGACCTCATAACCTATCGATCCGGATTCAAGCGACAGCACGGTATGGTAGGTCCGTTCGGCCACTTCTGCGGCATACAATCCGCTTCCCGGCTTAAGAACGGCATAATCGGTAATATTTCCTTCATCGTCGAACTGTACCACGCAAAGCGTTCCCCTCAGGGCAAAGAAAACCTCCCGCTTATCGGGATTTTCGTGTTTATGCGGCCGTATGTAAGTTCCCGGTTCCATAGCATTAAGCAATCGCTGAAGCGGATCTTCAGGCCCTGAGTGAAAGTTGTGGTTCATACGCAGCCTTGCCGTTTGCCTGGCTTTGGCCGTAAGCATATCCAGAAGTTCCTTGTCGATTTTTTTCATCCGGAAGTACGTTTTATAACAGGGATTTCGTCAGGCAGAGCCGGCCATCCCTGGAAATGGGACATGGTTCCGGTGTTCCGGCAAAAACTTCGCAGGTATTTTTTGGGTAACCGGACATTTGCCGTTGCAGGCTGTTTGAACGAAAACACCGCAGTTAAACCTTTAGTTTTTTGTAACGCATGCGGTGCGGAGTATCGTTGCCAAGGCGTTTTTTTCGGTTTTCCTCGTATTCCGAGTATCCTCCCTCGAAAAATACTACCTGAGAATCGCCTTCAAAGGCCAGGATGTGGGTGGCGATGCGGTCGAGGAACCACCGGTCGTGCGAAATGATTACAGCGCAGCCGGCGAAATTTTCGAGACCTTCTTCAAGAGCCCTGAGGGTGTTAACATCTATGTCGTTGGTAGGTTCGTCGAGGAGAAGAACATTGGCTTCCGAGCGCAGGGTCAGTGCCAGGTGCATACGGTTGCGCTCTCCGCCCGAAAGTACGCCTGCTTTCTTTCCCTGGTCGGCGCCGCTGAAGTTAAACCGGGCTACGTATGCTCTGGAGTTGAACAGGCGGCCGCCGATCTGCAGGTTTTCGTTGCTTTCGGATATCACTTCCCAGACCGATTTTTCAGGATCAATTTCAGAGTGAGCCTGATCAATGTATCCGAGTTTAACGGTTTCGCCGATGGAGAACTCGCCTGAGTCGGGTTTTTCAATTCCCATGATCATCCTGAAAAGGGTGGTTTTTCCGGCTCCGTTGGGACCGATGATGCCTACAATTCCGGCAGGGGGAAGGGTAAAGCTGAGATTTTCAAAGAGCAGTTTATCGCCAAAAGCTTTCGAAATGCCCTTAGCCTCAATTACTTTGTTGCCGAGTCTTGGTCCATTCGGAATAAATATTTCGAGCTTTTCTTCTTTTTGTTTTACATCCTCGCTCATCATGCGTTCGTAAGCGGCGAGCCTGGCTTTCGATTTGGCATGCCTGGCTTTTGGAGCCATACGCACCCACTCAAGCTCACGTTCAAGTGTCTTACGGCGTTTGCTTTCAGTTTTCTCTTCCATTGCAAGGCGGTTCGATTTCTGTTCGAGCCAGGATGTGTAATTCCCTTTCCAGGGAATGCCTTCACCACGGTCAAGCTCCAGGATCCAGCCCGCAACATTATCGAGGAAGTAACGGTCGTGGGTGACGGCCACCANNAGGTGGTTGGTAGGCTCGTCGAGGAGCAGAATGTCGGGTTCCTGAAGCAGAAGCCGGCATAAAGCTACCCTGCGCCGTTCACCACCTGAAAGCGTTTTAACGTTTTGATCCGGTTCGGGACAACGAAGGGCATCCATGGCCCTTTCGAGTTTGGTATCCAGCTCCCAGGCATCGTGCTGATCGAGAAGTTCGGTAAGTCTTCCCTGCTCTTCTATAAGCGCATTCATTTCGTCATCGCTCATAGGCCCGGCAAAGCGGTTATTAACTTCTTCGTAAGCTTTCAGAAGTCCGACCGTTTCAGCAACACCCTCTTCCACGATCTCCCTTACGGTTTTACTGTTGTCGAGTTCAGGCTCCTGCATCAGTATACCGACGGAGTACCCCGGTGAATATACCACTTCTCCGGTATAGCTTTTATCAAGCCCGGCGATGATTTTTAGCAGACTTGACTTACCGGATCCGTTGAGACCGATGATGCCAATCTTGGCACCGTAGAAGAAAGAAAGGTAGATATCCTTAAGAATCTGACGGTTGGGAGGAATTACTTTTCCAACCCCTACCATGGAGAAAATGATCTTTTTATCGTCTGACATACGAATGGTATTGAGTTTCGGCAAACTTAGGGATTTTTTGCCACATTCAGCCGCTGCGGCAGGTCGTGTTGCCGCCATTATATTCCTACATGCATGCACCGATATGACAATGCTGAAATTTGGGAGTCAGAGAGTTATGATGTACTCACGACTCGTTGCCGGCCGTTGCGGGCTTGTGCTGCAATACAATGGTAAATGTGCTGCCCATTCCCGGTTCGCTTTCAACCGATATGCTGCCTTTATTAAGACTCATGAAGTCGTGGCAAAGTGTAAGTCCGAGCCCGGTGCCCCGTTCTCCCATTGTTCCGGCCCTTTGTACTTTAGGATCGAGTGTAAAAAGATGTTGTCTGATTTCGGAAGGTATCCCGTTACCTGAATCTTTTACCGAGATTCGTACCGAGTTTTTGTTTTGTGTTGCATTCAGGTGAATGTTGCCTTCGGGAGGGCTGAATTTTACTGCATTTGAAATCAGGTTACGGATTACAGCCATGATCATATCGGGATCGGCATAGGCTTGCATCTGTTCCGGAAGGTCGTAGGTTAACTGCAGTTTTTTGTTCTGTATCTGTGGCTCGAACACCGGAAGAGTATTCAGTACAGTGTCTCTGACATTAAAGACCTTAAACACGGCCCTGGCACCACCGCTTTGCGCACGCCCCCATTCAAGAAGATTTTCGATCAGCCTGAACGTGTCAACGGAAACCTTATGAATGCTGTGGGCGGCTTCACGGCGCTGTTTTTCGTCCAGATTCTCGTATTCATAGCTCAGCAGTTCCGAAAAGCCGAGAATTGACTGAAACGGCGACTTAAGATCGTGCGCAACAATACTGAAGAATTTATTCTTGGTTTCGTTCAGCTTATACTGTTGTTTGTATAACAATGCCAGCTCTTCTTTTTGTCTTACGATTTGCTCATTCTGAGTGGCCAGCAGTTTGTTTTTTCGCTTTTTCGACTGATATAGCGACAGCAGGAACAGGGCCGAGGCAATAATGATTACCGATATAATTATCAGTAGGTTGCGAATTGTTTGCTGACGTTTCAATGCCAGTTGACTGTATATATTTTGTTGTCTGAGCAGCTGATTGTCTTTCTCGGTACGTTCCGATTCAAAGCTGACTCTGAGTCGGTTAAGGCGTTCATTGCTTTCCCTGTCGTAAGAACTGTCGGCAACCCGGCTGAATTTAAGCATGTAATTGTATGCCTTATCCGTATCTCCTTTCAGGTTCCACGATTCGGCCAGTCCACGATACAGATTACCAAGAAGGGACAGCGATCCTGTTTTTTCTGCAAAAGTGAGGGCTTCGTTGTACAGAGGTATGGCTTCATCCGGCTTTTGCTGCAGGTTGCGCAACCCGGCAAGCCCCTGAAGTACCGTAGTATGTGTGAATCCTTCTTTTTTTGCACTTGAAATTCTGTAGGCTTCCTGGAAGTAGATAGCCGCCTGATCGGTGTTTCCCTGATCAAGGTATATGTTGCCCGTATTTACCAGACTATAAATAATACCTGCCCTGTCGTTGATTTTACGCGAAAGCTCAAGGGCCAGCCGGTTGAATTCTATGGCCTTGTCCGGTATTTCCATTCCCTGATAAACCAGGCCGATGTTGTTGTAGCTCGTTGAGAGGCTTGGAAGATTTTTTAATTTTTTATTGATTTCAAGGGCTTTGCTGTAATAGCTCAATGCCGTCTGGTAGTCTTTCAGGCTCAGGTAGATATTGCCAATGTTATTGTAGGATTTTGAAAGCCCGGAGCTGTCCCCCGAACGTTCGTGCAGGCGCAGTGCCTGACTCAGGTAATCAAGGGCTTTGTCGTAACGGCCGAGTGTATAGTATACGTTTCCGATATTGGTAATCGTTAGTGCCAGGTATTTTTCACGGTTTTCATCGGTAAAGATTTCCGAGGCTTCATTATACCGTTTGAGTGCACCGCTGTAATCGCCCTGTGACTCGCGGATCAGACCGGTGTTGTTGAGAACGGAGGCTATGCCAATCCTGTCTTTCTCTTCTCTGTATATGGTCAGGGCTTGTTCATAATATTCCATAGCCTGGCGTTCATTGCCAAGGTTGTAATGCGCAGCTCCGAGGATTTTGAATATTCTTGCTCTTGCAGCCTTGTCGGATGGTTTCGATAATTCATTTAATAATTCCGTGGCAAGAGTTACAGCTTTTTCCGGCAAATGATCGGCAAGTCGCGCGGCTTCCGCCAGCCTGGATTCCATTTCAGACGACAGTCTGGAAGCTGACGCCATTCCCTGAATACTGATAAACATCCCGGTAAGGGAGAAAAGTATGATTAGAATAACGTAAAACCTTCTGTCTGGCATATGATTGAGCAGTATATCAATTAATTTGCGGGAATGCTTATTGTAACGGCCCGGACTGAAAAAAAACTGAACCTTCAGGGCATAAGTCCGGATTGTTATCGGGCAGAGTCGCAATTTTTATAACGTTTTGCCGGTAATTCTGGTGCCTCTTCATGTTAAAAGGGTACACTGCATTGATTTACAAGGCTTCAATTATTTTAAAACTTCCAGCAGTCCTCTTGTGGCTCCGCTCCAGCTGTAGTTCTTGTGTACAAAGTCATATCCGGATGCTGCTACACACCTTCTTTTTTCTTTGTCTTTCAGCAGGTCGATGGCATGCCGGGCAACTTCTTCTGCCGAGTCGCCAATCAGGATTTCACTGCCGGGTTTGGCTTTAAGAGCATAATTGCACAGAGAGGATGTTATGCACGGAAGTTTCATCGACATGGCTTCAAGCAATTTGTTCTGCAAACCGGTGCCAATTTGCATGGGTGCCAGAAATACGGATGCGCCTGCATAACATTCCCGGATATCGTCGACCCATCCCGTTACCGTAACATGTTTCGAGGCCAGGTTTCTGACTTTCGGGGAAGGCGTTGCTCCGGCAAGCATCAGCCGCACTCCCGGCAACTCGCGGTGTATAATTGGCAGAATTTTTACAGCCAGGTATTCAGCGCAATTGATGTTTGGAGGATAGCCCATGTTTCCGGTGAAAATCAGCTCATGCGTCACAGGCTTGTCCATGGGTTTGAAGAACTCATGATCCACTCCGTTCGGGACAATAAGGATTTTCTCCCTTTCGGGATGGGGAATGAAATC
The DNA here is from genome assembly GCA_002441345.1 of Bacteroidales bacterium UBA6248. GTDB lineage: Bacteria > Bacteroidota > Bacteroidia > Bacteroidales > Lentimicrobiaceae > Lentimicrobium. The sequence continues at coordinate 126,040 of DJVU01000006.1, forward strand.
GCGGTCTGATTCCGATATAATCGTCTTATTGTCGAAACGGTTGAAAACGAAGGATTCGAACCGCAACAAGCGCCGGTATTCAAGTCTTAAAAGTTGTTTCATAACCGGCCCGGCCAGCGGAATCCGGCGTTCAATGCCCTTGGAAAAGACATCCTGAAAGTCGATGGTTTTCGGAGTGGATTCATCAATTGCATAAAGCGCCGTTCGCAGCAGCTGGCAATAGATGTGACCCGGCTTTTCGTCCCTGATTACCTGTCTTATCTTTTTACGTGCTTTAGCAGAGAAATAATAACCTGCCTGAAACGGCCAGCCACTGAATAGTGCCCGGAAGAGATTCCAAACAACCTGAATCTTCCCCTGCCTGATAACATGAATTTCCGAACAGTAAGGTTTTACTTCGTCAAACTGCTTCCGGCTGACGGGTTGGTGACTTATGGCACAAAGGATAATCCGGTGCTGTTCCGACAGTATTCTGAGCTGATGGAAAGCTCTCAGTTTGTCGCCCTTTTCCGTAGGGTATGGAAACCGCGGTAGAATCACAAGTAGTTTCATGCCATAAGTAAAGCCATCGGGCTCGCGTCAAAGAGTTATTGAATGCAGGTTTACCCTGCCGGCATTTGCAGTCTCTCTGCCTGCATCCCGATGAGCCATGCTGATTTGCAGCGATGGTAAACTCTGATCGGCCAGGTTGAGGGCGGCAGCAGCCTCATGGCAAAGGTAATAAAATAGGATTAGCTTACAGCGCAGAATAGAATTCCGTGAGCCTCTTCATCAGTTCATTGTTATTGTGGCTCTTAACTACAAGTTCTCGGGCATTTCTGCCGATGGTGTCAACCAGTTGCCGGTTGCTCAGGCAGCGGTCGATGGCAGCGGAATATTCCTCCGCATTGCGGCAGATCAGAATATCCCTGCCATCCGTGTATTGTATTCCTTCTGCTCCTACCGGGGTGGTAAGTATGGTTTTTCCCTCCAGCATCCCTTCGATTATTTTAATCCGTATACCGCTGCCTGAGAAGAGGGGTACAATCATGATCCAGTTGTCTCTCATATAGGCCCCCGCATCTTCAACTTCACCGTCAACCACAAGGCCGGGGATTTTTAATTGCGCGATGCCCGGAGGCATTGCTCTGCCGGCAAGGCGGAATTCGAGTTCGGGATGCCGTGCATATACCCCTGGCCACACGTTTTCAATAAACCAGTTAATTCCTTCCAGGTTGGGCAGCCAGTTCATGGAGCCGAGATGAAAAAGCGTCAGTTTCTGCGGCAAAGGGTGTACCGCTTCGTCTTTGTTGCCTGGATTAATTCCAAAAGGGATATCGGTTACCGGTAAACCGGGAGTTTGCATGCGGAACCAGTCCGCATCGTGTCCGGTTATGGCTGCTATGCCATCAACGGATTGCAGGGTGGAAAGCTCGTATTCCCTCAGCGTGCGGGCAAGATGCCGCAGGTAAAACTTTTTCAGCGGATTGCGGCTTCCCGACGCCATCCTCTCCCAGATCAGATGTTCTATGTTATGCGCTCTCAGCACCAGACGGGCTTTCGAAAGGGATCGTATGAGGGAGATATAGGGTGTTGTAAAAAGTGTTTCGAACTGAATGATGTCGAACGTTTCTGCTTTTAATGTTTGCTCCAGTATTTCGGAAAATCCTTTGGTAATAAAACGGGCAACGTGGTACGAGCGGTTGGAGAGCATACATTTCAGTGCCGGAAATGGGCGGATACGCAGATCGATATCAACCAGTTGTATTTTTGTCTTTGCCCGGTAATCTTCCGGAATGGAAGCAGGATCAACGCTGTATTTGTTGCTGTTGATGGCAATTATCCGTACCGTGTGCCCGGCAGCCATCAGTCCTTCTGCCATGGCATTCATGGCTATAGGTCCTCCTTCTTTCGGAGGCCATGGCGATTTATTACAGAGCAACAGGATTTTCATATCCGCAAGCGAGTTAGGTTGTTTTCCTTACCGGGATTTTTTACTGAAAAGGGTAAACAGGAATTTTTTCCACGAGTCAGGGTCAAACAGGGGTGAGTCTGTTGTTGCTTTCAGCGTCAGCAGGATTCCGAGAGGCAGCAATACTACCGATGAAAGCCACATCCCCAGAAAGGGATCCATTGTACCTGCCTTAACCGATTTTTCACCAGTCATCGAGATTACGTGATATATAACGAAAAATACCACCGATATTACCAGCGGAAGGCCCAGCCCGCCTTTACGGATGATGGCACCGAGGGGTGCTCCGATGAAAAACAGTACCAGGCATGCAATCGAAAGGGTAAATTTCCGGTGCCATTCCACCTGGTGCTTTCGAAGCAGTACATTACGGGCATCCATGTCGGCTCTGTTGAATTCTACATTACTTCGTGTATTACGGGCGGAGTTCATCGCCATATCGTATACCTGCAGCATTTCTGCTTTTGTCAGGCTGTCGCATGCAGGGATATTGGATATCTGCCGAATGGTATCGGGAAGGTTGGCGAAATGAACCGAATCAAGCTGATTGTGATAGAAATAGCTCATTTCCGTTGAACGAAGCAGTCCGGTGGTTCTCACCTGGTTTTCCTTTCGCAGCGAATCTCCGGCTTTACCGAGCTGATCAAGGTTGAGCATCTGGTAATGGTTGCGGAACAATTCCTCGTCGGTCCGCATCATTTTAAAATCAGAAAGGTCGAAAAGCCGGTATTGTTCTGAGAAGTAAGTCCGTTGAAACGGTCGTTTCGTTTCGTTTCGCTTATCCGTTTTTTCGTCGTAATTATATCCGTCGAACAGTGTAAGTTCCAGGGTTGCACCATCTTCGCTCTGAATCATTTTTCCCCATTCCGCAAGAGTTACGGTTGTGTTGCCCATACGGGAGGAGTGGTCATAAATCATTATATCGCGAATGGTAATGCCGTCCTTGTCTTTTTTGCCGATACGCATCACATACCCTTCGATGCCGTCGTAAAAAATTCCTTCACGGATGTTTAAGGACAGCTTTTGCTGTCTTACGTCGTAAAGGATGCTTTTAAACTTCAGGTTGGCGACCGGAAGGATGTTGTTGGAAAAGAAAAAGGCGAAGATGCTGATGCCTACCGAAAGGATCACAAGGGGTTTCATGACCTTGCGCAGGGAAATTCCTGCCGATTTTATGGCAACCAACTCATACCGCTCCCCGAGATTGCCGAAGGTCATCAGCGAAGAGAGCAGGATGGCAAGCGGGAGAGCCAGGGGGACAAAGGTTGTGGATGCGTAGAACAGGAGTTCTCCGATAACCTGCCATTGCAGCCCTTTCCCAACAAGGTCGTCGATGTATTTCCACAGGAACTGCATGACCAGAATAAACAGGGCAATGAAAAAAGTAAGGACGAGAGGCCCCAGATACGAACGGAGGATCAGCCGGTATAGTTTCTTCACCTGATTGCAGTTTCGTGCAAAATTAGCGATTTGCGGTCAACAATTTTCGTTTGGCCGGCGAAATCGGACAGGTTTTACTTTTATCGGGGCAAAACGGCGAAACTCCTTACCTTTGCATTTCGTGTAAACGGAAAATACCGGCATATGTATCTGAAAGAAGTTACCGACAAGCGTTCAGCACGGACATTCCTGAATGTAGCCCGTGATTTGTATCTCAACGATCCGAACTGGGTGTGTCCGCCCGATAATATGGTAGAAGGTATTTTCAATCCGGAAGTCAATGTTTTCTGGAGCCACGGAGAAGCCGTACGCTGGATTTTGTACAACAACAACCATAAAGCTATCGGACGGGTTGCCGCTTTTATCAATCGTAAAAAGGCCTATAACTTTTCGCAACCAACCGGCGGGATGGGTTTTTTTGAGTGTATTGACGATAAAAAGGCTGCCTTTCTGCTGTTTGATACCTGCAAGGCATGGCTGAAAGACAGAGGTATGGAAGCCATGGACGGCCCGGTAAATTTTGGTGAGAACGATAATTTCTGGGGATTGCTTGTAGAAGGTTTTATGCCTCCAAGCTTCGGGATGAACTACAATCCGCCTTATTACAAAGGATTTTTCGAGGATTACGGCTTCAGGCCTTACTTCGATCAGGTTACCAATCATCTGAACCTGCGAAAGCCTTTCCCGGAAAGGTTCTGGAAAATTGCCGACTGGGTCAGGCAAAAACCCGGATACAGCTTCAGGCATTTCAACTGGAAGGACAGCGGGAAGTTTATCGAAGATTTTAAAAGCATTTACGACGATGCCTGGCAGTTTCATGAGAATTTTACTCCCATAGATCCCGATGACCTGCGGAAATCGCTCAATGAGCTGAAGCCCATCATGGACGAAGAGTTTATCTGGTTTGCTTATGTGGATGAAAATCCCGCCGCTTTTCTGGTGATGATACCCGATGCCAATCAGATTTTCCGCTACCTGAACGGTAAGTTAAACTTTTGGGGCAAACTTAAATTCTGGTTCTACAGCAAACGCAACGTTTTCACCCGAACCCGCATTACCGTGATGGGAGTAAGGCCAAAATACCAGAAGTCGGGAATTGAATCAGCCATTTTCTGGCATATGGAGAAGGTAATGAACAAACGTCCCTGGTATTCAGAGGTCGAGCTGTCGTGGGTTGGTGATTTCAACCCCAAAATGAAGCAATTGCATGAGTCGGTTGGCTCTGATTTTGCAAAACGGCATATTACCTACCGCTACCTCTTTAATGCTCCCGGCGAAAGTCAGAAAGCTACCGTTATTCCAATGGATACCCGGAATCAGACAAAAGAAGAAGAATAAACCGGACTTTACCCTGAATACGAATCTTCGGAAGGAAATTTTACCGGCATCAGGATAAGCAGGTAACCGTTAATCATCCGAAAAATACTGAATGAATGAAACGAATTGCCCGGAAACGATTGATTGAGGCTGCTGTTCTTATAGGGGTGGCAGTTATTCTGACATTTACGGTTGACTACTATATGTCGGCTCTGCGAAAAGCACCTGAACCCGAAAACGTTTATGAACCTGAGCCAAGAATAGAGTACGGGATGGTTATTGATTCATTCTATGTAGTTAAAGATGTGGTTAAACAGGGTGAGAACCTCTCAACCATCCTATACCGGTATAATGTTGGGGCGCAGGCAGTTGAGCAGCTGGTGACCAAAGCCGCAGGCGTTTTTGATGTCAGAAAAATCAGAGCAGGCAATAAGTATACCGTTTTGTGCAGCAACGATTCTCTGAAAAAAGCCGGGTATTTTATCTACGAACACAGCCCTACCCGCTACGTGGTATTCGAAACGGGCGATTCATTGCATATTCACACCGGTGAAAAGGAAGTGGAAGTCAGAATCAGGTCAGCTTCGGGAACCATCAGCTCTTCACTGTGGAATGCCATGGCAGAAGCAAATGCAAGTCCGAACGTTACCGTTGCACTTTCCGAAATTTATGCCTGGTCTATCGATTTTTATGCTGTTCAGCCCGGAGACGGGTTTACAGTTGTCTACGAAGAACTTGTGGTGGATGGCGAGCAGATAGGGCTTGGCAATATTCTGACGGCCCGGTTTAAACACGGAGGTAAGGATAACTTTGCATTCCGATATATTCAGGATGGTGATGCCGACTATTTTGATGAGAACGGGCAGAGCCTGCGGAAAGCATTTCTGAAAGCTCCCCTGAAATTTTCGCGGATATCCTCACGCTTTTCAAACAGCCGTCTTCATCCTGTACTCCGCATCCGCCGTCCGCATCACGGGGTAGACTATGCCGCGCCAAAGGGAACTCCGGTACACAGCGTAGGCAGCGGAACAGTGCTTGAAGCAAGGTATGCCGGAGGTGCCGGCCGAATGGTTAAAATCCGTCATAACTCCACTTACACAACTGCTTATCTTCACCTTAGCGGGTATGGCCCCGGCATCAAGGCAGGTGCAAGGGTGAGCCAGGGACAGATTATCGGTTACGTGGGCAGCTCGGGCTTATCTACTGGGCCGCACCTCGATTTCAGATTCTACAAAAACGGTACACCGGTCGATCCGTTAAAGGTGGAGTCTCCTCCTGCTTTGCCCGTTAAAACAGATTACCTGGATGATTATAATCGTCAGCGGCTGATGCTCGTGCGAAAACTTGATTCTATCAATATGCCGGTTAAGCAGTCGATCCTTCCTATTTTCTGAGCTAATACCTGATTTTGATTGCCTGTTATGCGCTTTAAGCGGAATCCATACGCAGCGTGATTGCCAGAGAGATTAGCGTTGGCGGGGTATTATTCTTTAAAGTACGAAACAAGTTACCGGACTTTCGGCAAGATCTTTAGCGATACAGAATGTTGCATTCCGCATGCATCGGTGAGCTGTACGGATGGTTCTGTGGTAAAGACAGGTGGCGTACATTTTTGTTCTGTTTCTCCTATTGTATGACAAAATACTCAGCCGCCCGATAAATCGATCTGTTTTCGATTGTTCCTGGAAACTGTTTCTTTTTGTACCTGAATCTCGGGAAATTATACCCGATTTAACAAGGTTACCGAAACGCGTTGTTCCCTTCTTTTGTTCCGGTTGTTCGGGAAAGCCGTTTGATAGCCTTCGGTGAGATTGTAGCCCCGGGTGGGTTGAGTCATAGCTGACGCTCACGAAGATCCGGATTTTAATAGATTTACTGGTTTGTAAAAAAAACGGAGACCGGAGGCGGTTAGGCCATCCGGTTTCATAGTATATCAATTTTAAATTGTCATTTTGAACCGAACGCAATAGAGCGACGCCTAGCATATCTCAGTCCAGGGTTTACCGGACAGCAAAAAATTCACCCCCTATGGTGAAGTATCGTATCCTGGTTTTGAATACTGCTGGTAAGGTGTAAAATACGGCGATGATGTTTGTCATGAAATAGGAATATAAAACTAAAAAAGGCCGCTTGCGGCGGCCTTTTTTAGAATATGAGGTGGTCAGATTATTTAACCATCATCTGGCGGCTTGTACGCTCACCGTTTGCGATAACCGAGTAGGTATAGATACCTGACTTCAGGTTAGCAGCATTGATCTGGATGATGTGATCGCCTTCGCCGAAATTGCGGGCGGGCATTTCATAAACTTTCTGTCCGAGGATGTTGTAGATCTCGAGGCTAACGTTTGCAGCCTTGTTGAGTTTCACGTTGATGCTGGTGGTTCCGTTGAACGGGTTGGGATAGTTCTGAGAAACAAGAGCGTTTGCTTCTTTGATTTCTGAATTTACCCATACGCCGAAGTCAGCTTCGGTGAATTTAAAATCCTTGATGTATTTGTACTGTACGGGCAGTCCGGGATCGGTCGGATCCATGTCCTGATAAGCGAAAGGAATGGTGTATTCGCCTGCGTTTTCAAGAGCATAGTAGGATGCGGTTCCCATGAAAGCCTGCAGCCATGCATCGGAGAGGAAGGTAACGTTTACAATATCGGTGTAGCTGTTGGTTGCGATATCCCAGCCAACGCAGAAGATGTCGGGCTGAGTGTTATCGGTAGCTCCTTCGAAGTGTGTATCGAGCCATGAGAAGAACATTTTAGAACCGTCAGGTGATACAGTCAGCTGGTTACGGTTGTCTTCCGAAACATCGCCCCACTCACCGCGGAATGAAAGGAGGTTCGGTCCAAGCTTCTCTGCAAGCCATGTTTCGCCGCCGTCCCATGAGAAAATGTTATAGGAAGCGATAAATCCGCTGGCGGAGAGGATCGAATAAGCCTGCGGAGTCGATGAGTGAACACCGGAGATTCCGATAACGGTGGTAATAACGGGATTTCCGTTCATATCAACTGCAAAGTCGCTGGTGAAAGCTGTGGTGTAGACAATTTCATCACGGGGTACAGCTTCGCCGAACATTTCAACGATCAGATCGTCGGTGAGAAGTCCGTTAACGATGCCATTAATACCGTCGGGTCCGCCGAGGACAACAGTGATCGGGTTCTCATCCCATGTAAGTCCGCCGTCGGTGGTTTTGTAAAGGATGGGATAGAAAGCGCTTTCTGCGGCAAACGGATCTTCGCCGTTATCGCTGAGGGTCATAATGTAACCGGTCATTCCGTCGGGAGCAAATGCAATGCGGACATCGGCAACTGAAGTTCCGTAAGCTATAACAGGAGCATACAGAAGAGACTGTTCGAATTCATAGGCTCCGGTTTCGTTGTTGAAAATGCCCCTGGTGATAAGCAGAGAGTCAACGTACTGGTTGCCAAGGCCGCCGATGAGTGAAGGATCAACGATGAAGATGTCATTGGTTACAGGGTTGATAGCCATAGCATCGGGTACATTGTGCCTGATGGGAGGACGTGAAGGCCAGCTAACCTGTGAGTTGCCGGTTCCGTCGATTTTGGTTGTTGCACTGCCATAACCACCCCAGCTGCCTGCTGTACCGTTGCTTCCGTCAAGAATGGGGAAGAAACCGGTTACAAAAGCATTGTCGGGATTGGTATTTCCGGCAGGGTTGTAAATAACACCCTGAGGATAACGCGCATTGGCAGCAGGAGCAGGGCTGGGCATGTACATCTGGTTGTTGTTTGACCAGGTGTTCCCTCCATCTTTCGAGATGTCATACGCAATATAACCCGATCCGGGGGTGAGCATACGGTGGAAGAAAGCAACAGCGTTGGTGCCGGGATCTGCCCAGAGTGCAGTACGGCCTCCGTTGTAAAGTCCGAAAGCATTTGCAGCATTACCTATGTCAACGATGGTAATGTCAGCAGTCCCTCTGTTTGCAGGTGCAGGAATGGCGCTGACCATTGAAGGTTTCAGAACGATGCTTTCTTCATCAATATTGGTTGTCTGCAATGTAGCTACAGGTACATTTGCTTTAACCTTGGCCGGACTTTTCTGTGCAAAAAGTCCCGCACTGATGCAAACAGCAGTCGCAATTAGTAACAGTTTTTTCATAAGCATTATTTTTAAGGGTTAGACAAAACTTTCCTCTATCAATTGCAAAACTAATAATATTTCAACATGGAAAACAACGTCAGACTAAAAAATTGTTCCCAAAAAATGTGAAAATTTAACAAAGCTCCGTTAAAATTGGTCACTCACCGGATGCTCAATGTCGGAGAGATCCGTTTTATAGCTTAAGGAATGCCTTAAAATAAGTACTTCCCGGGATCAGAGATGCCGGGAAGTACTTTATTGTTGAAATACGGAACATTTGAGTGGTTTCCGGGTAACAATTGAATTAACCGGTGTGTCCGGTCTGGAGCATTGCCTGCTTCCGGCCTGCTTCCAGAGCGTCAAGATTCACCTGTATAACTTCATCTCCTTTCCTGCGGAAGATGGCACGGATTGCATCCTGAATGGAAGTGTAATCTATGTCAAGGAATGGCGATGCAGCTCCGAGAATTACCATATTGGCCGATTTGGGCGATCCGAGTTCCCGTGCTATTTCATCCGCATCGAGGGTAACATGACGGGGCAGTGCTTTTATTTCGGCCATCAGCTCATCCATTTCCGGATAATTCCGGATATTGATGTATGGTTTGGTGTTTGTAACCAGCCAGCCTTCCGGCGAAAGCATGGGAAGATAACGCAGCGACTCCATGGGTTCAACCGAAATGATCATATCTGCTTTTCCCATAGGAATCAGGTCAGACGCAATTTCACCGTCGGAGATGCGGAGGTTTGACTGAACGTCGCCGCCTCTCTGGCTCATGCCGTGGACTTCCGCCTGCTTCAGATTCAGGCCCTGGCTGAGGGCCGCTGTCCCTATCGTTGCTGCAATTGAAAGAATGCCTTGCCCGCCTACGCCGGCGAGTATGATGTCTTTTTTCATGGTCCTATGCCTCTGCTTTATTGGTTTCTTTTTGTTTTTTGATTTCCCTGAGCCTGCGGGCAGCAGTTTGTATGCACTCACGGCGCGGAATTACCACCGATACGCCTTCATAAGCCAGTTCTTCCCTGATAATGGCCAGGTTTTCCCCGTGGTATTTCTGCAGGGGATTTATAATGCGGATGTGTTCCTTCTCAACGCCAATGGCCTGACAGATGTCTTCTATTTTTCCGGCGGCAGCCGAATCCTGACCTCCGGTCATTGCGGTAGTGGCGTTGTCGAGAATCATCACGGTTACAGGGGATTTAGCTAAAACTGCGTCCAGCAGTCCGGTCATTCCCGAGTGAGTGAATGTGGAGTCGCCGATCACGGCAACAGCTGGCACCAGTCCGGCATCGGCTGCACCTTTGGCCATTGTTATAGAGGCTCCCATATCCACACAGGAGTTAATGGCATCGAAAGGCTCGAGTGCACCTAAGGTATAACATCCGATATCGGCAAATACCCTTCCCCTTGTCAGGCTGCTCAGCGCTTCGTTAAGGGCATTGTAGCTGTATATGTGCGGGCATCCCTTGCAAAGTGACGGTGGGCGGTTGCTAACAACTTTCGGAATGTCGTTGCCACGGGTGTCAGCCAGGCCGAGAGCCCGGGCCACGATGTTCGGATTCAGCTCTCCGTCGCGGGGAATAGTGCCGTCAAGCCTTCCCATAACGGGTTTGCCGTTGTTCATAAATCCGCGGATCATTTCTTCCACCAGCGGATATCCGTCTTCCAGAATCAGCAGACTGTCGCATGATTCGTAAAGACGGGATACCATCTGCTCAGGCAGAGGGTATTGCCCGATGCGAAGTACCGGATGGGGTACACGGTGATCCGGATAGTTTTCTACAAGATAGTTGTAAGCAAGTCCGCAGGCGATAATTCCCAGCTTCTTGTCGGGGTGATCCATCAGCTGGTTGAATGCCGATTTTTCAGAGTCATTAATAAATGCAGCCTGGGTGCCGAGCAGGTGTTTGTACTGCCTGCGGGCATTTGCAGGAAGCAGGATAAACTGCTTCAGGTTTTCGGGAAGGCGTATTTCGTTCTGAGCTTTGGGTTTAAGACGGGCAACGCCGGCACGCGAATGCGCCAGGCGGGTAGTAATGCGCATCATCACCGGAATCCTGAATTTTTCACTCAGTTCAAAGCCGTAATGAACCATATCGTAAGCTTCCTGCTGATTTCCGGGTTCCAGAATGGGAATAAGCGCAAATTTGCCGTAGAACCGTGAGTCCTGTTCGTTTTGCGATGAATGCATCGAAGGGTCATCGGCTGCAACAACAATCAGACCCCCGTTGGCTCCTGTTATGGCAGAGTTTACAAATGCATCGGCAGCTACATTCAGCCCCACATGCTTCATACATACCATTGCACGTTTCCCGGCATACGACATGCCGAGGGCAGCTTCCATCGCCGTTTTCTCATTGGCACCCCAGGAAGCAACAACTTTTCCGTTTTTGGCTTCTGCCGAGTGCTTAACATACTCTGTAATTTCGGTGGACGGAGTGCCGGGATAGGCATAAATTCCGGAAAGCCCGGCATCGAGAGCACCCTGCGCAATGGCTTCGTCTCCCAGTAATAATAACTTTTGCATTTATATCAGGTTTTTAAATTTCGGCAGTGGAAGTATGAATACTACAGTGGGCAAAACTATAAAAATAAAATTAATTAACAGGAAGCCGTCTTAAAACTTGAATTTGACTCAAATGCAGATTGTCATTTCCGGCTTTTTAAGATTTAAATATCACAAAAACAATAAGATACAATAATAAAGACTGAAATTGACCTGTCGAAAATTGTTTTATTTTTGATGTACTGATTAATCATTTCAGGCGTTGTATGTGTTATTTACGATTGCAGACAGGAGTTGTAGGGCCAGCAGGCCTTGAAAAAAATCTGACGTAATTCTGCGTTGAAACGATAAAAATCCAGCGCAGGCCTGAAAAACTAAGATCCGGCTATGAATTTTCTTGCTCACCTGTACCTTTCGGGAAATGACCGCGGAATCATCATCGGCAATTTTATTGCGGATCATGTGAAAGGGAGACGATCGGAGCAGTTTTCCGAAGAGATACGGAATGGAATTGCCCTGCATAAGGCCATCGATGAGTTTACCGACAATCATTCGGTTGTCAGGGGCTCCGTAACGGCACTCAGGCCCGGTTTTCGCAAATATGCCGGCGTGGTTCTGGATATGTTTTTTGATCATTACCTTGCTACCGGATGGCACAACTGGACGGATGAGCCGCTTGAGCAGTTTTCAAAGCGCATGTACGGAGTTTTAATGGATAATTACTCCGTGCTTCCGGCGCGCACAAAACATATGCTTCCCTATATGATTCGGGGAAACTGGCTTTTGCATTACCGTGAGATTGAAGGCCTTAACCAGGCACTTAACGGGATGGCCCGGCGAACGGCATTCCAGTCAAATATGGACAAGGCTGCTGTTGAACTCAGAGACAGGTATGCTTTTTACGGTCGTCAGTTTGACTCCTTTTTTCCTGAACTCCGGGCTTTTTCGGCTGAAAAGCTGTTTGAAATTACCCGGAATTCAGGTGTTTGAAAGGAGTTGCTCAGCGATTTCTTACAGGCGGTTTTTTAAACAACCCCCTGGGCAAGCATGGCATCGGCTACTTTTACAAATCCCCCGATGTTGGCTCCGTTTACGTAATTAATATATCCGTCGGAGTCTTTTCCGAATTTTACGCAGGTTTCATGAATGTCGCGCATGATTTGGTGGAGCTTGGCGTCCACTTCTTCGCGACTCCACGACAACCGCATGGAGTTTTGGGTCATTTCGAGGCCCGAAACGGCAACACCACCGGCATTGGCTGCCTTGCCGGGTCCGTAAAGCAATTTGTTGCTGAGGAATATTTCAACGGCTTCGGGTGTCGAAGGCATATTGGCGCCTTCCGAAACTACTTTGCATCCGTTAGAGACCAAAGCCCGGGCGTCCTGCTCGTTGATTTCATTCTGCGTGGCGCAGGGCAGTGCCACGTCGCACCGGATTCCCCAGGGGCGCATTCCTTCGTGGTAATCGCAGCCGTATTTGTCGGCGTATTCTTTGATTCTTCCCCTCTTTACATTCTTCAGATTCATCAGATAGGCCAGTTTGCTTTCGTCAATACCTTTCGGGTCGTGGATGAATCCGGAGGAGTCGGAAAGTGTTACCACTTTACCGCCCAGGCTCGTGACTTTCTGCACAGCATACTGGGCAACATTGCCTGAGCCTGAGATCAGTACGGTTTTGCCCTTCAGGCTGTCGCTGTGTGTTTTTAGCATTTCTTCGGCGAAGTAGGTACATCCGTATCCGGTTGCTTCCGGACGAATAAGGCTTCCACCCCATTCCCGGCCTTTTCCGGTTAGAACGCCGGTAAACTCGTTTTTCAGGCGTTTGTACTGCCCGAACAGGAATCCGATTTCGCGTCCGCCAACGCCTATGTCGCCGGCAGGTACGTCGGTATCCGGTCCTATGTGTCTGAACAGTTCGGTCATAAAACTCTGGGTAAATTTCATCACCTCGTTGTCCGATTTGCCTTTAGGATCAAAATCGCTGCCGCCTTTACCGCCGCCCATTGGAAGGGTTGTAAGGCTGTTTTTGAAGACCTGTTCAAACGCAAGGAACTTCAGGATTCCGAGGTTCACCGTCGGATGGAACCGCAATCCTCCTTTGTAGGGGCCGATGGCGCTGTTCATTTCGATCCTGTAGCCCCGGTTTACCTGAACTTCTCCCTTATCGTCGATCCAGGGTACCCTGAAAATGATAATACGTTCGGGTTCGGCGATACGTTCAAGGATTTTTGCTTCCCTGTATTTTGGATTTTCTTCGATATACGGGATGAGCGATTCGGCGACTTCGTGCACTGCCTGGTGAAATTCGATTTCTCCCGGATTTTTGGCAATGATTTTTGCCATGAAATCGTTAACTTTTTGTTCAAGAATGTTAGCCATGGTGTCAGGTTTTTTGGGTGGATGAATCATAAACAGCTTCAATATTACTTAAAGAAAATTGATTGAATGCAAGCATTTTGCCTGAAATATCAAGGCATTGGGCTATTTTCAGTAAATCACGCAAAGGTGGTCGGTAATTTACTTAAGCAATGTGTGGGGCGGAGGCTGACTGTTTATGAATCCGGGGCGAATTCAGATCTCGATCAGATTGTTTTTGATGGCAAACTTCACCATGTCGACAGTTGTTTTCAGGTTGATCTTCCGCATGATGTTGTTTTTGTGGGATTCAACGGTACGAATGCTTACGAACAGTTTATCTGCAATTTCGCGGTTTGTATAGCTTTCGGCAAAGAGTCGCAGCACTTCCATTTCGCGTTCACTAAGAGCTCCCGCCGGCTGGTTTTTTAATCCTCCGTTGGCTGAAGGATTATTAAGATATTTTCGCAGAATTATTTCAGAAATGGGTTTGCTGTAATAATCGTAGCCGTTGCGAAGTGTCAGAATGGCCTGGATGAGTTCGCTGCGATCGGAATCTTTGCTTAAAAATCCTTTAGCTCCTGCTTTCATGGTTCTCAGGATAAAGCTCTCCTGTGCAGTCATGGCGAGGATCAGAATTTTAATCTGCGGATGTTCGCGCTGAATAATCCGGATCATTTCGATGTCGTTTTCGCCTGGCTCGTAACAGCTTAAAACAATAACATGGATGGTAAGGATTCGCAGTTTGATCAGCAGCTCCGGAAGGGTTCGCACACATCCCAGCACGGTAATGTCGTCTGAATCGCTGAGCATATGCTTCAGTCCTTCACATACAATTCGATGATCGTCGACAAGTATTATTTCAACCTTATTCAAAACTGAAATATTTATTGTGCTAAATTAAGGCAAAGTGGATATAAAAATCAAGAGATACCGGCTGGTAAACCGTGATTTTTGGTTAATGGTGTTGAATGCTTAGGGCAATGTTGTAATTTTAATCGGTAAAAACTGGTATATGACAGAATATTCTGACGATAATCCGGATCTTAAGCGCCTGATGCATGAGCGTCTGGAGCGACTCAAGGAACTGTCGGCCATTAACCAGACCACACAGATTCTCAGAGAAGGCAAGCAGGTAGATGAAACGCTGCGGCAACTGGCGATGATATTTCCTGATGCCTGGCAGTATCCTGCTTATACGGTGGTACGAATCGCTTTCGAAGGTATTGAATACCATTCCCCGGGTTTTGCTGAAAGTCAGTGGGTGCAGAGGCAGCAATTTGAAACCATCAGCGGACGCAAGGGCAGTATTGAAGTGTTTTATACCCGCGAATTCGTTGAAGCCGATGAAGGGCCTTTTCTGAAAGAGGAACGCCACCTGATTGGAAACCTGGCCAGTATGATTGCCGGTTTTCTGAACAGTCAGGAGGCACGTTTGCTGCTTCGTAAAAAGAGTGCAGCGGCCGATGAACCTGCACGCGAAGAGGCGGAGATTCCGCGTGTGGCCAGCAGGCAGCTGCTGCAGAAATTTCTGAACAAAAGCAATTACGACAGGGATATCTACCACGATCTGATGCCGTTCAAGGTTAAGGAAATTCTCCTGGTTGCCAATCTTTACGATGCATACAGTATTGAAAAGGAGGGCAGATTTTCGGAACACGTTCTGGGTGAATACCATCAGCTGAATCTTACATCACTGCCACGAATTACCGGTGTTTCAGGAGAAGAGGAGGTTTTTGCCCGTTTGTCGGCAAAACATTATGATCTGATCATATTTATGGTGGGGGTTGAAAAACGCGCACCACTTGTGCTAAGCAAAAAGGTGAAGGAAGAATACCCCTATATACCCGTTTTCCTGCTGCTCAACAACAATAACGATGTGTCGTATTACAATGAAAACCCGCTTAGCCGGTTTGTCGACAGAATTTTTGTCTGGAACGGCGAATCCAAGGTTTTCTTTGCGATGATCAAGCTTATTGAAGACAGAATAAATGTTGAAAACGATACACGTGTGGGGCTTGTCCGCGTAATTCTGCTGGTAGAGGATTCGCCTCAGTACTATTCGCGGTACCTCCCGCTGCTTTACAGCATTGTTCTGGAACAAACCCGAAGAATTATTGCCGATGTTACTACCGATGAACTATATAAGGTTCTCCGGATGCGGGCCAGGCCCAAACTGCTGATCGCCTCAACATTTGAAGAAGCCCGTCAGGTGATTGATCAGTACAAGGATTATATGCTTTGCCTGATTACGGATGTAAAGTATCCCCGAAAGGGCAGGGCCGACGAAAATGCAGGCTTCGACCTGGTGCGGTATGCACGAAGCATCGAGAACGATCTGCCGGTTATCATACAGTCCAACGATACCGTCAATGAAAAAATGGCTTTTGAATTAAAAACTACGTTCATTAATAAGAATTCCGAAAGTCTGGTGCAGGATTTCAAGAGTTTTATTACACACTACCTGGGCTTCGGAAATTTTGTTTACCGCGACAAGGAAGGAGTTCAGATTGCAATTGCGCGCACGCTCCGGGAATTTGAGTCGTATCTGAAAGTAATTCCGGAAGAGTCGTTGCTGTATCATGCCCGGCGAAATCACTTTTCGCTATGGCTGATGGCAAGGGGAGAGATACAGGTTGCCAAGATAATAAATCCCGCAAAGGTTACCGACTTTGAAAGCCCGGAACGACTCCGGAACTATCTGATTGATGTTATCCAGAAGTTCAGGAACGAGCAGAACAAGGGGAAAGTAATTCCGTTTGAAGAGTCTGCTCTGAACGATGAGAGCAATGTAGTGAGTCTGAGTTCGGGTTCGCTTGGAGGTA
The DNA here is from genome assembly GCA_002441345.1 of Bacteroidales bacterium UBA6248. Taxonomy (GTDB): domain Bacteria; phylum Bacteroidota; class Bacteroidia; order Bacteroidales; family Lentimicrobiaceae; genus Lentimicrobium. The sequence goes on from DJVU01000006.1 coordinate 142,532, forward strand.
AAGGAAGGGGGCTGGCATTTATTAACACGCTGATTTATAATTTCGATTTTCAGCAGTTGCTTCCCGGGATTAATATCCGTACGCCGATCACTTCTATTGTGGGTACGGATGAGTTTGAATATTTTATTGACAGGAATAAGCTGTACGATAAGTCGATAGAGGGTCTGGATCATATGGGGATAAAGCGCCTTTTCCTTGAAGCTTCCCTGACAGAAACCCTTATGAAACGGCTTCGGATTTTGCTGAAGCAGTTGAATGGTCCGGTTGCCGTGCGTTCGTCGGGCTTGTTTGAAGATTCGCTGATGCAGCCATTTGCCGGGATTTTCGAGACTTACCTGCTCCCCAACAATCATCCTGTGTTTGAAGAGCGGGTGAAGCAGGTTGCCGATGCAGTAAAACTGGTTTATGCGTCTATCTATTCTGCTGTTGCAAGAGGATACATCGAAGCCATACACTATAAAATTGAAGAGGAGAAAATGGCGGTGGTGATACAGGAGGTGGTAGGAAGGCAGTATGAGGACTGTTATTATCCGCACATCAGTGGGGTTGCCCAGTCGTACAACTATTACCCGTTTGCTCACATGAAGCCGGAAGAGGGATTTGCCGTAATGGCGCTCGGACTGGGAAAGCAGGTGGTTGACGGCGGCAAGGCATACCGTTTTTCGCCCAGGTATCCTGCCACGGAAATTATGACACCGGCAGATCAGTACAAGAATTCGCAGGTTGACTTTTTTGCGGTGGATCTTTCAGGCAGGGAAATCAATCTGCTTGAAGGCGATACGGCTGGTCTGGTCCGGCTCGATCTTGACGATGCGGAGCGCCATGGTACGCTGCGGCACCTGGCATCGGTTTATGATCTCGACAATCATCGCATTGTGCCGGGATTGTCGCATGCCGGCCCACGGGTGGTTAATTTCCCTGATATCCTGAAATACAATTACATCCCGCTGGCCAAAACAATTGAAACCGTGCTGGATGTGGTAAAGGAAGCCCTCGGGGCACCGGTGGAAATTGAATTTGCAGTTGACCTTACACGCGACAGTGAACACAAAGCTTCGTTTTACCTTTTGCAGATTAAACCACTGATAGGAAGTCTGGATGATTTCAGTTTCGATCCTGAAGCCGTGGATCAGGAGAAACTTCTGCTTTTATCAGAAAGAGGCATGGGCAACGGACTGATCAGCGATGTTTCGGATGTGATTTTTGTTGACCCGGAAGTTTTCGATAAGCGGGAAACGGTGGCTATGGCCGGTGAGATTGAAAGCCTGAATGAAGCGATGCGCAGGCAAAACCGTAAGTACCTGCTCATTGGCCCGGGGCGATGGGGTACACGCGACCGGTGGATCGGAATACCTGTGGCATGGCCCCAGATTTCGTCGGCCCGCGTTATCGTTGAAACCAGCCTCGAAGGGTATCCGCTGGATGCATCCTCGGGATCTCACTTCTTCCACAACGTTACTTCCATGAACGTCGGGTACTTTTCGGTACAGCAGGAAATATCCGGATCTTTCATCCGGTGGGATATTCTGAAACGCCAGCCGGTAATCAGTCAAACCAGATATTTCCGGCATGTAAGGTTCGGTAAACCTCTGCAAATTAAAATGGATGGGAAAAAGAGGGTAGCTGCCGTTATTTGGGATTCGAACGATTGATGTTTTTGTAAGTAATTGGCAGGCAGGCATATAACGGTCAGTTGCGTGTATTTTTTCGATGAAGTGCGAAATATGCGGAAAATTGATTAAAAATTTTAGGCAAGCTGTTGGTTAATTAAAAAAAAATACCGTCCTTTGCAGACCGAAATAAAAAACCTTCAGATACAGTCAGTCATGTCAAGAATTTGTGAAATCACCGGTAAAGGAATGATGGTTGGAAACAAGGTTTCCCACTCCAATATAAAGACCAAGCGCAGGTTTTATCCCAATCTGCAGGTTAAGAAGTTTTATATTCCTGAAGAGGATAGCTGGATCGTACTGAAAGTTTCAGCCGACGGTATCCGCCACATCAGCAAGAACGGCATTACTGCCGCCATTAAAGAGGCGCGCGCTAAAGGGTATCTTACCCGCTAACCTTCTCAGAAAGAGATTTATGCTGTTGCAGGGATGCAACAGCTTTTTTTTTGCCTTTAAGTGACCACCACAGGCAGTGGTATAGACGAAAACGATAGAGCAATTGTATTATCTTTGCTGACGCCCATGAGAACTGTCGTTGTTATACTTCTGCTGCTGTTTGCTCACTTTGCGCTGCATGGCCAGCATGCGGGAAGTGATCTGGTTCAGTTTTCGGGAGTGGTGGTTACCGGCGACAGCCTTCAGGCTGTTCCTTATGCTAATATTAAGGTTAAAGGTTTCAACAGGGGAACAACCAGTGACTATTACGGATTTTTCTCGCTGGTTGCCCGGAAAGGTGAAGTTATACAATTTTCGGCCGTTGGATTTAAGAAAGGTGAATTCCGCATTCCCGACACCTTAAGCAGCAATCGCTATTCGCTGGTACATATTATGACCAACGATACAATTTTACTGAAAGAAACCGTTATATATCCCTGGCCGACGCCGGAGCAGTTCAAACGTGCTTTCGTTTGGGATAAAATCCCGGACGATGACCTTACCATAGCGCAGAAAAATCTGGATAAAATGGAGATGCGTGAACGGGCAAGAGCCATGCCGATGGATGGAAGCATGAATTACCGGAACTATATGGATCAGCAGGTAGGACGATTATACTACCGGGGCCAGACTCAGCCAATACCGCTGTTTAATCCGTTTGCATGGGCTGAATTTGTAAAAGCCTGGAAACGGGGTGATTTTAAACGTAAAGACTGAACGATTAACAGTAACAATGTATCCAAAACGTCTGAGAAACTCCGGAAGCTTTCTACTTTTCTTCGTTCTGCTGTTATGTGCGTCCGGACTTTCGGCTCAGGAGTTTGGTGAGGTACACGGCCGGATTTCGGACGAGAAGAACCTGCCTTTGGGATTGGTTAATATATACATTCAGGGGACTCCCGGCGGAGCCGTTTCAAAACCCGATGGACATTTTGTACTGAAGGTTCCGGCAGGAAGGGAGATGCAGCTTGTTATTTCCTCCGTAGGCTATCAGAGCGAAAGCGTACGTATAAAACTGGAGGCCGGTGAACGCTTCGAGCTTAACCGGCGTTTAAAAGAAGCCACTATGGTTTTGCCCGATTTTGTAGTGGAAGACCGGCAGATTCGTTCGGGTTCACTAAGTCCCATCGACCCCCGCCTTGCGGCTCAGATACCAAGCGCCAGCGGAGGGGTGGAAGCCCTTATCAAAACCCTGCCCGGCGTTGCCAGCAACAACGAATTAAGTTCGCAATATTCTGTCAGGGGAGGCAATTACGATGAAAATCTGGTATATGTCAACGACGTGGAAATCTACAAACCGTTTCTGGTTCGTTCCGGCCAGCAGGAAGGACTGAGTTTTCTGAATTCAGACCTGGTGGCATCCATTCTGTTCTCGGCTGGAGGTTTTGAAAGCCGCTACGGCGACAAGATGTCGTCGGTACTCGATATCCGGTACAAACGGCCTACCGTAACTGCCGGCTCGGTAAGCGCCAGTCTTCTTGGCGGTTCCATGCACCTTGAAGGCTCCACGCGCGACCGCAGACTTATGTACCTGATGGGTTTCCGCCAGAAATCCAACGCCTACATCCTTAAAGGGCTCGAAACGAAAGGAGATTACAAGCCGTCGTTTACCGATCTGCAGGGGATGGTTATGTTCGAGGCGAACCCAAGGTTAGAATTCTCGCTGATGGGCAACTATGCCCGCAATTCTTACAATCTGGTGCCGTCGAGCCGTACCACCAGCTTCGGAACCATCAACGAAGCCCTGCAATTGCGGGTGTATTTTGACGGCAAGGAGGTTGACCGCTTTGTGAATTACATGGGAGCCTTCACCACCACCTTTAAACCGGTAAAGGACGTGTCGCTGAAGTTCACCCTCTCAGCATTTCAAACCATTGAAAGCGAAACCTTCGATATTTTGGGGGCTTACTGGATAGGAGAGCTTGAAACAGACCAGGGCAGCGAAACTTTCGGACAGGCGCTTGAGGCCCGCGATGTGGGCAGTTATCTCAATCACGCCCGCAACTACCTGGATGCCACGGTTCGCAGTGCAGAGCACAGAGGTGCCTGGTACAACGAAAATTCAACGCTGTTATGGGGTATCAAATACCAGCACGAAGCGGTAAACGACCGATTAAATGAATGGACTATGATTGATTCGGCCGGATTTACCCTTCCTTACCCGGGAGGTATTCCCGGATCTGCCGGCAATCAGAGCGATGTTATACTTCAGGATGTGCTTCGGACTACCATCCTACTCGAATCTAACCGTTATTCGGGGTTTGTTCAGAATTCATGGGAACTGGCTAACCACAAGGGACTGTGGGGCATCAGTGCGGGAGCCAGGGCCAGTTACTGGGACATGAACCGGCAATTCCTGATCAGCCCGAGAGGATCCGTATCCTACAAGCCATACTGGGAAACGGATATACTTTTCCGGCTTTCGTCAGGACTATATTACCAGCCGCCTTTTTACAGGGAGCTTCGTGCCCCCGACGGAACCATCAACCGAGACCTGAAAGCACAGTCGTCCCTTCATTTTGTGGCAGCTTCCGATTTGAATTTCAAGGCATGGGGCAGACCGTTTAAGTTTGTGGCCGAGGCATATTACAAGTACCTCAGCAACCTGGTGCCGTACGATGTGGATAATGTAAGGATTCGCTATTTTGCCACCAATAATGCGGTTGGATATGCTACCGGCCTTGATCTCAAGGTTAACGGAGAATTTGTTAAGGGGGTAGAGTCCTGGGCAAGTCTTTCGCTGATGCAAACACGCGAAGATATTGAAGGCGATGTTTATACCGATTATTATAATGCTGCCGGTGAGCGTATTATCCCCGGTTATACCAGCGATGCGGTAATTGCTGACAGCGTGGTCTCAGAGCGGGGATTTATGCCTCGTCCAACGGATCAGCGTCTGAGTTTTGCTCTCTTCTTCCAGGATTACCTTCCGCGTAATCCAACGTATAAAATGCACCTGAATCTGCTCTTTGGAACAGGCCTTCCCTACAGTCCGCCGGGAGTGCCCAGGGCCCGCAATGCCCAGCGAATGCCTTCGTTCAGACGCGTTGATATTGGCTTCTCAAAACAAATTATTGGCGAATCCGGCCGCCCGCCGAGGGCTGACGGAAGAAGCCGCAAGTCGCTGAAACATATCCGAAATATCTGGATCAGTGCGGAAGTGCTTAATCTGCTTCAGGTTAACAATACCATCTCCTACATCTGGGTACGCGATGTGAATAACCGACAGTATGGTGTACCAAATTACCTGACCCCGCGCCAGCTGAATCTGAAGCTTTCGGTGGAATTTTAGCCCGATTTTCTGAAACCCTTGTCCCGGAAGTGATTCCGTAACGACTCCTGCCTTCTGTTAAACAAATTGTGTAAAATCTTGTTATTTATACTGAATCTAAATAACAAAAAATTAACAATTTACATAACCCAAATTACAGGAGGATAAAAATGAACTTTGAATTTCCCGCACTGCCCTATGCTTACGATGCACTGGAACCCCACATCGATAAAATGACCATGGAGATACACCATACAAAGCATCACCGGGCATATTACGACAAATTCATTGCTGCTATCAAAGGTACAGATCTGGAAAACAAGGGTCTGGATGAGATATTTGCCGGAGTGAGCAAAGCTTCGGTAGCGGTTCGCAACAACGGAGGCGGATTTTACAACCACAATCTTTTCTGGGAAGTGCTCAGTCCCGGCGGAGGAGGCGCTCCTTCAGGCAAACTGGCTGATGCCATTAACAGCAGTTTCGGATCTCTGGATGATTTTAAGGCCAGATTCAACGATGCTGCAGCCAATCGTTTCGGCAGCGGCTGGGCCTGGCTGATCGTAAAGGCCGACAAGAGTCTGGCAGTTACCTCAACCCCCAACCAGGATAATCCGCTTATGGATGTTAACGATGTTCACGGAAGGCCGATTCTTGGGCTGGACGTATGGGAACATGCCTATTACCTTAAGTATCAGAACCGCAGACCCGATTATATCGGTGCCTTCTGGAATCTGATCAACTGGGAAAAGGTTGCGGAGAATTACGAAAAGGCTTTGTAACCAAGACTTTTTCTGTTGTTAAATGTTGTATGATATGCCGGAAGAGTAATTTCCGGCATATTTTTAATCAAAATAAACGTAAGAAAATGAAGAAGATTAGTATTTTGATGCCCTTGATTGCCGCAGGAATGCTGACAGTTGCACCGGCAGTTGCCCAAAAAGCAGAATCAAATAAAGCCAAAACGGTGAAAACTGCAGTTAAAGGAACGCCTGTTCCATCGGTCGGAACTGCTTCACAGGTAAAAGAGCTTCCCGCAGAAATGTCGTTCTGGATGACACCGGCTGCAAAGCTCACCTTTCCTGCCCTGCCGTACAGTTATAACGCATTATCGGATGTTATTGACAGCCTGACGGTGGCCATTCATTACGACAGGCATCACCGCGCGTATTACACGAATTTTATCAAAGCAATTGAAGGAACCGAGATGGAAGTACTGAGTATTTATGAGATATTCAATAAGATGTCGGAGTTTCCGGTATCTGTCCGTAACAATGGCGGAGGTTTTTATAACCATGTGGTTTACTGGCAGAATCTTACACCCGGTGGTGGAGTGAAACCGTCGGGCCTTCTGGCAGAAGAAATTACAAAAGCATTTGGCAGTTACGACGCTTTTATTACCCGGTTTGCAGATGCAGCCAAAACGAGGTTTGGCAGTGGCTGGGCCTGGCTTGCCGTGGATTTTAAAACCGGTGAATTATTTATTACCTCCACAGCCAATCAGGACAATCCACTCATGAATACCGAAGAGCGGCGTGGATTCCCCATTCTTGGAATTGATGTGTGGGAACATGCGTATTATCTGAAGTACCAGAATAAGCGAGCCGATTACATTGAATCGTTCGGCAAGATCATCAACTGGAAGGACGTTGAAGCCAGATACCAGTATTTTCTTCAGGCAAGGAAGAACTTCCTGAATTAATTTTTTCACAAATAAAAGCAAGAGAGGCTGACCGTTAAACCGGTCAGCCTCTCTTGCTTCTATTCAGCTTAAAACCGAACCTTAGAGTTTGCGTTTTATTTCCACTTCCTCGAATCCTTCAATGATATCTTTAACCTTTATATCGTTGAAATTCTCGATGTTAAGTCCGCATTCGTAGCCTGCCGAGACCTCTTTCACATCGTCTTTAAAACGTTTGAGAGAGCCGAGGTGACCGGTATAGATTACGATGCCATCGCGAATGATACGGATTCGGGTATTCCGGTGGATTTTCCCATCGAGGACCATACATCCGGCGATGGTTCCCACCTTCGTAATTCTGAAGGTATCCCTGACTTCGAGGTTGCACACGATTTTCTCTTCAATATCCGGCGAAAGCATACCTTCGATAGCGGCTTTAATTTCGTTGATTGCCGTGTAGATAATGGAGTAGGACCGGATGTCGATCTGCTCCTGTTCGGCCAGTTTTCGTGCGCCGAGCGATGGGCGTACCTGGAATCCGATGATAACGGCATTGGATGCGGAAGCAAGCAGAACGTCGCTTTCGGTGATGGCTCCCACCGATTTGTGAATAATATTCACCTGAACTTCCTGGGTTGAAAGTTTCAGCAATGAATCGGAGAGTGCTTCCACGGAACCGTCGACGTCGGCTTTAACGATGATGTTAAGCTCTTTGAAGTCGCCGATAGCAATGCGTCGTCCGATTTCGTCGAGGGTAATGTGTTTTTGGGTACGGATACCCTGTTCGCGCTGCAGTTGCTGGCGTTTTGCCACGATATTTTTGGCATCCCGTTCGTCGGTCATTACCTTGAAAGTGTCACCGGCCTGCGGTGCCGCGTTCAGGCCGAGCATAAGCAGGGGGGTACTTGGCCCCGCTTCCTTTATGGATTGGTTTCTTTCGTTGTACATGGCCTTCACCCTGCCGATGGTTGTGCCAGCCATTACCAGGTCGCCGGTTCTGAGGGTTCCGGCCTGAACCAGAATTTTGGCAACGTAACCGCGGCCTTTATCAAGCGATGACTCAAGAATGGTTCCGTGAGCATGCTTTTTGGAGTTGGCCTTCAGGTCAAGCATTTCAGCTTCAAGCAATACTTTTTCGAGCAAGAGATCTACATTTAATCCCTTTTTCGCTGATATTTCCTGACTTTGATATTTGCCTCCCCAGTCTTCTACCAGGATATTGCGTTTCGAAAGCTCTTCCCTGATCTTTTCCGGATTGGCGTTAGGTTTATCAATTTTATTGATTGCAAATACGATGGGTACACCGGCAGCCTGGGCGTGGTTGATTGCTTCCACGGTCTGGGGCATAACGGTATCGTCGGCTGCGATCACGATGATTACAATATCGGTAATTTTTGCACCACGGGCACGCATGGCTGTAAACGCTTCATGACCGGGGGTGTCGAGGAAGGTAATTTTCTTACCGCTTTCCAGCTTCACCTCGTATGCACCGATATGCTGGGTAATACCGCCTGCTTCACCGGCGATTACGTTACTGTGTCTTATATAGTCGAGCAGCGAGGTCTTTCCGTGGTCAACGTGTCCCATTACAGTAACGATGGGAGCGCGGGGTTCGAGATCTTCCGGCAGGTCTTCCTCTTCCGCTTCCATGGCTGCTTCCGCATCTTCAAGGCCTACGAACTTCACGGTAAATCCAAATTCATCGGCAACCACTACAATTGTTTCCGCATCGAGGCGCTGATTGATGGAAACAAAAAGTCCGAGTGACAGGCAGGTTGAAATGATCTGGTTCACGGGTACATTCATCAGCGAAGCCAGCTCGTTGGCTGTAACAAATTCGGCAACGGTAATGGTTTTGAGATCCTCTTCGCGTTTCATGGCTTCTTCTGCCATCATCTGGCTGGCCATGCTGCGTTTTTCGCGACGGTGTTTGGAAGCTTTTGATTTCCCCCCCGCACTCAGGCGCTGAAGGGTTTCCTTGATCTGCTTCTGGATTTCTTCCGGAGTAAGTTCCACCTTCGGAGCTTCACGACGACCGCCTTTTTTATCGCGCGGAGGCCTGCTTCGCTGGGGAGCACTTCCTCTTTCGGTTTGATTTGCCGACGTATCCGTAACGCCTTCACCTGCCGGTGTGCCTTCGCTTTTCTTAATGCGTTTGCGTTTTTTCTTTTTCGACTTCATCGACTCATCCGAAGACGAGGCAACGGGCTTTTTGGGCTCCGGTTTCCGGGGCTCCGGAAGCTTCATGGTTCCCAGAATGGTGGGGCCTTCGAGTTTTCTTACTTCCGTCCTCAGGAAGTTTGATTCTTTCTCCGGGGCCGGAGTTTCGGGTTTAACTTCGGCTACAGCTTCTGCCGGAGCTGTTTCTGCCGGAGCTGGTTTTACTTCTTCCTTTTCTGTTACCGGTGTTGCAGCCTCGGTGCTTGCTGCAGTTTCCTGTTCAGCCGGAGCCGCTTCTGTGACAGGTTTGGCAGGTTCCGCTTTTGGCGATTCTTTTCTCCTGGACTTTTTCTGCGACGGTTTGTGAATGGTGTCGAGGTCGATTTTTCCGAGCACCTTCAGGGTTCCGGATTGAGCAGAGTCGTCGGCAGCTTCTCCGGCAGGGGTAGTCCCGGCTGTTTCTTCCGTTGCTTCTGCTTTAGCGTCTTCTTTCACAGCTTCGGGCTGAATTTTTTCAGTTACCTTTTCTGCAGCGGGAGCCGGAGCAGTTTCAGGTTCAGCCGGTTTTTCAGCTTCGGGTTCCGGAGCTGTTTTTGCAATTTCAGAAACAGGTTCGGCTTGTTTTTCGGTTGCCTTTGTTTCAGTAGCTTCCGGGGCAGGGGCCGGAGCTTCACTTACCGGGGGACTGGCCGGATGATCGGTTTTTTCTTCCCGGGAAATTCTGGTTTTTGAAACAGTCTCAGCTTCAATGGGAACATTGCGGATGAACAGATCCTCTTGTTTGGGTTCAGGTTCGAAATCAAACTCCTCGTCCTGTGCCTGACGCTTGTCCGAAATGGTAATAGTCTTGTGCTGCGTATATTCGAGCTCAATCTTTTTAGAGACCTCCTTAACGGTTTTCTCCGACTGATACTCCTTCATCAGCAGGGCATAAGCATCAGGAGAAAGCTTCGTGTTGGCATTATTGTCGATCTTAATTCCTTTTTTGTGAAGGAATTCGACAATGGTATTCATACCCACATTAAACTCCTGTGCTGCTTTACCAAGTCGTATGGTCTTAGTTACTTCTGACATATTCTGTTCTGCTGTTAAATTCCGCTTCCTGCCGCGGATTTGCTGTAAAAATAAGCTAATTATGTTGTCCAAGCGCCGCGAGTTCCGTAAATAACTGTTTTTAACTTAGTTTTCCGTTATACCGGGATTATTCAAATTCCGCTCTCAGAATTCTTACTACTTCCCGGATTGTCTCTTCCTCAAGGTCGGTTCTGTTAACCAGTTCCTCAACGCTTAAATCGAGAACACTGCGGGCTGTGTCGCATCCGATGGTTTTCAGTTCATCGATGATCCACTGATCGATTTCATCGGTGAATTCCTGAAGATCAACATCTTCATTGTCCACATCCGAATCACGGTAAACGTCAATTTCGTACCCTGTCAAACGGCTGGCAAGTTTGATGTTGTAGCCGCCTTTACCGATCGCAAGCGAAACCTGGTCGGGTTTCATGTAAACATCTGCCCGTTTTTCGGCTTCATTGATGCTGATGGAGCTGATCTTTGCCGGGCTGAGCGCACGGGTAATGTAAAGCGAGGGATTGGAAGTGAAGTTGATAACGTCGATGTTTTCGTTGCGCAGTTCCCGTACGATGCCATGGATACGCGATCCTTTCATACCTACGCATGCACCAACCGGGTCGATGCGGTCGTCGTAACTTTCAACGGCGATTTTTGCGCGTTCTCCGGGAACCCTTACGATGTTCCGGATAGTTATGAGTCCGTCGTATACTTCAGGGACTTCCGATTCAAAGAGTCGCTCCAGGAATGCGGGTGAGGTACGTGAAAGAACTATCACCGGGGTATTGTTGCGCATATCAACCTTTGAAACAACGGCTCTGATGGTATCTCCCTTGCGGTAGAAGTCGCTGGGAATCTGCTCCGAACGCGGGAGAGTCAGCTCAATATACTCGTCGTCGAGTACCAGAATCTCTTTTTTCCAAACCTGGTAAACTTCTCCGGTGATAATTTCACCGATCTTCTCCTTGTATTTTTTGAAAATATTATCTTTTTCGTACTCCTGTATTTTCGACATCAGATTCTGTCGAATCGTCAGAATCTCCCGCCTTCCGAAATCTTTCATCCGGATTTCTTCCGAAACCTCTTCACCAACTTCAAAGTCGGGTTCAATTTTGATGGCTTCCGAATATGCAATCTGTTTGTTGTCATCCTCCACGTCATTGTCTTCAACAATTTCCCTGTTGCGCCAGATTTCGAGGTCACCCTTGTCGATGTTTACGATGACGCTGAAGTTCTCATCTGAACCGTACTTTTTTATAAGCATATGCCTGAACACATCTTCGATGATGCGCATCATGGTTTCGCGGTCGATGTTTTTGAACTCCTTGAATTCGGAGAAGGTTTCAACTAAATTGATGTGTTCCATTTTGGTTTACTATTCTGTTGAACGGGTGTGACTTTTGTTATTTAAAGGAGATGACTTCTTTGGTTTGTTTGATGCCGCTGTATGGAAATTCGTGCGTTTCAACGGTTTCTGTTTTTTTTACTTTGGTACGCGTTTCAATGGTAATGGCTGCATCGCTGGCTGCTATAAGCTTTCCTTTGATTACTGCTCCATCGGTAAGTGTTACTTCCACCTCTCTGCCTACGTTTTTAATGTATTGCCTGGTTTTACGGTAAGGCTGGTCGATTCCTGCAGAAGAAACGGTAAGATCGTAATCTTCCGTTTCACGGTTAAATACCGATTCAATGTGCCGCGTAACGGCAACACAGTCGTCAATACTAATGCTGGTGTCGCTGTCGAGCAGAACGGTAATGCGGTTCCCGGATTTTACTTTCACGTCAACCACAAATTTATCGGTCCCTTCGAGCAGTTGCTCAACTTCCTGCTGTATTGCCAATCGATCGATCATCTGTTTTTTTTTGTAATAAAAGAGGGGACAGCAGTCCCCTCAACTTCGTTTCACCAATGAGTACGCGCGGAAAACCGCAGCGGGGTGATTGTTTCCATCCGTTGTCCGACCAGGATTCGAACCTAGACCAAGAGAACCAAAATCTCTTGTGCTGCCTTTACACCATCGGACAATCATCCTTTAAAAGGTCTGCAAAAATAGACATTTTTTTTGATTCGATAAAATATTTTTTATGTGAAAAGTTATTACACGATAATACACCCTAGAACACTAACGTTTATATGGTTCTAATTGTATTGCAGCCAGGTGTTTACGACGTGCTCATGCCGGAAATATCAGCATGGTGTAAGGCCATTTGTACGAGGTGTGCCGGGTACTTTTGAATTGCATTAACGGGTTACGGGATTGTTGTTTTATATCAGCCTTGTTGCTTTGCGGATGCAATACTGCCGGTTTTGTAAACAAAATGCTCCTCAACGGATCGAAATGTAAAAAGTTACTGTCAATGATTTCTTACAAAATCACTAACTTCGCTGCGCTTCCGGAAAGAAGGTTACAAACGGTTTGTTTTTTGTTATTTGCTGAGAAGCAGGCTGTTTGTAAATATGAGCTTTGGAGCACAAACATATTTTCACTTTATAATTCATCAGGATGGATAATTACAGGAAAATTAACAACATGGTCGGCTGGTTCAGCTTTCTGACAGCTCTTGTTGTTTACACTCTTACCCTTGAGCCTACAGCAAGCTGGTGGGATTGTGGTGAATATATATCTACAGCCTACAAGCTGCAGGTCGGGCACCCTCCCGGAGCACCGCTCTTTCAGATGGCAGGCCGGTTCTTTTCGCTGTTTGCATTCGGTAATACCGAAAACGTAGCCCTGATGATTAACTTTATGTCGGGTCTTGTTAGTGCCTTTACCATTCTTTTTCTTTTCTGGACGATTACTCATTTTGCCCGCAGGGTGCTTGCAAAAAACGGTGAAATGAGTCAGACAAAGCTCGTTGTGATTATGGGAAGCGGCCTGGTTGGTGCCCTGGCTTACACATTCTCTGACTCTTTCTGGTTTTCAGCGGTTGAGGGTGAGGTTTATGCCATGTCATCCTTCTTTACGGCCATTGTTTTCTGGGCAATGCTGAAGTGGGAAGAGAATGCCGAACAGAAGCACAGCATCCGGTGGATCGTTCTTATAGCTTATCTGATCGGTCTTTCCATAGGGGTGCATCTGCTTAACCTCCTGGCTATCCCTGCTATAGCATTTATTTACTACTTTAAGAAGTACCAGCCAACGAGAAAAGGGATTATCGTTACCGGTCTGGTATCGGTGTTTCTGCTGGCCGTTATTATGTACATCATCATACCCGGTGTGGTGGATGTTGCTGCCAGGTTTGAGTTGCTTTTTGTGAATACATTCGGTCTGCCATTCAATTCAGGAATCCTTATTTATTTTGCTCTGATTGTGGCAGGTCTGGTTTTCGGACTTCGTTACACGCAGCGTAAGGGCAGGCTTATTGCCAATACCGCACTTCTGGCTCTCACGTTTATCCTGATCGGTTACTCTTCCTTCCTGATGCTGGTTATCAGGGCGAATACCAATACTCCGATCAACGAAAACAACCCGGACGATGCCATCAGCCTTCTCTCGTACCTGAACCGTGAACAATACGGTACGTGGCCATTGTTTCAGGGGCAGTATTATTCCGCGCCCCTGGATCCTCAGAATCCATACAGCGACGGAACCCCGGTGTACATTCGCGACAGGAATTCCGGAAAGTATGTGGTAACCGATTCGCGCCGTAAATCCATCGCCAATTACGACAGCCGCTTTAAAACCATTTTTCCACGTATGTACAGCTCACAGGATAATCACGTGAAGGCTTACCAGAGCTGGGGGAAAGTGAAAGGCGTGCCTGTTGATGCAATCAACAACAGCGGAGAACCCGAAATGATTATCCGGCCGACTTTTTCAGAGAATATGCGGTTCTTGTTCCGGTACCAGCTCGGGCATATGTATTTCCGCTATTTTATGTGGAATTTTGCCGGTCGTCAGAACGATGTAGAAGGACACGGCGGCATCTCCAACGGGAACTGGATCAGCGGGATCAATTTTCTGGATGAATTCAGGCTCGGAAAGCAAACCGATCTGCCCCAAAGTATGCAGAGCCCGGCACGTAATACCTATTACCTGCTTCCCCTTATCCTTGGTGTTGCAGGGATGCTTTACCACTTCTCGAAAAATCACAAGGACGGGCTGGTGGTAACGCTGCTGTTCTTTATGACCGGAATAGCCATCGTGCTTTATCTGAACCAAACGCCTTTCCAGCCTCGCGAAAGGGACTATGCCTATGCCGGATCCTTTTATGCCTTTGCCATATGGATCGGTTTGGGCGTTTTGTCCCTCTACGATGCCCTGGCCAAAAGGCTGAAAAAGGGTCAGCTTGCTGCAGCTGCCGGCGTTACTGCCGTTTGCCTGATCCTGGTACCAGGAATCATGGCTGCCGAAAACTGGGACGATCACGATCGCTCAGGGAAATACCCGGCCCGCGATTTTGCATCAAACTACCTTAACTCATGTGCCCCGAATGCGATCCTTATCACCAACGGCGATAACGATACGTTCCCCTTATGGTATGCTCAGGAAGTGGAAGGCATACGCACCGATATCCGGGTGGTGAACTACATGCTGTCGTCGGGCGACTGGTATGTGCATCAGCTGGCACGTAAGATTTACGATTCCGAACCGCTGACCTTTACCCTTACCCGGGAACAGTATAATAAGGGCATCAATGAATATATACCATATTTCAGCCGCGGAGAAATCACCGAAAGGGTAGAACTGAAAGATCTCATTAACTTTATTGCCGACGAATCGGCACGAAGCAAGGTTACCCTTAACAGCGGTGAGAAGATCAATTACTTTCCCACCAGGAAGCTTAAGCTGACGGTTGATTCCGCCAGAGCCGTACAAAGCGGTATCGTTCCGGCATACATGGCCAGCAGCGTTGTTCCTGTTATTGAATGGGATGTAAGGTCGAATTACCTCTATAAAAACGACCTGATGCTACTCGATTTTCTGGCTACCAGCAACTGGGAGCGGCCGCTTTATTTTGCAAGCCCTTCGAGTGTAAGCAAGGTTCTGGATATCGATAAGTATTGTCATCAGACTGGCGTTGTTTATAAGTTTATCCCCGTTCCGGCGGAAGATTATGTACCGGGACTCGGAGGGGTTGATTCGGAAGCGTCGTACGATATCCTGATGAATAAATGCAAATGGGGGAATCTGAATCAACCCGGTATTAACGTAGATCGCGAAAGCTACCGGAATTCCATGATGCCGAAACAGAATTACCTGCGGCTGGCTCAGGCTCTGCAGCGGAAAGGCAAAAATGCCGAAGCCGTTGCTGTTCTCGACCACTGTCAGGAAGTGTTCCCAAACAACAAAATTACCTTCGACTATTACATGCTGCCTATGGGTGAAGTGTATTACAAGGCAGGTGAAATTGAAAAAGGGAATTCATTTATCCGCACACTGGCAACGATCTACATCGAAAACCTGAATTATTACAACTCGGTTAGCCCTGCATTTGCATCATTCTACCACGAAGATTCAATGCAGTCGTATGCCGTACTCTCCCGCATCTGGGACTGGGCCGAACAATACGGACAACGACAGCTGCTCGAAGAGTTTAAAGCTAAAATGATGATTCCGGATGATCTGAAAGAGATCTTCAATTAATCTTCGGAATCCCTTATCAAAAAAAAACGCCGGCAGTTATCCAACGCCGGCGTTTTTTTTGGGAAGTATTCGCTTCATAAACAGCATAAGCTGAAATCCCGTTCCTTCTGATCTTTCTGCTTAAGGGCAAGTCAGCGGGTTTCGGGAAAATGCTTCAGGCAAACGCCGGCTTTATGACTCCGTTTTATTTCTTTCGGGAAGTGCGCCACAATAAATACAAGCCGGCAAGCACAAAGGGAATACTCAGCCATTGGCCCATATTCAGCGTCATGGTTTGTTCAAAGGCTACCTGTGGTTCCTTCAGGAATTCGATCAGGATTCTTACACCAAAAAGTACGATGAGGAAGATGCCAAAGATAAAGCCTTCCTTCATGGTTTTATAGTTTCGTTTGTAATAGACGAGCAGGGCTGCGAAAAGGACCAGGTAGGAGAGTGCTTCATAGATCTGGGTAGGGTGACGGGGGTCGGCCTGGCCGTCGCGTACAAAAACGAAGCCCCAGGGGAGAGATGTGATGTGTCCGTATATCTCACTGTTCATCAGGTTACCCATACGGATAAAGAAGCCTCCGAGCGCAACTACTATTACCAGCCTGTCGAGCGTCCAGAGAAACGACTTTCCGGATTTGCGGGTAAACATCCATATAGCGATCAGGATTCCGATGGCAGCGCCATGACTGGCAAGCCCGCCTTCCCAGATTTTTAGTATGCTGATCGGATCTGCAAGGTAATCCATAGGCTGGTAAAACAGAATATGGCCGAGGCGTGCTCCGATAACTGTAGCAATAACCACATAGGTTGCAAGACTGTCGAGCAGCTTTACCGGCAGGTTTTCGCGTTTAAATACCTGTTTCTCAAGTATAATATACCCCAGGTAAAATGCCAGGGCGAAAAACAGTCCGTACCAGCGGATCTGAAGGCTGCCCAGTTTGAAAATTACCGGACTTACATCCCACATTATCTGATTCAGTATCATTTTTTAGTGTTTTGGTTTTGCAAAAGTACATAATAATGCCGGAGCCTGTAATTCGTCGCATTTATTAGGGGATTCGGGTAGTTTCGAGCAGCTCCCTGCAGGTTTCGCTGCAGGCAGATGGAATGCTTCCGGGAATAATACCGGAGTATCGCCGGGCTTTCTTCAATGCACTGTTAAAAGAATCGTCTTTCCCGTCCCAGCAGGCGAAAAGGTTAAGGTCATCCATGCGCCTGGCAAGGTATTCCTGTTCGGTTTGGCCGGGAGTGGCAACGAGTACGGCTTTATTTCCTGTAAAAGCGAGATCCATTATGGTAGAATAGCCCGACCGGCTGATTACGAGTGGATTTTTTTTCAGGATTGCTCCAAAAACAGCGGCCGGAAGATGGCCGGTAATATGAATGCTGGTGCTGATTTCCAGAATTTCCGTACTGCCGGGGATACCCCGTACAATAAGGCATTTGCAATTTGCATCCGGAAGAAGCCGCAACAGCGTTTCTTCAAAAATGCTTCGCTGTGGTTCGGGACCTGAAATGACAGCCAGGATATCGTAAGACTGTATTGGTTCTGCCGGAGGTGCCGTATGCCCGAAGCGGCTGAGCGGACCTGTGAATTTTGTATTTGGCGGCAGATCTGTCCCGTGCGATAACATCCCCGAAAGGTTATAATTTTCAGCAGAATCGGGTATCCAGACCTCCTGATACCGTTTTAATAAAAAAAGCACGCAGCGGGAGAGGAGGGATTCGGCAAATTTCAGGAAGGGAGGAGGTATAATGTTGACCTGATGCGTGATGAAAACAGAGTAAGCATGTTTTGTCCATAAACCGTAACGGTTGTCGGAGATAACAATCCCAATGTTGTGTTTGCGAACCAGATGCCCGATGGAACGGTGTTCCCTGACTATATTGAACAGGATACGAGGCAATTGCAGCATTAGTTTAATTCCAAGCGGAAAGCTCCTGCTGTAGGTGACGTTATAGCCCGGCATCCGGATGAATTCCAGCCCGGGGAATTCGGTTCTCAGCAGTTCAAGTCCGGCTCCGCCTGCTCCGATCATAACCCTTGCTCCGGCTTCGGAAAGGTGATGAATAATGGGTATACAGCGGGCGGCATGACCCAGTCCCCAGTCGAGCGGACAAATCAGGATTCCGGGTTTTCGGGTGTCTTTTAACTGCATAAAGCGGTTATGGTTCATGCAAACTTAACAAAAATCGCCCGTTCAATCCGCTCCGAGGATAGCATATTTGCGTAAACACATAATACGTCGCAGGGCACGTGCCGGGAAAGATTGCCAGAATTATAAATAAGGAAAATGTTTGATGTGACCGGTATGCAACGGGAATTTATTAATTTCACGGATTCATTTCCTTCCGGCTTTTGCCTGATGCCCGATGGCTCATTGCGTTGCAAAACAATCAATTGAACTTTTTATTTACATAATTGCTCTGACTGCTATATGTACGCTGATGAACTCGTTTATCAAATTGCGCTTACCCTGTTGCCGGGCGTGGGTGATATAAATGCCCGCAAACTCGTTTCACATACAGGCAGTGCTGCGGCTGTTTTTCATGAAAAAGCAGGTAGTTTGCTTCGCATACCCGGTATGGGACAGCAAACGGTTGATCTTATACTATCCGGCAGAAATGTTGTTGACCGTGCGGCTGAGGAGCTGGAGTTTATAAAGAAACACGATGTAAATGCCTTGTTTTTTACCGGGAGTGATTATCCCGCACGGCTCAGGCATTGCATCGACAGTCCGGTAATGCTTTATTTTATTGGTAATGCAAACCTGAATGCGCCCAGGATAGTCAGTATTGTGGGAACCAGAAAGGCAACCGAATACGGGAGGGAGATGTGCCGGAGCCTGATTGCCGGATTAAAGGAGCTGGATGTACTGGTGGTGAGCGGACTGGCTTACGGTATTGATACCCGGGCGCACAAAGTGGCACTTGATGAGGGGCTGATGACGGTTGGAGTGCTTGCGCATGGCCTCGACAGAGTATATCCGCCTGCCAACGAAATGCTTGCCCGGCGAATGCTGCATCAGGGCGGGCTGTTGACCGAGTTTATGAATGGTACCATTCCCGATCGGGAGAACTTCCCGAAGCGAAACCGCATTATTGCAGGACTTGCAGATGCAACCATCGTTGTTGAAGCCGGAGCAAAAGGCGGAGCCCTTATTACGGCAGATATTGCAAATTCATACAACAGGGATGTGTTTGCAGTACCCGGAAGAGTAGGCGACCAGTTTTCGGAAGGATGTAATAATCTGATTAAAACGAACAGGGCGGCATTGGTTCAATCAGCAGCAGATGTAATGTACATTATGGGTTGGGATTCTCCCCCTGTGCCTGCTGCAGGTATTCAGCGCAATCTGTTTGTTCAATTGTCGCCCGATGAAGAGGCTGTAACAGCCATCCTTAAAGAATACGGGGAATGCAGTATGGATAAAATTTGTCTCAGCACCGGTATCCAGCCCAGTAAAGTAGCAGCTGCTTTACTTAATCTTGAATTTGAAGGAATGGTAAAAAGCCTCCCCGGTAAGATCTATCGCTTATTCTGAACCGGATTTAATCATCAGACTGCGGCCCATAAGAATGAAGGAAATCAGCAAAGTGCCTCCCATAAAAACGGCAAAGAAAAACATATCGTTGCCCTGAAGGGTAAAGCGGTAAATTCCGTGAAAAAATGTTGCTGCAAACAGCCCGGTCATAGAGTCGATAAAGCGGTTGTTTCTCACTTTTCCCATTCCGGTGAAGAAGCCCAGAATAACGGCAAGCATAACCGTCATAAATCCAAATGTAATTCCGTATAAACCGAGGCAACAGTTCTGATCGCCGTAAAACACAATAAATGGTGAATAAAGCGTGCTTAATCCCAGGCCGATGGCTGCAGTATAAATGATGCCGTCAGTTGTTCCCTTGAAAAGTTTACTTCGCATGATGCTGAAATGAAGCAGCAGAAATTTGCCGGCTTCATGAACAAAAGCAACGAAAACAAAGGAATATACTACGATTCTGCGCAAACTTCTGCCTCCGTCGATGTTCAGGTAACGGGCCAGGAATTCGGCCAGAATTACCGGAATAAAAAGCAGAATGCCATAAATGAATGCCCTGAAAAATAATCTGAAATCCCCGTTGGGATATTTGAAACGCAAATAAAGAAATAACAGCAGGAATATGACGGGAGAGATCAATAATCCGATAATCTTTTCCATTTCTGACCAGTTTATGTAATAAAAAGAGAAGTATAAGACACTATGGTTATAAAGCGTATCCTGATGAATTTCTAACCAAAACCAGATCGTGACCACGGGAAGCGTTCATGCCCGGTTCTGCATCAAAGAGCAAATATAGGGAGATAAAAGCATTTTATATTCTTACCCGCATATTTTTCTTAATTTGATATAACGGAATCGCGATGGTTTTTGAAAATATTATCGCTTTGAAATTTGTGTTAATACGCTGAAAGTGTTGACAGTGAATATGAATTGAATATTTGATGTGTTCTTAATTGTTCAGGGAAGTTATTCAGTTTTTTTCAATACCGGTAGTAGGGAGTGGTTGCATTTATAAACCCTGCGATGGCGCGGAGAACCGATTTTATTACTTTTGCATTAGTCCGGCAGGATATACCAGGGCCGGACGATATATAACGACAGTCTATGAAGGTTAGCAGCGGTGTTGTTGTCAGATCGACCGGAAGCTGGTGCACTGTTATGACACCCGGAGGTTCGCTTGTGGAATGTAAGCTGAAGGGCAACTTCCGGATTAAGGGAATCCGGTCAACCAACCCGGTGGCTGTGGGCGACAATGTTGAATTTACCTTTGAAACCGACCGGTCATACGGACTAATCCATACTATTGCCGACCGGTACAATTTTATTGTCCGGAAGGCTACCAGGCTTTCCAAACAGTCGCATATCATTGCTGCAAACATCGATCAGGCAGTGGTAATGGTTACGCTTTCAAAACCGAGAACATCCACCGGTTTTATCGATCGTTTTCTGGTGACAGCCGAAGCCTATCACATCCCCGGAGCATTGATTTTTAACAAATGCGACATCTATACATTAGCTGAAAATCAGCAGCTTGAGAAACTGATGAAGCTGTACTCCTCGCTGGGTTACCTCTGCATTCGGACTTCCGCGCTTGAGGGTTCCGGACTTGAGGAGGTTAAGAACCTTTTCAGGGATAAGGTGAGTCTTATCAGCGGACATTCGGGAGTGGGCAAAACCGCACTTATCAATGCGATTGAACCTGGTCTGATGCGCAAAGTCGGCGCTATCTCCGACTATCACAGCAAAGGAAAGCATACCACTACCTTTGCTGAAATGCTTCCGCTCGGTTTTGGCGGCTTTGTGATCGATACCCCTGGCATTAAGGAATTCGGACTGGTTCATTTTGACAAACAGGAGGTGGCAGAACGTTTTCCCGAAATGCGCGGTTTGATGCACGAATGCCAGTTCAATAATTGCACCCACATCCATGAACCGGGATGTGCAGTGAAAAAGGCACTTGCAAAAGGCGGGATTGATGCCGGAAGGTATTCGAATTACATCAGTATCGTCAACGATGAGTATTTCGAAGAAAGCGAATGGGATTGAGCATTGCTTTATAAATTAAACGTGTGACCGTATGCGGCTTGTAATACAGCGGGTGAGCAGGGCTTCGGTGAACAGCCCCGGATTTGAAACGGCTTCTGTCGGGAAAGGGATGCTGATACTCACCGGAATTGAGGAAAACGATACCATAGAGGATGCAGAATGGCTGGCAGGAAAGGTAGCCAGGTTGCGGATTTTTGCCGACTCCATGGGTGTGATGAACCTTTCGGTTGGCGAAATAGGAGGAAGTATACTGGTTGTCAGCCAATTTACACTTCATGCCAGTACCAGGAAAGGGAATCGGCCATCGTATATACGTGCTGCCAGGCCTGAAACCGCGGTTCCGCTGTTTGAGTCGTTTGTTCGATTGCTTAAAGAAACTACAGGGCTAACCGTTGAAACCGGATGGTTCGGTGCTATGATGCAGGTGGAACTGGTTAACGACGGCCCCGTGACAATTATAATTGATTCTAAAATCAGGGAATAGAACCAAATCTTTAAATGAAACCGCTATGAGTAAACGAAAGATTTTCGATGTTGTGTTTATTCTTATTGCTTTCGGCATTTACGTGGTTATTCTGAATGTTGACAAACAGATCGACAGTTGCAATATAGTTTCAAGAAATATCTGGATCCCGCTGGTACTTGCTTATTATGCCGGCAGATTTGTATCCTTGTATGCTGGCGTGAAGAAGAGTGAATAAGCAGATTGCAGAAACCATTCTGATTTATACAAAAACGGCTAAGTTCTTTAATAAAGTGACTTAGCCGTTTTTGCAGTATAATCCGAAGGATCAGAAGCTCATATTCAGACCAAAGCTGGGCATAACCGGGAGCTGGTATACTTTGTCACCGGTAACGCGGTTGACGTAGAAAATGTTGTCGCGGTTGTATATATTGGTAACGCTGAGATTTGATTCAAGCAGTCCTTTTTTGCCCACCTTGAAGCGTTTTGTAAGGCTGAGGTCGAGGCGGTGGTAATACGGAAGACGGGCAGCGTTGTAATCGGCATACAGGATTCCCAGTTCGCCGTTTTCAACGATATAAGTAGAGCCTGTGCCCTGTTCGAAAGTAAGTTCCTCAAAGAAACCCTGTGTCTGCGTAAAAGGGAAGCCCGATCCTAAATTCCAGCGGGCATTAAGTTCCCAGTCGAGTTCTTCTCCGAAACGATAGGAGCTGACCAGGTTAACGTTATGGCGGCGGTCGTAGTGCGGCACATACGAACTGATGCCGTCGAAGCGGTTTACCCATGCCAGGGAGTACACCGCCCAGAAGTAAATTTTTCGTTCATCGTATTTAAAACTGACGTCGAAGCCGTTGGCATCGCCGTTCTCGATGATAAAATCCTTGCGGAGGTTTTCAGGTTTAAAACTGGGGCTGGTGGGGTCGTTGTACGGGTCAATGTCGTCGAAAACCTTGTTGCGGTTGATGTTGGTGAGCTGTGAGAAGTTCTTGTAGTACACTTCCACGTTTACGCTGACTCTGGGCAGAGGGTCAATTTCCGCACCCAGGATGATATGTTCAGCTTTTTGCAGCTTGTGACCGACTTTTCTTCCGTCAAATTTTTCCGGCAGGTTGGCGGAGCCGGAAAGGAAGCCGTAGAAGAGGTTTACCACATCCCGGTCGGAATTGGCGCTGATCAGGTTTTGCGAATAGAGTCCGGCAGCCATCTTCATCCTGAAGTTATCGGTGAAGTTGTATTTCATCGCCAGTCTTGGTTCGGGCGAGAAGTTGCCGAGCGAAGCATAGTACTGTATCCTGAACCCGGGTTCAAACAGCAGTTTGCCCCTGTTCATTTTGTATTTGATGAAACCGGCGATTTCGGTGGTGTTTTCCACCTGGCTGATGCGCCTTCCGATGGAATTGTAGAAATCGAATACGGTTTTGAATCCAAGACCTTCGAGTCCGTATTTTATCTCATCTTTTCCGAGAAAATAGGTAAATCCCAGTCCCAGGTTAAATCCGTTGATTTCGCTGGAGCGCGATGGGAGAGATCCTTCTTCCATGGTGATGTAATAAGATGAATAGGCTATGTTTCCTTCGAGCAGAACGGGGTTGTTTCCGGGGATAACCACAAAGTTGGCTCCGCCTCCTGCAGCATCCCACTGATAGGTGGCCATGTTTGTATAGTCAACCTTATCTTTAAAATTGAATCCGTAGAAATTGACTTTGGATCCATTGGAGGCATTTATGGAAATTTTTCCGTAAATGTCGGTATAGTTAAAGGGCAGTCCGGTTGAATCAATGTATTTATAGAACAGGTCGGATGTTTGTTTCAGATAGGAATTTTTAGCGGAGATCAAAAACGATACACTTCCCGATCCGTCTTCGGTTTGTTTTTTCAGGGGGCCTTCGAGCATCAGTTTAGCACCGAACGTACTGGCTCCGAATTTGCCGGCCAGATGTTTTTTGTTTCCGTCGCGGGTTGTAAGATCCATAACCGACGAAATACGGCCTCCGTACTGTGCATTAAAGCCTCCGGTGTATATATCGGCATTCCGGAGTATTTCCGTATCAAAAACAGAGAAAAGCCCGATGGAGTGGAACGGATTGTAAACGATCATTCCGTCGAGCAGCACTTTATTTTGTATGGGTGAGCCTCCGCGGATGTAGAGTTGCCCACCCTGGTCGCCTGTAAAGATAACACCGGGCAGAACCTGCAGATACTGAGCCAGGTCGGGCTGCCCGCCAATGGTCGGGATCCGGCTGATTTGCTTGGGGGTAAGTTTTATCACCGAGGTGCGGGTGTCGCTCCGCGCTTCTTCGCGTTCGGCTGTAACCTGCACGGCTCCAAGTGTCACGGCCGACTGGTCGAGGAACAGTTTCTTTGTAAGTACAGTGTTGCCTTTAATGGTAACCTGTTCGCGCAGGGTGTCGTATCCCATGTAGGTTACCATAAGGGTGTAATTCCCGTCAGGGATTCTTGTAATGGTAAAATAGCCGTTTACGTCGGTGGCAGCCCCGTATGTGGTTTTGTAAAGATAAACGTTGGTGAAAATTACCGGTTCACCGGTCTCTTTTTCATAGACAAATCCGCGAATTGTCCCGTTTTGTGCATTCAGGCTGACGCTTCCTGCCAGTAGAATTGTTAAGGCTATGGAAATCGTTTTGTAAAAGGTTCGCATGAGAACGTTATTAAGCAAATTGAGTGATTTACCCGGAGGTGTTATGCGTT
Organism: Bacteroidales bacterium UBA6248; assembly: GCA_002441345.1. Taxonomy (GTDB): domain Bacteria; phylum Bacteroidota; class Bacteroidia; order Bacteroidales; family Lentimicrobiaceae; genus Lentimicrobium. The sequence goes on from DJVU01000006.1 coordinate 167,153, forward strand.
TCCGGGCTCCCGGACAGCGGCTGCTTCAAATCATTACCAAATCATTTTACCCGGAATTCAACACCGCGGGCACCCGAATGCTTCAAAATTCAGTTGCTCTCCTTTTAACGCTTCTGTACGCCGGTGTCTATACTGGAAAGATACGGTTATTCAAAAACAGCCCTTTTTCGGGGTCGGACAAAAGTAGTTAATTTTTTTTCAATCTTTCCGATAATCATCGTTTGGGAAAGGGCTTTTTTTTGCGTGTTTATAAACGTCCGAAGCGTTTTGCGAAAGTGCTGTCAACAAAGTTTCCGTACTTGCCAGCCGGGGTGTTATCTGAGAGGGGAGAATGCAGTTGTTGCCGCCCGGAAGCAGGTGGCGGTGGCTGGCCGTGAAATTGTAGATGACGTCGCGGAGTTTGACAGGTATAATACGGAATATGCGGAATATACTCCACCAGCCCCCAAGTAGGCGGCAGAGCTCAAGAGCCGCTTCTGAACGCAGGTATAACCTGCCGTTACGGATGAATACCAGGCTGTCGCCCGTTAATCCGGGAAAAATTTTCTGTAAACCAGTGCCTGCATCCATCGCATCCCGCAAAGGCATAAACAGGAGTTTCTGCTTTCGGTCGGCATTAAGCAACAGCCTGACGCTCCGGCAGCAAAACATGCAATCGCTGTCGAATAATACGATGCCTCCTGAGTCGTTCCGTGTGTTCATGCGTATGCAATTAAGCTCTTGTTTTGAACCTGTGTTCGTAAAAAATTTAAGGGGCGACATTTTGTCTGCAGAATTCAAACAAATGAGGGAACGGATTGTTAGACTTGCGCGGATTTTTGAAAGTTGTTCCCGCTTTATTATTTTTGCAATAGTAAATATTGCAATGATAAACATAACTACTTAATTCGATGCTAAAAATGGAGGAAAGCAAGATTACGATTTCAGGAGGGAAACTTCAGGTTCCGGACAGTCCAATTATTCCGTTTATTGAAGGCGATGGTACGGGTCCCGACATCTGGGCTGCGGCGGTCAGGGTAATGGATGCTGCAGTAGCCAAAGCTTACGGTGGATTGCGCAAAATTCAGTGGATGGAAGTACTTGCCGGTGAGAAAGCTTTTAACAGTACCGGCAACTGGTTGCCTGAGGAGACGCTGGAAGCTTTCAGAGAATATAAAGTAGGAATAAAAGGTCCACTTACCACCCCGGTAGGCGGAGGTATCCGTTCGCTGAATGTGGCGTTACGGCAGATCCTGGATCTGTACGTTTGTCTGAGGCCGGTGCGCTGGTTTACGGGTGTTCCTTCGCCGGTGAAGGATCCTTCAAAGGTTGATATGCATATTTTCAGGGAGAATACCGAAGATATTTATGCCGGCATCGAATTTATGAGTGGTACACCGGAAGCTGAAGCGATGAAGAACTTCCTTCAGCAGGAAATGGGTGTCAGCAAGATCCGTTTTCCGGAATCCAGTTCTTTCGGCATAAAGCCTGTGTCGAAGGAAGGTACGGAGCGGCTCGTACGTGCAGCACTTGAATATACCATCAGCCGCGGATTGCCATCGCTGACGCTGGTGCATAAGGGCAATATCATGAAATTTACGGAAGGAGCCTTTAAACTTTGGGGTTATAATCTTGCCCGCAGAGAATTTCCCGATCACACCTTTACATGGGCCGAATACGACGAAATTGCAGCTGCTTCGGGTAAAGAGGCAGCCGATAAGGCACAGCAGGAAGCCGTTGAAGCCGGGAAAGTAATAGTAAAAGACGTTATTGCAGATGCTTTTCTGCAGCAGATTCTGCTACGCCCCGCCGAATATTCTGTAATCGCTACCCTCAACCTGAACGGCGATTACATCTCCGACGCCCTGGCAGCCATAGTTGGAGGCATCGGAATTGCTCCGGGTGCCAACATCAATTATATGAGCGGTCATGCCATTTTTGAAGCAACCCACGGTACGGCTCCGAAATATGCCGGACTCGATATGGTAAATCCTGGATCGGTTATCCTCTCGGGTGCAATGATGCTCGAATATATGGGATGGAATGAAGCTGCAGCCCTCATCTATAAGGGTATTGAAACAAGCATACTGTCGGGTAAGGTCACTTATGACTTTCATCGCCAGATGGAAAATGCAACTCGTTTAAAAACCAGTGAATTTGGTACCGAGATTGTAAATGCCATTAATAAAACCTGAAACTTACAGCAAACCAAATATTATCCTCAATCCTATGGCAAAAAGACTTAAAGATACCCTGTACGAAAAGATAATGGACTGGCGTCCTCGTACGGAGAAGCTAATGAAAGAATACGGCAATGTGGTTGTCGATAAGGTAACGATCGGGCAGATTATCGGCGGCATGCGAGGGATAAAATCCCTGGTTTCCGATATCTCATACCTCGACCCTTTGGAAGGAATCCGCTACCGTGGCTATACGCTTCCCGAAGTTTTTGAAAAGCTTCCGAAAGCCAAAGGAGGGGATATGCCTTTGGTAGAAGGCCTGTTTTACCTTCTCCTTACCGGCGACATGCCTACCGAGGAACAGGCAGCCGAAGTTGCCGATGAGTTCAACAAACGGAGGATACTGCCAAGGTACATTTATGAACTGATTGACGCCATGCCATGCTGCAGCCATCCGATGACGGTTTTTTCAACCGCAATTCTGACCATGCACCGCGAGTCGTTTTTCGCCAAAAAGTACCATGCCGGGATCAACAAACTCGATTACTGGGATCCCACGTATGAAGATTCGCTGAATCTGCTGGCAAAGCTCCCGGAAATCGCAACCTACACCTACGCGAAACTCTATCGAGACGGCAAACGCATACAGTCGAACCCCAACCTTGATTTCGGTGGTAATTTTGCCCATATGATGGGAATAGGAAAGCCATACGATGATGTATCGAGAATGCATTTTATCGTGCATGCTGACCATGAGGCCGGTAACGTAAGTGCACACACCGGACATCTGGTTGCCAGTTCCTTATCGGATGTTTACCTGTCGATCTCAGCTATGGTCAACGGACTGGCAGGTCCCCTGCACGGCCTTGCCAACCAGGAAGTTCTGCGCTGGTTGCAGGATCTGATGGAAAAAATGAACGGAGAAGTGCCTTCAAAAGAAGAACTTAGCCAGTTTGTATGGAATACCCTGAATTCGGGACAGGTAATCCCCGGTTTCGGACATGCCGTTCTGCGAAAAACCGATCCGCGCTACAGCCTGCAGCGTGAGTTCAGCCTTAAGTATATGCCGGAAGACCCACTGTTTAAGGTTGTCAATATGCTTTACGAGGTGGTTCCTCCCATTCTTCTGGAGCAGGGTAAGGCTAAAAATCCCTGGCCGAATGTGGATGCCCAGTCTGGTGTGATTCAGTGGCATTACGGCGTTAAAGAGTACGATTTCTATACCGTACTTTTCGGTATCGGCCGTTCCATTGGAATCTGTGCCAACATTATCTGGGACCGCGCACTCGGATATCCGCTTGAGCGGCCCAAATCGCTTACTACAGCAATGCTTGAAGATATTGCTGCCGGTAAGGAACTGGATATAGAAGACTAAACGGTGCTTTGCCTTTCGGGCAACCGCCTGAACCGATAGTACGGATGCAGGCTCCGGTTTGCTGATATTTGGCCTGCTTCTCACGGAATGCTGCATTGCAGGTTTCATGGGAAGCAGGTTTTTTTTAAATGCGGACTGCGTTATCAACTGGTTTTCTGATTTAAACATCCTGGAAATGATAAAGCAAAAAGAGATTATCCTGCCACCGTTTTCACGGGGATTTCATCTTATCACACATCTGGTGGAAAGAGAACTTCCTTCTCTTCCCGAAGCAGGGCTGCTGCACCTGTTCATCCGGCATACTTCAGCCGGGCTATGCATCAACGAAAATGCCGACCCGTCGGTTCTCTCCGATTTTGAAGTCATGTTTAACCGCCTGGTACCGGAGGGGCTGCCCGTTTATACCCACACCACCGAAGGCGAAGACGACATGCCGGCGCACATCAAATCGGTGCTGTCGGGATCCGGGGTCACAATCCCCGTTACAAACAGCAGGCTGAACCTCGGAACCTGGCAGGGTATTTACCTTTGCGAATTCAGGAACAGGGGAGGAAGCCGGCGTATTGTAGCAACCATCTTTGCTTAGCCGGAATAATCTGTCTTCCGCGAAAGCGGAGGGGTTATAGAAAGGGTTAAAAAAAACGTTAAAATACCTTACTTCAGATTTTCGTAATACCAGCGAATGGCTTCACGAAGTCCGCGTTCGAGATTGTATTCCGGATTATAACCCAGCAAGGCGGATGCCTTCTCAATCGAAGCCAGAGAGTGTCTGACATCTCCTGCACGGTCAGGCCCGTAAACCGGTTTTATGCCGGAGGCGGGTACCCCGAGTTCAGTGAGCATTTCTGTCAGCAAGCGAAAGAGTGTGTTAAGAGAAGTATTTTCTCCAAATGCCACATTATACACCGTGTTCAGGGCTTCCGGACTGTTGGTCAGCAGGGCCAGTTCGTTGGCCTGAATTACGTTGCTGATGTAGGTAAAGTCGCGCGATTGTTCCCCGTCGCCGTTGATTACAGGGGATTCACCCCGGAGCATCAGTCGTATGAATTTCGGGATAACGGCAGCATAAGCGCCTTCTGGATCCTGCCGTTTTCCAAATACGTTGAAATACCTGAGGCCGATGGTCTGCATCCCGTAAAGGGAAGAAAAATTTTCTGCATACAGTTCGTTAACATACTTGGTAATGGCGTATGGCGACAAAGGTTTCCCTATGATGTGCTCCACCTTTGGCAGCCCGGGATGGTCGCCGTAGGTAGATGAGCTTGCAGCATACACAAAACGTTTTACACCGGCATCGCGCGAAGCGATAAGCATATTTACAAATCCGCCAATGTTTACGTTGCTGGTTGTGGCCGGATCGTTGATGGAGCGGGGTACCGAACCGAGAGCAGCCTGATGCAGAACGTATTCAACGCCTTCAGCCGCTTTGCGGCAATCGTCGGGGTTGCGGATGTCGCCCCTCACAAATTCAAAGTCCGGATGAGACATGAATTCATGGATATTCTCCATCTTTCCCGTACTCAGGTTGTCGAGACATACCACACGGTTTTTTTGAGAAAGCAAGCGTTCAATCAGGTTTGATCCGATAAAACCTGCCCCGCCGGTTACCAGAACGTTTGAAGATTCCAACTTACGCATGTAATTTTTCTGTTTTTACTGCCGGCAGAACTATTCTTTTCTTCCTGCTGTGAATGATGATAAAGGTTTGAGGATTTTATCAAAAACAAAGTATTGTATCAGCACAAAGTCCTGGTCGTTGTTGATGAGCGCGTACATACGGTCTCTGTCGAAGGTGACCTCGGATCCGTCGAAAACATCGATTTCCGGTTCGGGAAGCATTCGCGGGAAGGTTTTTACGTTTTGGGTGGTTCCGTCTTTGGCATAAAGGGTAATCACGTGCATTGGTACGGGACTGGTAATTGAATCCCTGCGTTGCGGTTCCATGTCGTTAAAAAGAGCTTCGAAACGAATGTTGCGGAATGCATTCACAAAGGCCATCAGCTGAAGGGTATCGTAATTTCTCAGGGTTTTCGAATCTGCGAGCCGGATCAGCTCAAGGCTTATATTTTCCTTATTTACAACTTTAAACGACTCTTCGGGGCGGGAAGGATATTCCACGGTAATATAATCGATTTCAGGCAGTTTTTTGTTGAAAACCGTATGTTCGCGCCAGTCGTTTTCGAGGGTTGAGTAACGGGTTGATACGTATCCTCTGAGTCCGGGAAGGTAGATGACTACCGGTGCCGATGCGTTTTCCAGCAGGGCGTAAGTGCCGCTGTTGTCCATAGTGGCATCGCCAACGTAATATGTTTTTGTGAGTTTCTCAACGGGAAACAGGCGCAAGGAGCCGATTTTAATACGGTGTGTATTCTGAAAAACCTCCACTTTTACCGATTTGGCTGACAGCAGGGTCAGTACGTTGTTGTGTGCGGCTCTGGCAACCGGCTCCCGTACCGAAACATTGGCCAGTGTTAGCAGGAAAGTGTTGATATTTTCAGGATGTGCCCTGAATTTTCCGTTCATCATCCAGGTACCGTCTTCTCCACGTTCCAGCAATATGGTACGATCGGACTTGTCGGCCATAAAAATTTTTGTAATGGCAGCGGTATCGGCAATGGCGAAATCACGGATTCCTGAATGCAGAGTGGTTTTTGAGCGGTTCAGGATTAAAAAGGCGGCAACGATGGCCAGCAGAAGGGTGATAATTAGTGTAAGCCTGTTTTTTCGCATTGTAGGTATAGAGTTGTGTTTTACAGAAATGTCCCTTACAGGGATTTAATTGTATTCCGGTATTTGGTTAACGGGCATACCGGAATTTCCGGATCATAAACTGAATAAATCCGAGAAGAATAATCAGTAATACCGGGCCTGCGGTATTGATGATTTGCCAAAAGAGCAGGTTTTCACGTGCTCTTGTAACATCCAGAGCCCGAAGTTTGAGTTCGCGCGATCGCACAGCCATCAGTCCGGTATCGTCGCAAAGGTAATTAACGGCATTGAGCATCAGTTCGCGATTGCCGAAAGTTTGTCCGGTAAAACGGTCAAATCCCAGCGGGTAAGGTCTGTAGGTTCCCGAGGTAAACTGAACCTGGTTTTTGATAAGGTCACCGTCGGAGAAAACGATCATGCGGGTTTCGGGACTGCTGGCAGTGAAGCCGATTTCAGGAGCTTTTACGATTTCGTCGGGGATCCGGTTGGTGAAAAGCGATTCAAACGTACCTTCCAGCAGCACGGCAACGGGCTGCGGGGCATGTGTGTAGTCGGCCGGATCGGGTTCGCGTCTGAGTATATCGAGACTGATCATAACCGGGGTGTTTGCTACCCGGGTGTACCTGGAAGTTTTAAGAAGTACGGTTTTTCTTACGGAAGGATTTCCTACTGTATCGATGCTGCTGATGAATTCCGTACGCACAGCGTTTAGATTATTGACAACCGGATGGTTAGAGGTGGCTGTCAGCACGGGGAAGTAGTACCAGGGGAAAAATTCAAACTGCGGCTGATTGCCTATTTGTCCGGTATAAAGGGGTATTGGCAGGGAGTTGAGGTCCAGTATCAGGTTGCTGTTGAGGCGCACTCCGTAGCGGAACAGCTGGTCGTTAAGATTTACGTCACGGGTAATGCCCATCGTGCGATCCGAAGCCTGAATACTGTCCATGCTTGCAAAAACCGGGTCAATCAGCCAGAGAACGCGGCCGCCGCGCATGATGTACTGATCGATGATAAATTTATCCTTCTCGCTGAATACGGAGTCGGGTTTGGCAACGATTATTGCTTTGTATTTGTTAACGATGGTATAGGTTCCGTCTTCGTTTTCTCTGCGTTCGGTCAGGGCATTTACTTTTCCATCGAGTTTCACCCGCTCCACTTTATAGTAATCGGAAAGGGCTGCGGAGATATCGGCTGTTTCGAGGCGGGATAATTCGCCGTGGCCTTCGGTGAATGCTATGGCAGGTTTGCTGGTTGTGCTCAGTTTCCGGATGGTATTGGAGATGTTGTATTCCAGTGACTGTATGGAGTTATTGATAATCAGATCGGGAGGGGCTCCCATTTGTTCGGCGAGCAGATTGAGGGGCATCTCCCTGCCTTTGTGCGATACGATAGCTCCGGGGTATATACGTTGCTGCTGCTGCCCTTGTTTGGTTCTAACATTCAGATCGGTGGGCAGCAATCCCTGCTGTTCGAGGCGGGAAAGGATTTCGTTGCGGGTTTTGGCATCCGGAGCTTCAGAGGGATTAATAAATTCGTACTGTATGTTGTCGTTGTATGCTCTGAATTCGTCGAGTAATTCACGGGTTGAGCGGCTCAGTTTCCTGAAACCGGCAGGGAACTCACCTTCGAGGTACACTCTGAAATAGAAAATATCGTCGGTTTCTCTCAGCAATTTTTTTGTGGAGGGCGAGAGCGAGTATCTTTTTTCCGTTGTCAGGTCGAAGCGGGTAAAGATAAAGGAGCCGATAACATTCAGAAGAATAATGATAATAAGCCCCAGCGTCAGCTGAAGTATATTGTTGCGGCGTATATCCCTGTTCGTTGATTTTGCAGTGCTCATACTGTGGCTGAAATTAGGCATTATGGTTTCCGGCTATCGGGGAGCGGCAGTTGTTTTTCCTGTTTTTCCCATTTTCTGCTTTCCAGAACAGTTTTAGTAAGAAGCAGGAAAATTACGATAAGGCTGAAAAAATAGAGCACATCCCGGGTGTCGATCACACCCCGGCTCATTGAGGTGTAGTGGGATTCTATTCCGAGCGACATTATGAACAGGTCGGCTTTCCCGAAAAGGGAGAGAGAGGCAATAAATCCGAATCCTATGTATGCGAATCCGCTGATCAGCAGTGAAAGCATAAATGCCACGATCTGGTTGTCGGTTATGGAAGAAACAAACAGGCCGATGGCAACAAAACCCGAAGCAAGAAACAGCAGCCCTATGTATGAACCCCATAGTCCGCCCATATCCATGTTGCCTTTTGGCAGCCCGAGAAGGTAAACCGATGCAGCATAAATAAGGGTGGGAAGAAGTGCAATTACTACAAGGGTAACCCCTGCCAGATATTTCGACATTATGATCTGGGTATCGGTCAGTGGTTTGGTAAGCAGGAGTTCGATGGTTCCTCCCTTTTTCTCATCTGCAAACGAACGCATCGTAATGGCCGGAATCAGGAACAGGAAAACGTAGGGCGATAACATAAACAGGTTGTCGAGGCTGGCAAAGCCATAGTCGATGATGTTGAAACCCGAGGGGAAAACCCACAGGAACAGGCCGTTGATTATTAAAAATATCCCCACGGCAATGTAACCTATGAGTGAATTAAGAAAAGTAAAAATCTCTTTTTTATACAGCGTGTACATACAATGTGCTTAGGTAGCCTTTTGGGCTGGCTAAATTACTCAAAATTGCCATTTTGGCCGTGCGTTTTGGGATTTTTTGGCAAATGCGGATGTTGCTATCGGTGCTGATTTGCACACCGGCGGGTGTAAACCCATCCCCGAAAGGCTCAGGGTTCAAAATCAATGACTACGATATCGTCGTATTTCAATCCGAGCAAACTGGCTGCATTTCCTTTGTTGATGGCTATTTCAAGGTAGCCTGTTGTGCTGAAGAGTATGGCAATTTCGCCGTCAGGGACATCGCTGTAGGCATCCCTGACCTGCCCCTGTGAATGCGATTTGCCTTTGATAATAAGGTTGAACCTGCGCTTCATGCCGGTTTCAAGAAAGAGCTTTTCAGGGATATTAAGGAAAACATTTTCGTAATTGTCGATGTAAATAACCCTGCCCCTGATGGTTCCTCCGCTAACCTGTGGCTGCATACTGATAAGGGCCTTCAGTTCAGAGCGAACATCCCCGAGCTCCTCGATTGGTTTCCCCTGCGACAGGTGTATGGCTGCTTTAACAAACCGGTTACGTGTGGAGAAAATAAAATGTCCTGAATCCTGAGGAATGGTCAGTTCAACGATGGTATCGGGACGCTCATCGAAAAGCAGGGCAAAAATACCGTTATCAGCGCCAATAAAAAAGTGGTTCTTGTATTTCAGTGCTATGTGCGGGGTGTTTTCCGATTCTTCCGTGTTTATGCCGATAATGTGAACTGTGCCTTCTGGAAAATGCGACCAGGCATTTCGCAGTACAAACGATGCCTGTTTAAGGCTGAAGGGTGGTATCTGATGCGAAATATCGACGATGGTAACATTGGGGTATCCGCTCAAAATGGCACCTTTAACCGCTCCACAGTAATGATCTCTGGGTCCCCAGTCGGTTGTAAGCGTGATAATTCCCTTGTTTTTCGTTTCCTGCATAACAGCTTCTCGTATGACCCCGTAAGCCCGGGAAGTCTCAATCCGGATTCTCAATCACCGTCAGCTGCCTGTGATTCAGGCAATCCTGCCCCGGCGTTCATTCTGCAATTTAATTCGCAAGAATTGCTCCGCGCAGAGTTAGGTGTTAATTCAGTCCGGCAAATGTAGCTGAAAAATACAGCCTTTCTTCTGCAAATGTTTTTGCAAAATTACATTATTGTTTACACAGGCAAAATGCAACGTTAATTTCATTTTTGCATCTGCATGGTGCAGCAGCCGGATTGTTTGGTATTTTTGCTTAAAACTGTCATGATTAAACACATTGTATTTTTTAAGCTTGCCTCTGATCCTCAGCAATATGAGGCTCATGTACTGCTTGAAGAGGTAAAATACCAGCTGAGTCTTTTGCCTGCGCTGATTCCCGGTATTGAATCGTTTGACGTTCAGACGGGGACTCCACTGGATGCTCGTTCAGCCGATCTGGTGTTGCTCAGTGAATTCAGGACATTGGAAGATTTGCAGGCATACCAGCTGCATCCTGCTCATCTCTCGTTTGTGGAATGGAATCGCTTACGGTGTCCGAAACTGGCTGTTGCTGATTTTGAATTCTGATTAACCTGAAAATTGTTCAATACATAAAAGACCGGGAAAATGAAAAAAGTTATTCTTCTGTGTATTCCTCTTTTTGCCATAGCACTGGCCTCCTGTACCCTTGATGGGGAGAATTATGTCCGCTATTATGACTTCGTCAGCATTCAGGAGACCAATGTACCTGACCAGGCCGTACTGGGCGATACGGTCAGCATTTTTTCAAGGGCTGTGGCGCCCAACGGCTGCTGGTCGGAACTGGAGTTTCAGATGCTGGAGTACAACGATTCTGTTTTCCTGATCAGGGCTACCGGATTATACGAATCCCACGAGGGTATTTGTCCGGAAATTCTGGTGACAAAGGATACGATATTCGGGTTTATTCCCGACACCACCGGAACATTTGTTTTTATTTCCCAATCGCCTTACCGTGCCGACAAGTTTGATACGCTTGTTGTTTCCCTTCCTCTGCTCCCCTGAGCTTTGCCTTTGGAATAAGGTCTTACGGCACATATAAGGGGCAGTACGGTTTTTCCATACTGCCTGATAATCGGATCCGTAAGAAGAAATTTCAGGCCTGATCGGGCCGTGTTTGCTGAGTTTCAGACTGCGGTTTGGGTTGCCTGGCCGTCAGTGCAAAGTCGCGGCTCGATTTCAGCAGATTGAGCGAATAAAGCGTCAGGTTTTTGATTTCGGCAAGTACATTCAGATACAGTATGCTGTTTCGTGTTCCAGTTTCCGAATTCTTGATTCTCTTCACCTGTTTTTTGCGGGCATCTTCAATTATACGCTGAATATTGACCTGTCGTGTGACGATCATGTCGAAATCACTGAAATTCTTCTTTTGAATCATGCTGATAATCTCATTGAACAGCAGGGAGATTTCTCCGTTGAGCCTCGAAAGCTCTTCAATCTGAACCGGGATCATCGGCCGGTGGTTGTTTTCAACGTGTTCGAAGCTGGGAACGGTAATGTAGGAGATGCAATGATTGATTTCGCGCAGGTAATCGATGGCCTGCACGTAGAAGTGCCCCGATTCAACAGAGTCTTCACGCAGATGCGAGAGGGTATTATTAATCTGATTTTTAAGACGTTTGGTCATTACATTGAGTTCATCCGATCCGGTTTTGGCATTTTTGAGTGTTTTCCTGTCTTCGTCCATCAAACCCATTAATGTTTCATTGAATATCAAAAGGCTTTGTTCCATTACCTGCTGAATGGTAAGCGAGCATTTTTCGATGATGGTTTCGGTCGACATTTCCCCGTCGATGGTATCAAGCAATTCGCTGGCCTGACGTTCGCTGGTGCGACGAAGGTGAATGCGGTGTGTGCGGTAGATCAGGAATCCGGCCAGAGCAACCAGGGCTAAGGTTGCGATGATGCCACCGTGGAAGAGCAGAATTGCTGCCAGCAGGGCGATGGTAAATGCAGCCAGGGCGGTAAAAAACCAACCGCCAATAACCGATAAAACGCCGGTAATGCGGTATACGGCACTTTCGCGGCCCCATGCCCTGTCAGACAGAGAAGTACCCATGGCTACCATAAAGGTTACATAGGTGGTTGAAAGCGGAAGTTTCAGAGAGGTTCCCAGGGCGATCAGCATACTGGCAACTACCAGGTTAACGCTTGCACGCATCATATCAAAAGCTGCTCCTTCTGGCATTTGAGCAACGGTCGTTTCATCGGGCGGATTAAACCTCTGCTCCAGCCAGTTGTTTAAGCGGTCGGGCAAAAAGCGGTCGAATGCAGAAGAGATGGTCATTGCTCCCCTTACGAGGTTACGTGAAAGTATGGATGAGTTAAAACGTTCTGCACCTTCCGTTTGCCGGCTCAGGTCGACCGAAGTTTCAATTACGCTTCGTGCTTTTTTGGATGACCAAAGCGTAATGGCCATAACAACACCGGCAATGAGCAGCATCCATGTTTCAGTCTTCACATCATCGGCCAGTGCCGTCATCAGCAATGTGTTTGGATCGGCACCGGGCGTGGATGCAAAGATTTGAAAAGCCTTGAGTCCGGCAAGCGGAACGCCGATGAAGTTCACCAGGTCGTTGCCTGCAAAAGCCATGGCCAGGGCAAAGGTTCCGAAAAGTACTATCACTTTCAGAATATTGAGCCTGAAAAGCAGCATCATAACCTGAAGAAGAACGGTCCAGGCCAAAAGACTGAGCAACAGAATCCGTCCGGTGTGGTTCTGAATGTAGTCAAGTGTTTCGGGGGTAATAAAGGAAGCTCCCTTGGCACCTTTGATAAGAATGAAATAGGTGATGCCGGTGATGGCAATTCCACCCCAAAGGCTGCCGAAATAGCGGAGGTTGTAACGAATGTTGAATGTAAAGATAACCCGTGTGATGTACTGAACCAGCGCACCAATGCTGAAAGCGACGGCAACCGATACCAGGATACCCGTAATAATTGCCAGTGCTTTGCCGGAGTTGATATACTGACCGATATCCTGGATGGTTTGCTCGGATCCGGAGATTTTGATAATGGCGATGGCAACGGAAGCTCCGAGAAGTTCAAAAACTATGGAAACAGTTGTGGAAGTCGGAAGTCCGAAAGTATTGAAAACGTCGAGCAGAATAACGTCGGTAATCATCACCGCAAGGAAAATGATTATCACTTCATTGAAACTGAACTGCCCCGGGTAGAAAAGCCCCTTTCGTGCAATTTCCATCAGTCCGCTCGAGAAAGTTGCCCCTATAAGCACTCCGAGGCTGGCAACGATAAGTACGGTTCTGAATGTGGCAGCTCTTGCTCCGACTGCCGAGTTAAGGAAATTAACCGCGTCGTTGGCAACGCCAACCATCAGGTCTGAAGCTGCCAGAATAAACAAAACGGCGACAAAAATTACGTAGATACTTTCCATAAAGTATGGATTAAATAGTTTGCAAAATTAAGTCGCTCAAAACGTTTAACCCTGAGGCTTATGTTAAGTTAATGTTAAATCGGTTGATTACTGCCGGGGATTGCTTGCGATGGCCTGGTTGATGTTGATGATGTGGTCGGCCAGTTTCTCGCATTCGTTGAGCAGCTCGGCGTAGTAGGCAGCATTAACATAGTTGTATTCTCCGGCATCCAGTTTGGTTTTATTGGATGTTATCAGCTTGTCGCGAAGCTCGTTTATTTTAAGTTCCTGCTCGGTGGCTTTGGCCAGGATTCCGGGGCGATAGTCTTTCGACAGGTTTTCATTCATAATTTCGAGGGCCTGGCTTACCAGTTCGAAAAGGGCAGACAGGTCGTCCCGCATCTCCTGGGTAAACCATGCTTTGGCTTCATTCTTTTTTCGGATGGTGCGTTCCATCTGAATGCACTGGTCGGCAATGCTTTCCATGTCGTCGGTTATTTTGAGCATCGCCCGGATGCGCCTTGAGTTTGCTTCGGTTAGGTCACTTTCGGCAATCCTGGTGATAAACTGGGTGATTTCTCTGTCCAGTTCATCGGCCTGTTCCTCGCATTTGTAGATTTTCTTCCGGATTTTTTCGAACTTGATTTCGCGTTTCTCGGTGAGGTACTCGGGTATCAGGCTGAACATGTAGGCAGTAAGCTTCCCGAAATTATATATATGCTCGCGAGCCTGAAGTATATCTACTTCATACATTGCCATAAAACGCGATTTGAAATAACGCAGCCGGTAATTTTTCTTCTCGTTTCCTTTAACCGGCATAATTATCTCGAGCAACCGCCTGAAGGCCGGAATAAACCACACCAGTAGCAGGGTGTTGGCAAGGTTAAATCCGGTATGGAAGATGGAAAGCCCGAGCGGACATACACCCGATGCTCCCAGGCTGGAATTCACCGAAAGGGAATAGGCGGCATTGTAGGTTGTTTTGGTAAGGAATCCGAAAAGAGCAAAGGCCCATAGTATTCCGGCCAGATTGAAGAGTGTATGCCCGAGTGCAAGCCGCCTGGCCGGACGATTTGCCACGATGGCGGCCAGATTTGCTGTAACGGTTGTGCCGAGGTTCTCGCCCAGAATCATGGCAACCGCCGATTCATAACTGATGTATCCCTGGTGGCAGAGTACAAACGTCATTGCTACCGTGGCACTCGACGACTGTATGAGCAGTGTCACCAGAAGTCCGGCACCGGCAAACAGCAGCAGCGATAACGGCCCCTGGTTGCCAATTCCTGAAATCATGGAGAACAGGGGTGAGTCGGCGCCAACACCCGGCATAGAGCTCTTCATAAAATGAAGTCCGAGAAAGAGTATGGAAAAGCCGAGGATAAACTCGCCGAATGAGCGGCTGCGAACCCCGGGGAAGAAGATGAACGGCAAACTCAGACCAAGCAGGGGCAGAAGAATCAGATGAAATTCGAACCGGAAACCAAACAGAGTAATAAGCCAGGCCGTGACGGTGGTGCCGATATTGGCTCCCATCATAATACCCAGAGCCTGAGTAAGATTGAAAAGACCGGCATTCACAAAACTAACCAGCATTACGGTAACGGCAGAAGAGGACTGTATCAGACCCGTAGCCAGTAATCCGGCTATTATTGCTTTAAACCGGTTCGAAGCAATGTTGGAAAACATAGCTCTGAAACGGCCGCCCGAAATGCGTTGCAGGCTTTCGCTCATCAGCTTCATCCCGAAAAGGAAAAGAGCCAGAGCACCTAAAATATTAAGAATACTCAGGAATAATTGAAAATTGCTCATGGTGTCGGAGATTTCAGTACCGCCGGGCGGATTAATGCAAATGTAAGCACATTAAGCCTCATTTGGATAGTCGATGAAGCGATTTCTTTGACGAATGCCAGTTAAACAATGCCGGAAAAAAAATGGTCACACGTTTGTTAACTTGTTAACAATAACTTAACATTGCTCTTGCAATCGGGCTTTTTTTCGCCCTAGTTTTGCCCGAATTTCAGCGAAAGAAAACAAGCACGATTTACCTAAAATATAAACGATACACCATGAAGCTTGATAAAATTTTTCAGTTTCTTGTTCCGCGCGATAAGAAGTTTTATCCAATGTTTTGCGAAGCCTCTGCCAACCTTGTAAATTGTTCGAAGGAGTTTCGTGAGCTGCTGAATTGCAGGGATGAAGAAGAACGAACCCACCTGGTTAAAAGGGTGAAAAAACTAGAAAAAGAGGGCGACCGCATTACACAGGCGATTTTTGAACAGCTCAATTCGACGTTTATAACGCCTTTCGACCGTGAGGATGTGCACAAGCTTGCCAACCGCATCGACAACGTAGTCGACCTGCTTAACACCTGTGCCAAGCGCATTCAGCTTTACCGGCTTATGGATATTCCGCCCGTTTTTATGGAAATGGGAGAGCTGGTGGTAAAGGCATCGGATCACATCAACGAAATGACCATCGGTCTCAACGATCTTCACTCTATCGGAAGGTTCAGGGATAATTGCATTGCCATAAGTGAACTCGAGAATGAGTCGGATGCTCTGAACTACTCCTTCCTTTCGGAGATTTTCGACAATGAAACCAATGCAATCAGTCTGATCAAGAAGCGGGATATTCTGAACTCGCTCGAGAAGGCCATGGATCGCTGCGAGGATGTGGCGGATGTGTTTCAGACCATTATTGTTAAACATGCCTGATAAGCGTCCGAAACAACAATTATGGAGTTTATAGTCATTCTTTGCATCGTAATAGCACTTGGGTTCGATTTCCTTAACGGGATGAACGATGCGGCCAATTCCATCGCCACCATTGTTTCCACCAGGGTACTTACACCACGCCAGGCTGTGCTGTGGGCCGCCTTCTGGAATTTTGCCGCAGCCGGTGTACTGGGTCTTCATGTTGCAAATACCATAGGAAAAGGGATCATCGACTCATCCATCGTTAATGAGTACTTCATTCTTGCTGCCCTGATCGGCGGCATCAGCTGGGTATATTTCTGCACCCATTTCGGACTGCCAATCAGCGTTTCGCATTCGCTCATCGGCGGACTTCTTGGCCCTGCCATCGTTATTGGGGGTGCCAAATATATTATTGCCGACGGTATCATCAAAATTGCCATGTTTATTGTCCTTTCACCGGTCATCGGGTTCGTTATCGGTTTTTTGATGATGACGCTTACACTCTGGATATTCCGAAACCGTTCGCCACACAAGGTGGACAACTGGTTCAGGGGGCTGCAGCTCTTTTCTTCGGCAGTATTCAGTCTCGGACACGGCGGAAACGATGCCCAGAAAACCATGGGTATCATTGCCATTCTTCTCTTCAGCACCGGTCACCTGGGTGCCGAATTTTATGTTCCGCTCTGGGTGGTTATTGCGGCATACACATCCATCGCTCTTGGAACTTATCTGGGCGGATGGAGGGTTATCAAAACCCTGGGCATTGGACTTACCGATCTGAAACCGGTACACGGTTTCAACGCCGAGACTGCCGGTGCCCTTACCGTTATCGGGAATACGCTGGCCGGTATTCCGGTAAGCACAACCCACACAATTACCGGCTCCATTATGGGAGTCGGGGCAACACGCAGGTTGTCGGCCGTTCGCTGGGGTGTAGCAACCAACATCGTTTCGGCCTGGCTTCTTACCATTCCGGCTGCAACGCTGATATCCGGACTTGTATACTGGATCCTTCAGTTTTTCATTTCCTGAACGGAATTTCCGGTACACAGGAATCTGCTGAAAAAACGGACCGCAGAATAGGGAGGAGATGCTGACATTTGTTGCCTACCTTTGCGGAATGACAGCTCCATATCTTGATCGTCTGGGAATTGAGTCGCTCAATCCCATGCAAAAGCAGATGCTCGAAACATTCGGACCCGGTTCCGGAGTCATACTTATTGCTCCTACCGGATCGGGAAAAACTCTGGCATTTCTGTTGCCACTTCTGCAGATGCTTGATAATTCCGTTACTGGAATACAGGCACTTGTGATTGTGCCTTCCCGGGAGCTGGCATTACAGATTGAGCGTGTATTCAGGGAGATGCAAACCGGTTATGTGGTTCTATCGTGTTACGGCGGACATCCGGTAAAGTCGGAACGCAACAGTCTGTCCGCAGGTCCTGCACTGGTAATAGGCACGCCGGGAAGGCTTGCTGACCACCTGCGTCGCGGGCACATCGAAACTGCCGGAATCAAACGTCTTATTCTCGATGAGTTTGATAAATCCCTTGAACTTGGCTTCAGCGACGATATGGCCTATATAGCCTCCTGTCTGCCTTCGGTCGATACCCGGGCGCTAACCTCCGCCACACGCATGCCGGAACTTCCGGAGTATGCCGATATTAAAAATCCGGTTGAAGTGAATTATTCGCAGGGGCAGTCTCTGCCGGCCCTGACCGTGCATGCCGTAAGGGCAGCAGGGAACGATAAGCTGGAAGAACTTTTTAAACTGATTTGCATGTTTGGCAGTGAATCGTCGCTGATATTCTGCAACCACAGGGAAGCTGCGGAGCGCATCAGCCAGAAGCTGCAGATGCAGGGAATCGTGCATGGTATCTATCACGGAGGTATGGAGCAGGAGGCGAGGGAGCTTGCGCTGATTCGCTTTCGTAACGGTACTCACCATACGCTGCTGACAACAAATCTGGCGTCGCGCGGACTGGATATCCCGGAGCTCAGGCATGTGGTTCACTATCAGCTTCCCGATACCGAAACCACCTGGATACACCGCAACGGTCGTACTGCACGCATGTTTGCCTCGGGTAAGGCATGGCTGGTGATGACGGCTGATGAATACGTGCCGCCGTTTCTGACTACGGAACCTGCGTTCGAAATCCTGCCTGAATCAGCGGATCTGCCGCAACTGCCGGAGTGGGAGACGCTGCGGTTCAGCCTCGGGAAGAAAGATAAGGTGAGCCGGGCCGATATCGCCGGTTTTCTGATGGGGCAGGGGCAGATAGAAGCCAGCAGCATTGGACGCATAGATCTCGCCGATCGCGTGTCGTATGCCGCCGTAAAGCGTAGCATATGCCGTGCATTATTGTCGAAGATCCGGGGTAAGCTCCTGAAGAGAAAGCAGGTAACAGTAGCAATTGCCCGTTAATGAAGCTTCTCCGGAACCCGGTATACCATAGCATTCACATGCATGCCGGCACCTACGGAGGCAAAAACAACATTATCGGCAGGTTTTATGGCGTATTCGTTCACCTTTCCCTGCATAATAAGATTGTACAGTACCGGCAAAGTGGCAACGGAGTTATTTCCCATCCAGGAAATGGTCATGGGCATCGACAGATCCGGCCGTTTTTTATAGCCGTACAGTTCATACAAACGGCTGACGATTGCTTCATCCATCTTTTCGTTGGCCTGATGAATCAGTATGAATTTGATATCCTCAATGGTGAGTCCGCTTTTATCAATAGCCATTTTAATTGCCGATGGTACGGTTTTGAGGGCGTATTCATAGAGCTTCCTGCCGTTCATTTTCAGGTAACGGTGGTCTTGTTCTTCTGCATTATAGGATTTTCCCATTTGAAGGAAAAAGACCTCTTCCAGAGCATCGGTGCGGGTCACATGTGAAAGTATTCCATCGTCAACCTCTGCATTTCCTGCGCTCAGAACTACTGCTCCGGCACCATCGGAATAGATCATGCTGTCGCGGTCGTGCGGGTCGCTGACCCTGGAAAGGGTTTCGGAGCCTATCACCAGAACGTGTTTTGCATCGCCCGACCGGATGTAGTAGCTGGCTTGTATCACAGCCTGAAGCCATCCGGGGCAGCCAAACGGAAGATCGTAGGCAACGGTAAACGGATTGGCAATTCCCAGGTGGTGCTTCACCCTGGAGGCTAGACCCGGAACCAGATCCGAATGGGTTTCGCCATGCTTCACATCCCCGAAATTGTGCGCAACAATGATGTAATCAAGTTGTTCCCTGTCGATTCCCGCATCCAGAATTGCTGCAAGTCCGGCCTCGTATGCCAGATCGCTGGATACCTGTCCGGGCGAAGCATATCTGCGCTCGTGAATGCCGGTAATCTGAGTGAATTTTGAGATAATTTCCTCGTTGCCGCGTGCAATATCACGACCATCCGTCTCCAGAAAACGGTTGGCAAGAAAATCGGAATTTGGAATTGAACGTGCAGGGAGATAACTTCCCGAACCTGTAATAAGTACCTGAATTTTTCCGCTCATGGAGCTTTGTTTTAATTTGTAGCTCAGTGCCTTCCCCTGACGGGCAACTTAATTTTCCGGGGCCTGTTCCGAACAAACCCGATTGTCCGGCTTTGTTCTGATAAGGTCTTTCTTATAAACATCCCAAAAAGGGAAATGTTATCATGGCAATAAATTGAATCCGCAATTACCGGCCTTTGTCAGTGGTTGCGGCTGTTTCTTCTGCAATTTTCAGTATCTGTATAAAACTGCCGGGTTTCATGCGGCTGGTCTGGTAAAAGAGTTCACTGGCATAAGGAATCAGCAGGTGTGTTTCCGGGAGTCTGAGGTATGCGGGATCCAGATCGTTTTCGCCCAGTCTGATGCGGTCGAGTGCATCGGCATCCTTCAGCAGCGCGGTTACAAGCCATGCAGGATCTCCGGGTATAAGCTCCCTGCCAAGAGAGTGCTGTGTAACGGCAACCCCTATTGTAAACAGATCGTCAGACTCTGCACCGTTCTTAAGAAACAGTTCACGGTAAAGCGGAAGTTTCGTATTTGCCGAATCCGCTCCGTGACGTGTACAGTAGCCGTCGTGCCTGCGTGCCATATCGTGAATGTATGCAGCCATAAAAGCCGTGCGGGCTTCGGTACGATAACCGGTAAGTGCACCCAGCCGGAGAACATGGCACATAACCCTGTAGGAATGAAGAATCCCGTGCAGATTGCTGTGGTGATCGAACTGCGTTTCAACCAGGTTAAAATCTGCAGGATTTACGGTAATTTCAAAATGCATGATTCCTAAAACAATATTAAATCCGGAATTTCACTGTATTCCATTGCCGGATACAACACCGGCATGTGTCATCCGGCAGCGGCAATCCCCAGGATGCCACGTAAAATGGGTCCCAGCCCGGCAAAGAAAAATTCAACGGCGATTACCATCATAATCAGACCCATAAGTTTCATTGTTATCTTGTTGCCGGTTTCTCCAAGCAGCTTGCCTATTTTTCCGGCACTTAAAAGAACCAGATAGGTAATAAGCAGGGTGAGTATAATGGTTGCGATCAGAATAACCTTTACAGGAAATGTATGGCTGTCTTCCATCAGCACTATAGCATTGGTGATAGATCCCGGTCCCGCGATGATGGGAATGCCCAGGGGAGTCACCGAAATATCATCCACATACTTTTTCACCATACCCTCGTCCATCTTGATGCGGCTGATTTTAGCCTGCAGAAGTTCGAAGCCCATCATAAAAAAGATAATGCCTCCCACTACCCTGAATCCGTTGACGGATATGCCGAAAAAACGAAACATCAGCTGTCCGCTGAAGGCAAACAGCAGCAAAGTGATAAAGGCAGTAAGCACAGCCTTCAGTGCGGTTCGCTTTCTCTGCTTTTCCGTAAGATCAGAGGTCATTGTCATAAATACCGGCATCACCCCAAGCGGGTTGATGATGGTGAAAAACGACGTGAAATATAGGATGGCAATGGTAAATAATTCGTGCGACATCTGTCAGCTATTCTTTAACGGTACGTTTACAGGGTTTTGGATTTTGCCAGTATGGCACCAGGACTCAAAGGTAAAATAATTTACGGCTTGTTGTTCGCTGATTATTTTACTGAGTCCCGGTGCGGAAAAAATTACATGGTGCTGTTCATTTGCGGAGGATCTGCCGATGGTGTCAGGCGCTGATTTTTGTATTTACGATTGCCAGGATTTCCTCTTCGGTTTTGCGGGCATTTTTTTCGATTTCCGCACCCTGTTTCAGAACCGATTCAACGAAAGTCTTGTCGCTTAGTCCGGAGGCGTTAATCTTTACATTCAGGAATGCTCCCATCACAGCCGAGCGTGCGGCAAGGGCTCCGACGCCGGCATCCGATACGGAGTTCGGGTTTCCGGTTTCAGCCATTGCTTTCAGAATCTCCATGGTTTCAAACGATTTCTGCATAACCCTGAAGGGGATTTCAATGGCATAACGGGTAGCCTGCTGAATGGCTTCGGTGCGTGCAGCCTTTTCTTCGTCGGATCCTTTGGGGAGTCCGAAAGCATCCATGATCATGTTAAAGGCGCGGGTATCTTCATCTACGAGGTGAAGCAGCTCATCCTTCAGCATTTGTCCTTTTTCGGCCCACACGGAGAACTCTTCCCAGCGCTCATCCCATCCGGGTTTATGCGATGAGAGGTTGGCAACCATGGTTCCCAGCGAAACGCCGAGAGCGCCCATGTAAGCAGATATAGATCCGCCGCCGGGAGCCGGCGATTCGGAAGATGTTTCATCGGCAAACGCGGCACAGCTCATATCCATCAGCTTTTTGCGGCTCTTGTCACGAAGAACGTACTCTATGATTTTCTCTTCCGGGTTGAAGGGCTTGAGATCGTCGAGACCAAGGGATTTTACGGCAATTTTGATCAGCTCGCTTTCCGGAACTCCCACCGAACGGTTTTGTTTTTTAAGGAAGTACTTTCCGGCATCGGTAAATACCTTCAGTGGAGCAAGTCCAACCAGTTCGGAGCCTGTTACACGCATGCCTCTTTCCATTGCCTTTTTAGATGCTTCCTCAAAAGCGATGTGAACAGGGGTGATGCTGACGTTTGTAAGGTTGATGGATACCTGGGCAATGCCGTATTCTTCGATAAACCAGCCAATGGCTTTACATTCTTTAAGAGAGCCGGGGATGTTTACCGGATTTCCCTTTTCGTCTTTAACGATTTTCCCGGTTACCGGATTGCCTTCGCGCATGGGGCGGCCCTTTTCACGTATGTCGAAAGCAACGGCGTTTGCCCTGCGGGTGCTGGTGGTGTTAAGGTTAACGTTGTATGCAACCAGGAAGTCGCGTGCGCCAACGGCAACGGCTCCGGTGCGGGGCAGAAACTCTGCCGGGCCGAAATCGGGCTTCCACCCGGGATCTCCGAGTTTTTTGCGTAGTCCTTCATACTCACCAGAGCGGCAGTTTGCCAGGTTACGGCGTTCAGGCCGGGTTGCCGCATTTTCATAACAGTAAACGGGAATCCCAAGCTCGCGTCCGATGCGCTCCCCGAGTTTGTGCGCATACGCAACCGTTTCTTCCATGGTAATATTGGAAACCGGCACAAGCGGGCAAACATCGGTAGCTCCGAAACGGGGATGTGCTCCGGTATGTTTACTCATATCGATCACTTCCATAGCTTTCTTTATTGACCTGAAAGCGGCCTCAATCACTTCTTCGGGCTCACCGGCAATGGTAACTACGGTACGGTTGGTGGCAGCTCCGGGATCAACATCAAGAAGGCGTACTCCCTCAACGGTTTTGATCTGATCGGTAATCTGCTGTATAACAGCCATGTCGCGTCCTTCGCTGAAATTAGGAACGCATTCGATAATTTGTTTCATTACGTTATTGTTTGATTGGTTTTGAGACCTTTTAATACGATGTTCTACGGATTAACTACCTTGCCGTTCAGTACCACGGTTTCAACTTTGTTGCTGCCGTAGCTGTAGGGCATGAATTCAATGGTAGGGATGGGCTTTGTTATGTAAAAGTTTGCCATCTTGTCCCTGGCAATGCTTCCGTATTGTTCGCTGATACCCATGGCATAGGCGCCGTTAATGGTGCAGGCGTTGAACGACTCTTCGGGTGTCATCCGGAACATGATGGAGCCCATGGAAAGGATGAGCTGCATATTCCCGGAAGGGGAGGAGCCGGGGTTGAAATCACTGGCAAGTGCAAGGGGCAGACCTGCTTCAATCATTTTGCGGGCCGGTGCGTGAACCATATTCAGGAAAAATGCAGCTCCGGGAAGCAGGGTAGGCATTGTTTCTGATCCAAGCAGAGCTTCAATTTCTTCGTCACCGGTAAATTCCAGGTGGTCGACCGAAAGACTGTCGTATTTAACTCCTACCTGAATTCCACCCGAATAATCGAGTTCGTTGGCGTGAATCTTTGGTTTCATTCCGTATTTGATGCCTGCCATAAGTATACGTTCGGTCTGCTCAACGGTGAAGAAACCCCGGTCGCAGAATACATCGATGAAATCGGCCAGGTTTGCTGCTGCAACCTGAGGAATCATCTCATTGATAATCAGATCGACGTATTCATCCTGCCTGCCTTTGTATTCGGCCGGGACGGCATGTGCACCCAGGAATGTTGATTTGATGGTAAGCGGACTGAGTTTTTTCAGCTGCTGAATTACTCTGAGCATTTTCAGTTCATCTTCGGTATTCAGGCCATAGCCGCTTTTAATCTCAACGGCGCCGGTTCCGAAGGCGATGATTTCATTCAGACGTTCCAGTGCCTGTTGCACGAGTTCTTCTTCGGAGGTATCGTGCAGTCGTCTGGCTGAATTCAGGATGCCGCCGCCGCGCCTGGCAATCTCTTCATACGAAAGCCCCCTGATCTTGTCAACGTATTCAATCTCCCGGCTTCCGGCATAAACCAGGTGGGTGTGCGAATCGCAGAATGAAGGAAAGACCATGCGTCCACGGGCATCGATTACTTTTATTCCGGGATGGCTGTACAATTCCTTATCAAGCTGTTCCATTGCCCCGAAACCTGCTATCCGGCTGCCTTCGGTGAGAAGCCAGGCGTCGTTTATACGTTCAAAGTCAGACATACGGCTCCCGGCTTTCAGCAGTTGCATGCCATCATCGAGCCCGGCAAGGGTTTTTATATTTACAATCAGCAGTCCTGAATATTCGTTCATAGTTTTCGGCTATTTGATTCGTTCATTGGCTCTGCAAAGGTATAAATTTAGGTCTATCCGGAGCTTTTCGGGTTTTTTCGCGAAAAGGCGATTAATTGTGTGATAATGTGAGGATTTGTTTACCGAATTTCTTAATTTATGTTCCGGCTATAAGGTTTTTATGTATTTTTGGCCTCCTCGGGATGAACCATCCTGGCCGGGTATCCGTTTTATGTGTAAAGCCATAATGGTCTGATATTCCGTTCGCCGGACTATTCATTAAAGGGCAGGATACTTTAGGAATTGTTTCATCCGACGTGTATTTGAATGTTACCCGTTAATAATAAAACCATTTCAATGCTTATGAAAACAAACCGTTACCCCGTAGCGGCGCCGGTAAAAGGAATGCTGCTGTTACTGGTGCTTGTCCTCTTTGCCGGGATGAACCTCTTTGCGCAGACGTACGATAAGAACTACCAGGATGGCAGGTTGTACTTTAAATTCAAGGATAATGTGAATCCCGGAATTACCGTACGCAGCGACAACTCCGTTGATTTGAATCAGATCCCGTTTATTTCGCAGCTTCAATCGCAATTTCGTCTGAAAAGCCTCAGCCGTCCGTTCTACCTGAACGACGACCCCAAGCTTCTTCGCACGTTTATGCTGGAGATTGAGGACTACCCGAAAATTGCCGAAGTAATAAACGAGCTGCTCAACGAACAGGACCTGGAATACGTTGAGAAAGTTCCGATGGAGTACATCCACTATGTGCCCAACGATTCCCTGTACAACCTCTATACCGGTCCCAATAACTGGAACTGGCATCTGGATGTTATTCAGGCCGAACAGGCCTGGGACATTTCCAAAGGCTCGGCCGATATCAAAGTCGCCGTAGTTGACAATGCCGTTTGGGTCAATCATCCCGATCTGGCTGACAAAATCGTGGCCCAGCGCGATACATATTACAATACCAACGATGCCAATCCTCCGGGAACCGGCGATCCGTTTGACTGGTCGCACGGCACGCACTGTGCCGGTCTTGTAGGTGCTATCACCGACAACGGAACAGGTATTGCATCCATCGGATACAACGTCAGCCTCATTGCCGTGAAAGCTGCCAATAATACCAATGCCAACGGCATCTACGGTTTTCCGGGAATCCAGTGGGCCGCCAACAACGGCGCAGATGTGATCAGTATGTCGTGGGGAGGTCCTGGCTATTCGGCTACCAACCAGAACCTGATCAACACCATATACAATATGGGCATCGTTCTTCTGGCTTCTGCGGGCAACGACAACGTTTCAACAGCGCATTACCCCTCAGGATACAACAACGTTATTTCCATAGCATCCACCAACAGCGACGATCTCAAGACGGATTTCTCCAATTTCGGGACTACCGTTGACCTGTGTGCTCCTGGCGGATATGCTACCCCCGGTCCCAGCGGACTGCTGAGTACAACCTATAACAGCAGTACATACGGCAATTATGACCTTATGGCAGGTACATCCATGGCTACGCCGGTTGCCGCCGGTCTTGCCGGTCTCATCCTTTCCATCAATCCGGCGCTTACTCCTGCTCAGGTTGAAACGATTATGAAGACTACTGCCGACGATGTATATGCGGTCAATCCGACCTATACCGGTCAGCTTGGTTCCGGCCGTATCAATGCCTACAGGGCAGCTGCCAACACTCCCTTTGAGCCGACTGCAGGCTTTACTACCCCCGTTACTACCATTCTGCCCGGAGGCGGAGTAGACTTTACCGATATTTCAACAGGGGTTCCCTCTACCTGGCAGTGGTCTTTCCAGGGTGGAACACCCAACTCCTCCACCCAGCAGCATCCCGCAAACATCCGCTATAACTCCCCGGGTGTTTACGATGTCACCCTCACCGTAACCAACGTATTTGGTACAAGTACCCTTGTGCTCGAGGATTACATCACCGCAACCAACACTCCTGCTCCGTATATTTACGTGAATGTGTCGGACGAGAACCCGTGTATATACGATGATGTTACCCTGATGGATGAATCACTGTATTCTCCGAATGCCTGGGAATGGATAATTACTCCGGAGACCGTTGAATATATAAACGGAACCTCTGCCAGTTCGCAGAATCCCCAGGTGAATTTTCTTGTACCCGGTTTATATTCCGTTGCCCTTAACGCTTCCAACAACAACGGAACCTCATCCGTAAACCTTGAAAATTATATCGACGTACAGGGCGGTCATCCTACCTTTACCGTTGATATGGAAGATGGTACCTCCGGTGCCTTTATGGTCTGGGATACCGTTAAATCGCAATCGAAGATCGACTCAAGGGCTGCCAATATGAGTGCTTTCGGAATTCATTTCCACGGTGACCCTATACCAACCGGATGGTCGGGAGGCGCAACTTCCACAACCCCGGCACAGGCATGGGGAACTAACCTTGCTTTCCATGGTAAAGCATACATCTGCGGCGTTGATGCTACCGGCATGGATAATGTGGCTTTAACTCTTGATCTGCGTCAAACCTTCAGCCTTGGATCGAAATTCTCCTGGTTCAGGGTAACTGTTAACGGAGAACCGGTTGCCGATGAGTCCGGACAGACCGACTTCAATCCCGGGACTGCAGCCGCGGATGAATGGAAAACGCTTACATTCGACCTCTCAGCCTATGCGGGAACCGTATTCGACGTAGTTCTGCAAACAGCCACACGCTTTTCCGATAAAACACAGGGCGAAGGCGATAACGTATTTATCGATAACATAAGCATCACCAATACCACCCCGGTACGTCCGCAGGTGAGTACGGCCAGAGAGCTGAAAGTTTATCCCAACCCCTCATCCGGACTCTTTACCATCTCAACCGGAATACTCAATGGTAAAAACATAGGCATCAGGGTTAGTTCACTGCCTGGTAATCTGGTCTACAGCGAAAATGTAGTCGCCGGATCCGGTGCATTTTCCAAAGCCATTGATCTTTCGCACCTGCCTTCCGGAGTTTATCTTCTGATGGTTTCCGACGGTGTACAACAGCTCAACCAGCGACTGATTATCCGGTAATCCTGTTGCAAAAACCTAATAAGCCCCGGCATTTTTTCTTTGTCCGGGGCTTTTTTTTTATACATTTGGCCCCACTCAACAAAATAATTTTCTGATGAAACACAAAGTACCCGTTCTTCTTTTTTTGGTTTTCTTTTCACTGACTTCGATTTTTGCAGGGCCGGTTAACGTTGAAACCGCCGGGTCGGTAGCCCGCAATTTCCTCTATGAACAGCTTGTAAAAAAAGGCGTTGCCGTTACCTTCAGCGATGTCGCCGTGAACCACATTCTCACCGAAATGTCGGGCGACCAGCCTGCATATCACATTTTCGGACTGAACCACTCGGGATTTGTTATTGTTTCGGGCGAAGATGCCTATACCCCTGTTATCGGCTACTCACTTGAAGCCGGATTTCCGGGAGGTAAACTCGACGATAACTACAGCAGTTTTCTTGCAGGTTACCGCGATCAGATCGATTTCATCCGTGCTGAGGCCGTAACACAGGATGCCTCCGTTCGCGAAGCATGGGATTACTGGCAGTCGTTGCCGGTTGCAAGGTATACGTTTGGGGGAGAACGCAGCGTTGATCCTCTTATCGCAACGCTCTGGAACCAGGATTTTCCGTATAACGCTTATTGTCCGACAGATGCAGGAGGCTCCGGCGGTCATGTGTATGCCGGTTGCGTCGCTACGGCTATGTCGATGATTATGGCGTATTACCGGTATCCCTTACAAGGTACAGGAAGTTACAACTATAATTACGGTGCATATGGTAACATAAGCGCCAATTTTGGTGAAACTACGTACGACTGGGATGCAATGCTGAATTCAATTACCTCGGGCAGCGGCAGAGCCATAAATGCTATTGCCGAACTACAGTTTCACTGCGGTGTAAGTGTGAGAATGATGTACGGTCCCGACGGTTCGGGAGCATACAGCGAAGATGTGCCGTATGCCATCCGCACGTATTTCGGTTATTCCTCTTCTGCTCAGCACGTCAGGAAGTCCTTTTATTCACTGTCGGTGTGGGAAAATATGATTACCACCAGCCTGGATGAGCTTAAACCGCTTTATTATTCGGGTCAGAGCTCGGAAGGCGGACATGCTTTTGTTCTTGATGGTTATCAAACCGGTGGCACCGGTAACATGTATCATTTTAATTTCGGATGGAGCGGAAGCGGAAACGGATTTTATACCCTGAACGACGTTGGCGGATACAGCGGTTACCAGGCTATGGTCAGAAACTTTTTCCCCAATCCGGCCAATTATCCCTTCGATTGTGAAGATCATCTGATTACCTCACCTATGGGAAGCTTTGAAGACCGCAGCGGACCCTTGCAAAACTACGCCTCCGGCAAAGCCTGCTCATGGCTGATAGCTCCTGAAGATTCGGTGACATCCATCACCCTTTCGTTTAATATGTTTGACCTGGCCGCAGGCGATGCTGTTAATATTTACGACGGAGAGAACGCCGCAGCTCCGCTGCTGGCATCCTATAATTCGGGCACTTCTGCTGAAAGTGTTGCATCCACGGGCAATCGCCTTTTCGTGGAATTTATCACCGATGATGCCGAAGAAGCACAGGGCTTCAACGCACAGTTCAACTCCACCTTTCCGTCATTCTGTTCCGGTACAATTAATCTTACCGATCCTACAGGCGGGTTCAGCGACGGAAGCGGTGATTTTAACTACAACAACAATTCGATGTGCAAGTGGAAAATCGATCCGGGACCTTTTGCAACCGGACTTACCCTCGCATTTTCAGAGTTTGACCTGGAACAGGACAAGGATTATCTGAAGGTATATGCCATCCCGACGAACCAGCTGATTGCAAACCTTACCGGATCCGAAATTCCCGAACCCATTGTCTCCCCCACCGGAAAGATGCTTCTGCTCTTTACTTCCAATGGCTTTAATAACCATCATGGTTTCAGTGCAGAATACTATATTGAGAACGTAAGTACGCATCAGGTGGCATTTGCCACGAATCTTGCCATCTTTCCCAATCCGGCTAACGGATATACCGAAGTAAAATTCAGTATTAAGGAGAGTATGGCTGCTGAATTTGCCATTACCGACCTTACGGGAAGAACCGTTTATTCCGAATCCGGAATGCTGAATCAGGGTCATGTCAGCAGAATTATTCGTTTCGGTGACCTGCGCAGCGGCATTTATCTGCTGCACATCCGCACTTCTGCCGGCACATTATCGGGTAAGCTGATTGTGGAATAAATTTTCTGTTATACTGCAAACGGGGATGCCGGTTAACCTGCATCCCTTTTTTATGCACGTTAACGAGCAGAAAAAACAGCGGCCGTCATCCGGTTTTTTTGCCCCGGGTTTGTATTTTGGAATTAAATCATGTAGGTTTGAACCCCGAAAAAACATACTTCCATGCTGAAAAGAATTACCCTGTTGTTTATTACTGCTGCCATGCTTGTTCCGGCATTGGCCGGACATGTTTCGGAGCAAATGGCCCGCCAGGTTGCAAGCGCTTTCATGCACAGTCGCTTACCACTCAATAATCCCGCAACCCTGCAATCGCTAACCTCCGGACCGGTCATCACGATTGGTGAGAATCCGGTTGTGTTGTATGCCTTTAATTTCGACAGGGGTGGGTATGTGCTCGTGTCGGCTACCGATGCAGCCATCCCGGTACCTGGCTACTCGCTCGATGGTTACTATTCCCAAATCAACCAGCCGCCTGCAATGGCTGCCTGGATTGCCGGATACGAACTTCAGATCCGGGAGATAATTGAGGAAAGCCTTCCGGCCGATGATGCGATTAATTCTGCCTGGGATGCTCTGCTGCAGTACAATCCGGCAGTCAAAACCGCAGTAACGGGGGTTGAACCCCTTTTGCCCTCAACCTGGGATCAGGGATCCAGGTATAACGACCTCTGCCCCGAAGACAGCAACGGCCCCGGCGGACACGTTTATGCGGGATGCGTGGCAACAGCAATGTCGCAGGTGATGTACTACTGGAGATACCCCCTGAACGGAACCGGGAGTCACGGCTACCAGTCGTCTTACGGCTACCTTTTTGTCAATTTCGCTGAAGCAGACTACGATTACGAGCAGATGCGCAACGAAATAGGCCCTGAATCCAACTACGAAATGGCTGAATTACAATATCATGCCGGTGTGTCCGTGGATATGATGTATTCAGCAAACGGATCGGGAGCTTACAGTTTTGATGCCGCTAATTCATTGAAACAGTATTTTGGTTATTCGGATCAGCTTTCGCTCAGGCAGAAAAATTCCTACTCAAACCAGGAATGGGCACAGCTGCTGATCAGTAACATCGACAATGGCTGGCCAATGTATTACAACGGCTATGGTTCAGGAGGCCATGCATTTAATGTGGATGGTTATCAGGGCTCGGATTATTTCCATTTCAACTGGGGATGGAGCGGATCATACAACGGCTATTTCTATCTGAACAACCTGAATCCCGGTGGTAATAATTTTACACAGGGACAGGGTGCCATTGTAAATTTTTATCCCGGAAGCAATTATCCGTATTACTGCAACGGGGTAAAAACACTGACGCGACATAACGGAACCATTGAAGATGGAAGCGGCCCGGTTGATAATTACATTGCCGGTCTCAACTGCGGATGGCTTATTGCACCGAACGATTCGGTGACCGGGCTTTCCCTTTCGTTCGAAAAATTTAACCTTGCAGCCGGAGATGTGCTGCATGTATTCGATGGGCCCGATGCTTCACACCCCCTGCTTGGCAGTTTCACGGGCACTGAGATTCCAGGGGCAGTTACGGCAACACACGACCGAATGTACCTTGAGTTTCTGACCGAAGGCGACGAGGGAAGCGGTTTCAGGATTTCATACAACAGTACCCTGGCCGAATACTGTTCCGGCACCACCACCTACAACGAAGCATCCGGATTTATATTCGACGGCAGCGGAAGCCGGACATACAACAACAACAGCCTCTGCAAATTCAGGGTGGAGCCGGAAAATGCATCGTCCATCACATTCTACTTCCGCTCGCTTGATACCGAGCCCGATAACGATGTAATTAAAATATACAATCTGGCCAGTCAACAGGTAGTGGCTACCATTTCGGGGAACGAACTTCCGGAACCCGTGATCGTACCCTCGGGTAAAGCAATGATGCTTTTTTCTTCAAACGCAAGTGTAACCGGGCAGGGCTGGGAAATTGAATATACCAGCAGTTCAACGTCGGTAGATGCTGCATATATGCAAACATCCGATAAGCTGAGCCTGCAGGTGAATCCCATGCCCTGCAAAGTATGGATGAATATTGAAATTACAGTTTCCGCCATCGCGGAGATGAGCATCGTACTTACCGATATTTCAGGAAGAGAGGTGAGAAATTATGGTAACCACACCGCATTCAATGGCCGGGTGCTTGTACTGCCGGTGGATGGATTGCAAAGCGGGGTTTATCTTCTGAAGTATGTATCGCCGGCAGGCTCCGGCATCAGCAAGGTGATGATCGCAGGTTAAAACCGTAAGGATACGGTATACCGGTCACATCCCGGAGAGTGGTTGTTTGTTATAACCCCTTCCGGGATGTCGCTTTTTGTATTACAGAGCAGGAATTTCCGGATTATCCGCATCTTCACCGGCTGAAGGTTCTTTGGTGTTCTTCGGCCCGGGTTTTGCGGCGGTTTCATTTTCATAGGCACGGATGATGCGCGTTACCAGCTTGTGGCGTACCACATCCGACTCATCAAGCATAATGATACCGATTCCGGGGATTCCGTCGAGAATGCGGACTGCCTGCATCAGACCCGAATGCTGATGCCGGGGAAGGTCGATCTGGGTAACATCGCCCGTAATAAAAAACTTGGCTGCCCTGCCCATACGGGTCAGAAACATTTTAAGCTGGCTTGATGTCGCGTTCTGGGCTTCATCGAGAATGGCAAAAACGTTATCAAGGGTTCTGCCGCGCATGAAGGCCAGCGGAGCAATCTCAATAGTACCGTCTTCAATATAGGTGAGAAGTTTCTGTGGCGGCAGCATATCGCGGAGAGCATCGTAAAGCGGCTGCATGTAAGGGTCGAGTTTTTCCTTCATATCGCCGGGAAGAAATCCGAGATTCTCGCCGGCTTCCACAGCCGGACGTGTAAGGATAATGCGCTTCACCTCCCGGTTTTTCAGAGCACGTACTGCAAGGGCAACCGCAGTATAGGTTTTTCCGGTTCCGGCCGGCCCGATGGCAAACACCATGTCGTTCTTTTCAACTCCTTCAACAATCTTTATCTGATTCGGTGTCCTGGCCTTTATAAGCAATCCGTTACGACCGTGAACCAGAACGTCGGGCGAGCTGCTCCTGACACTTGTTCCGTTACCTCCGGATTCAGACAGCTGAACGATGTCCCTTTCGCTGAGATTGCCGAAGCGCTCGAAATGCAGAAGAAGTGCAGTGAAAAATTCTTCGAATGCCATCAGCTCCCCGGGATCGCCTATCGCTTTTAGAAACTCACCACGGGCTATAAACTTGAGTTTTGGAAAAAGATTCCTGATCGTATTCAGGTTGCGGTCGCCTGCGCCGTAAATCTCAAGCGGACTGTAGGATTCTATGCTGAAAACCTTTTCACTCATACATTCTGTCTGGTTTCTGAATTGCCTTTTTCCGTCTGTCCCAAAAGGCATGAAAAGCCGGAGAAATTTCTAAAATGCCGGATCAAACGGCAAGCCGTTCGTTTGCATCCTTTCGGCAAAATTAGCCATTTTCCGCTTTCGCTGCTGAAATTCAATTAATGCCGGCTCTTCGCCTGTATATGCATTCCCTCGGGAGGGCCAATCTTCGCCGGCATGAAAATACGTGCATTCCTAATTGCAATGCCGCTGCCGGACCGTAGCAACTTCTTTCAGGTTCCGTTCATCGGCTGTTATTCCTTCCGGATTGATAAAGGAATCCGGGTCAGAAATAATTCCGTATTGAACGTGTATGCAGGGTAATACAGGAAGACGTATTTCCGGTTCCCGGCCTCTCCGGGTTACATGTCGTGCTGCCGTTAACTTAAGCTGACGGCACTGAGGCATCGTCAATATTTTGTTGGAGGTTAAAGTAAAAGACTGATCTTTGTATAGCACTAAATAACCGTATCGCAATGGCGAAAGGAAAGGATACGAAACCCCATATTGGCATATTCGGGCGCCGCAATAATGGAAAAAGTTCACTCATTAATGCGCTGGCAGGGCAGGAGCTTGCCATTGTTTCGGATGTTGCCGGAACAACTACCGATCCTGTGAAAAAATCAATGGAGATCCCGGGAATAGGCCCGGTAATTCTTATTGATACAGCCGGAATTGATGATGCCGGAGAATTGGGGGCAAAAAGAGTTGCCAAAACCAGGGAAATATTAAAAATCATTGATTTTGCTGTTCTCGTTATTAGCGGAAATACGTTTGGAGAGCCCGAGCACGACCTGATAGGGGAGTTTGAAGAAAAAAATGTCCCGTTTCTGATTGTCCACAATAAAAGCGACCTGCACCCGGCCGATACATCCTTTCTTTCGGAATTGAATGCAACATTCGGGGTTCCGGTTCTGGACTTCAGTTCAACACTGCATCCCGATACGGACAAGCTGGTTGCTGCAATACGGCAGCAAATTCCGGAATCTGCCTATATCGCTCCTCCGATGCTTGGCGACCTGATTTCGCCAGGCGATATTGTTTTGCTGATAACCCCGATAGATATGGAAGCTCCC
Source organism: Bacteroidales bacterium UBA6248 (assembly GCA_002441345.1). Lineage (GTDB taxonomy): Bacteria > Bacteroidota > Bacteroidia > Bacteroidales > Lentimicrobiaceae > Lentimicrobium. Next base: position 200,986 of record DJVU01000006.1, read on the forward strand.
GAAGGCAGAATGATATTGCCTCAGGTTCAGGCTATACGCGATACCCTCGATCATGGCGGAATCAATGTTGTGTGCAAGGAAACGGAAGTTGACCGCCTGATCGGCATTCTGCATCCGAAACCCGTTATGGCTGTAACCGACAGCCAGGTCTTTCCCAAGGCAGATGCCGCAATCCCGAAAAACGTCATGCTGACCAGCTTCAGCATTTTGCTTGCCCGTCAGCGCGGCGATTTTCAGAATTACCTTAATGGCACTCCCAGGATCGATGATTTGAAGGACGGAGACCGCATTCTGATTCTGGAATCGTGCACCCATCATGTTTCGTGCGACGATATCGGCAGGGAGAAGATTCCGCGATGGCTTGGGGATTACACCGGAAAGAAACTTGAATACGAAGTGGTGGCGGGCCTTTCAAGGCTTCCGCGCGATATCCGTGAATATGCCATGGTAATACAGTGCGGGGGATGCGTAATTACGCGAAAACAAATTATCAACAGACTTAAACCGGCTGTTGATGCCGGAATACCGGTGACCAATTACGGTATGGCCATTGCCTGGGTGCATGGCATCTACAAGAGGGCAATTCAACCTTTTAAAAGTTCTGTTGCCGGGCCGGAAGAGGATGTGTGAGTCTGACCTGTTACTATACAGAAAATGCCGCCCGAAAAAAAAGTACTGAACTGCTAAAAATAATGATACCATGAACATAGTCGTAACCGGAGCATCATCCGGAATCGGAAGAGAAACAGCCCGGATACTTGCAGGAATGCCCGGCAACCGCCTGGTGATTATTGCCCGCAACAGCATGAAGATTCAGGCTCTCGCCGGTGAGTGCAATATCCGTATGCGCGAAACCGTAATGCAGCCGGTGCAGTTCGATCTTTCGAAAGATGACCCCGCCGGACTCGCCGATATCATCAACCGCAGGCTGGGCAGGGTCGATGTGCTTATAAACAACGCAGGAACTCTCGTAAACAAGCCTTTCGGCAACTATATACCAGCCGATCTGGAAGAACTTTTCAAGGTGAATGCCATAGCTCCGTTTATGCTGATTCAGGCTATGCTTCCTTTTTTTAATCCGCAGGCACACATAGTGAACATCGGCAGTATGGGAGGGGTGCAGGGCAGCGTTAAATTTGCCGGACTGGCTGCCTACAGTGCCAGCAAAGGTGCACTGGCGGTACTTACCGAATGTCTGGCAGATGAGCTGGCTGGAAGAAAAATTTCAGTTAACTGTCTTGCTTTCGGATCGGTGCAAACGGAGATGCTTGCCAGAGCTTTCCCTGACTATAAAGCACCCGTGAGTGCGGATGAGATGGGTAGCTGGGTGGCTGATTTTGCCTTAAACGGACACAGATTTTTCAATGGAAAGGTTTTACCGGTATCTTTGTCCACACCTTAAATATTGTTTGTTTTCCTATGTCAAATCCTGAATGCATAGCCAAAACCGGTGTAGTTCAAAGTGTTGAAAGAGACCGGATACTTGTTAGGATATTGGCCGAAAGTGCCTGTTCGGCCTGTCATGCCAAAGGAGCCTGCACTGCTTCGGATACCTCTGAAAAACTGATTGAGGTTAATCCCGCCGATGCAGCTGAGGTAAAACCCGGACAGGTAGTAACCGTAAATATGGCAGCTTCGGCAGGTAACAGGGCGCTCTTTTATGGTTATATTCTCCCCTTTATCCTGGTATTTCTTACGCTGTTGATTTTTTCCGCACTTACATCGGAAGCCGTTGCCGGAGCTCTTTCTCTGGCCATTCTGATACCGTATTATCTCATACTTTTCCTGCTCAGAAAACGCATGGCATCGCGTTTCCGGTTTTCCATCACCACCTGATTGAAAAGACAAGGGTTTAGGGCCGGAAACAGAGTGCCCTTACCTCGTACTTTTGCTTTTTTATGTATATGAACTGCTATATGGTCTGAAACCTGTAGCTTTTCATGGTTTTCCTGCCCTGTTTGAAATAGTACGTGCCGGTTCGGATGCTTTATCCGTAATTTATAGTAATTCTAAACAATAATGTAACATGCTGAAATACAAAAATATGTATATGTGGCTCTCTGGGCTGAAAAACATAGTATCTATCTAATTAATTGATTGACATATAGATAGAATCATTCTAAATTACATCCCTGATGTCCTGAAATTTTTTAATTGTTGTTACATTTGTCTGCTCTGGCCGTTAGGGTTCAGGTGAAGTAATTTGCACTTTAAAAGAAGCAGGCTGTGAACGAAACATTGTTACTTGCCGTCATTTCCCTTAGTGCTATCGGAGTCATTTCTGCAGTGATTCTGTACCTGGTAGCACAAAAATTCAAAGTTATTGAAGATCCGAAGATTGACATTGTAGCTGAGCTGTTGCCGGGCGCCAATTGCGGCGGATGCGGACTGGCCGGATGCCGTGCCTTTGCAGAAGAGATTGTTAAGACCAGTGACTTATCGAAGCTTAATTGTCCGGTGGGCGGCAGTTCAACTATGAACGAAATTGCTGCGGTTTTGGGACTTGAAGCTGAGGAAAAGGATCCGATGATTGCCGTAGTTCGCTGTAATGGCAGCCGGTTAAATGCTCCGCAAAAGGTGATTTTCGACGGAGCATCTTCCTGTGCTTTTGCCCATGCATTGTCGGCCGGAGAAAGCGGATGCCCTAACGGATGTCTTGGTCTTGGCGATTGCGTGGTCTCCTGTCAGTTTGATGCTATTTATATCAGTCCCGAAACCGGGCTTCCGGTAGTGAGCGACGAGAAATGTGTAGCCTGCGGTGCCTGCGTTAAGGCCTGTCCGCGTACTATCATTGAGATGCGCAAGAAAGGCAAAAAAGACCGCAGGATCTTCGTTTCGTGTATCAACACCGAGAAGGGCGGACCGGCGCGCAAGAATTGCTCGGTTGCCTGCATCGGCTGCGGTAAATGTGTTAAAGAATGCGCATACGATGCCATTACCATGGTTAACAATCTGGCTTACATAGATTACGAAAAATGCAAGCTGTGCCGCAAGTGTGCTCCTGTATGCCCCACCGGAGCCATTCACGAATTAAATTTCCCTCCCCGCAAGGAAAAGCCTGGCGAACCGGAACAGGGGAAAGTGTCAGAACCGGTAGCAGCCGGTTAAATTCATCAATAGTCCTGTAATATTAATCAATACGCGGAGGATAGCAATTTGAAAACGTTTAAGCTTGGCGGAGTTCACCCGGAGGAAAACAAGATTTCTGCCGGTAAAGCCATAGAAGTTCTCCCATTGCCTGAAAAGGTTTACATACCGGTATCCCAAAGTCTTGGCGCACCGTCCACGGTGGTTGTTGAGAAAGGCGCTGCCATCAGGGTTGGTCAGCTTATAGCAAAAGGAGAGTCGTTTATTTCTTCGAATGTACATTCTTCGGTGTCGGGGAAGGTTACAAAAATCGACGACGTTATAGATGCTTCCGGGTACAAGCGCAAAGCCGTTTTTATTGATGTGGAAGGCGATGAGTGGGAAGAAGGCATCGACCGCACAAGGGATATTATCCGTGAGGTTACGATGGATCGTGATGAGATCATTAAGCGCATCAATGAGAAAGGTGTGGTTGGCCTCGGCGGCGCTACTTTCCCTTCACACGTGAAGCTGATGGTGCCCGACGGACGTAAGGCAGAGTATCTGCTCATCAACGGTGTGGAATGTGAGCCGTACCTTACATCCGACCACCGCCTTATGCTTGAACGCGGGGAAGAGATGCTCATCGGCGTCAGAATCCTGATGAAAGCCCTGGGTGTGGATAAAGCCTTTATCGGGATAGAAAACAACAAGCCCGATGCCATTCGCTACCTGAGCGGCTTAAGCGCGGGATTTAAAGGTATTGAAATTATTCCTCTGAAGGTGAAATATCCGCAGGGTGGTGAAAAACAGCTGATAAAAGCAGTGGTAAACCGCGAGGTTCCCTCCGGAAAGCTTCCCATAGAAGTAGGCTGTGTAGTCAATAACGTTGGTACTGCGCTGGCCGTTTATGAAGCTGTTCAGAAAAACAAGCCATTGGTCGACCGTATTGTTACGGTTACCGGCAAAACGGTAGCCAAACCCTGCAACCTGCTCGTTCGCATCGGTACTCCGGTCGGCCTTCTGATTGAACATGCCGGGGGACTGCCCGAAAATGCGGGAAAGGTAATCAGCGGCGGACCCATGATGGGCAAAGCACTGACCTCTCTGGATGCCCCGGTTGTAAAAGGGACATCCGGAATACTGATAATGGATGGAGTGGAAGCAAAGCGTACTGCACAGCAAAACTGCATCCGCTGCGGCCGCTGTATCACCGTTTGTCCTATGGGACTGGAACCCTACCTGCTGGCTCAGCTATCGGAGCATCAGCTTTATGAACGTGCGGAAAAGGAAAAGATCATGGATTGTATCGAATGCGGTTCATGCCACTTTACCTGCCCCGCCGGACGCCCCCTGCTTGACTATCTCAGGCTGGGCAAGAACAAGACCGGAATTATTATCAGAAATCGGGTAAAGAGATAATATGAGCTTACTGACAGTATCGGGATCACCCCATGTGCACACCCAGCAAAGTGTGAAATCCATCATGTATGGCGTGGTTATCGCAATGATTCCTGCCATTTTTGTATCCGTCTATTTCTTTGGACTGCATGCCGCCAGGGTTATGTTAATCTCTGTGCTGGCCTGTCTGTTTTTTGAATGGGTAATACAAAAATATCTTATTAAAGGTCCGGTCACCATCAACGACGGCAGCGCCCTTGTTACGGGTATTCTTCTGGCTTTTAACGTGCCATCGAACCTGCCGGCATGGATTATAGTAACCGGCGCCCTGGTTTCCATCGGTATAGGGAAAATGTCGTTTGGCGGTCTGGGTAAAAATCCCTTTAACCCCGCACTGGTGGGAAGGGTTTTTCTGCTGATCTCTTTTCCGGTTCAGATGACTTCCTGGCCGCTGCCCAAACCCCTGTTCGGTCCCGGAGTTACCGATGCCATTACCGGACCCACTACCCTCGGAATCTTTAAAGAGGGCCTTGATGCCGGTAAAACCGTTCAGGAGATTATGGCCTCACCTTCATTCCCCGGGTACATTAACGACCTTATGGGCGCTCAAAGCGGGTCCATGGGTGAAATATCGGCAATAGCCCTGCTGCTGGGAGCTGTTTATATGTTTTCACGGAAAATTATCACCTGGCATATCCCCGTTTCCTATATCGGCACTGCCGTGGTATTCTCCGGAATCCTCTGGCTGATTGATCCGGCACACTATATCGACCCGGTAATGCACTTGCTGGCAGGAGGTATGATTCTCGGAGTCTTTTTTATGGCTACCGATATGGTGTCGTCACCCGTTTCAACAAAAGGTCAGCTGGTTTTCGGGGCAGGAGCGGGATTGCTTACCATACTGATCAGGGTGTGGGGCGCCTATCCCGAAGGCGTCTCGTTCGCCATTCTGATTATGAATGCCTTTACTCCGCTGATCAACAGCGCTTTTAAACCCAAACGTTTCGGGGAGGTAGTGAAAAATGGCTAAAAAAATCGAATCCAGCTTCAGAAATATGGTGCTCGCATTACTGAGCATCTCCATGGTAGCTTCCTTTGCCCTGGGGGCCGTATATAACCTGACCAAAGACCCCATCGCGAAAGCGCAGCAGGCAAAAAAAGAAGAAGCCATCAAACAGGTAGTCCCTGCTTTTGACCGTATCGAAAACGTAAGCGTTTCTCCGGCCGAAGGCGGCGATCCTCTGCAGGTAAATAAAGCCTATAATGGGGACTCACTTGTTGGTTATGCCATTGAAACATACAGCGATAAGGGCTTTAGTGGCCGGATATTGCTAATGGTCGGATTTCTGCCCGATGGCACCATCTTCAATACGGCAGTGTTAAAACATTCCGAGACGCCCGGACTCGGCGATAAAATGGATGCTGCCAAATCCGCATTTCCCGAACAGTTCCGGAATCAGGATCCGGCTTCTTTTACGCTGAAGGTAAAAAAAGACGGAGGTCAGGTGGATGCCATTACTGCTGCCACCATCAGCTCCCGCGCATTCTGCGACGGCGTACAGCGTGCCTATAACATTATGAATCAGGAGGGAGGATTGAAATGAACCAGAAAGAAAATTTCACAAAAGGATTTATAAAAAACAACCCCGTTCTGGTGCTTCTGCTGGGCATGTGTCCCACCCTCGGAGTGACCACTTCGGCCATCAACGGACTGGGAATGGGACTGGCTACCACCTTTGTGCTGGTGATGGCCAATATCGTAATCTCACTCTTAAAAAGTGTGATTCCCGATAAGGTCAGAATCCCGGCTTTCATCGTTGTAATCGCCTCCTTCGTTACCATCGTCGACCTTGTGATGGCCGGTTTTGCTCCCGCACTGCACGAACAGCTCGGACTCTTTATCCCGCTGATCGTGGTTAACTGTATCGTACTGGGACGGGCAGAAGCCTTCGCATCCAAAAACGACGTACTGTCATCGCTCATCGACGGACTGGGTATGGGCCTTGGTTTTGCCTTTGCCCTGACATTGCTTGGCGGAATCCGGGAGATACTCGGAAGCGGCGCAATCTTCGGATTTAAATTCATATCCGGCGATGCCATCCTGGTGTTCGTTTTAGCTCCCGGAGCATTTATCGCCCTGGGATATCTTATTGCCGTGGTTAACAGGTTACGCAAAGTTTAATTCGCCAGAAACGTTAAAAGACGAGTATTATGGAATATATCATCATCGTTATCGCAGCGATTTTTGTAAATAACATTGTTTTCGCCCAGTTCCTCGGCATTTGCCCCTTTCTTGGCGTTTCCAATAAACTCTCCACTTCCGTGGGAATGGGTGGCGCTGTAGTCTTTGTTATGACCCTGGCTACCATAGTAACCTACCTGATTTTCCAGTATGTACTGGTGCCCTTCGGACTCCAGTTTCTGCAAACCATAAGCTATATCCTGGTTATTGCTGCCCTGGTGCAAATGGTCGAAATCATCCTGAAGAAAATCAGCCCCCCGCTCTATCAGGCACTCGGAATCTTTCTACCCCTTATCACAACCAACTGCGCCGTTCTCGGAGTCGCCATTCTTGTGATCCAGAAAGATCTGAACCTGCTCCAAAGCGTTGTATTTGCCTTTGCTAACGCGGTAGGTTTTACACTTGCACTCGTTATTTTTGCTGGTATCCGTGAACACCTTGAGCTTATGGGAGTTCCCAAAGGGATGAAAGGCATTCCCATCGCCCTCGTGGTCGCCGGACTGCTCTCTCTTGCTTTCATGGGCTTTGCCGGACTCGTATAGATTTTTTTAGTACGTATCCACACACACACACTACTGCCCGGGTAACTCCGGGCTTTTTTTTGTGCTCTGCTCTTATGCAAAAGTAGTCTGTACGGGTATTCTTCTTTTATCGATTCTTATTTAGTGTATATTTTACACCAATCTTTATTTTCTGTGTAAGTTTGTGTCGTTCAGAGGATGTTATCTGTCCGGTAAAGCTGAAAAATTTATGAAACTACGTATACTGCCGGTGTTAGCGGCTCTCCTTTTATCTGTTCCGTGTCAGTCTCAGGGTTTTCTCCATGCTTCGGGAAAACGTATTCTGAATGGTGACGGGCAGGAAGTGATTCTTCGCGGCATAGGAACGGGCAACTGGATGCTGCAGGAAGGATATATGATGAAGTCGGCCGATGTTGCCGGAACACACACCGCATTCCGCAACAAGCTGACGGAAACGATAGGTCCGGAGCTCACTGCCGGTTTCTACGAGGCCTGGCTCAATAATCATTTTACCCGTGCCGATGCCGACAGTATGAAATCATGGGGATTCAACAGCGTACGGGTTGCCATGCATTACAAGTGGTTTACTCTTCCAATTGAAGATGAGCCGGTAGTTGGTCAGGATACCTGGTTTGAGGAGGGGTTTATCCGGATCGACAGTCTGCTGTCCTGGTGCAGCGCGAATGAAATGTATCTTATTCTCGACCTTCACGGTGCCCCGGGCGGGCAGGGGAAGGATGCCAATATTTCCGACTACGATCCGTCGAAACTTTCGCTTTGGGAGAGTTCGGAAAACCGCCGTAAAACCGTAGCACTGTGGGCGCGCCTGGCAGAACGCTATGCCAGTGAACCATGGATTGGTGGCTACGACCTCATCAACGAACCCAACTGGGACTTGCCCGGAAACACACTGCTTCGTCAGTTATACGGCGAAATAACAGGCGCCGTAAGGGCCGTTGATACTAACCATATGATCATAGTTGAAGGCAACTGGTTTGCCAACGACTACTCCGGACTCACCCCGCCCTGGGACGACAATATGGTGTACAGCTTTCATAAGTACTGGACTTTTAATACACAACAGGAAATAAACTGGATTATTAACCTGCGGAATACCTGGAATGTACCGGTATGGCTGGGCGAATCCGGAGAAAATTCCAACTCCTGGTTTACTGGTTTAATAGCCTTGTGCGAACAGAATGGTATCGGATGGTCGTGGTGGCCGGTGAAAAAGGCCGGAATCAATAATGTTCTGCAAGTGCCTGAAAGTGTGGAATACAACAATCTGATCAATTACTGGAAAACGGGCAATCCGGTTATGACTCCCGACCGGGCCTTTGCTGCGGTGATGGAATGGGCCGAAAACCACCGGATAGAAAACTGTACCGTAAAGCGGGATGTTATTGACGCCCTGATACGTCAGCCGTTTACCAGTGAAACACTTCCGTTCAGAATCTATCGTCCGGGCGAGCCAATTCATGCCGTTAATTACGACCTCGGACGAAGCGGTCAGGCATACCTGGACCAGGATTCGGCTAATTATCACCTGAGCACAGGTAATCACGTCAACTGGAACCTGGGATGGGTATACCGTAACGACGGCGTTGACATAGGAGTATGCAACGACTCCTGGACAGGCAGCCCCGGATACCACGTTGGCTGGACCACAGATGGCGAATGGCTGCAATATACACTGTCGACGGATTCTGCAGCCGCCTTTACGCTGAAACTCCGGGTGGCTTCCAATAGTAATTCGCCTGCTGTAATCCGTATGCTGACCGACGGGGAAGATATTATTGCTCCCCTGACTATTGCATCCACCGGCGGAGGTCAGGCATGGCAGACGAAAACGGTACAAAACGTTATTATCCCTGCCGGAGAACATAAATTGCGGCTGCATTTTACCAAAGGAGGAGCTAATATTAACCTGTTCTGGTTTGAAGATCCAAAGCCGGATTCCTCTGTGCCTTTCCGGATGCTGCATGGAGGGACCTCCGGCGACGGGACGTCCGTTATACTGCATCTGAATAAGCCTGTCACTGAGATGAATGCAGGGGCCGGCGATTTTCAGGTGACGGCCAACGGGGTGGCTTTATCCGTTACAACGGTTGAAAATCCGGGCGAGTTCCCCAAAAAGCTGATCCTAAACCTCGAAACACCGGCTGCTTACGGACAACAAATCAGGGTAAGTTATACCGGAAGCGGAATTTTTAGCAACGGACAGCAACTGGAGCAGTTTGCCAATGTTCCTGCAGATAATAATCTTCCTGTTTATTATACCATTCCTGCAAGGATAGAAGCCGAAGATTATCATATCAATTATGGTTTTCAGCCCGAGAGTTGCAGCGATACCGGCGGCGGCATCAACATGGGATATGCCAGTAACGGCGATTACCTTGATTATCTGATCCGTGTGCCGGCAGCAGGTGAATACCTGATTAATTTCAGGATAGCTTCCCAGTATTCGAACGGTCGCATCAGCATAAGAGTCTCCAAAGGATCATATTACCAAACCGTTGGCACTCTCGAAGTGGCAGCCACCGGAGGCTGGCAGTCGTGGAAAAACCAGGGTATTAAGGTGTTCCTGCCGGAAGGGGATCTCACTCTCCGGTTTTTTTCTTTTGCCGGTGAGTATAACATCAACTGGTTCGGGATTTCATCGGTTTTGGGGATGGAAGAAGGCAATACCGGATCTGTATTCAGAATTTATCCAAATCCCGGCAACGGCCTTCTGAAAGTGATTGCCGGTAACCTTGCACCCAAACCGGCAAGCCTGCAGGTAACCGACCTTAACGGACGGGCAGTGTTTCAATCCGGATTTCCCTGCGGTACAGCAGATTCTGCAATTTTCGATCTGAGGCATCTGGCTCCGGGTTTATATATCATACATCTGGTTACAGGCAACCACCGCGAAAGCCATAAAGTGCTGCTCAACAGCGACAGGTTTTGATTATTCCTGTAATGCCGATTCAAGGATGCTGATTTTGTAGTGGCTGTTCAGAATGATTTTTAACCATCCCAGTTTAATCCCTTCACGAGTCTCTTTCCTGAGGCCCACCCAGCATATCTCGTCATCCGGAAAGGTGTGGCAGTCGTAAAAAGCATAATATTCATCCACGATAAGAGTGTCGGGCGTCGATAAAAGCTCCCTCCATTGCCCGAAGGAGCCATAATTCAGGTTTAAGGTCGTGTCGCTCAGGAATACGTCTGTCCTGTTCAGCCGTTCACCCCGTTTCATTACCGTAGGTTGCAAACTTTCCCTGATCCGGTTAACCTGGTCTTCGGGATGCTCACGCCGGCAAGAATAGCGGTTGCGTATATAAATTTCAACCTTTGAGTAGTAAAAGGTGTCGATTTTATGGTAAAAGAAAGTTGTGTCCTGAAATACGATTCCGTGTATGCCCAGCGACTTGTCCAGGCTAACAATATCTGCTTCCGGGTGCTGTCCCATGCCGGGAGATCCCCAGATGTTGCTTATCAGCATCAGGTCGTCCTGCCCATCCAGGTCAATATCAATGGTGTAACCGGCCTTCTGATTATACCCGCCCGACAGTATGGTGTCGTGATGCTGTAATTTCATCCCGCCGTATTCGCCAATAACAATTTCCTCCCTGCGTTCCGGCTCCTCTTTCATACAGGCGGCAAAAAGGACTGCGGTGGAGAGTATCAACCCGATAAATGGTACATTTTTCATAGCCATGAAAACTCTGGATGGATTGAAAGAAAGATCTAAATTACTCAATTTCAGTTCACAAAGCAATAGTTCTGCAGGTTTATAATGGCAAAACAATCAAAACATCTCCCCCGGCGGAAAGTGGCACGGCCGGAATCATTTTTAGCATGGTTTTGTAAGCCGGGAAGTAATGATAACTTTGCACAACCTTAATTCCTGACATTATCCGCAGACAGAGCATGCCATGAACTATAATTTTAGCGAAATCATCGACCGAAGCAATACGGCGAGTGTAAAATACGACCTCAGAAACCTCATTTTTGGCAGCGGCGACGTTGTGCCTATGTGGGTGGCCGACATGGATTTCAGAACTCCTGATTTTATAATTGATGCCCTTAAGAAGCGACTGGAGCATGAAATTCTGGGTTATTCCATCCGGACAGAAAGCTATTACAATGCCTTTGCGGGATGGTTGAAGCGACGTCACAACTGGGAGGTAAAGCGGGAATGGGTTGCTTTTTCGCCGGGAGTTGTTCCGGCACTTAATATGGCTGTTCTGGCATTTACGCGGCCAGGAGATCGTATCATCGTGCAGCCTCCGGTGTATTTTCCTTTCTTCGATGCCGTTTCCAGGAACGGACGCAATCTGGTTTACAATCCGCTGATTCTGGAAAATGGCCGGTACCGGATGGATTACGATGACCTGGAAAAGAGCTGCATCGAAGGTGCATCCATGCTCATACTCAGCAATCCGCATAATCCCGGAGGCAATGCCTGGCGCGAAGATGAGCTTCGCCGAATGGCAGATATCTGCCTGAAGTACAATGTGCTGATTGTCTCCGATGAAATTCACTGCGACCTGGTGAACGAAGGGTATAAACATACGGTTCTGGCATCCCAGTCTCCCGAAATCGCAGATTTAACCGTCACGATGATGGCTCCCAGTAAAACGTTTAACCTGGCTGGACTCGCCACAGCCTCCGTTATTATAAGTAATCCCGACCTTAGGAGGAAGTACACGGAGGTGCTTGAGGATTTGCATATAGGGAACGGGAATATCTTCGGGAATGCGGCATCAGAAGCGGCTTATCTGCATGGAGATGAATGGCTTGGCCAACTGCTTGAATACATACAGGACAACATCGATTACCTGGAAGAGTTTATTGAATTGAATCTTCCCTTAGTGCGAATGATAAAACCTGAAGCAACGTATATGGTATGGCTTGATTTCAGACTTGCCGGGATGAACGATGAAGAACTGAAGAAATTTTTAATAGAAAAGGCAGGCCTCGGACTAAACGAAGGTACTATGTTCGGACCCGGGGGCAGCGGTTTTATGCGTATGAACCTGGCGTGTCCGCGTAAGACCCTCGAGTATGCCCTTGATCGTCTGAAGTCGGCGTTCTCTGATCAGAACCTGTAAAGCTGCCGGGAATTTTATCCCCGCAAGGGTGCAAAACCCGCCGGCTATCTGATGCAGGATCTTTTCAGCTTTTGCATACTCCCGTTGAATACATTCATGTCAACTCCCCCGGTTATTCCATTGATGGTGGCTTTGTCGGTATGCTGCCAGAACGACCAGCTGCGGTGATGCATCCGTGGTTTGTTATGGTTGTAATGGGCAATCCACAAAGGAAAGTCTTCGAAATCATCTGCCAGGTATTTGTTGTAAAAGCCCGGACTCGTGTAGATGATGGGTTTTACCCCGTAATGTTCTTCCACCAGCCGGCACCATTCCAGGGCTCCGGAAACAATGTCTGCTTTTGATCGGCGGTTGCTTACTTCTATATCGAGTACCGGAGGCAGGTCGCCCGGACTAAGCTTTACCTGTTTGATGAAATTTTGTGCCTGTGCAGCAGCATCCCGCGAAGGGTGGAAAAAATGATACGCACCCCGGATAAGCCCGGCTTCCCCGGCTTTTTCCCAGTTGCGCTTAAACTGCCGGTCCTGCCGCGTTATCCCTTCGGTGGATTTCAGAAACGCAAAGGAAATGCGGATACCATTCGCATCCATGGCAGCGACTTCGCTCCAGTTAATACGACCCTGGTGGTGAGAAACGTCGACACCATGAACTTTGTAACCCGCAGGCACAGGTACACCGAAGTTCTTCAGGTTGTGATATTGTGCTGCTCCGGTTAGCGAAAAGCCGCTTCTGAAAAGTGCAAGTGAATAGCGGAAGATATACGGACCGGCTATTATGGCCAGTATAACCACCAGTCCTGCTATCAGGTAAGCCCGCTGAAAGCCTGCCGTCCTTTTTTTTCGCTGTTTCCTTGCGCTCACCGTATTTTCCTTATCCTGACTTTATACGACGGTAGTTTCGGGGTACTATTTTTTTAGTTCCAGAATCATTGCCGATTCGGGTCCGACTTTTATCCGTCCGTTTACATCTATTGTCCTGCTGCTGATTATCTCGTGCGCTTGCCGATAGCCCGTAAGTGCTTCGCTGAATCGCCCGGTTTCGAGCATGCGCTCTTCCTTGCTGTTGTTTAGGATAACCATTACGGATTCTTCATCTGCTATGCGGAAGTAGACGTAAACGCCGTTTTCCGGGATAAAATGCCTGAGCCGGCCATGGGCGGCAGCTTTGCTGTTTTTGCGCCATTGCAGGATTTTCTGCATGTAATCGAATACCTCGTTCTGCTCCGGAGTCCGACCTTCGGGGGTAAAGGCATTTACCGGGTCACCGGCCCAGCCTCCCGGGAAATCACGGCGGATTTCTCCGTGGCCTTTATGCTCTTCCCCGTCCATCAGCAGTTCGGTTCCGTAATAGATCTGCGGAATGCCCCGGGTGGTAAGCATGAATGCAAGCGCCCGCTTAAGTGCTTTTGAATCCTGCCGGATGGTGTTATAATACCTGTTCAGGTCGTGGTTGTCGAGGAAGATAAGATTACGGTAAGGATCGGAGAAAAGAAAATCCTGAGCCAGCACGTAATACAATCGGGCCATCCCCTCGCTCCAGCCTTCATTCTCGGTGAATGCCTGCTGCATGGCTCCGTATAAAGGAAAATCGGTAACGCTGGGCAGATACGAATTATATCCCCCGCCCAGCGGAGAGTCTTTCTGATAATACGACAGCATGGCTTCCTTGTTAAGCCAGGCTTCCCCTACAATGGTGAAATCAGGATATTCCAGGGCAACGCGTTTGCCCCATTCTGCAATCATCTCCTTGTACGGATAAGGCTGTGTGTCGAGACGTATGCCGTCCAGACCGGCATATTCTATCCACCAGACCGAATTCTGAATCAGGTATTCGGTAACCAGGGGATTACGCTGATCGAAATCGGGCATGTGGTTGTCGAACCAGCCCGTAAGCATCTTCACGCGGTCTGCCTCCGATGCATAAGGGTCGCTGATGCACTCTGCCCTGAAGTTTGAACGCGTAAACTCCGGATGCTGATGTATCCAGTTTTCCATCGGAAGATTTCGGATAAACCAGTGGTTGATGCCGCAGTGGTTGAAAATCATGTCTTTAATGACTTTTATCCCTTTGCTGTGTGCCTGTTCAACAAGATTCAGATAGTCCTGGTTTGTCCCGAACCGGGGATCGATGCGGTAAAAATCGGTGATAGCATACCCGTGGTACGAATATGCAGGGTTGTTGTTTTCGAGCAGTGGATTGATCCATAAGGCAGTAATGCCAAGGTTACTCAGGTACCCAAGGTGATTTCTGATGCCGGCAATGTCGCCTCCGTGTCTTCCCGACGGATTGGAACGGTCAGCCTTCTCCAGCATGTCCGGCATATTGTCGTTTGAGGGATCGCCGTTGGCAAAGCGGTCGGGCATAAGCAGATAGATGACATCGGCAGCGGTAAATCCCTGACGACCGGCAGAACCTTCACGCCGGGCCCTGAGTTCATACGTATAGGTGAATTCCGTTTTCCGGTTTCGGATAAAGCGGATATCAAAAGACCCGGGTTTAACATCGGGCGCCATCTCAAGCGTTAAAAAAAGGTAGTCGGGATTTGAAACGCTCGTTGTTTCACGCAGGGCAATGCCCTTGTACGAAAAATCCACGGTTGTGGCGGAAATGTTTTTACCATACACCAGCAGCTGAAGTTTGCTGTGCTTCATCCCGGCCCACCAGAACGGGGGTTCAACCCTCAGGTCAGGTTGGTTCTGCGCATAAATAGTAAAAACGGATCCCGTAATAAAAAGGAAAAGCAGCATTATAACCTTCAATGTCAGGCTTTTCGGTTTGATTGACTTATTCATATATCAGGTAATTTTCAGGTTCTAAAGATAAACGGTATCTGTTTCAGATCGGAAGTTATGTTGCGATTTCGGAGATGATACGATTGGAGA
This sequence comes from Bacteroidales bacterium UBA6248, assembly GCA_002441345.1. Lineage (GTDB taxonomy): Bacteria > Bacteroidota > Bacteroidia > Bacteroidales > Lentimicrobiaceae > Lentimicrobium. The sequence goes on from DJVU01000006.1 coordinate 216,194, forward strand.
TTGTTGCGGTTGCCTGGTTACAGGCGATATATGCCTTCTTTTTCTGGTTTGCGGGATGGGGCAATTGTAACACATCATCCGATTGTCCGCATACGTCAATTTGTTTCAGATAAGCCGTCTCAATTTAATGCGCACACGCTGTTCCATTCCGTTGCGCGAAAGCGTCATTGTGATAACCGCTCCGTGCTTTTCGCTGAGGATATGGTTGAGTTCGCCCAGGTCGAGTCCGAAAACGGGCTTTCCGTTCACCGACATCAGTATGTCGCCGGCTTTTATTCCGGCTTCACTTCCCGGGGAACCGGGGATAACTTCGTTTACTTCAAAAATGCTGAATCCGTGTCCCAGGGCTCTGAAGATGACACCGCTCATATTGTATTCGAACTTCTTTTTGAACTTTCCTCCTTTTTCAAGGATCATCCGGTTGCCCGTATAGTCGAAGGTTGTCCTGAAGCGCGATAATGCTCCGGCACCCAGGGTTCCGTTGCGGTGCAGACGTGTGGCGAGGTTGCCGGGGTAATAGGTGGATGTAAAGGAGCAGATTGGATTGTCGAGGCGGAAATTGCCCAGCATCATCCAGTTCAGCCTGGCGAAACTTCCGTGTATATTACCAGCAAGCCCTTTTCCAATAACCGCATCGAGCGATTTTTGCGGCAGATATCCGTCAAGGCTGTCGTATTCCAGTAATATCGGATGGTTGGCACCCGAGTCGATCATCAGCCACACATCCCTGATGCTGCCGTCGTCGAGAGCGATACGCGACGTCATATATGGTTTGCCCCGGTTTATGCTCAGCGGAATTATGGCTGCCCGGGCCGAGGGCTTGAAATCCTCCGGACGGGTAAAACGGATTACGCTGCGGTCGTAATCGGTTGTAATAGCAAGCTGGCCAAACTTTTCTATCCCGATCAGGCCATGAACCGGAGCGCCAATATATTGATCCAGAGAAAAATAGTCTTCAGATAAAACAATAAGATTCGAAAACATGGGCTGAAGATTGGAAACCTTCAGCTTTACCGGACGGGTAATACAGGCATCCAAAAGATCGGGAGTGCCGGGGGCCGACAGCATGTAGCTCCGGATGCACCACCCGGAAAAGTAATTGCCTGCAACCTGGTCGGTGATGATAACGCCTTCAACCCCGCTGTCGAGCATTAGCTTTACCGGCAGCGAGTCGTTAAGCAATACATCAATAACCACCAGGTTGTCGCGATTGGTAAAGGGTATACTCGCATGTTTTCGGCCCGCAGGCAGGCTGAAATAGTTGAATTGAGCCAGTGCAGTATCCTGCAGCAGGAGCAGTGTAAATAAGCACCGAAGAAAACGGTTAAAAAAGTGCTTCATGTCGTTCGTCCGTTTCAGGCTCAGGTATGGTTTTACGAAATTAAAAAATTAAGCAGGGACAACGGCAGGCTTTCTGTAATAAATTAACTTTGCAAACCACTTTGATAGTATTTCAAGCTGAATAAGTTATGAGTCATAACGCAATAAACACCATTCGCAGTGTTTTTAATGAGCTTTACCCTGCTCCCGGCAGCCAGGACGTGCTGGAGGAACTGATTGCCACACTCGAAAAGGCGCGCGCCAGCCTGCCGTTTGAGGACCAGCCGGAAGGCTGGTATAAAGATGCCGTTGTATATTCGCTCTATGTCGATCTTTTTAACGGAACCTTTGAAGGGTTAAAAGATAAGCTTGACGGGCTGGCTGAACTTGGCGTCAATTGTCTCTGGCTTTTGCCCATCCTCGATTCACCAATGCGCGATGCCGGTTTCGATATACGCGATTACAGGAACATCCGTCCCGATCTGCTCGGCATGCCCGATGCCACTCCGGTTGAGGAGAAACAGAAAGCGTTCCGTGAATTTCTGGTACATGCCCACGAACGCGGCCTACGGGTAATTTTCGACATCGCGATGAATCATACCTCCGAAAGCCATCCGTGGTTTGTGGAATCCCGTAAAGGCCCTGACAATCCCTATCGCGATTATTACATCTGGAATAAAGACACCAACCGGTACAAGGAAACCCGACTCATTTTTAAAGGTATGTGCCCGAGCAACTGGGAAAAAGACGGTGAATGGTATTTCTTTCATCGTTTTTTTGAATTCCAGCCCGATCTGAATTATGCCAATCCGCAGGTGCTGCTTGAGATATGCCGCATACTCGTGTTCTGGCTCGGTCAGGGACTCGATGGTTTCAGAGCCGATGCTATTCCGTATATCTGGAAGGAAGACGGAACCAATTGCGAAAATCTTCCACAGGCTCATAAAATCATAAAAATCTTCCGTGCAGTTCTTGATTATGTAAGACCCAACACCTTGCTTCTGGCAGAGGCTTGTCAGCCTCCGCATGAGGTTGTAAAGTATTTCGGCGACGGCGACGAGTGCCACGCCGGTTACCACTTTCCGCTCATGCCGATGATCTTCAAAACACTGGCCCTGAGCGATGCCGCCCCAGTTCAGCATATTCTGCATCCATCCGTTACTCCTGGTATAGCCCCCGAAAACCAATGGTTTATGTTTCTCCGCCTGCACGATGAACTGACCCTTGAAATGGTTTCGCCCGAAGACCGTGCAATTATCCACGGACACTATTGCAAAAACCCGGGATGGGATTTCAGGGTGGGTGAGGGCATCTCTGCCCGGCTTTCGGAGCTTCTTGACCGCGATCCGGCAAAAATAGGACTGGCATACAGTATCATGCTTACCCTTCCAGGAACTCCTATCATTTACTATGGCGATGAATACGCCAAATTGAACGATGAGGACTATTATGAAAGTTTCCGGAAAGAAACCGGCAAGGACGATACCCGTTATCTGGCCAGGGGGCCGCTGGACTGGGACAAAATTGCCCTGGAACTGAAAGATACCTCATCCCTGACCTATAAAGTGAATTCGCTGATGCATGCCCTTCTGAAAGCCCGCAACAGCTCCGGAGCCTTCGGAAGAGGCAGTATGCAGTGGGCCGGTGTTCAGTACAGCCCTGCAGTAACAGCCGGTATTCCCGTTCTGGCTTATTTTCGCTCCTTTGCAGATGATGAAGTTCTTGTAATCAATAACCTCAGCGGTAATCCGCTGGAGGTGAAAAGCGTGGATTCACGGACTGTAAACGGAATCAATATGCCCGACGGATCGGCTGTTTCAATACCGTTCGTTCTTGAACCCTACGGCTTCCGCTGGATAAAACTCAGCTCGAATAATTAAAAATTTTTTAACACATAATAACTCCCCTTCATTATGTCAAACGCCATCACCAAAACAAACTTTAGTTTCCCCGGACAAACCAACCTTTATGTTGGCAAGGTTCGCGATGTTTATCACATTAAGGATGAGTTGCTTATAATGGTTACCACCGACCGTATCTCTGCCTTCGACGTGGTGTTGCCTCGCGGTATTCCATACAAAGGTCAGGTGTTGAATCAGATTGCTTCCCGTTTCCTGGATGCCACCGCCGATATTGTCCCCAACTGGAAAATTGCGGTTCCCGACCCCATGGTTACCGTTGGCCGCCTGTGTGAGCCTTTTAAGGTTGAAATGGTGATACGCGGATATCTCTCCGGTCATGCATGGAGAGAGTACAAGGCAGGAAAACGTATCATCTGCGGCATGCCAATGCCTGACGGGATGAAGGAAAACGACCGCTTCCCTGAACCCATCATTACCCCTACAACCAAGGCTGCCGTTGGTCACGACGAAGACATTTCCCGTGAGGAAATCCTGAGCCAGGGACTGGTTAGTGAAGCCGATTACACCAGGCTTGAAGATTATACCCGCCGCCTGTTTCAGCGCGGAACGGAGATGGCCGCTCATATGGGTCTTATACTGGTGGATACCAAATATGAATTTGGGAAAGATGGAGACGATATCTTCCTGATCGATGAAATTCATACGCCGGACTCTTCCAGGTATTTTTATCTGGAAGGGTATGAAAAACGCCAGGCAAACGGTGAGGCGCAAAAGCAGCTTTCAAAGGAGTTTGTACGAGAATGGCTGATCGCTAACGATTTTCAGGGAAAAGAAGGCCAGAAGATGCCTGAAATGTCGGATCTGTTTGTAAATCAGGTTTCGGAACGATACATCGAGCTGTATGAGAGTATTACCGGCTCTCCGTTCGAACGTACCGATATCAGCGATGTTCCGGAACGCGTTAAGCAGAATATCATGAAGTTCATTACCGCATATTACCGGTAAGTTATCGTGCCGAAACCGGCTTATACTTGTCTTAATGCATACAGAGGTCGAAAGGCCTCTTTTTTTGTGTTATGAAAATGCTGCAGTTAACGTTCATTCTACATTGCCTGGCGGCAGCCGGTTCATCACGATTCCGGATGGATATCAGATCAGGGCAGAACGCAGGTGGTCGATTTCCGGGATGCGGTCGGATTCTCCGGTAGCGGAAAACAGGTATGAAAGCAGTTCGAACAGCTTGCCGATGATTACTTTGGGCGATACAGGTATGTAATATTCATCGGAATGCGGAATTTTTAACCTCCGGAGCAGACTTGCTATTTCGTTTCGGGTAAAAATGTGACCACGGTTTTCCGGATTGATATAGAAAATGGCCCGGTCTGCGTTGCTGTCGTCTTCTTCAGTCCATGCCATTACGTATCGTTCCCCCGGGAGTAATATGCTCTGCACCGGCAGATCAAGGCTGCGGGCAATAATCGTATATAAAATGCCGACAGAAATGGCATAGCCGGTACGGGTATCCATGAGGTTGTTCAGAAACAGGTACCTGGGTTCGGTAGTTTGCCTCGAGGGAAGCTGGAAGTGGTTGAGGTCGAAAAAGATATGGTTCAGTACGCGAACTTTTTCGAGGGCGGTCAGATTGCTGTTGAGCTCCAGCCAGGTGTCGCGCTTTATTGTTTGAATTTGTGTCCTGATCTCATCCGTATCCATATTGGGATACTGATACCTGGTAAAAAGCAGATACCCTTCGAGCAGGTTGCCGGATCTGAAGTGAGACCAGTTGGTAATTTCGAGGTAAAGCTGGTTGAACTGGATGCTGTGAATAATATCTTCAATGCGTTTTTGCAGTATGGCGTCGAACGTCTGTTCCCAGGCACTCTCCAGCATAGGCACAGCTTGTGCTCCGTAAGCAAAAATACGGTCACGGATCCTTGAAAAGGACGTTTGGTCGGGCTCATCCAAAAGGCTTATAAGCGCCTGAAGTTGTGGGTCCATACCTGTTTTTTGCTCCATAGCTTTATGCTCCTTACTCCCTGCAAAGGTCGGCAATAATTTGATTTCCGGGTCCCGGAATTATTAACAATCCTCTGATTAAGTCTGGCAGTCAGCAAATTACTGATGTATAAAAAGTTCCGGATCAGGGCAGCAACACGAGTTCTTCAAGGATGTCGTTAATAAGTTTTTCAATTACCGGATGATAGTTTTTGCTGGCTGTGCGTGCCGGCCTGTTGGCGATGATGGCACACACGGTCATGGCGTTATGCCCAAGCAGTTTTCCAAGTCCGTAAAGGGCAGATGTTTCCATTTCGAAGTTGGCGATTCTGTGTCCTCCGTGCGAAAAACGGGCAAGTGCTCCATTAAGATCGGGATGGGTTGTTTTAAGCCGCAGCTCGCGACCCTGGGGTCCGTAAAAACCCGGAGCAGTGGCAGTCATGCCTTTTCCAAATTTTCGTCCCACCGAATTGAGCAAACGTTCGGATGCTGCTGCAACATAAGGGGTAGGTAAGGCGCTGTCCCAGTCCGTTTGCCGGATGAATTCATCCGTAAGCTCTTTGTCGATGGCAAGATGTGAGTCTTTATAATAATACAGCATCCCGTCAAGTCCAATACCATGTGTGGAAGCAATGGCGGTTTCAACGGGGATGTCGGCCTGCAATGCTCCGGAAGTTCCAAGGCGAATGATATTCAGTGCAGTATGCTTCGGTTTGGGTTCGCGCAGCTCAAAATCGATGTTGAACAGTGCGTCCATCTCATTGATAACTATATCGATGTTGTCGGTTCCCATACCTGTTGAGAGCACCGAAATCCGTTTGCTGCCGATGGTGCCGGTATGCGTGAAAATTTCACGATTCTGGCGGGTAAGTTCTATCCGGTCAAATTTTGCCGAAACGGCGGCAACACGTCCGGGATCTCCCACAATAATAATGTTTTGTGCAAGCTCTCCCGGTTTTAATCTGAGGTGGTAAATGCTTCCGTCGGGATTTATTAACAGCTCCGATGCGCCAATTGTAGCCATAATTTAGTATGTTTGTTAAATGAAAGCGAGGCTGAGCATAACATATTTTCAGCCTGCAGATACACAAAGGGTCAGCGTATTTCTAATCTGTTGAGGTAATCGTCGGTTTATTTCGAAGAACCTTTTAAGGGCTTCGGCGGCAAAAAAGTCGTTACGGCCGTTAAACCGGCTCCTGCACGCAAAGGTAGCGAATAAATTTATTGTCATGAATAACATACTGGTACCATACGACTTTGATCCACAGAGTGATCTTGCATTTGAGCAGGCCATTCACCTGGCAAGGCATACACACAGCGGAATAACACTGCTTTACGTTCACGAAACGCATGGATTTCTGAGCGGTCTTTTCAGCAGCGAGCAGAAGGAAGAGTTACTGGAAAGAATCAGCGATCAGATGGATGCCGTTGCGGCTAAAATGTCGTTCCGCTCAGGCATCGACATCAATGTGAGACTTGAAACAGGCAGGATTTATACCGTTATTGTGGATGTTGCCAGCGAGATGCAGGCTGAGTTTATCGTGATGGGAACACGCAGTTTTGAACCGGAGCCGGCCGGCGGCATCCGGATGGCCGGAGCAAATGCCTCCAGGGTTATTCGGTCGGCCCGTTGCCCGGTGATAACTAT
>DJVU01000006.1:223074-321991 GCA_002441345.1 Bacteroidales bacterium UBA6248
TGTCCGCGATCAGATATCAAGAGCAGGTATCCCCGGTGAAGCCGATCTTCTGGAAGTGAGACAGGGAGAAAAAACCGCCGTACCCACCCTGCTCGATTATGCTGCAAAAAAGGGAGATGTTGACCTTATCGTGATAATGACCCAGCAGGAATCGGCCATCGTTGAGTTCTTCATCGATTCCATAGCACAGGAAATGATCCGCAGATCCGGGATTCCGGTAATGTCGGTGGTGCCTAAGGAAATAGTATCGCCTTCCGGTACGGAAAGCTGATTTTATTATAAATTTGTTATACAACAATCCCGGATGCCGTAATTTACGAAGTGAAACCGGATAATAACTTAAACAACAGCATTATGAAGAAGATATTGGGAGTTGTTCTCGGCATTTTTATCCTTACCGTTCTGGTTGTTTTTCTTTGGTGGCGGTATTGCTTCGTTTTTGGAGAAGGCGTAAAAGCCGGTACTCTTAACTTTTTTGTACGAAAAGGATATGTTTTTAAAACCTGGGAAGGCCGGCTTATTCAGGAAGGATTCCGTACACAAACACCCGGTGCACTTCAGAGCAATGAGTTTGAGTTTTCGGTAGTCAACGACAGCATTGCACGCGTGCTCGAACGCACCGGAGGGAAATTCGTTGAGCTGCGCTACAAGGAGTACCTTAACCCGCTCCCCTGGCGAGGAATGAGTACCTATGTGGTAGTCGAAATACTGAATATTGAATCCCACTCGGCTAAACCCGGCGACATTCCTTATCAATTTCAAGGTAATTAATCCGGCATATTATGAACCTGATCAGAGAATTACTGCACTACCTTAATCTGGAAAATGAAGTTGAAGACTTTGACAAAATCCAGCAGTCCATTGAAAAGGATGTAATCTTTAAAGGTACAAATCTCTGGATTTTAATTTTTGCCATCATCATTGCATCCGTCGGGCTGAATATGAATTCAACCGCTGTGATTATCGGCGCTATGCTCATCTCCCCGCTTATGGGACCGATCAATGGCATAGGATACAGTCTGGCAACCTATAATTTTCCACTGTTCAAAACCGCTATAAAAAATTACGGTTTTGCCGTAATTGCAGGACTGGCGGCTTCTACAGGGTATTTTGCACTCAGCCCGGTTTCTACCGCCCATTCCGAGCTTCTGGCACGTACCAGTCCCACAATTTATGATGTACTGATTGCCATGTTCGGGGGTCTGGCTGGTATGGTTGCCATCAGCAGCCGGCAGAAGGGAAACGTAATACCCGGCGTGGCCATTGCTACCGCCCTTATGCCTCCGCTTTGTACTGCCGGATACGGTCTGGCAACCGCACAGATGCAGTTCTTTTTCGGAGCCTTTTATTTGTTTACGATTAATACCGTTTTTATAGCGCTCGCTGCCGTTCTGATCTCGCAGGTGCTGAAGTTCCCGATTACCACTCTGGTGGATGAGGGCAGAAAAAAGCACGTCAACAGCTGGATCTCTTTTGTGATTGCCATAACCATTATTCCAAGTATATATTTTGGATATATGCTTGTTCAGCGTGAGCAGTTTACGGAAAACGTTGCCCGCTTTACCCGGAATGTCAGTGTGTTTGAAGGCAGCTATCTGCTCCGGTCCGAAAGCAATCCCTCCACCCGCGAAATCCGTATGGTTTACGGAGGAAGCACTCTTACCAAAACACATAAGGAGCGGCTTGCCGAAGTTGCAAGAGATTTTAACCTTGAAAAAGCTACGCTTGTTATAAGCCAGGGATTTTCACTCGACGCCACAGAGCGCACCGAGCTCGACCAGCTGAAAATGGAAATTGGCAGGCTGGGTATTGAACTCGAAAATAGCCAGAAGCAGAAAGACAGCCTTATCAAACAGCCGGAAACCGGTGAAGCACTGCTCAAAGAACTGAATGCCCTGAATCCGGATATTCTGTCGTGCTCATTCTCCGGAACCAATCGCTATTCTATTGATGGAAAGACCGATACGGGGATCCGGCAGATAATTCTTGCCACCCGCCGGGGAGCTGTAAAGAATACAGAGAAAGAACGGATCAATGCCTGGCTTCAGCAGCGGCTGGGTACGGAGAAAATCCATGTATTTTATGAGGAGATTCCTTAGCGGTAATTTATATGGCTGATCTTCCCTCCGGATGTAATGCCCCGGAACTGCCGTTTTAGTAAATTCAGCCTGAGTGTTTTTTACCAGGTGAAAATATCTTCCCGCCTGACGGGGCGACTGGATTCCAGCCACCGGAAATCCTTTAATACCAGTTCAGCCTGATTCAGCTCTGCTTCGGGGTGGAGTACGGCCGTTGGTTTTTCTATGTATACGATCTGTTTTATCTTTTTGTTCTTCAGCCGGATATTCATATTGCTTGAAAACGATTTGTCGATTCCGACAAGAGAGCCATCTTCCTCCCTGAACCAGTAAAGAGTTTCTGCATTTCCTTTTACTGCTATCCGAACAAGTTCGTTATCGGTAAAATAGCCGGTCATCTCCCGCCCCTTAATCTGGTTGAACCCGGCTCCGAGTGTGTCCCGCGATATAATAAACGCACTGTTGTATAAGAACAGTTGCTTAATTTGCTCTTTACCTGTCAGTATGTGTATAGAATCGGCTGTAAGCTGGTTTTCGTCTGTCCACAATACCGGATTACCCAGCATCCGAAGGGTGCTGTCGCTAAATTTGTAAATAAGCGAGTCCGACATCCCCTGCATATCGGTACGAAAAAATTTCATACGATAATACGCATACACCTCCTTGGTTTTCTGTGCTGAATCGAAGGTGGCTTTCAACGTATCGGCGTGCATAAACAGTGTATCGTTCCCGTTGATGAAAAGTGCCTCGGGTTTTTGAGTGATCATTGTGTAGCCCAGTGCTTTGCGGTACAACGCATACTGTCCGTATGCCAGAATGTCCTGCACCGTATCGGTTACTACAATATTGCCAAAAGCCTCCCCGTATCCGTTGGTGCGTTCGTAGTACAGACTATCTCCCGTAAGGGTCTGATCGCCGTTTCGTACCCAGGCATTTTCGTTGAATTCCGAGATGTCGGTTTCCGTATTGTACCAGCCGTTTTCGGCATAAATATCGGTTTCTTCGCCCTTTATGGTTGTGGGTCCGCGGAATCGGGCAATTTTGTCCTGCGTATTGTAATGAAGGGTGTCGCAATCCATTACATAGTCGGGATTATTAAGCAGTACATCCTCCCTGAAAAAAAAATCCTTGGTGTTGGTATGGTAATACCCGCGCCGGCTGTCGAGGGTGTTACGGCCATTAACGATATGTCCCCCGGTCAGGTAATAAGCGATACTTGTATTCCGGTCAAAAATCAGCTTGTCGGTAGTGAGAGTGGTTTGGTTGTCGATGAGTTTAACGTTGTCAAAAACTTCTGCAATCCGTGTTTCACCGCTGTAATAAATGGAGTCGCCGTACAAATTCAGGGTGTCGCTTGCTTTTATATGCACACGGCTGTATGCTTTTATGCTGTTGGTGGCGTTGTTCAGATGTGCCGAGTCGCAATATAGGTAAGCGCCTTCGTGCTCAAAAACGGCATTGCCGAGGATACGCTGAACCCCTTCTCCCAAAGCTTTGTTGTATGCCATGATATCGGCCTGCACCAGACGTATTTTCCGCGTTTGCTGAGCAGGCAGCACAAGTGGCAGAATCAGGAAGGCAAGAAGCATTAAACGGTTCATCGGAGCAGTAGTTGGAACTGCAAAGCTATGAAATAGTTAAATTCAAAAATACCGGGGGCCCGGAGTTCGGGCTGCGGGTGCCGGTTTTCAGAAAATCGACCTGGAGGTATAGGTTGTAAACAATTCAAGAGCTTTAAAACCGGCCAGCGAATTTCCGGCAGTATTGAGCCCAGGCGACCACACGGCAATCGACAGCTCTCCCGGCATAACGGCAACGATTCCGCCGCCTACCCCGCTCTTGCCGGGAAGCCCCACCCTGAAAGCAAACTCACCCCCCTCATCGTAAAGTCCGCAGGTCTGCATAAGGGCATTGATGCGCTTGGCCTGCCTGAGTCCGCATATAATATTGCCGTTCACCGGATCGGTGCCGCCATTGGCAAGAAACAGGAAAGCACGGGCCAGATCTTTACAGCTCATCGACAAAGAACATTGATGGTAATACACATCCAGAACCCGTTCGGGATCGTTATACAGGTTGCCGTAACTTTTCAGAAAGTGCGCAAGCGCAGCGTTACGGTGCCCCGTTTCTTTCTCCGAAAGGGCTACCTGTTCATCGTAACCTATGGTATTGTTGCCGGCACAGTTACGAACAAAATCCCTGAGATCGCACAAAGGATCATGGTTTTCAAGTATGATGCAGTCGGTAACTACCAGTGCTCCCGCATTGATGAACGGATTTCTGGGCCTTCCGTGCTCGTATTCGAGCTGCACAAGGCTGTTGAAGGGGTTGCCCGAAGCTTCGCGCCCAACCCTTTCCCACAGAGAATCACCAATTCTGTCCATAACCATGGCCAGCGTAAAAACCTTCGAGAGACTTTGAATGCTGAAGCACTCCGAAGCATCCCCCGTTGTGAAACACCCGCCCCTTACCGTGGCAACGGCTATTCCAAATTTGGCCGGAGAAACACCGGCAAGAGCCGGTATATACGATGCTACTTTCCCCGTATTAAGCAACGGGCTTACATCTGCAGCTATACGTTCAATTATTTTCAGATAATCCATAATTCCCGCTTTAAACGTTTTATCCGCCATTCAGGCGGCAATTCGGGTAGTACTAGTACATTGGTGCCTGAAAAACAGGCATGGAAAGGTGCATGCAAAATTAACCGGAATAATCTATTTTTGTGTAAATATCAAGCGAATCATGCAAACGTCACCATACGCTCTTCTGGCCCGGAAATTCTATTTTACCGATACTGCCTTCATTAACCTGATGAAGAAAAGGATCTACAACGTGCTGCTGATAGCCAGCAATTACGATTCCTTTGTTCTTGAAGGCGATGGACGGATCGACGAACAGATATTCAACGAATACGTTTCCCTCAGCCTCAGATACCCCCCGCAGTTTATCCAGGTTTCGTCGGAAGCAGAGGCGATGAAAGTGCTTGAGGAACAAAACATCGACCTTATCATTACCATGCTCAGCATGGGGAAGAGCGATAATTTTGAACTTGCAAAACGGGTAAAAAGCAGGTACCCCCTGAAACCTATTGTGGTTCTTACTTCGTTTTCGAGGGAGGTAACCATGACCCTGGCAAACGAGGATATGTCGGCCATCGATTATGTGTTCTCCTGGCTTGGAAATGCCGATATTCTTCTGGCTATCATCAAACTGATAGAAGATCGCATGAATGCGGAACACGACGTGAAAGAAGTGGGCGTTCAGGTGATTCTTCTTGTGGAAGACTCTATCCGGTTTTATTCGAGTTACCTGCCAAACATTTATAAAATTATATTTAAACAGTCCAAGTCTTTTATGACCGAGGGACTCAACGAGCATCAGATGATGCTGCGCATGCGCGGACGACCCAAGATACTGCTTGCTACCACGTATGAGGAAGCCATAAATTATTACGAAAAGTATAAGAATAACCTGCTTGGAATCATTACTGATATATCCTACCCGCGAAATGGCGCCGAAGACCGGCAGGCCGGGGTAAGACTGGTTGAGAAGGTAAAACGCGACGATGAGTTTATCCCTATCCTGATGCAGTCGTCCGATATTTCGAACCATGAGGTGGCCCGCGATCTCCGTGTTGGCTTTCTGCATAAGCAATCGAAAACACTCTCGATCGAACTGCGGAATTTTATTAAACAGTATTTTGCATTCGGCGATTTTGTTTTTGTAGATCCTGAAACCCGCCTGGAAGTGGCCCGCGCCGCCGATCTGAAAGCGTTACAGCAAAAAATCTTCGAAATCCCCGAAAGCTCTCTGGAATACCATGTTTATCGCAATCACGTTTCCAAATGGCTGTATGCCAGGGCGCTTTTTCCCTTAGCGGAACTTTTCAGGGATATACGTCCCGACGATTTCAATGACCTGGACGAAATTCGCCGGTTTATTTTTGATGCCATTGCTACTTTCCGTCTCAACAAGGCCAGGGGAATTATAGCGGAATTTAACCGGGAAAGCTTCGATGAATATCTCAGTTTTACAAGGGTAGGACAGGGTTCTATTGGAGGGAAAGCCAGAGGACTGGCATTCCTCGATTCGATGATAAAACGTAACCGGCTGCTCGACAAATGGCCGGGGGTCATCGTTACCATCCCGAGAACCGTGGTGCTGGGTACCGATATCTTCGATGAGTTTATGGAAGAGAATAATCTTTATAAAATTGCGCTTTCCGACCTCAGCGATGAAGATATCCTTGATCATTTCGTGGCAGCCCGGCTTCCGTTCCGCCTGCACGAAGATCTGTATACCTTCATCAGCGTGGTGAACCGTCCGATTGCCGTACGCTCGTCGAGTATGCTCGAAGATTCTTACTACCAGCCATTCGCCGGAATATACTCCACCTACATGGTTCCGAATTTCGCCAACGACGAACGGATGACCATCGAAAATCTGAGCAATGCCATTAAAAGCGTTTACGCTTCTGCCTTCTACCACGATTCCAAATCATACATGACGGCAACTTCCAATGTGATCGATGAGGAAAAGATGGCCATCGTGCTTCAGGAGGTGGCTGGCTCCAGATATGGCGATCGGTTTTATCCAACCCTGTCGGGCGTTGCACGATCGATTGACTTTTATCCCATCGCACCCGAAAAACCTGAAGACGGCATTGCAAACATTGCGCTGGGGCTTGGAAAATACATCGTGGATGGGGGATTAACGCTCAGATTTTCTCCAAGGTATCCGCGGAAAGTACTGCAGCTGTCGACGCCCGAATTTGCTCTTCGCGAAACGCAAAAGCATTTTTATGCCCTCGACCTGCGACCGGGAACTTTTGTTGCGTCTACCGACGACAGCGCAAACCTGCTGAGGCTCCAGATTCCGGAAGCCGAGGCCGACGGTTCGGTCAGAAATATTGTCTCCACTTTCGACTACGAAACCAATATGATCCGCGACGGAATGCTTGGAAAAGGAAAGCGTATTGTTACTTTCTCCAATATACTCAGCCATAATGTTTTTCCTTTGGCCGAGATTCTGGCAACTGTACTTGAAACCGGTCAACGTGAAATGAGCAAGCCGGTAGAGATTGAGTTTGCCGTGGAACTCAACCAGCCCAAAGGAATGCCTGCCCTCTTTAACCTGCTTCAGATACGCCCTATCGTCGACAACCGCGAGGCAATCGAAGCACATCTTGAGGATCTTGAAGAAAAAGATACAATCATATATGCGCACCATGCCCTTGGAAATGGTATAATCAGGGATGTCAGCGATGTGGTGTACATTAAGCCCGAGTCGTTTAATCCATCCTCAAATAAAGAAACGGCTCTGCGGATCGGAGAGCTGAACGAACGTTTCCTGGCTGCAGGCAAAAACTACGTACTGGTGGGGCCGGGACGCTGGGGAAGCAGCGATCCCTGGCTCGGTATACCCGTAAAATGGCCCCAGATTTCTGCCGCACGGGTGATTGTGGAGTCGGGACTCGAACACTACCGCATCGACCCAAGTCAGGGAACACATTTCTTTCAGAACCTGACTTCGTTCCGGGTCGGGTACTTCACCATTAATCCATATATCAAAGACGGCTTCTACGACCTTGAATACCTGTCGAAGCAAACGGCCTGTTACGAGGATGAGGTCATTCGCCATGTGTGCTTCTCCGGGCCTATGACTATAATGATTGACGGGAAGAAGAATCTCGGGGTAGTTATGAAGCCGGATGCAGAGCCCCGGAAGTAAAGGAACAGCTTAATTGCCGTCGATCAGGTAGGCTCTGAGTTTGTCAGACCGGGCATTTTCGAACAATTCTCCGGGGCTTCCCTGCTCAATAATCTCTCCATCGTGCATGAATATCACATGGTCGGCCAGGCGGATTGCCTGCCGCAATACGTGTGTAACCAGCACTATGGTGTAGTGTTTCCTGATCTCCCGAAACAGATTCTCGATTATTTTGCTGGAAGTCGGATCAAGAGCCGAGGTGGGTTCATCGGCCAGGATGATAGCCGGTTTTACGGCAAGTCCCCGCGCCAGGCATAAGCGTTGCTGCTGACCGATCGACAAACTTGTAGCCGGGGCATTCAATCTTCCTTTAACCTCTTCCCATAAACCCACCTCACGCAAGTGCTTTTCAACCGAAAACGCTAGCAACCGCTTGTCGCGAACCCCCTTGAGCTTCAGCCCGTAAGCCACGTTTTTAAATATCGAAACAGGTAGGGGATAGGGCCGCTGCGAAAGGAGTCCCATTCGCTGCCTCAGAGCAGGAATATCGGTTGTGCTGTTCAGAATGTCGTCGCCGCCAATGGTAATAGTGCCTGTTACCTCCAGCTCCCGGTACAGGTCGGTAAGCCTGTTCATGCATTTCAGCAGGGTTGTCTTTCCGCAGCCCGAAGGTCCGAGCAGCACCGTAATCCTGTTCTCCGGGATTTCAAGGTTTATGTTTTTCAGAATATGATGGTCACCGGCATGCACATTCAGATTCGATATCTTTAATGCCGGTTTCCCGGCCACGGAAGGGGTAAGGATTTCAACTACAGACTCCGGCATTTCTATATCGGGGGACTTCATAACTGTTTACTTTAAATTTGTTTTTGAGTAACGCTTCGACAGGAAACGTGCTCCCAGGCTTATGCTCAGAATGATTACCGTGAGGATAATGGCTGAGGCATAGGCACGATCTCTGACTTCCGGGATGGGCGATCCGAGCTGGAAGAAGATGGCCAGCGGAAGGGTAGCTGCCGGTTCGTCAAGGTTTACCGGGATGTTGTCGGTATACCCTGCAGTGAAAAGAACCGATGCAGCATCGCCTATTCCCCTGCCGAACGACAGCAGAATGGCGGTAATAAATCCCGAAAAGCCCTGCTTGAATATGACCCGGAACGCCGTTTCGGAGCGGGTGGATCCCAGTGCCAGGGAGGCTTCATGAAGCCCTTTCGGGATGGTACTGAGTACTTCGTCGAAAGTTCGTACCATGATGGGACTAATAAGCAATGCCACCGTTATAATTCCGGCAAGCAGGGATGCGTTCATCCCGAAGAAAAGCATGAGGGTAAATCCGAAAGCACCGTAAACAATGGATGGTATTCCCCAGAGGGCATCCAGAAAATACCGGATGGTATTTTGGGTTCTCCGGTATCTGATCAGATGCACGTTCAGATAAAGGGCGGCCGGCATTCCGATAACGATGGCGATCAGGGTTGCCCCAAGTGCTATGTAGAGCGAACCGGCAATGGCATTCAGAACGCCGCCCTCACCCCCGTAATAATAGCCGCCTTTGGGTACTTTTATTACCATATCCCACGAAAGTGCTCCGAAACCTTTTACAAAAATTACAAGGATGATAAAGGCCAGTACAGCAATAAGCGAGTAGGTCATAAATGCCGACAAGCCTATGTAGAATTTTTCTTCAACGCGTTTTATCCGTTTCATTGCCGTTTGGTTTTGTGGATGAGGTAGCGGAAAAACAGGTTAATGAAAAGGATAATCATCAGCAAAAGCAGTGCTGCAAACATCAGAGCCGAATCGTACATCGGAATCGAGAGCATTTCGCCGTAGTTGTTGGCAATGAGCGCCGGCAGGGGGTAGGCTGCATCAAAAGGCGATCCCGGCACTTTTACAACGTTACCCACCACCATCATCACCGCTATGGTTTCTCCGAAAGCCTTGGCAATGCCGAGTCCGAAGGCCGAGATAATGCCTGGATAGTTACCGCGGATTACTACATGCTTCACGGCTTCCCAACGCGTGGCACCCAGCGAAAGCGAAGCCTCTTTCAGGCCCGATGGTACGGTATTGAATACCTCGATCAGCATATTCAGGGTGTATGGAATGCACATCACGGCAAGTACTATACCTCCCGACAGCACCGAATACCCCGAAGATGCGGTTCCAAAGAAAGCGGCAATTCCCGCCACCAGCGGTACTATTATCAGTATACCCCACACCCCGTATATCACCGAAGGAAGTCCGGCAAGCACATCTATTACGGGATGCATTATCTTTACCAGGGTGCGTGTAGAAAATTGTGTAAGATAGATTGCGGCAAGCAGACAGACGGGTGCGGTAAACAGAAACGATAAGAGGGTAACATGAACGGAGCCGGCAATAAAAGGCCGGAACCCGAATTCTCCTGCCGAGGGTGCCCATTCCGAAGAAAATATCAGGGAGAATAACGACACATCCTCAAGCAAAGGAGCAGCTTTGATGTACAATCCCACTCCTATTACCAACGGTAAAACCAGTATGGTTGACAGCGAAATGATCATCCACGAACCGTTTAGCCTGTCAGCAATCTGCCGTTTAAACTGCATGGTGTTTTATCTGTTTTTTATTGTATCTGCAACAGCTTCCGCAGAAAGGATTACTCTTCCAGCTTCCGCAGATATTCTTCAATTTTGGTATTGTCCACCGGCACATAACCAGCTTCCTTTACAAACTGCTGTCCGTCGGTAAGGCACCAGCGGATAAAATCAAGGGTTGCCTGTTTCTGAGGTTTTCCGCCGGCGACAAAATAAAGTTCGCGGGCGGGAGGTGAAGGATAAATGCCTGCCGCAATGGCTTCAAGCACCGTATCGAAGCTGTCGTAAAAGTCTTCCTCAGGGTCAATGCTGCCGTTACCGTTGATGTCGATGGGGATGATCTCGATTCCCGGGCGCTTTTTGCCGCTTGCTACGTCATAGGCAAAGATGGTGTTGTTGAAACCGATACCAAGTTTGTCCTTAACTATGGCATCCGCCATTCCCGGATCCCCGTAAATGCCGATTCCTGCCAGGTTTTCCTGTTTCCCGTCGAGGTACTTTGCCCAGGTTTCTGCAGCACCGCATGCATCCGAACGGGTGTATATTTCCATAGCCTGGCCTTGCCCGGTCCCGAGAAGCGTACCCCAGTTGCTGATGGTTTTTTCGATAAAAACCGCCTTGAATTCCCCGCGCGTAAGTCCCTGGCGGAGGATCTGATCCAGATACGGATTCTGACTGTTTATTGTAGGAACCACTGCATCAATGGTAAGTCCGACCCACCAGACTCCCCGGGCTTTTTCTTCTTCAGAAATTTCACGCGAAAACATCCCCAGGTCAACAGCCCCCGAGAGAGCATCCGCCATCCCTTTGCCGGCACCTCCTCCCGATACGTTGAACCTTACCTCGGGATTTATTTTTTTATATTCCTCCGTCCACTTGACTGCCAGAGGATACAAAGCAAATGCACCCGAAAGGGTGATGGTCCGCTCTTTTTGCTTCCGTGACGCACAGGAAGCCAGGATCATAACAGCTGCCAGCATAAGCAGCAAAGGAGTTTTTTTCATCCGTAGTACGTTTGTTTAACAGGTTCAGATATTTGCTTTACGGGGAATTTGTAAAGCCGCATAATGTGCAATTCCCAGGCAGGCGCTGCGGCACAAGCGGGCCTCTGTCCGATTTTTCTTACTGCCTGAAAAGCGATGGTGTCAGCGTAAGCTGCAAATAGAAAAACTGGGAGAATTTTTCGTTTTCAACTCCCTGAATATCTTTGAGCGTTTCGGTAGGGTCGTAGAAACAGTATCCGGCCTCCAGATTGCCCCAGTCGGTGAATTTATACCGGATTACGAGGTCGTTTTCCATGCCCAGAGCCTTTTCGTCAAGGGTGGCAGGATTTGTCTGAGCCAGGTTGAACAGGTGCAGGGTGTTTCGGGCGGAGAGCTTTTTGCTGAACTGGTAATCAATGTACAGGTAGGCATCCGACAGGCCTCCCTGCCTGGTTTGTTTTGCATAGGAAGTGAAATAGTCCATCAGTCCATTGAATCCGTGCCGGTTGCCGTAGAGTGGGTCGAACAGCTTGTCGGTTTCGCCCGCAACAATTATCTGGTTATTTCCCGAAAGGTAAGAGTATCCGAGGCCGGGCGTCAGCTTGCCGGCTTTATAGTTTACCTCGGCATCCAGCAGCATCGCACTCAGATCGTTGGACTTCTGGTTTTTTCCGTACTGAAAGTATAAATTGCCCCAGAATGTCAATCCTTCTTTTTTATACTCGGAAAAAATGCCGGTAGTATGCCTGAAATTCATGGCATCGGTGGTGTCGGATTTAGTGATGCCGGCTGAAATATGCATCAGCGATAACTTGAAGTGGTCGTTGAACTTGCGGTTGAGCCACAAAAAGTTGAGGGATTTTATCCGTGAAGCCGGGTATAAATTCCCAAAGGAAGCTTCCGATTTTGTATTCCATGATGCTCCTGCATGAAGATTCAATTGGTCGAGTTTCATCTTCAGCACAAGTGCATCGTAGGATATCCCGTTCTGATTCCAGTTCCGGATGCCCAAAAGCCGCTGATTGTCGTATGCCAGTTCCTGCCTTCCGGCCTTTACCCAGGCGCTGCTGCATAATTTAATTTCCGCATATGCTTCGTGAAGGTCAAGCGAGGGATTATCCCCGATTCCGGTATTCATTATTGCCTGATCTCCCCAAAGCCTGACATCCTGAGGGGCAATCCTGATCTTCAGATTTTCATTTTCATAATTAATGTTTAGTCGGGTACGCTGTGATACAAATACCGCGGGATCGGTACCTTCTAATGCCAGACTCTTATATCCGTCTCTCACTTCCAGCCTGTTGCGAATCTGTGCATCAATCGAAAACTGGGCATTTACATCCTGTGAAAGGAACAATGTAAGCATTGCTATTCCGGCGATGCCTGCGTGTGTTAGTTTCATAAGCGATTGTGTTTTGGTTCAGTCCAAAGGTACTGCTGTTTATTCAGCGATAAAACCGCTTTTGTGCGTAAAACGCGAGTACGTTTAAATACGGATGGATACGTTTAAAAGCGTATAACTTTATACCTGAACTATACCGTTCCGGATGGCAAACATAACCAGGCCGGCCGTGTTTTTGGAGCCGGTTTTCAGCAGGAGGTTTTCGCGGTGCTTGTCAACAGTGCGCTTGCTGATGCGAAGCAAACCGGCAATTTCCTGGTTCGAGAGTCCCAGGCATATGCGGGACAGCACCTCGGTCTCCCGTTCGGAAAGGTCGCTGTTTTTGGGTTGTTTCTCGTTCTTGCTGAGGTTGCGGAGTATGCTTTCCATAATTTCTGGCGAGAAGAAGTTGTGCCCGGAAGTTACCATGCGGATGCAGTCCTCCACGTCCTGTATGCCTGAGTTTTTCAGGATAAAACCGCGCGCTCCCGCATTGATCATCCGGGAGGTGTAATCTTCGTCTGTATACATCGACAGCGCCACGATTTTTAATTCGGGAAAC
The DNA here is from genome assembly GCA_002441345.1 of Bacteroidales bacterium UBA6248. Classification (GTDB taxonomy): domain Bacteria; phylum Bacteroidota; class Bacteroidia; order Bacteroidales; family Lentimicrobiaceae; genus Lentimicrobium. The sequence goes on from DJVU01000006.1 coordinate 236,367, forward strand.
AACTCCATTGCCCGCCGGGTTGTTTCAATACCTCCTGCCCCCGGCATGCTGATGTCCATAAATACCATGTCGGGCAGCCCGGAATCGAGCATTGACAGAAACTCTTCTCCGCAGCTTGCTTCATCCACCCGGCTTATACACGGCAATTTCTGCAGCAACAGCCTGAATCCTTCCCTGAAAAGGGTATGGTCGTCAACAATAAACAGACTATGGCTTTGCATTTTAAATTTTTAATCGTTTCCAGGACATCGCAGTGCCCGCTTTTTTCAGTTTAATTCAATGCTAACGTTTACTCTTACGCCTTCATTGGGGACGGCATAAATATCCAGACTTCCGTTAAGCGATTTTATACGTGAGCGTATATTGTCAAATCCCATCCCTTTATTATCGAGCTCCAGAACAGCCTGATCGAATCCAACTCCATCGTCAAGATAGTCAAGTTTAATGTGGGATTCTTCCTTCATCAGCGAAATAAACAGGTTTCTGGCTCCGGAGTGCCTTAGTGAATTGGTGATAAGTTCGCAGATAACGCGGTATAACACAACCTCCACATTATACGAAAAACGGTTTTCCGCCAGATTTGAGTCAAAGATGATCGATAAGCTGCCCGTCGGAGGCAGGTGATCTATGAAGGATTTAACGGCTTTCCGTAATCCGAAATTATTGAGAACATGCGGACTGAGTTTGTTCGAGATTTCCTTTAGTGAGGTAATGGATTCATCAATAAGTTTTTCGGCATTGAGCATAACCTCACGGTTGTTTGTCTGGTTGTTATCGCGGCAGGCTGCAGAAATCGACATCTTTACCGACGACAGCAAAGGGCCCAGTCCGTCGTGCAGCTCTTTGGAAAAATTCAGACGCTCGTTTTCCTCGGTTCGCACAATCGCTGATAATACCCTCGATTCATTTGCTTTCCGCAACTCATCCATTCGCTTTTGAATGTTGAAAATACGTTTTATAAAGATCAGGCTCACCAGCATCATTACCGAAATCAGTACACCCGTCCAGGTGCTTACCATGCCGGTAATCAAACGGCTCTGTGAGTCCATCAGCTGAAAAAACTCAAAAATTCTTCGGATTGCCATAAGCAGGAATCCGAAGGATATCAGCCACCAGGCAATGTTGTTGCGGGTCCGCTTTACCAGCGAAAGTGCGATGATTGCAGCAACAAACTGCAGAATAAACGACAGGATCAGAGAGATCTTTAAGGTCATCGGCCAGGTTTTTTACAAACCTACATGAATAAATTCTGATTCACAAACTCCTTTGCGGGAATGTGTATGGGGAATACAAATATTTTCCGGTCCCGGTGTATCCGGCCGGGGAAGCGGCAAAACCATGCTTTGCCGCTCACCACCGGAAGTGTTTGCGATTTATCCCTGTTTGGGCATTTTGCGTGGTCCTATCATATTTGCCGGATCCAGCACCCGGTCGAGTTCTTCCTTGCTCAACAGGTTATTTTCAAGCACCAGCTCGTATACACTGCGGTTCTTTACCAGGGCTTCCTTTGCAAGTTTGTTGGAAGCTTCATAACCAATTACCGGATTCAGGGCCGTTACCAGGCCGATGCTGTTGTATACCATCTCGCGGCAACGGTCTTCGTTGGCCGTTATACCCTTAATACAGCGGTGGTTCAGTGTGCTCATTCCGTTTTTCAGCATTTCGATCGATTCGAACAGACTGTAAACGATAATAGGCTCCATCACATTCAGCTCCAGCTGTCCGGCTTCCGCTGCCATGGTTACGGTGAGGTCGTTGCCGATAACCTTGAAGGCAATCTGGTTTACCACTTCCGGAATTACGGGGTTGACCTTGCCGGGCATAATCGTGCTGCCGGGCTGCATGGGAGGCAGGTTGATTTCGTTGAGACCGGCACGCGGTCCCGACGATAACAGCCTGAGATCGTTTGAGATTTTTGAAAGCTTTACTGCCAGTCTTTTCACAGCCGATGAGTACATAATGAATGCACCTGTATCCTGCGTTGCCTCCACCAGGTTGTGCGCCAGAACAATCGGTTTTCCGGTAATCTCTTTCAGGTATTTGATTACCGTTTCGCTGTAGGCCGGATCGGCATTAATGCCAGTGCCTATGGCTGTGCCGCCCATATTCACTTCCAGAAATAGCTGTACGTTCTGGTTTAAACGGTCGATCTCTTCTTCCAGCATAACGGCATATGCTTCAAATTCCTGTCCCAGTGTCATGGGAACGGCATCCTGAAGTTGGGTGCGGCCCATTTTTATTACATGACTGAACTCTTTGGCCTTCATGCTGAAGGATTCAATTAGTGAACGCAGAACTTCCACCAGCTTTTCGTTGCTTCGTATAAGGGCAATCTTTATAGCTGTGGGATACGCGTCGTTGGTCGACTGACTTAGGTTTACGTGGTTATTGGGATGGCAATGCTCGTATTGTCCGCGCTCGTAACCCAGAATTTCAAGAGCCCGGTTGGCAATAACCTCGTTGGCATTCATATTGGTTGAAGTGCCGGCTCCTCCCTGTATCATATCGACAACAAAATGGAAGGTGTATTTACCGTTGATGATTTCGTTGCATGCCCTGACAATGGCATCGGAGAGCGATTTGCTGAGCAGTCCGAGTTCATGATTGGCTTTTGCGGCAGCAAGTTTTACCATTGCCAGCGATTCGGCCAGTACCGGATAAAAGTTTAACTGCACTCCTGAGATATTGAAGTTCTCAAGCGCTCTCAGCGTCTGTATGCCGTAGTAATATTCATAGGGTACTTCGCGGAATCCGAGCAGGTCGTGTTCCGTACGTGTTCTTCCCGATTCATACTGGGCTGCCGAACTAATCATACGGGCATTGGCCTGTCGCATGCGCCTTGAAATAACCCTGGCGATGTTTGAGAATATCTTCAGCGAGATCGGACCATGTTCCTCGAAGAAGGATCGCCGCAAAAGAAAAGCGGTTGTGTTGTGCTTAACGCGCGCACTCGTGCTGTGCGGAATCTCTTCGGTAAGCGAACCTTCACCAAGAAAATCGAAACGGCTGAAATAACTCAGCTTTGCCTCAGCACCGAAAGGCGATTTCTTCAACAATTCAACTTCTCCCTCATAAATAAGGTAAATGGCTTCACGGTTTTCACTTTCCCTGAATATGTAGTCTCCGGCTTTGTACCTGCGCTCTTCCATGCTGGCCGCTACAATGGCGGTTTCTTCTTCATTCAGGCCTTTGAAAAGTTCAATTCCGGTTATAAACCGGTTGATGTCATGTTTTTCCATGATATTAAGATTTGGTTCTGTTTGCTTTTTTCGGGATATTAAAGCAATCCGGCTGCTTTAGTTTGCTCCGGCAGCTTCCGGTGCTTGTGGAAGTGCATCCCTGCAATAGCGGTTAATGGTTTCTGCCGCCTGCCGGAATCCGAGCGACCTTGCTTTTTCAAAATCAGAGCATGCCCGGTGCAGATCTCCTGATTGGTAAACGGCAATGCCCCGGTTGTAATATGCTTCCGCATAATCGGGTTTTATACGTATCGCTGCTTCAAAGTCTTTAATGGCAGATGCATTCTCGCCAGCCCTGCCCTTCAGAATTCCCCGATTATTGTAAGCCAGCACATAATTCGGATTACGGCTCAGCGCCAGATCGTAATACTTCATGGCTTCACCAGCCTCCCCCGAAGCATCGTAATAACCGGCGAGATAGAAATAGCCGTGCGCCATATCGGCATCCGATCGCTTTTTCTCCACAACATCCGCCAGCAGAGTGGGAGTGTCTTTCCATACACCGATGCGGTTGAAGGAAGCAATCCCAAGCATTATAAAAACCAGAAGCGTTGTCAGTATCATCAGCTTCTGCGTGCTGCGGTCGATCGACGACCGTATATCCCACAAGTCGGTAAGCAATCGCGCCACAATCATAAATAAACCGATGTAGGGGATGTATGTGTACCTGTCGGCAACAATGAAAATGCGCGACCAGAACAGTGGCAGAACCATGCTTATGGTAAGCAGAAAAAAGAAACCTCCGAAAAGGAATTCCCTGCGGTACCTTTTAGGAAGTACGATTACAAGTACGGCTGCTGCCACCCATAGTGCAGAAGTGTAAACATAGGCCGGCAAATGCCCTCCCTCCGCCTCCGGGAAAGCATAAATGGCAGAAAGCCCGGTTGGAGAGAATAATTTTCGTATGTAAAACGATATTCCGTATACAATCAGTGCAAGCCGTTCTGTTATGCTGTAATCCTGCTCAAGTCCGGTAATGTGACCGAAAGAGGCCGAAGCTTTGATGGCAACGATTCCAAATACTACCGATAACGCCAGAAATGGTAATTTCTCGAGGATTGCCGCCTGGCTGATTTTTCTTTTTCTGATAAAGTCGATCAGTATCAGTACAAGAGGAAAGCTTGCAGCCATCGACTTGGATAACATCGAAAGTGTGGCCAGCGCCAGCACTGTGAGATACTGTCCGGTTTTTTTGCCGTTTTCCAGATATTTGTCCCAGGCAATCAGTCCGCCAAGGAAGAAAGCCGAATAAAGGGCCGAACTTCGGGTGGATATCCATGCAACGGCTTCAACATGCATGGGATGTATGGCAAATAAAAGCGCGACAATCCCCGCCGGAATCCACGGCCGGTCGCCGGGGCTTTTTCGCATCCAGCGCTCCGCAAGCCTGAATGTTAAAAACGTATTCAGCAAATGCAACAGGATGTTGGTAAGAATAAACGCCGAAGCCGATGGACCGGAAGTTCTGTGGTTGATGGCAAAACTCAGAATAGCCAGTGGCTGGTACATCCCAAGGTTAAAGTTGCTGAATATCTCCGCTACATTTATCGGCCCGCTTTCGCTGATGACCTTCTCCGAAAGATATTCCCCGTCATCCCATCCGGTCAGGAAGTCGTTGCGAAGTGCCCGGGCATAAAGTAGGAAGGTCAGAATGAGTATGGATGTCAGTATGGCATTGCGATACGAAATTCTGAAACCGTAAGGAAGTGCAGGCATCTCCGGAGCATGATTTGCCGAATGCTGGCGTATGGTTTTCTCCGGCTTTTTCATAACGAAACGGATTGTTGTGACGCAATGATTTTTTGGCAAAGTTATAGCTTTAAACGATAGTAAAAATTTTCCGGAGGATTACTTTTTTTGTTCGGAAAACAGCGCTTTTATCCATCAGAATGCTTAAAATCGGCAGTTCTTGATACCTTTGTAACGGTGTTCCGATACCTGAATTATCTAATCAAAATTCTCAACGTATGAAAACAGGATCAACTTTCGTTCTGCTTCTGATGATAGCCTTGTTCATGTCGGCCTGCGGTGGCGGCAAAGGCGAACTGCTTACCCAACGAATTCAATACGACGTCTCGGTTAAATCTCCGGAGTCCGATCTTGGCTGGTGGGTGCAGAACCTTGAAGGGCCAAAACGTGAAAGCCTGGTTAAATCCATAATTGCATCGGCCTACGAAGGCAGGGTAAAAGTTTACGATGTAATGTCCAATAAGGAGCTGTCGGCCAGTGAGGTTAAAGAACGCGGAACACGTACCGAACTCCTTACCCTGCAGCGGCCCTTTGAGCCTTACGAAAACTACGACACCCTGATTATCCGGGAACTGCAGCTGTCCGATATCTCCCGGATCCGATTTCTGGAGGAGTGGTACCTTAACGAAAACTCAGGCAAAATCACCAAAAAGGTTATTGCTGTCTGCCCGCTGGTGGAAAGCTATACCGAAACCGGTGAGCTGCGCGGGTTTCAGCCGCTGTTCTGGTTGTCGTATCAGCGAAAGTTTCCCCTCGCTTCACGCTGATCCGGTATTTTTGGTACCCCGGCAAAGTACTTCCCACAGCAGGAATTTTGCAAACCGTCTGCACAATGCGATTGTCCGGCTGTTATTGTCAGCGGCATTTCACCTTTCCGGTCGTAAACGACTGTCACCGGTATGGCATAGCTGTCCCGTATTTCGGGGATTTTAAACAGCCTTATAAAAATGACTACTTTTGCAGCTCTTTAGAAAAGCATGGATTATCAGTTTCATACACTCTCAAATGGCATCCGCCTGGTGCACCGCCATTCCGGCCGGCTGGCCGGACACCTTGCTGTGATGATCAATACCGGATCGCGCGATGAGCTTCCCGGCGAAGAAGGACTCGCGCATTTTATCGAACACGTTATCTTTAAAGGTACCGGCACGCGTAAAGTGCATCAGGTGCTCGGAAGGCTCGAAAACATCGGAGCCGACCTTAATGCTTATACCACCAAGGAAGAAACCTGCATCCACGCTTCGTTCGTTTATACACACTATGCCCGCGCCATGGAGTTGTTCTCCGACATTCTTTTCAATTCTACCTTTCCCGAAAAGGAAATCGAAAAAGAAAAGGATGTGGTAATCGATGAAATCAATGCCTATAAGGACAGTCCGGCAGAACTTATTTTCGATGAGTTTGAGGAAATGCTTTTTAAAGGCCATCCGCTTGGCCGTTCAATACTCGGAAGCCCGTCGGCGGTGAAGAAAATCTCCCGGAAACGAATCCTCGATTTTATCTCCCGCCACTACAATACCGATCAGATAGTGATCAGTTCCGTTGGGAATATACAGTTCTGTCAGCTCATCCGTCTGGCCGAAAAATGGTTCGGAAACCGCTCATCCAATCTCCGTACCGACAAGCGAACACCGTTTCAGGGTGCAGAAGCGAGCAGTGTTACCACCCTGCGCCGCAATTTCCAAACCCACTGTATTATTGGTAACCATGCGTTTGGTTATACCGACGAGAAACGCACTGCACTGGCTCTGCTTTCAAACCTGCTCGGCGGCCCGGCCATGAATTCCAGGCTCAGCATGGCCCTGCGCGAACGCAACGGACTCTCATACAACATCGAATCCGTTTATACACCCTATGCCGAAACGGGTTCGTTTATGATTTATCTGGGCACCGATAACGGATCCTTAGATAAGGCACTCTCGCTCGTTTATAAAGAACTCGACCGGTTCAGACTCCGGAAACTGGGAACCCTGCAGATGCATACGGCAAAACAGCAGTTTACCGGACAAATTGCCATTTCCTTCGAATCGAACCTGAACGATGCCCTCTCAATGGCTAAAAGTGTGCTGGTTTACGATACCGTGGATACACACGAGGTTCTGATCGCCAAAATAAATGCAATTACCCCGGAAATGATTATGGACGTGGCTTCTGCCATATTCAACAGCAACGCGATGAGCAGGCTTGTCTACAAAAACCGCAAATCATGAGTACCCTGAACGAGAAGCCTCAATACGATACCACCCGTCCACAGTACGAGCGCTATGCCCTTGAGTATACCTCCCCGGAGCCTGAACTGCTGAGGCAGCTTACCCGCTCAACTCATTTCGCATCCACAACTCCCGGTATGCTTTCCGGACACCTGCAGGGTCAGTTCCTCCGGTTTGTCAGCCGTATGCTTGCCCCGCAACGAATTCTGGAAATCGGCACTTTCTCTGGCTACTCGGCAATATGCCTTGCAGCCGGACTGAAACCGGGTGGCGAACTTCATACCATCGATAACAATGCCGAGCTTTCGGAACTTGCCGCCTCGGCATTCAGGAAGGCCGGACTCCTTGATGTGATTCGGATGTATACTGGCGAAGCTCTGGATGTTATACCGGGCATCAACGGCCCGTTCGACCTCGTATTTATTGATGCGGATAAGGAAAACTACACCAGGTATTACGAAAGCACACTTCCTCTCTTGAGACAGGGAGGATTCCTGATTGCCGATAATGTGCTGTGGTATGGAAAGGTACTTGAAAAAAATGCCGCTGGCGATAAGGAAACCAGGGGCATCGCAGAGTTTAATGAACACGTGCGGAACGACGACAGGGTTGAGCACCTGCTGCTCCCGGTCCGCGATGGACTTATGATGGTCTGGAAAAAATAACCCTGAGATATGCAGCTGCAGGCAGCAGTCGGCGATGATCCACATTTTCGTGAATGTGTTCTCCTCAAGGAAAAGAAAAAAAAGCTGCCGGCAATCCCCTGATGAAACAAGGATTTGCCGGCAGCTTTGCGAAAACGGAAGGCTTAATTCGTCTTGAAATCGTATTTAAGCTCTCCAAGCTCTTTGTTGGCTTCTACAATCTTCTTCTTCAGATCTTCTTTAAATGCCAGAAGTTTTTCCTGCAATCCGGCGTCACCAGTGGCAATCATCTGAGCAGCAAGTATTCCGGCATTCCTGGCTCCGTTAATGCCCACAGTAGCTACGGGAATTCCCGGAGGCATTTGCACAATTGCCAGTAACGAATCCAGTCCATCAAGCGAAGCCTTAATCGGCACACCGATTACCGGCAGAATGGTCATGGCGGCAATAACCCCGGGAAGATGGGCTGCCATGCCCGCACCGGCAATTATAACTTTAATGCCCCGGCCACGGGCCGAACGGGCAAACTGTTCCACTTCAGCAGGTGTTCTGTGCGCCGAAAGCGCATTAATCTCAAAAGGGATATGCAGATCGTTAAGAATCGAAGCAGCTTCTTTCATCACCGGAAGGTCGGAAGTGCTGCCCATGATAATGCTTACTATGGGTGTCATACGTCGTTTGGTTTAGGATGCAAACCTACATGTTTAATTCCAATTTCCGACATGTGTCAGGAAATTTTTATCGGGAAGTAAAACACATAAAGAGTTCATCTATACGTCACTATGGCTTTAAATCTGCCACCGGCCTGTAAATACTCTGCTCTGTTTTAAGAAACGGATAAGTGAAAAATTCTTTTACCGGTATGTGTTCAATTCATTGGAAGTGGTTTTCTTTTTATCTAAATAGTCGTACTTTTGACGGCCTAATGCTCATAAAATGAAGAAGAAAATTAAAGTCCGCGACAAGGAATTCGACATTTTTATTCCGGCCGCCGACATTGATCAGAAAGTCGGCCGTATAGCGGAATCAATTAATACCGACTTAAAGGGCAAGGTACCCCTGTTTCTGGTTGTGCTGAACGGTGCGTTTATGTTCGCCGCCGATCTGATGAAAAAGATTGAATTGGAAAACAACATCTCCTTTGTCAAACTTTCATCCTACACCGGCACCAGAAGTTCACAGGTGGTAAACGAACTTATCGGGCTTACCGAGGTGGTGAAAGGCAGAACGGTTATTATCGTTGAGGATATTATCGATACCGGTCTTACCATGCAGCGTATGCTCGAGATTCTGCACGAGCAGGAGGTCGCCGATGTACGCATTGCTGCCCTTATTTTCAAGCCCGGAGCTTTCAGAGCCAACTATAAAATCGATTACATCGGAATGGAAATCCCCAACGATTTTATTCTTGGTTATGGCCTCGATTACGATGGTTTTGGCAGAAATCTGCCGGATATCTACAAAATATCTGAATAACTTCCTGATACTTCAGGACCTAATACGGTAAATTATGCTCAATATCGCGTTATTCGGCCCTCCTGGCGCAGGAAAAGGGACTCAGTCGGCTTTACTGATCGAAAAATACAAGCTGGCCTACATTTCAACCGGTGATCTCCTGAGGCAGGAAATATCCGAAGACACCCCCCTGGGTCGTAAAGCAAAGGATACCATCGACCGGGGTCAGCTGGTTTCGGATGAGCTTATCGTACAGCTTATCGAAAAACGAATTATCGCCAGTGCCGACAAAAACGGTATACTCTTCGACGGTTTCCCCAGAACTATGGTTCAGGCCTATATTCTGGAAGGCCTGCTGCTTAAACTGAATACCTCCCTGGCATGTATGCTCAGCCTTGAAGTGCCTCGCGAAGAGCTTGTTAACCGCCTTCTGGAAAGGGGTAAAGTATCGGGCAGAAGCGACGATAACCTCGATGTTATAAAATTCAGGCTTGAAGAGTATAACAATAAAACCAAACCCGTTGCCGAGTTCTACATGGACAGGGATAAGTACGTTCCCATCGACGGCGTGGGACAGATCAGCGAGGTGTTCACACGCCTGGTGGAATCAATAGATAAAACCCTGCAAAACGTGTGGTTCAACCTTGTACTAACCGGTGCTCCCGGGTCGGGGAAAGGTACTCAGGGCAGACTGCTCGCCCGAAAGTATAACCTTTATTACATCTCAACCGGCTCACTACTGCGGCGCGAAATAAAGGCAGGCTCTGAAATCGGACTTAAGGTTAAAGATATTATGGACAGAGGTGAGCTGGTGTCGGATGAAATTGTGATCCGGCTCATCGAAAGCGAAATACGGCAGCACAACAACGTTAGAGGATTCGTTTTTAAAGGATTTCCCCGTACCATCGTTCAGGCCTATATCCTCGACGGACTTCTGCGCAGACTCGACTCTTCGGTTTCGTACTGTATTGAACTGAATGCATCCACTATCGAATCAATCAAGCGATTGAGTGCACGGGCCAAAACCCCGCAGGCCCGCGCCTACGACGTTAATACGGATCTGATTATTAACAGGCTGGAAGAGTATCAGGAGAAAACCATGCCCGTGGCTGAGTTCTACAGCCGTCAGAATAAGTTTGCTTCCATGAATGCGCAGGGTGACGAAACCCGTGTTTTTGAACGTTTGTGCGAGAAAGTGGAAGCTGCAATGAAGATGCTGCGGTAACCGGTACTTTTTTCTGGTGTATTTCCGAACCCCGGGCTTTTGTACCCCCGGCACAGGCTGCACCGGTACATCACCCGCTGGCGCATGCCGGAGTCAGATGCCTGTGTGTCCATGCATTCGCTGTATGCCGTTTTGGCAGACATTCTTTTTTGTAGTTTTGCAAAAAAATTATTGATTCTAATAGCAGCAATATGCCCTCCTCCAATTTTGTAGATTACGTTAAACTCAACCTGAAATCAGGAAAAGGCGGTGCCGGTTCTGCCCATCTGCTCCGAACCAGGGGTAACGCCCGCGGAGGTCCCGACGGCGGCGACGGCGGCAGGGGAGGTCATATCATACTGAAAGGAAATGCTCAGCTCTGGACCCTGTTGCACCTGAAATATACCAAGCACCTTCGGGCCGATGACGGAGAAAGCGGAAGCAATAACCGCAAAACCGGAGCTAACGGCAAGGATGTAATCATCGAAGTTCCCCTTGGAACCATTGTAAAAGATCCCGAAACAATGGAGCAGGAAGCCGAAGTTACTACGGATGGCGAAACCGTTATCATACTTCCCGGAGGAAGAGGAGGACTGGGTAACGATCACTTTAAATCGCCCACTAACCGTACTCCACGCTATGCCCAGCCCGGTGAGCCCGGATTGGAAGTCTGGAGAATTCTGGAACTGAAAATTCTTGCCGATGTCGGTCTGGTAGGCTTTCCCAATGCAGGCAAATCTACCCTGCTGGCAACCGTTTCTGCAGCAAAACCCGAAATCGCCGACTACCCGTTTACCACTCTCAGACCAAACCTTGGGATAGTGGCCTACCGCGATGAGCGATCCTTTGTTATGGCCGATATCCCCGGTATTATCGAAGGCGCTGCCGAAGGGCGCGGACTCGGACTGCGCTTCCTGCGACACATCGAACGTAATTCGGCACTGCTGTTTATGATCCCGGCTACAAGCGAAAATATCCGGAAAGAATACAATATCCTGCTTAGCGAACTGGAGCAGTATAACCCCGAACTCCTCGATAAAAACAGGGTTCTAGCCATCACCAAATGCGACCTTCTGGATGAGGATGCCGCCAAAAAGCTTAAACGAAAAAAGATGCCGGAAGTCCCTGTTGTTTTTATCTCCTCACACACAGGTCTCGGCATCCTAAGCCTGAAAGATGAACTTTGGAAAGCACTCCATCAACCCTATTTTTAACGTATGAATTCTCTTCTTCAGCTCGATCAAAAACTCTTTCTTGCTGTTAACGGCCTGCACTCCCCGCTATTCGATTTTCTTATGTACTGGGCCAGCGATAAATTTGTCTGGCTGCCACTTTATGCATTTCTGCTTTTTCTGATGTTGCGAAAATACCGCCGGCAGCCCTGGATGCTGATCCTGGCAATCGCACTGCTGGTTACCCTAACCGATCAGATCTCCGTTAAGCTGTTTAAAGATGTGTTTGAACGCCTGCGACCCTGCCACGAACCTGCACTTGAAGGTCTTGTGCGTACCCTGTACGGACAATGCGGAGGAAAATACGGATTCGTTTCCTCCCACGCAGCCAATACCTTCGGCATAGCTCTGTTCGCAGGATTAGCTCTGAAAACCGTGCACCGCAGAGCCCTTGCCTGGCTTGTTTTATGGGCTGCCCTGGTATCTTACAGCCGGATATACCTCGGTGTTCACTACCCCGCAGATGTAATCGCAGGAGGCCTCACAGGTGCAGGCATCGGATGGCTGGTCTATCTGATCTTTACCCGCCTTCAGAACTTTACCGCTCCCGAATCGGGTTCAAATCCTTAATAACCAAAAGCTTTCGCTTCCACCGAGGTGGCTGTTACTTTCATTACCGCCACATTGTTAACTGCCGGGGCATTGTATGAATATTCATCGCGGCCGGTGTACTGCTTCATAATAATATTCAGAATCCGGACTTTCTCATCGTAGTCCTCCACAAACTCAACCCGGCCTTTAACAAGTACACTTTTGTACTTCATGCCGTAACTGCAGGCTACATTCTCCGACTGATGATACATCTGATGTGCAGTGCTGAATGAGATGCATACATTCGGATTGGCTTTCAGAATTTCTATCTTCCTGCCCACAGGCGCAGAATGCAGATATACCGTATCCCATTCAAACCCAAAATTAAACGGCAGCGTATACGGCATGTTTTCCGTATCTACCATGCCAACATTGCATATCTCACATTCCCGGATAATTTCTTCTATGGCTTCCGGAAGGGTAATCATCCTGCTTTTCATAGTGTATCAGATTTAATGTTGCGAAAATACAAATTGACACCCGTTTCCCAAATCCACGCCGGAAATTTACTGCCTGCTTTCCGTTTCTTCGTTTTGTTTACTTAGTATTGATAGAAGTCTGCCGAAAAAATCAGCTCAAAAACCGTAGTATTCCTTTCGGGCAGATAGATGCCCCGTAATCCGGTACTCAATGGAAATCCCAATCCAAATGCATGATAATCAGCGATCAGATCAAGACCAACCGAGGTGTAATCTCCTGGACTCCGTCCGCCGGAAACGGAAACAAAATCGTAAAAAATGTTACTTCTGAGCCGCTTAAGGTAGACAATGCCGCCCGCAGCTGCATCCGGATAGGCGATCGGGAATCGGTAGTTTAACCTGAATGCCGTTGCATCGTCTCCGGAAGGCAGAAATGAATACCCCCTTGGCATGGCAATGATGTTGGAATACCGGTATTTTTCGGGGGAGGTATGCTGATATGCGCCATATAACGACAGGGAGTGATTTGTAAATAGTCCGGGAGCAAAAAGTTGTGCCTGTGCCGCAAAGATATTTCCTGCATCTATATCCCCGTGCATGGCATGCCTGAACCTCAGGTCGATGCTGTATCCTTTCCGGGGTGCAAGATCACGTATAGCCTGCCTCTGAAGTGTGTAGGCCTGAATCCGGTAGGTAAATCCGGCAAACGATCCGTCCGTAAGGTTTTCAGGAACTTCTTTCAAAAATCGTGTGGAAGTGCGGTTCAGACTCATGCCCCCGGTAAGAGCAGAAATCATATGCCCTTTCGAAAGATTAAGCGTTTGCGAGATACCGAGATCCAGGTTTGTTTCCATCCAGGTAATCCGCTGAGGATCAGCCCCCGCATCTCCGTATTCCGATGTACGCCGCCCCCCTGAAAATGCGGCATTGATCTCAGGATACCACCCCTTCCATGCAATTTCACTCCGGAACATCCCTTCCCGCTCCTCCGGATTATACTCATATCCTGACGTTACAAACAGTGTGCTCAGTAAATTCTGACTCATCACCGAAATTCCCGGCCTTATCTGCTCGGTACGCACATCGGTATATACCGGCCCCCAGCTGTGAATATTGAATAGTTTCGCGCCCTTCCGGTAAGTTTTTATCGTTACACTGGTATCCGGTCCGGCTCTGTGTTCCTGCCTTTCCTGATGCTGCAGCATCTCTGCCAGCGGCCATCGTTCGGGTTCCGGCAGCCTGTACGTTTCCGGCGCATCCCGGGAAATGTGTTTCCATGCTATGCGGTTACCCCCGGCAGTATAATCCAGATAAATCAGCGTGTCGCCGCTTACCGATGCCCTGGAAGCTCCGTAAGCGGAAGCGGTGATAACCTCCGGCACTTCCAGCCCCGCACGCAACCGGCAGATCTGACTTATTCCATCCGAAGAGGCGGTAAACCAAATGTCTCCGCCCGCAATAAACGGCTCGCGAATCTCCCGGAACGAAAAGGGCAGGAGGGTGTCGGTGCTCCGATTAAGAAGGCTCACCGACAGCAGCGCTTTTCCCGTTTCGGATGTTGCGACAAAAATAAGTGAGCGGCCGTCTTCACTCCAGGCCGGGTACGAGGGAAACATCCCGTCAGGAATATCAAGCCTTTCTGTACTGTCGCCCCTAAAAATCAAAAGTGCACTGTTCCCGTCGTAACCTCCTTCCACAACTGCAAGGGCATCGCCGGAAGGAGAAAAGGCAGGTGAATACACCCGTGATTTTATAGGCCTGCGGCTTGCCTTTTCCGTTTCCATATCAAATATGACCAGATCGGTATAACTTACCGTTTGCCACCTCCGATGCGGACGGTATTCAACCCAGGCTAATAGATCTCCGCTTTGCGCGATGTAATTGTCAATTATATACCCCGGAGTGTGTATAATCCTCTGCTTTCCGCCCGTATCTGTACATACAAGCCTGGGAATATCATGAAGCGATGTTTTAACTGCAACAACCCTGCCTCCGGTAAGGAGACGGGGACTGTGATAACTGGTGTAACTTTTCTCCTTACCTTCCACGAACAGGTGACTGGCATGGTTTTTCCGGACTCCTCCCCACAGACTGTCTAACACACCCGCTGAAAACGAGTACAATTTTCGCTTGTTCATGCCCGTTTTTTCTTTCAGTGCACGGTTTACAGGAGCTATTAGATACGGACGCCGGCCGGCTGTTTCAAAGGCATGACTCCAGATGTCTGCGCCGTACTTCAGCCTCGAAGCGGCAATGGTATGATAGCCTGTTGTATAAACGTCCGGAACAAAGTCGCGGTAAGATCCGAAAGAGGCCTTGGAGTAGCTGTATGGACCGTATTCCGCCAGCTGGGCCCTGAGAGGTGCGGCAAAAAAAGGCTCCCTTCCCCTTCCGCTTTTACTTAGCGCCGTTTCTGCAACAACGGCATCACCCTCAAGCATCCAGGAGGGAATGAATAGTCCGGCTGATACCGCGGCAGCCTGCTGCCCGAACACCAGACCCGCCACTTTGGTGATTCCCCTGTCAAGAGCCGTCAGCTGAACGATATGCCGGTATTCGTGCAGGGCCAGCTGATGAAGCCAGGGTTGGGCATACCCGTCCTGAGGCGCTGTGCTGAGCAGTTCTATCCTTCGCGGTGCCCAGGCCGCATATGCATTCGATACAGCGCTTTGCGGATGAATCAGCAGAGGCGTTCGCTTTGGATGAACTCCTAAGCCCTTTGCCGTGGCTGCAGCCTCGCGGTTAAAATACCGGAGTGCCTCCAGCGCCTGGCTACCGGAAAATTCCGGATAAATTACGGTAAAGCCGCCTGCGCTTGCCTGCATCCATTTCCACGACGAAGGCGCCTGTCCTATGCTGTAATATTGAGCATTCAAATGGCCTGTAAACAAGCCGGCAAACAGCAGGGCAATGAAAAGAATCCGTTTTTTCAAACTACATCCTGGTTTTCGTGTGACGGGATAACGGTATTAATACAATTGGAACAGGGATTGTTCAGTGCAGCTCAAAATAATGCCACTCCGGAGCTGCTGGCAAGGGTGCAAGTATCTGAAGCTGCTTCCCGCTTACCGGATGTGTAAATTTCAATTTTCGTGCATGAAGGCTGATCGAACCATCGGGGTTCGATCGGGGTGATCCGTATTTCAGATCGCCGCGTATCGGAAATCCGGCAGCAGCCAGTTGTGCCCTGATCTGGTGATGACGGCCCGTGTGCAGGTTTACTTCCAGCAGATGAAACGATTTGCTGGATGCCAGAAGCGTATAACCAAGCTCTGCCCGTTTGGCTCCGGGTGTCTTTTCCCCGGAAGGGTATGACTTGTTCTGCTTTTCATTTTTAACCAGAAAATGAACCAGCCTGCCCTCGGAATCGGCCGGACGATTGCCAACAATAGCCCAGTAAATCTTCTCTATTTCTCTCTCTTTTACCATGCCGGTAAGGCGGGTAAGCGCTTTTGAGGTGCGGGCAAAAATAACGGCTCCGCTCACAGGCCTGTCCAAACGGTGAACAAGCCCGAGAAATACCTCCCCGGGCTTATTGTACTTTTCTTTTATATATGCTTTCAGGGTGTCGATGAGCGTTACATCGCCCGAACGGTCGCCCTGAACAAGCTCTCCGGCTCTCTTGTTAACCACCAGCAGATGGTTGTCTTCGTAAAGAATTTCCGGAACCTGCATTAGCATTCCTGCTTTAGTGTTGTGCGTTAAATTGTAATGATCGTTCCAGGAAGCAGGTTCTTAATATTGCTCCCGCTCGTTCGGGAAGTCAACGGTTTTAACATCCCGGATATAACTCTTGACGGAGCCCTGTATCTCTTCACTCAGATTGTGGTAACGGCGCAGGAAGCGCGGACTGAACTCCTGGGTGATGCCCAGCATGTCGTGCAATACCAGAACCTGCCCGTCCACGTGCGGACCTGCACCGATGCCGATGATGGGGATCTTTATCTCTCCGGTTACTTTTTCTGCAAGCTTTGCCGGAATTTTTTCCAGAACTATTCCAAAACAACCGGCTCTTTCCAGAAGATGTGCATCCTCAACCAGTTTGGTAGCCTCTTTCTCTTCAGTGGCACGCACAACGTATGTTCCAAACTTATGTATCGACTGGGGCGTAAGTCCGAGATGGCCCATTACCGGTATCCCGGCCGAAAGAATGCGGTCAACCGATTCAAGGATTTCTTTCCCGCCTTCAATCTTCACCGCATCGGCTCCCGATTCTTTCATTATACGGATGGCTGAATTCAGTGCTTCCTTCGAATTTCCCTGGTAAGTGCCAAAAGGCATATCCACAACCACAAGAGCCCGCTTTATGGCCCGGACAACCGATACCGCATGGTAAATCATTTCGTTGAGTGTTATCGGTAACGTAGAGGTATGGCCCGCCATTACGTTTGAGGCCGAATCCCCGACCAGGATCACGTCGATGCCGGCCTTGTCAAGCAAACGGGCCATGGAATAATCATAAGCCGTCAGCATGGCTATCTTCTCATCCTTCAGCTTCATCTCCTGAAGCACATGCGTGGTAACTTTCGTTACATTGGCAAATTTCGAAATGTTCGGTTCAATCATGATCACTGGGTTTTTAGTTGAAATACTGACTAGGCCCGGAATTCTGCTGCAAATATGCATAACAGCCGGTTCAGCTCCTGCAAATCTACAAAACTATTGTATTGTACATTCGCTATTCGTCTGTCAGACACCCGCTATCCGGTAAATTTTACCGGTTTTCAGGCTGACCCTGCCGTATCCGCTGAATTGCGGGTGTTTTGGCAATTTATGGACGATTAAACTGGCGTACGGTCCGAAGATTTCTTTTCCCATTTGTGCCGCCAGGCAATCATCTTTGCGAATTTGGTTTATTTACCCCCTGCAACTGTAGCCATAAGTGTCAATTTTTACGGGTTTAGCTTATTTTTATTTTCGAACCGCTGAAACCGGATTTTCTGTAATTTTGACGTTCTGATTAACCAGCCGACCGGATCCCGGAAAAACCGAACAATGGTTTGTAAAGGGCAACCCGCAGGCCCGGCACTATTTAACGAATCTCCGGATGAAAAAAATTCTGATTACTCTCCTTGCCCTTACTGCAATCCTGTTCAACAGTTGTGAAACCGACTTTGACGTTACCGCCGAATGGAAAGATATAACGGTAGTTTACGGACTTATAAGCCAGAACGATACTATACATTACATAAAAGTAAATAAGGCTTTCCTCGGTCAGGGAAATGCTTTAGCCTACGCTCAGGAAGCCGATTCAAGCTCCTACCTGGGTCAGATAGACGTATGGCTTGTTGAAAAGTCAAACAATCAGGAACTGAGGAGGTTCAAACTTGATACCACTGTTGTCTACAACAAAGAACCCGGTATTTTTTATGCACCGGAACAGGTGGTTTATAAGACCGGTTTCAGGGTGCCCTCCGATTACATTGCGAAAAAGATTACCTATCACCTTGAAATAATTAATCTTATCACCGGAAAGGTGGTATCATCTGTAACACCGCTGGTGCACGATTTCAATATTGAAACACCCCGGCCCGGACTCCAGGCCATTAATTTTACAGCCGAAAGCAATCAGCGCGTCAAATGGTCTTCTGCTGTAAATGGACGGCGCTACGATGTTACCATCCGTTTCTGGTTCGACGAAGTGCATGCCCCCGCCAGAGATACCATCACCCGTTACGTTGACTGGGACTTCAGTACGGTAAAGTCCTCTTCCGTTAAAGGCGGTGAACCAATGGAGCTTCTGTATATGCCATCCGGATTCTTCAATATGTGCCATACACTTATCCCCTACAAACAGGGAAGCAGTTTCAGCGAAGATCAGGTACTTGCCCGGCTGGTAAACAGGGTTGAATTCCTTTTTGCAGTCGCCGGTGATGAGTTCAATACCTACATGGAAGTTAATGAACCATCAGGCAGTATTGTTCAGGATAAACCAACCTATACAAATATCGTTAACGGAATCGGACTTTTTAGCTGCCGCTTTGTGAAATCCTCGGAAACACCAAACGCGAAAATGAGGGTGGGGCCTTCCACCGAGGAAAAACTAATTAATGAAGGACTGAAATTTGTCAAGAAAATTGGCAATTAGTCAATCTTTTCCTGAAGCTGGCTGACGAAATGTCAGAATTCAGTGTCAGACGTTTTTTTGCAGCCGGGTTTCATAATCCGGCTTTATTATTTGTAATTAATTGATAATGAAGTATATATATTATTAGTGCAATCGTATTTGTATTGCTTTCCCGCAAGGGGCTGCTGGCTTGGCATAATCCTTGACAATGACCGTGAAAAATAACAGACAACTTTAAAAAAGCTTATAAAATGGGTAAAATAATAGGAATAGACCTCGGAACCACAAATTCATGTGTTTCCGTTATGGAAGGAAATGAACCGGTGGTAATCCCCAACAGCGAAGGCCGCAGAACTACCCCTTCGATCGTTGCGTTTACCGAAAACGGGGAACGTAAAGTTGGAGATCCGGCTAAAAGGCAGGCAATCACCAACCCCCAGCGTACCATTTTTTCCATCAAGCGGTTTATGGGCGAAACCTTCGACAGAGTTTCGAAGGAAGTAGGTCGCGTTCCCTATAAAGTTATCAAAGGCGACAACAATACTCCCCGTGTTCAGATCGACGACCGGAACTATACTCCTCAGGAAATTTCTGCTATGGTTCTTCAGAAGATGAAGAAAACCGCCGAAGATTATCTCGGGCAAACGGTCACCGAAGCCGTTATCACCGTTCCGGCCTACTTTAGCGATTCTCAGCGTCAGGCCACCAAGGAAGCAGGTGAAATTGCCGGACTTACCGTAAAGCGAATCATCAACGAACCTACTGCCGCTGCCCTGGCCTATGGTCTCGACAAGAAAAATAAGGATATCAAAGTAGCCGTCTTCGACCTTGGAGGAGGAACGTTCGATATTTCCATCCTGGAACTCGGCGATGGCGTGTTCGAAGTAAAATCAACAAACGGCGATACCCATCTCGGCGGCGACGACTTCGATCATAACATTATCGACTGGCTTGCTGAAGAGTTTAAAAACGATGAAGGCATTGACCTCAGGAAAGACCCCATGGCACTTCAGCGTCTGAAAGAAGCTTCTGAAAAAGCTAAAATTGAACTTTCCAGCTCAACCTCAACCGAGATCAATCTTCCTTATATCATGCCCGTCGACGGCATACCTAAACACCTTGTACGTACCCTTTCACGTGCTAAGTTCGAGCAGCTTAACGATAAACTCATCAGAGCTACCATCGAACCCTGCCGCATTGCTCTGAAAGACGCAGGCCTTTCAACCTCCGATATCGATGAGGTAATCCTCGTCGGAGGTTCAACCCGTATCCCTGCTATCCAGAAAATAGTTGAGGATTTCTTCGGTAAATCCCCGTCAAAAGGCGTTAACCCCGACGAAGTTGTTGCCGTTGGTGCAGCCATTCAGGGAGGTGTTCTCACCGGTGAAGTAAAAGACGTGCTTCTGCTCGACGTTACTCCTCTTTCACTCGGCATCGAAACCCTGGGAGGCGTTATGACACGACTTATTGAGTCAAATACCACAATTCCAACCAAGAAGTCGGAAGTGTTCTCCACCGCCAGCGACAGCCAGCCCTCCGTGGAAATTCATATCCTCCAGGGCGAGCGTCCGATGGCACGCGATAACAAGAGCATCGGCAGATTCCATCTCGACGGAATACCGCCGGCACCCCGCGGTGTACCCCAGATTGAAGTTACTTTCGATATCGATGCGAACGGCATTCTGCACGTATCAGCAAAAGACAAAGGTACGGGCAAATCACAGCAAATCCGTATCGAAGCCTCTTCCGGACTCTCTGACGAGGAAGTAAGGCGTATGAAAGATGAAGCTGCAGCCAATGCCGAAACTGACCGCAAAGCAAAAGAAGAAGTCGATAAGCTCAATAGTGCCGATGCGATGGTCTTTCAAACAGAAAAACAGCTGAAAGAATACGGAGATAAACTTCCCGAAGCAAAAAAAGGCCCCATCGAAAAATCCCTTGCCGATCTTAAAGAGGCGCATAAGAACCGCAACATTGCCGCTATCGACTCAGCCCTGGAAGCCCTCAATGCTGCATGGCAGGCCGCCAGCGAAGAAATGTACAAAGCTACTCAGGATGCAGGTCAGCCCAATCCCGAAGCTTCTCAGCCAGGTGGTCAGCAGTCAGGTACCACCCCCGATTCCGAAGTCACCGATGTTGACTTTGAAGAAGTGAAGTAACATAAGCAGTTTCTGCATGAAATTTGCGGCAAAGAAGAATCCGGCCGGGTTCAGCTTTGCCGCTTTTTTTTAACCTGAATACCTGTTCACAACGTTTTACCTGCCGGTGTCGCCGGCATCAGACCGGATCACCGGCATTATTGTTAACTTTACTGTCCCAATCACAACCCATGATACGAAAGATCCTGCTTTTTACCGTTATAATCTGTTTGTTCTCCTCTTCTCTTGCCGGACAGGGGAATAAGCCAGTAAGGCTCGAAATACCGGTTAAAGATGATACCGAAGTATACAGAGTTGTTCCGGCCGGTGAGTTCGGTGTGATGATTATTTATCTAAGTTCCGAAACCGACGAAAATCAGCAGATGCTGTGGGTTACCGCAATGCTCGACCGGAATCTGAAAGAGATTTGGCGACAGTCCATTCCACTGCCAAAGGGATTTATCCTTGAAGAATCCCTTTACAGTAATACGCACGTGATCAGCTTCTTTCATAATCCTAAAAGCAGCGATGAGCACAACTTCAGAATAATCGACTCCGATGTCTCAGCCGGAACCTATGCCCAGACAAGCTACAGCGTTCCTGAAAAGTCGGGTGCAGCCTATTTCAGCGTTGGCGACCAGGTGGCAGTTGCCGGCATCAACATCCGTAAAGACGAATCCATTCTGCTTGCATACCGGTTCGACCGGAAGATAATACTTGAGATAAACCCCGGAACCGCCGGTCAGGCAGTTATCGAATCCATCTCCATCGATAAATCATCCGGAACCATTTCAGCTATACTCCGTACCCTGGGTTCGGCAAAAAAAAGAGCTTACTTCCTTGTGAAAGCCAACAGCGAAGGTATAGTACTGAGCAACCTTCAGCTCAGCAAATTCGACGACAACCGAATGATTAATACTGCTTTCGCTCACAAAATCGATGGCCTGAACGATATCATTATAGGTTCGTACGGACGGTCAAGCCGCACCCGGACCATCGAAGGAAGAGAGTCGATAGGCGTTGCTTCAACAGGCTTCTTTTCTATCCTGATCCGCAATAATGCTGAAGTTACAACCAATTTTTATGAATTCACCGACTTCCGTGATTTTTACCGCTACCTGCGCCGCCCGTCCGATCTGAATGTTCGTCGTGGTTCAATCCGTGACCGTAATCGCGATTATTCTATCGACCACGACCTGCTCGCGCATGAGGTTTTTGTTTGGAACGATCAGCTCATTTTTATGGCTGAAGCCTATTACCCCGAATATCGCACCATAACCACAATGGTTTACGACTATTACGGAAGACCTTATCCTACAACGTATTCGGTATTTGAAGGCTTCAGATACCTTACAACTTTTGTGGCCGGCTTTGATCGCGAGGGAACCCTTCTGTGGAACAACGACCTGGAGCTTAGAGACATGCTTACTCAAACCCTGAAACGCCGCGTTGTATCCTGGGAAGATCCCGAAGGCCTCGTTTTGGCCTATGCCAACAACGGAAAGATATTTTCCAAACTAATCCATAAAGATCAAACCATCGAAAGCATCTCATCAGCCGATATCGCTACTCTCAACGCCCGCGACCGCATTTTCGAAGACTCGCACAGCATCATCGAACGCTGGTACGACAGTTACTTCCTGATTCACGGATATCAGAATATTAAAAACAGTTACGTGAATTCTAGAAATAACAAAACCGTTTTTTATATTAATAAAATAGCCTACTTCTGAATTTGCTCCGTTTTTTTTTGAATGCCTGAGCATCGCCTCTCTCCTTGTGGTTATGTTTCCCGGCTTCATTAGTAACGGAAAAATTTCACTTAACCGTCCCGCCATAAGTCATTCCGCGCACGCATCCGGTGTACAGTACTCAGAATCTGGTTACGATCTCCTGCCGGCACATAAAGTGCAGAGAACAGAGTACTTCAGGTGTATTCATCGTTTCAATTCCGTCTGAATTTCTTTGAAGCGCTTATGCAAATCTGTAGTGCGGGCAAATTGCATTAACCTCCGGCTGAAGTACGGGTATTGCTTTTTTTTTACCCCGGATAGTATATAATCTTCATGATTAATACGGCGGTAATTCGTACGATGTATACGTTATACAAAAAAAGAGCCGGCAACTGCCGGCTCTTTTCGGAGTATTATGTAAGACTTTACTTAACCAGTTTTACGAATTCCGGATCGGTAAAGAACTTGATAAATTCGCGGTCTTCTGCAGCGGTAGCTTTAAGAGCGGGCTCAGCAGCAAAGGCTTTACCAAGGTTCTCGAACATCATCCTGGCATCACCACTGCGTGCACCGGCAACTGCCAGCAGGTAGTAATTATGTCCGCTTTCAGGAGCGCACTTCAGAGAATTGGCAGCTTCGCTGAATTTTCCGGTCATAATCTGGGCAAGAGCAACATTGGTGTTGCATTTCTTGCTGCCCATCATGCTGAGTGCCTGATCATACTGACCAGCAGCAAGCCTGGTGATTCCGAGATTGTAGTTGACATCGGCTCCGAGAGTTTTAGCTTTATTGTAAAGAACGACAGCGCCTTTGTAATCTTCCTTCTTCGAAGCAAGAGCGCCGAGGTTGTTTACGATAGCCATGTTATCGGGCTCCATCTGGTCGGCCTTGTTAAGATGTGATGCGGCTTCTCCAAGCTGATTGTTCATCAGTTCATAGTAAGCGGCATTGTTGTATCCTTTCCAGTCGTTCGGGAACTGGGTTGTAGCCGATTTGTAGATGCGAAGCTTGGTATCGTTGTCGTTGGTGAGGGTTGCAGCATAGAGCAGCTCCTTGTTGTCGAGTTTCGAAGGATCGCTGGTTGCAAGATTTGCAATTTCCTCGTCGCTCTTCTTAGGCTCGAAGCAGTTAACCTTAATTACAACGCGGCGGAGCGGAGGCAGAATGTCCTCTTCGATTTCTTTGTAAACAAGTGCCATGTTGCGGATTTCCTGCTCCCGTTTGGTAACGTCGGGCTGAGAATTAACCACATTCATAATAATGCGCTTGTCGCCGATGTTTGAAGCTTCAACTGCCTGCATAAATCCGTTCCAGTCTTCACCGTTGGCATAGGTGTTGAATTTCAGGTTCTCTTCCGGTTTTTCGATAACGAAAGGATTCTTTTTATCCTTTGCCATCTTCTTCACCATGTCGAGGAAATGTTTTTTACCGGCCTGAGCACGACGCTCTGACAGTCCCTGGTTGAAGCTTTCCTCACCTTCGGGTGATGCCCATGCATTGATATCAATGTCGCGGATTGTGTATCCCATGCGAACAAACTGAGCAAGTTCGTCAAGTTTCTTCTGCACTTCGTTGTTCCTGTTGAGCGGAAGGTTCCAGTTGAGGTTGTGCATGTTTACCTGGAAATAGATGGTAGCATCCTTGCTGATGATGGTTTCTTTTTCGTAACCGTGTTCTGCAAGAATAAGGTCTTCGTCGTGCATGATGCGTGAACCGGTGATAATAACACCATCGGCAAGCTTGCGCTCGGGGAGGTCTATCACTTTGTATTTTGCCCTGATTTCCTCGGGAGTAGCACCCATCTTAACGGGTTCTTTAGGTTCATAAAGGGTAGGTGAAACAACAAGGTCAGATACATTCATCCCCGGCTCGTAAGGAACACAGTCTACGTAAGTGTAGCTGCCGCCGTTTTTGTAATTGATAACGATGCCGTCACCGTTTACTTCTTCTCCCTGGAAGTTAACTGCTTTCAGCTTGCGGGAGGTTCCGGCGTATTTGATTTCCGGCTGGAAACTCATTGCAGCTTTCTTGGCAAAATACTTCGGCGGGAAAGTAACCTTAACGTTTACACAAACGGTATCGCCAACCCTCACGAGAGGATCGGGCGTAGTTTCATATTTAACAAGACCGTAGTCTTTCTGCATCGATTTCAGGTTCGCGCTGGGTTTAAATTTGTAGGTTGCTCCCAGCATAAGGGTTGAGTAAGCATCGTTACCATCCCCGCTTTCAACAAGATCAAGCTGGTCGGTGAACATGGTGCGGAGGTTGTACTCGAGATTGAGATCCCAGCGCTCTGCCAGACGGAAGTTGAGGCCGAGACCTGCAGGAATGACAAATTCTCTCATAGGATCTGTGCTGAACGGAGGATCTGCATCCGGACCGTTCTGGTCAAGCACCTGCTCGTTACTGTCTTTGTAAAGGATCGATGAGAAGTTGCTTAATGCACCGCCGGCAAATCCGTAAAGGTTTACAAAACGCTCTGGTTTGTAACCGAATAACAGGTTTGTCAGACTAACGGTTGCATGCAACTGTCCGTCCCAGATACTGGATGACATCCTCAGATCTTCTTTGTCAAGCGTGCTTACAGCCCATCCGTTGTTGAAAACTCCCCTAAGGCCGAATACAGGAGAAAACTGATATCCTGCACCAACTCCGTAAAAGAAATTGACTCGTTCGTTAATGAGGTTTTTCTCGTTGAGATCGCCAAAAAATTGCGAAACTCCGCCACTGGCCTGCAGGAAGAAGTGTTTGTCGAAGGATGATTTAGCTTCGCTTTTTCCTTCCTCCTGGCCAAATACCAGTGCAGGTGCAATACCCAACATCAGGATGAGAAGCATCATCATTGATTTGTAGCTTACTTTTTTCATAATGGTAACGATTAATTTATCGGTTTAAGGTTGACTTTGGCTTAGGTCCTCTACTATTCAAAATTCGGACAAATATAGGGCAGTTTTACTGCTTTTCAAAAAAAAACTCAGTATTTCATGTCCCGCCAGCGTTAATTGTTTTTCCCGGTATAATTTCCGCAGGGTCTTTTCCTATTTCCCAAACAAAAATAAGGGTTTAAAGTTCAGAAATCGCTGTGAAATTTCCTATATATGTTCAAAGCCATTCATCATTTTTGCTGTTATAATTAATCCGGTTTGTCTGTATCAACTATTCACATGCAGATAACATTATGTGAATTTCTATCCGGATTACATTCCCGGCCTGTCATAATTTATTGTTTCCGGCTTCCTGAAAATCTATAATTTTAAACATTTATAAATATTTTTAAATGTTTAAAAATGCTGACAGACAGTAGTATAGAATAAAAATTTTCAGACAGAATTATAAATCGCTGCCGGCTTTCCGGTAGAACTCCCAGATAAGGATGGCAGCAGAAACCGATACATTCAGTGAGTGTTTTGTACCGTACTGGGGTATTTCAATGCAGTTATCGCACAGCGAAAGAATGTCATCGTCTATTCCGTGTACTTCATTACCTACTATTATAGCATACCGCATTCCGGCAACGGGCCGGAATTCCTGAACCGGGATACTGTTTTCAGCCTGTTCTGCCCCGAGCACAATATAACCTTTCTCACGAAGTGATTCGATGCATTGCCGCGTGGATGAAAAGTATTTCCAGTCAACAGATTCCGTTGCACCCAAAGCAGCCTTGTGAATTTCACGGTTGGGTGGTGTTGCTGTTATCCCGCACAAATATATCCCCTCAAGCCTGAAAGCATCTGCTGTTCTGAATACAGATCCCGTATTGTGCTGACTGCGGATGTTGTCGAGTACCAGAACCAGGGGCATTTTTGCACTTGCCTTGAAAGCAGGTACATTCATCCGGTTCAGTTCATCTGTGCTTCGTTTCTTGAAATTCATACGTCGTAAATCCTGCCGCAAAATTAATACAGATTCGCAGTTCTTCATTCTTTTGACTGTAACTGAACTTATGGGGGTGCAGTTTTTTGCTTTCCTAAATTGATAATAATCCGGAAATCCCCCGCAAAAGCTCCTGATACCGGACTGACCGCCGGCTTGAAGGGTGAATGTGAAAAAAATGGACATAAAAATGTCGGATTATCTTTATCAAAAATCCTATTTTTGTTTCCCTTCAAAAACTGATCGATTTGGCCAAGGCAAAGGAAAATCTTGTTGAAACCCCTCTGATGAAGCAATACTACTCCATAAAGGCGAAGTATCCCGACGCCTTATTGCTGTTCAGAGTGGGCGACTTTTACGAAACATTCGGTGAGGATGCGGTTAAAACCTCTTCTATTCTCGGTATTGTTCTTACAAAAAGGGCAAACGGTTCTGCTTCATCGGTCGAACTGGCCGGATTTCCGCATCACGCACTGGATACATACCTCCCCAAACTGGTCAGAGCCGGCCACAGAGTCGCCATTTGCGATCAGCTCGAAGATCCCAAACTGACCAAGAAAATTGTCAGGCGCGGGGTTACCGAACTGGTTACACCCGGAGTTTCATATAACGATAAGGTTCTTGAAAATAAGCAGAATAATTTCCTTGCAAGCATTCACCTGCTGCCAAAATCATCCGGAATTGCTTTTCTCGATATCTCTACAGGAGAATTCCTGGTAGCCCAGGGCGATAACGATTACATCGATAAACTGCTTCAGACATTTCGTCCCAGCGAAGTCATCGTCCAGAAGTCAAAACGAAGGGAATTTGCAGGCCTTTTTGGTGAAAAATATTACATAAGTACGTTTGAAGACTGGGTTTTTACCCACGACTTCGGGCTGGAACTTCTGCTGAGGCATTTTAATACCATTTCGCTGAAAGGATTTGGTGTGGATGATCTGCCCGGCGGTATTGTCGCTGCAGGTGCAGCCCTTCACTACCTGGCCGAAACACAGCACGACCGGGTGAGCCATATTTGCCGCATTTCCCGTATCGAGGAAGATCATTATGTGTGGCTCGACAAGTTTACGGTGCGTAACCTCGAAATTCTTCATTCTCCGAATGAACAGGCTACAACGCTGCTGCATGTTCTCGATCAGACGGTTTCACCCATGGGATCGCGCCTGATGCGGCGCTGGCTTGTGCTTCCTCTCAAGGAGAAACAACCGGTAAATGACCGGCTTGATATGGTCGGATTCCTGATTTCCAATCCGGAGCCGGCTCAATTGCTGCATCAGCAGATCAAGCTGATGGGCGATATCGAACGCATGATCTCGAAAGTTGCCGTTGGACGAATAAATCCCAGGGAACTGCTTCAGCTTAAGCGGGCTATGCTCGCACTGGAACAGGTGAAGGCTGTTTGTGCCGCATCGCCTGTGAAGCCAATGAAACATATGGCCGATCAGATTAACCTTTGTCCACTGATGACCAGCCGCATCGAAAAGGAGCTGAGTGCGGATCCTCCCGTAGCGGTGAATAAAGGGAATGTGATTGCAGAAGGCATCTCCCCCGAACTCGACGAACTCCGGGAGATCGCTTACAAAGGCAAGGACTTTCTGGCCAGACTGCAACAGCAGGAATCGGAACGCACCGGCATCCCATCCCTTAAAGTTGCTTTCAATAATGTATTCGGCTATTACCTGGAGGTTACCAATACACATAAAGATAAAGTTCCTCCCGAATGGGAAAGGCGCCAGACCCTGGTAAATTCTGAACGCTATATCACCCCCGAACTGAAACAATACGAAGAAAAAATTCTGAATGCCGAGGAGAAGATACTTGAGCTTGAGACACGCCTCTACAACGATCTGGTGCTTGGACTAATCGACTATATCGAGCCCGTTCAGGTAAACGCCCGCGTGGTAGCCCGACTCGATTGCCTGCTCTCCTTTGCATCGGTGGCGCAGGAAAATAATTATGTAAGACCATCCATAAGCGACGGATTTTATCTTGATATAAAACTGGGGCGTCACCCCGTAATCGAACGGCATCTTCCGCCCGGTGAACCATACATCGCCAACGATGTGTACCTTGATGATGCATCACAGCAGATCATTATCATCACCGGTCCCAATATGTCGGGTAAGTCGGCCTTGCTCAGGCAAACGGCACTTATAGTGCTGATGGCTCAGGCCGGCTGTTACGTGCCTGCTGCCTCGGCTGAAATAGGACTGGTTGATAAAATCTTCACCAGGGTGGGTGCCAGCGATAACATCTCCTCGGGTGAGTCAACCTTTATGGTCGAGATGAACGAAACGGCCAGCATACTCAATAATATCAGCAACCGCAGCCTGATCCTTCTCGACGAGATTGGCCGGGGAACCAGTACCTACGACGGTATCAGCATTGCCTGGGCTATCTCGGAATACATTCACGAGCATCCACTTTTTAAGCCCAAAGTGCTGTTTGCTACCCATTATCATGAGCTTAATGAAATGGCCAGCCGGTTTTCAAGAATAAAGAATTATCATATTTCTGTAAAAGAAGCTGGTAATAAAGTGCTGTTTCTCAGGAAGATGGAGCCGGGAGGCAGCGAACACAGCTTTGGAATACATGTAGCCCGTATGGCTGGTATGCCCCGGCAGGTGCTTCAGCGTGCCGATGAAATGCTCCGCATTCTCGAGACATCGCATGGTGGCGATACGTTTCAGGCCCCGGCTTCCCGTAAAAAACAAAAGAGCAGCGGGGGAGACCCCTTACAGCTCAGCTTTATACAGCTTAACGATCCGCTTCTTGAACAAATCCGGGACGATATTCTCGATACCGATATCAATACGCTGACCCCGGTGGAAGCCCTGATGAAACTCAATGAAATCAAAAATCTTTTAAAAAAACAGTGAATTTTTTTGGCGGTTTGAAAAGTGGTCGTATATTTGCACCCGCTAAAGCGATAAGCGGAAGTAGCTCAGTTGGTAGAGCATGACCTTGCCAAGGTCAGGGTCGCGGGTTCGAGTCCCGTCTTCCGCTCGAATCCCGGATTTATCCGGGTTTTTTTTTCTGCCGGCCATATGCCCGAGTGGTGGAATTGGTAGACACGAAGGACTTAAAATCCTTTGGCCATTGCGGCCGTGCCGGTTCGAGCCCGGCCTCGGGTACAAATCGTATATGTGAATGTGCGATGTTTCTGCATAGTAATGATTAGTTAGTTTTGGAAAAACGGCAGCAATGCCGTTTTTTTATTTACGTCTGGTATCCTCCTTCGCACTTTGTTTGCAAGGTATTCGCTGTGCAGGGTGTCAGGACTTTGCTGCAGACTGCTGGTGTGATTTATTTTGACCCGGATTTCAAGCTTTACTTCTGACCGGGAATTTTCTGTTCCGTATTCACATAGGCGTGTTAAGAACTCCGGGAAGCAACGCGTAATTAACGTATGTAAATGCCGTATATTTGCGTGGTTTATTCCGGCAAGTAAACAACTGAAGACGGAATTCAGCGACGCCTGTAAAATTTTGTACAATTTTTGATGGAAACAGGGTTTAATTTTTAATAAATCACTCGAATATGGAACGTTTGTCTAAAAGCAGTGCCCGTTGGAAATCCAGGGCCCGATTTGCAGTTATGATGCTTCTGGTGGTCTCTCTCGGCGCCGGTTTCAGCTCGTGCAGCAGCCAGAAAAAGGCAGCCAAAAAGAAAGCTGAACAGGAACTTGCCGAAAAGAAAGCCAAAGCAAAAGCTGACCTCATGGCTATTATTAACGACGATGGAAGAATGACCCTTGAAGAGAAGGAGTTCAAGCTTGCATCGGTAAAACGAATGAATCTCGATGATCAGGAAATCCGCGACCTTATTACACAGGCTGAGGAAAAACTGGCCGCAGAACGCAGTGCCATCGAACGACGTAAGGAAGAAGAACGGCTGAAGAGAGAACAGGAAGAACGGGAACGCGAACTGCGTGAGGGAGGACCCTACCGCGCCATCAACAATTCTCTGGATGCCGTTGCAAATGCCGGCGATGTAAGTACGGCAAATATGCGCATCCGCGAAGCCCTTACTGCTTTTACAGGCGACGATGTGCCCGTGCTTATCCTTATCAGCAGCGATGGGGGCATCAAGGACTACGACCGGCCCACAACCATCCGCAAGTACCTCGAATTTATCAAAGACCAGAAAAAGTCTCCCAATAAGGTGCTAAACGCAGTATACGATGCCAGTGGGAAAATCAGGGAACTCGAACTTATTAAAAAATAACCGGCTATGAGAAAGATTTTTGGATTAACAGCGGCTCTGCTGCTTACCTTTTCGGCCAGCGTCATGGCCCAGGATGATATTAGCCCTGCCCGCAAACAGGCAATCGATTCCCTTGCACTCGAAAAAGTCAGGGACCTCAGTAAGTATATCAGCATCATCGGTAATAAAGA
Source organism: Bacteroidales bacterium UBA6248 (assembly GCA_002441345.1). Classification (GTDB taxonomy): domain Bacteria; phylum Bacteroidota; class Bacteroidia; order Bacteroidales; family Lentimicrobiaceae; genus Lentimicrobium. The sequence goes on from DJVU01000006.1 coordinate 267,318, forward strand.
TACCCCCTGGTCGGAAGCAAACCGGGTGATCGAACGTACCCTCGAACTCTTTGCCGAAGGATCACTCATGGGTGTATCGTCCATTAACCGCGAAGAAGTTAATTATTATGGTATCCGCGAGTATCTCGAACGCCTCATGGCCCTCAATTACGATAAGGTTACCATATCCTGGTATAACATTCAGTACATTAGTGATCTTGAACGTCAGCCCGATGGCCGCTACGTGGGTGTTATTACCATCTTCCAGCGCTTCGAAGGAACAACCAAAGAAGGATTACGCTACGTGGATGTCACCAAAAAGGATGTAACGGTATATGTGGAACGTAAAACAACGCAAATCTCTGGCAGAATCATCGGTTTCTGGGATGTTCTGCTGGGCGATATCCGGGTTACAGAAACGAAACCGGGCTGATAAGCCTTAACGGATTTTACCACTTCTGGCTCCCGGGATCATTCCAGGGAGCCAGATTCATATAATTCATCCCGCCAGGGGCGAACCATAACCGATAAACCGATACCAGTTCCGAACGGATAATTTAAACCCCGCCAGGAGAAACAACCAACCATGAAAAAAATCCCTTTCATCCTGTTTCTTGTTCTTATACCGGCATTTCTGAATGCACAGTCGTTCAATTCGCTCCTGGGTGATGAAGGAATTCTTTATGCCCAGACCAAACAGGTTAACCAGTTTTTTCGCCGGTTTAACGGGGAAGAGAGTACCCGCGGTGATCGCTTTTATCCGGGCAACGAAGGTTACCGCGATCCCGGACTCAGAAAAAAATATCTGAATGTACTGTTCGATATGCAGAACAGCTCTGTCACCGATCCCGTGAAAGATGCCTTTATACAGGATGTTCTGAACACGGCTGACCCGGTTTTCCTGAACTTCCACGGCGGTCAGTGGTTTGCTGAGGTCAGTACAAAATTTCTATATCAGGGTAAAGATGAAAACGTTACCCTGTTTATGAAACTCGAAAAGGAAAATCTTGGACATAAGTGGGTGATATCCAATGTTTATTTCAGTCACTTTCAGAAAATGTTCTCCAACTCGCAGGAAACCGGCAGTCACTTCCTGCACCCGCTTAGTCATGAACTCGATTTTATGAATCTGGTCAGGGTGTTCCGTGAAAAAGATTACGTCGAGCTTTACACCGAAAAGGAATACCTCCCCGATTACCTTACCCTGTTTCTCTATGAATTCAAAAAAGGTAATCTGAAATACCGTACCGTTACCAATGTTAAATTTCATTTCTTTCAGATCCCTGGCTGGTACTTCGAAGTCTCCGATATCAAACGGCCGGGCGGTAACTCAGGGTGGCTGATCTCAGGACTTCTGAAAATCGACGAATCACAGAAAGATGTGCTCCTTAAATACATTTACCATGAATAGAATTATCGGAAAACTGCTGATCCTGATGATTGTCACACTGTCGCTGCATGCATTTCCGCAAGCTGCGTCCGTAAAGTCCGAAGCGGGATTTTCGGAAGAAGAACTGGCAAATTTCCATAAACAGGCAACACAACTTGTGGGATTTATGGAGTATGCCTTTAATACCCTGGGGAGTAGTAAAAGTGAGTACAAGGAAAAGGATATTATCATCAACCAGTCGTTTCTTAAGTTCTTTAAGGATGCCAGGGTGCAAATAGAAGACGATCTTGTGGAGAAACGGGATGTTGTTACCAACAAGGATGTGCAGGCATACCTGAAAGACATAGATTTCTTTTTCCGTGACGTAGCATTCAAATTTACCGTTGAAGAAATAACCCGGGAAACCAACGAAAAGGGTAATCTGTATTTTAAGGTCAGAACCAGCAGAAACCTGAACGGAACAACCATCGACGGCAAGAAAATCAACGATAATAAGCCCAGATTCATTGAGATCAACCTTGACGATGCGAGCAGGGATCTGAAAATTGTAAGCATCTATACCACCCGCACCAGCGAAGAAAAAGAGCTGATGAGCTGGTGGAACAGTCTGGATAAAGACTGGAGGACTTTCTTTTCAGGCAATACGGTGCTTAACGAGGAGATACCCATGAGCCGTATTATTGCAGCCGGCTCAGCTTTCCTGGTCGTCAGTACAAGCCCTGAAGATTCCGGAGATACTATCGTTGCTGCCGATACCCTTTCCGTTTCATCGTCGTCACTGCTGGCAGAGATCCGGAAAATCTGGCGCACCGAACAGCTCGACCTGAGCGGTATTTCCGGTTTAAAAACACTGGAGCCGCTAAGTCCCTTTTCAGCCCTCCGTTACCTTAATATATCAGGTCTTACCGTCAGCAGTCTCGACCCTGTAAGGAATCTTTCGAAACTGGAATCAATAAGTGCAGCGGGTGCCCTGATCGAATCGCTTGCTCCCCTGCAGTATACCGCTGGTCTGCGATATCTTGATATTTCAGAAACCTTTGTGAAGGATATTTATGCTGTGGCCAATTTCCCAGGACTCGAATACCTTAACCTTTCCGGTTTGGATATCAGCGACATTACTCCTCTTCAGAACCTGGTTAATTTACGTGAGCTTAAATTGAGCCGGCTCCCTCTAAAGGATCTGAATGCTTTATCGGGATTATCGCAGCTCGAAACGCTGGATCTCTCAGGTACACCACTGACAAGTGCCGGAAACCTCGAAACCCTGGTGAAGCTTAGGCGGATTTCGCTCGAGCGGACATATATTTCCGACCTCTCCCCGCTGGCGTCTCTCAGTTCACTTGAATATGTTTTTCTTGACAATTCTCCCGTTAGTGCGATAGCTCCCCTGGCACAGCTGCCGGACCTCAAAGTGATTTACTGCGATAAAACAATGGTCACCAAAGCGGTGGCACAGTCTTTTATGCAGCTACGTCCGGGGGTTAAAGTTATCTTTGAGTCGGAAGAGCTTTCCGCCTGGTGGGGATCCCTGCCAGAGGTTTGGAAAGATGTATTCTCTCAGCTGGTAACCCTTGACAACCCACCGGTACGTGAGCAGCTGCATGAGGTTTCCTATCTGCGGAAACTCGACCTTTCAGGGATTACGGCAGTCAGCAGCCTTGACCCCCTGCGAAAACTGTCTTCCCTCACCTGGCTTGATGCTTCCGGAACCGGTATTACCGAGATTATGCCACTCAAAGGGCTGTTCGATCTCCAGTACCTGAATATTTCGGGAACCGCGGTTATCGATCTTGCTCCGCTAAGCCAGACCAGCAGCATGCAGGAACTTCACCTTTCTGACAGCAAGGTTGCGGCATTGCAGCCCCTTGCCGGGATGCCAAACCTGCGAACGCTTGGGATGGATAAAGTGAATGCTGCAGGACTTGATGTCTTAACCTCACTTCGCCGCCTGCAACTGCTCTATGCCGATGGTGTTACCGGAATGGAAGCCCTTTCGGATAAATTGCCTGACAGTATACCGGGACTACTTCTGGTATACAAAACGGGTGAACTTGTTCAGTGGTGGGAGTCGCTCGACCCGGCCTGGAAACAGGCCTTCAGTAATGCCGAGCCGGTGGGTGTATCGCCTACACGTGAACAGCTTCACAGAATAACGCAATTAACAGTACTCGACCTGAACGGCAGCAAAGATCTGCACTCGCTTCAGCCGCTCAGAATGCTCAGGCGCCTGGAGTCTCTCACTATGTCGGGGCTGCCGGTCAGCGATATTCTTCCCCTTGGACTCATCACCCGACTGCGTTTTCTGGATTGCTCCGGAACTCCGGTTTCAGATTTGAGCGCACTGACTACACACCGTTTTCTGAAAACCCTTAATTGTTCTAATACTCCGATCGGCTCCATAGAACCGCTGAAGTTTCTTCCGGTTCTCGAAGACCTGGATATATCCGGAACCCAGGTCTCGAGGCTGAATCCGCTTTCGGAATCGTTTAGGCTTCAGCACCTGAACTGCTCAAATACCAGGGTCAGCAGCCTTAAGCCCATCGAAGGACTCGATAATCTGAAAACGCTCAAGATATATAACACACGCATCTCCGCAAGAAATGCCGAGCGTTTCAGATCTTCGAAACCTGGCGTTGAAATTACATATTACTAGGGAAGGGGATAGTTACCGGCCCGAAATTACCGGATCAGTCATCCACCGGTAGCCATCCCACCGGATGCGCCCGGCAATGGCGGCGGAAGATTGCGCGTCCGGATCAAACACCGCCGTAAGGTCGGCCAGGGGTTCGAGCAGGTTAAAGTCCTTTTTTGCAGTAAATGTTCCTGCCTGGCGGATAAGTACAAAGACTCCGGGTTTAACGATCTTCCGCAGGCTGCGCGATTCACAGACAAAGGCTGAAGATGTGCCGGCCAGGAGGGTAAACGCCTGAAAAGCTTCCTGAAGCGCTTCTTCCGTTGTCTCGATGTAAAATGCCCGTTTCGCACCTGCCCTGAGCATACGGGCTGTGTCTTTCAAGCTGTTGCCGTGCGTTTCTTCCGTTATTCTGAATCCGTTTCCGGTCAGCATTTCGCCGTGATTCCCGTGATATTCCTCTTCGCCCGGGTAAACGCGCGTTACCTTTAATGCTACGATATCCGTAAGTTTTGCATACCGTTCAATCAGCCGGAGACAAACACTGGTCTTTCCGACGTTGCGTGAAGATCCGCCTGCTATAAGCATCTGAGGCATTTGTATGATGGCAGAATCCTGAGTCTTTTCGTTCCTCATAGTTCGGCAAAAAAAATATTTACCGGATTATCTCGGCAGCCGATGCCTTAAAGCAGGCCCAGGCTTTTTTGCCGGGTGCCAGGTGCATGCGCTCAAACGATTCGGCAGTTATCCTGGCATAAAAACGGTATCCGTTTTCAATACAAACCTCGTATCCATCGCGTAAGGGGCTGATGCTGCTGATTATTCCGGGAAAGTTGTTGGTAGTGCTAAGGTCGGGGGCGGTTGTTGCAATCAGAATATGGCCGCTCCGTATCAGAATACTTGCAGGGCCGTCACCGTGCGACTCTTCAAGTCGGATGCGCAGGGGCTCCAGGAGATGTTCGCTGGTTTCCAGAATTGCATACATTCCGTTTACCCTTGCCCTGAAGAAGTTTTTTTCGCCTGTAAAACCGGCAGCAAAACCACTTTTTGGCTGATGTATAATTTCTTCCGGGGTGCCGGTTTGAATGATTTTACCATTTTCCATAACGGCAATATGAGTGGCGAGGGCAATAGCTTCTTCAAAGTCATGGGTTACATGCAAAACGGGCATTCCCTGCTGGTTGAGGTTTCGCAGAAGTCCGCGCAGCGAAGCTTTCATCGGAGTATCGACCGACGAAAGGGGTTCGTCCAGCAGGAGCATCAGAGGCTCTGAGGCCAGGGTGCGTGCAAGTGCCAGACGCTGCAACTCTCCGCCCGAAAGCTTGGCCGGCCGCTCTTCAGACAAGTGCTTAATACCCATCTGAGCGGCAAGTTCCTGCACTTTCGCTTCCTTCTCATGACCCGGGAGGCCGTGGAGCGGGTAAGCAATGTTGTCTGATACTGTCATGTGCGGAAAGATGGCTGGCGACTGAAACATCAGACCTGTCTGCCTTTTTTCGACCGGAATATGCGTGATATCTTTACCGCCGAGAAAAATGCGGCCGCTGTCGGGCCGGATAATTCCGGCAATAAGTTCAAGCAATACCGACTTCCCGGCTCCCGACTCCCCCAGCAGCACGTAGTAATCGTCGCGACCGATCGTCAGGTTTATCCCGTTAAGGCTAAATCGCCTGAATTTTTTATTTAAATCACTAATTTCTAGCATTTTCAGGGTCTCTTGCGATGAGTCGCATAATGAGAAACAATACAACGGAAATAACGATGAATATTACTGAAACCGGTCGTGCATACTGTAGTCCGAACGAACTGAAGCGTTCAAAAATAAGTACGGGTGCTGTCATTGGGTGGTAAGCTATAACCACAACGGCGCCGAATTCGCTCATCCCCCTGGCAAACATCATCACGCTTCCTGAAACGATCTGACGCATTGCCAGAGGTACGGAGATACTCAGGAACACCCTGAGGGGAGAAGCTCCCAGATTAAGCGCTGCTTTTTCGAGGCGTTCGGGTACATTTGAGAATCCTTCACGGGCGGCATTGATGAAAAAGGGAAGGCTGACAAAAGCCATGGCCAGGACTATGCCGGCCGCACTTCCAATGAAATCAAAACCAAGATTTGCGGCCGCTTTCCCGGCAAGGGTATCTCTTGAAATAACGCCCAGCAGGGCTATACCGGCAGCTGTATGCGGAATTACAACCGGAAGGTCGATGATGCCAAGCACCAGCTTTCGCCCCGGGAATCTCTTCCTGGCCAGCATCCAGGCAAGCGGCAGCGACAGGAATGCAAATAAAAACGTCGCCGCCATCGATGTGGCAATCGTTAACCAGATGCTGCCCGTAACTTCAGGTTCGCGGAAGGCAGACATGATTTCAGAAGCTTCACTTTTTAAAAGAATCCCGGCAAGGGGAGCAATAATGAAAAGCAAAACCAGTGAACCGCTCAGCGTCATTACAAGCCTGAAAGTGTTGCGATGCATGCTGCGTTGGTGTTGATGATGAACGATATTCCGGCAAAGGTAGTATATTTTGATTGCTCAGACTAAGGACCTCTTGCCGGGAATCTGCCTTTATCCAATCCCACGCCCGGGTTTCAGAACCTTCAGACAACGGGATGTTTCTAAGTGTTTTTAATCCTCCGGCAATACGCGGCATTTTCACATCAGCCTTGCGAAATCGTAGAATTTCATGTACGTTTGTGGTTCGAAAACAGATAAATATGTCACAAAAAGTTGCATTGATAACTGGTGTTACCGGTCAGGATGGTGCATACCTGGCCGATTTCCTTCTGCATAAAGGGTATATCGTTCATGGCATAAAGCGCAGAAGCTCACTTTTTAATACCAACCGCATCGATCATCTGTACGAAGATCCGCACAAGGAAAATCGCAGATTTATTCTCCATTACGGCGATATGACCGATTCGTCGAATCTGATACGTATCATACAGGAAGTTCAGCCGGATGAGATTTATAATCTTGCCGCTATGTCGCACGTTAAGGTGAGCTTCGACTCGCCCGAATATACCGCCAACGCCGATGGTATTGGCACCCTGCGAATTCTGGAAGCCGTTCGGTTGCTTAACCTTACGTCCAAAACCAGAGTTTACCAGGCTTCAACCAGTGAGCTTTACGGACTTGTACAGCAGATTCCGCAATCCGAAACCACCCCGTTTTATCCACGCAGTCCCTATGCAGTCGCCAAATTATACGCATACTGGATTACGGTAAATTACCGCGAAGCGTATGGATTATTTGCAGCCAACGGCATTCTTTTCAATCATGAATCCCCTATCCGCGGCGAGACGTTTGTAACCCGTAAGATTACTATGGCAGTTTCCCGTATTGCGCTGGGCATGCAGGATAAGCTGTTCCTCGGCAACCTTTCGGCACGCAGAGATTGGGGACATGCCAAGGATTATGTGAAAGCTATGTACCTGATACTGCAGCAGGATAAACCCGATGATTATGTGATCGCAACAGGCAAAACCACCGAGGTGCGGGAGTTTGTCCGTATGGCATTCGCCGAGGTAGGGATAGAACTGGAATTTTCCGGATCCGGTATCAACGAAAGGGCATGCGTTGCTGCGTGTAATAATCCGCAATACCAGCTGCCCAAAGGGAAGGAAGTCCTGGCTGTTGATCCTATGTATTTCAGGCCTACCGAAGTGGAACTTCTGATCGGAGATCCCTCCAAGGCAAAAGAAAAACTTGGCTGGGAGCCGGAATACGACCTTAAAGGCCTTGTAAGCGATATGATGGAAAGCGATTTAAAAATGATGAAGAAAGACCGCTACCTCAAAGAAGGGGGTTACGATATTCTCAGCTATTTCGAATAAAGATTACTACCAGTCAGCAGTATGGAAAAAGACAGCAGGATTTATATAGCCGGCCACCGGGGGCTGGTTGGAAGCGCTATTTTACGCAATTTGACAGAAAAAGGGTATACCCGGCTGATTACCCGGACGTTTGATGAACTCGATCTTACCGATCAGCTTGCCGTCAGCCGTTTCTTTGCGGAAGAAAAACCGGAATACGTATTTCTGGCTGCTGCGAAAGTCGGCGGAATTATGGCTAATAATACCTTTCGGGCTCAGTTTATCTACGAAAACCTGCAGATTCAGAACAATGTTATTCATCATGCATGGCTTAACGGAGCGAAAAAGCTCCTGTTTCTTGGAAGCAGCTGCGTTTATCCCAGAAATGCCCCGCAGCCGATGCCGGAGGATTGCCTCCTGACTTCGGAACTGGAATACACCAACGAACCTTATGCCATTGCAAAAATTGCCGGTATGAAGATGTGCGAATCGTATAATCTTCAGTACGGTACCGACTTTATTTCGGTGATGCCTACTAATTTGTATGGCATTAACGACAACTTCGATCTTGGTAAGTCGCATGTTTTGCCAGCCCTTATCCGTAAAATTCATCTGAGCCGTTGCCTGGAAGACGGAAATCTTCAGGCTGTACGTGCCGATCTGCAGCGCTTTGGAAGTTCCGAAGCGCCAGCGATTGAAACGGATGAAGATTTGATAAACTACCTCTCAAAATACGGCATCGTAAAAGAAACCTCAGAAAATGGATCGTCACGGGTGGTGTTGTCGCTCTGGGGAACAGGAACTCCTCTGCGCGAATTTCTGTGGGTGGAAGATATGGCTGACGCCTGCGTTTTCCTTATGGAGAAGTACAGATTTTCATCTCTTGCAGGTTATACCGGCGGCAAGCCATCCGGAGAGGTCAGAAATACCCACATAAATATCGGAAGCGGGAGCGAAATTGCTATCCGCGATCTGGCGGCACTGGTAAAAGAGGTGATCGGTTTCGGAGGAAAGATCGAGTTCGATCCTTCAAAACCCGATGGCACTCCCCGTAAACTGCTGGATGTTTCCCGCCTTCATTCCCTGGGCTGGAAAAGCCGCATGGATCTGAAAGACGGAATTGCTGCCGTTTACAGGCATTATACCCAAAGTTAACAAGCAATCAATTAGGATACGTTCCTGCCGGAAGGGTGGGTATGCCGACAGTTTGTCTTCGCAGACTTTTGGTTTTTAAGAATATATGCTAAGGTATAAACCTGGTTGCATCGGCTGAGATGTTCGCCGATACAACCGGGTTTTTCAATGGATTGCTTGTTCAGGGCTTTTCAAGTGCATCCGGTTGCCCGGATGCTGTTACCAGCCTTTAGTCATCAAAAGCATCGAATTTTATACCCTGTGCCAGCGGAAGTTCAGTGGAGAAATTGATGGTATTTGTTTGCCTGCGCATATATGCTTTCCATGCATCCGATCCGCTTTCACGACCCCCGCCCGTATCCTTTTCTCCTCCGAAAGCTCCTCCGATTTCGGCTCCGTTTGTGGCAATATTCACATTGGCTATGCCGCAATCCGATCCTTCATGAGACAAAAAGCGCTCGGTTTCCAGGATGTTTTTCGAAAAAATTGCCGATGAAAGTCCCTGAGGCACGCTGTTGTGCAGCTCAATGGCTTCATCGATGGTCTTGTATTTAATCAGGTAAAGGATGGGGGCAAATGTTTCTTCCTGAACGATGGAGTAGTGGTTTTCCACCTCTGCTATACAGGGTACTACATAACAACCCGATTCGTACCCTTCGCCCCCGAGCACCTGACCCCCATAAACGATCCGGCCGCCTTCTTTTTTTATTTGTTCCTGTGCATTCAGGAAGTTCATTACTGCGTCGCGGTCGACCAGCGGTCCTGAAACGGATTCCGGGTCCAGCGGATGGCCGATCTTCAGTTGTTTGTAAGCTTCAATGAGTTTATCCCTGAACTTGTCGAAAATACAGTCGTGTATCAGCAGCCTTCGGGTGGAAGTACATCTTTGTCCCGCCGTGGCAACGGCTCCGAAAAGGCTGGCCCGAAGAGCCATATTCAGGTTTCCGTATTGGGATACGATGATGGCATTGTTTCCTCCAAGTTCCAGAATGGTACGTCCGAGCCGTTCGCCAACGATTTTGCTGACATGCCGTCCCACACGTGTGGAACCTGTTACGGAAATCAACGGAATTCGTTTGTCGGCAAGGAAGTCGTCGCCTATGTATTTTGAACTTCCGGCAACCAGATTCAGAACGCCTTCAGGTACGTTGTTTTCCTTAAGCACACTTCCGATGATCCGGTGAACGGCTATCGCACTGAGCATCACTTTGGAGGATGGTTTCCAGACAACGACATCGCCAGCCACCAGCGCAATCATGGCATTCCAGGCCCAGACTGCTACCGGGAAGTTGAAGGCCGAGATTACTCCCACAACGCCCAGCGGATGATACTGGTCGTACATGCGGTGTCTTTCACGCTCCGAATGCATGGTAAAACCGTAAAGCTGTCGTGAAAGTCCAACAGCATAATCGGCAATGTCAATCATTTCCTGTACTTCGCCCAGTCCTTCCTGGTAAATCTTACCCATTTCATACGAAACAAGCGAACCCAGAGGCTCTTTATATTCTCTCAGCCGGTTACCGATCTGCCGTACAATTTCTCCTCTCTTTGGTGCCGGTACCATTCGCCAGGTGCGGAATGCATCCGTGGCCCTGGCCATCACCGTTTCATAATCGTCCCATGTTGCCTGGTTAACCGTGGCAATTGCGCTTCCATCGGCCGGAGAATAGGATGTAAGTGCTTCGCCTTTTGTTTCAATCCATTCAGTACCGGTCGTAGCTCCATGATTTATTTTTTTAATATTCAGTGTTTTCAGGATCTCCCTGATTCCATATTTATCTGCTTGCATGATTGTTTTGTTTTTTACGTAACAAGCATACGGCAGATAATGTTTCGCCGTGAACAGCTGAAATCCGGCGAAATTCGTACGTTCCGTTGAATTTATAGGAATTAATCTGACTGCTAAAAGGTTGGCAATGAAACAGAACCCTCGGATGGTGCCGGTTTTATCGCGAGTTGTCCGGCTTTCTCAATAAGGCTCATGCCTGGACCGGTCAGAAATTTGATAAAGGCTTCCGCTGCTTCAGGATTGTTGCTGTTTTTTGGAATGGTAAGTCCATAGATCATGGCTTCACCCTTTTGTGTTATGCTCTCCCCAGGCCGGTTTCCTGCAACATCCACGGAAACAGTGCTGTAAAAAGCGTTTAATTCCGGATCAGAAAGGTTGATGCTGTCGGGAAGTTCAAGGTATGGCAGCTTGTGCTGAATGGCTACTGAGCGGTACAGAAATATGTAATCAAGGGCACCCGATTCAAGGAGTGCAAGAAGGTCAACTTCCTTTGGCCGGATGTATTTTCTGTCTTTTTCGAGCATTACACGGGTAAGTCCGGGTTTCAGACCACCGGATTCGGCAAGTTTCATGGTAAGAATGGCTCTGTAACCGCAGGGGTCGCTGTCGGGATCGGAGCGACCGTAACTAACATCCGGCCGCATCAGGATTTCATGCCAGTTATGCGGATTTATTTCCGCAGCATACCTCGATTTTTCATGGTAAACTATTGCCATTTCATTTCCTGCAAATAACAGGTTCCAGTCGGCATGTTCGGGTATCATTAATTTGTCAACCAGTATATAATCGGCCGATGCCAGGATGTCGCAGGGTCTGTTCAGATCGGTAATTTTTCGTATGGAAGCCAGGCTGCCTGCCGATTCTGACTTAATGATTACATCCGGATGCAAAACTCTGAACGAATCGGCAAGCATCTTAAAAGGGATGGAAAGGCTTCCAGCATGAAATATCACAAGATCGCCCGACAGCCCCCCGGAGTCGTGCGGTTTACCGGGCCGGTTGCAGGCCTGTGTCAAAACAAGACCTGCAAACAGGACCGGAATGAGAAGCCTTAATCTTTTATTCATCGGAAGTCAACCGCTGTTTCAGGGTTTTAAAATGCTCCTGCATAATCAAATCCATGGTATTGTGAAAATCGTCGAACGCACGGATAAGCTTTATGCCTTCTTTGGTTAAAACTGTACTTCCGCCCTCGGCACCACCCCTGGTTTTTTCCAGAAGACTGAAGCCGAGTTTTTTCTCAATACTCTTCAGGTCGTTCCAGGTTCTGCGGTAGGTGATGCCGAGTTTTTCACAGGCCGATGTCAGGGATCCGGTTTCATCAATGGCTTTCAGAATTTTCCACTTCCCGTCGCCGAAAATTCCCTTTTCGTTTTCATCGGTAAACCATATTTTATACTGCAAACGCAGTTCGTTGTATTTGCCTGAGCTCATCCTCTGCTTGCTGTTTGGTTGATGACGGATTTTCCGTTTTAACGGTAAAGGCAGCGGTAAGTGGTATCGCTTTTCATCCGCACGCCGAATTTAACGTTTGCCGGAACGATGAATGTTTCAAACGGTTCAAAGCTCTTCCACTCCTTTTCACCAGGCAGAAGAACTTCCATAATTCCCGAGGTGACAGTCATGTACTCAACGGTTGATGTTCCGAATTCATATTCTCCGGCAGCCATAACGCCGATTGTTGCAGGTCCTTCTTCCGTTTCGAAAGCGATCGATTTTACTTTTCCGTCGAAGTACTCATTGGTTTTGAACATGTCTTTATTGTTTAAGGTTAGTGAGGCAAATCTACACAATTTTACGTGAGCTTACCAATTCAGCCGGGGATGCCTGTATTCTCTTAAATCAATCACCGAACCTCCTTCTATTGCATCGTCAAACAGCAGAGAAGCAATGCGTTCTGCCACTGTTTGCGGACTTAACAGTCTGTTTTCCTCATGCATTGCTTCAAACCGGCTTCGCATCGGAAAGTCCGTTTCATTACTTTCCCTTACCATCTTTTGCATGGGTGTATCAACGACTCCCGGTGCCACCGAAATTACTTTTACGGGGAATTCTGCCTTTTTCTGCTCCGCGCCCAGGGTTCGCGTAAGCATATCCAGGCCCGCTTTACCCGAACAATAGCTGCTCCATCCCTCGTAGGGCTTGTGTGCTGCGCCGGAACTGATGTTGATAATGTTTTTGTGAACCCTGAGTTTACGCGATTTGCGTATGAACTCATTCGACAAAACTGCGGGAGCAACCAGGTTAATCAGATAATGATTTTTAATTTCCCTGCTGGCGGCAGCTCCGGAAAACCGCACGGGCTCAATGGTGCCGGCATTGTTTATCAGCGATATGCCGCTAAGGTTTTTCTTGTCGGTTTCCTGGAAAAACGCACGGACAAGGACAGGGAGTTTCCCGGTTTCCGACAGATCCACCGGTGTAAAGCGATAGATGACTCCGTATTTTTCAGCCAGTTCTCTTAATGCTGGATTATCGTTTCTCGACAGCCCGCACACGTTGTCGCCCTGCTGAATCAGACGGGCTGCCAGGGCTTCTCCTATGCCCGACGAAATGCCTGTAATCAAATGGTATCTCATGGTGTTTTTCGTTTCCCGCGGGTTTTGAACAAATAACCTGCACGGGCGTTATCACCATGTAAAATTAGGCTCTTTTAAATGTATTATACATCATGAACAATGCAATTTTTGTTTTCGATTATCCGGAAAATGAACCGGTTAAATCGTATTCTCCCGGGACTCCGGAGCGTAAGGCCCTGCAAAAGGAGCTTGACCGCCTTTCCTCAGAGGTTATGGATATTCCTCTGATCATCGGAGGGAGAGAGATCAGAACTGGCAATACCGAACCTGTTGTAATGCCACATGATCACCATCATGTGCTGGCCAATTACCATAAAGCCGGAGCCGAAGAAGTGAAAATGGCCATAGATGCCGCTCTGAAAGCGCACAAGGAATGGGAGTCGTTCTCCTATGCAGAGCGTGTATCCGTTACCCTGCGTGTTGCCGAACTGATAGCAAAAAAATACCGCGCAACCCTGAATGCAGCCACCATGCTCGGCCAGAGCAAAAATGCCTACCAGGCCGAAATCGATTCCGCATGTGAAACCATCGACTTCCTCCGGTTCAATGCACATTACATTTCCGATATCTACCACGAGCAACCGCATTCCGATCCCGGATTCATCAACCGCATAGAATATCGTCCGCTCGAAGGATTTATCTTTTCACTCACTCCATTCAACTTCACCGCCATAGCCTCTAATCTGAACATGTCGCCGGTGCTTATGGGGAATACTGTACTCTGGAAACCCGCTTCCACGTCCATCCTCTCGAATTATGTGCTGATGCAGATATTCCGTGAAGCCGGAGTCCCCGACGGGGTCATCAACTTCATTCCGGGCCCCGGATCAGTGGTTGGTAATGCAATATTCAGCGACAGGCATTTTGCAGGACTTCATTTTACAGGTTCCAACGTTACGTTTAACCGACTTTGGATGAACGTTGCACAGAATCTCAGGAACTACAAATCGTATCCTAAGATAGTCGGAGAGACGGGAGGTAAGGATTTTATCCTGGTGCACGCTTCGGCACAGGTTGATGAAGTCGCTACAGCCATTGTCCGTGGCGCATTCGAATACCAGGGACAAAAGTGCTCGGCTGCATCAAGGGCTTACATTCCATCTTCGCTCTGGCCTGCCGTCCGTAACAGGGTGGGAGAGATGCTGTCGGAAGTTACCATCGGCGATGTGCGGGTATTCAGTAACTTTATGAATGCAGTGATTGATGAAGCCTCTTTTGACAACATCATGAACTATATCCGTAAAGCAGAGGACTCGCCCGATGCAGAGGTTATCTTCGGAGGTAAAGGCGATAAGTCGAAGGGCTATTTCGTTGAACCCACGGTCATTCTTACACGCAATCCGCACTTTATTACCATGGAAGAGGAGATTTTCGGGCCTGTGCTCACCGTTTATGTTTACGATGAGAAGGATTTCGATGAAACGCTGAAGCTGGTTGATGAAACCTCCCCATACGGACTTACTGGTGCCATTTTCGCACACGACCGGATGATTCTTGATAAGGCCAGCAAGGCACTGAAGTATTCTGCCGGTAATCTCTACTTCAACGATAAGCCTACCGGAGCAGTAGTAGGCCAGCAGCCATTCGGCGGATCACGGCAATCGGGTACCAACGATAAGGCCGGAAGTCACCTGAATCTCATCCGGTGGACAAGTCCGCGCACGATTAAGGAAACGCTGCTTCCTCCAACGGACTACCGGTATCCCTTTATGAAAGAAGACCGCTGCCATTAAGCAGGCGGTGCATAATAAAAGCTGTCGCTTCCGGATTCCGTCTATCCCTGAGGATTTTTGGAATGGAAGCGACAGCTTCTTATTTCGGTTATTCTCTGTTTATTGCAGCGGGGAAACCACCTCGATAAGTTCGGGCAGATCCATTCCAAGCTGTTTCAGATGTTCGATCCTGGGAACTCCGTTGCTGTTCCATCCCCTTCTGAAATAAACGGCATCCAGCAGTTTCTCGTAACGATCTTCCCTGTATTTACGGGTAGCAGCCATTTTTTCCTCAAGAGTCATAGCAGAAGGATCTAGACCCATCAGTTCCGAAAGCTGTTTGTCGTAACGTTCCTGACGCGACAGATATTCTTCAGTGGTAACGGGGCCGGCAGCACGGTAGGGCTGGGCATCGTGTTTGCGAAGTCCGTATCCGCGGCGGATATTAAAGATGCGTTGGAAGTTGTACACGCGTTCCGATTGCCTGATCATTTCATGCTTGTCGATGTTGCCTCCGGTTACGGCATTGTATATGGTAACGTAGTTATCCACATGCTCGGGAACCTTGGCTGGCTCATCGCTGAGGGCATTGGTCTCGGGCTCAACGTCGTTCCATGGAAGCTTGCAAAGTCCCTGCAAACCAAACCAGGTGCGGAACATCGGGAAGTAGTGAAGCGCTTCTGCCTTGTTTTCGAAGGTAGGAATCTGGTTGTTTACCATATCCATAAAGATCAGCCATGCTTCGTCGTGCTGCGGACCCTTATTGGTCATGGCATAACCGCCCTGCTGTGCCAGCGATTCCTTGGAGATGTACTGAGAATATTCCAGTCCCTTGTTCTCCATTCCAATATCCTGAAGAAACTGCGGGTCGCCCCAACCATTGGCGATGAACATCTCTTTCATCTTCCGAACGCCAAGTCCGGCAATCTTTCCAAAACCTTCTCCCCTTGAAACCTGGTGAAGCAGTTCCATGGCTGCATCGGCATTGCCAAAGTTCATTTTAAGTCCGCCCGTGCGCTCATCGTTCAGAATTCCGTTTTCGTAACATTCCATCACAAATCCCAGGATAGTACCCCAAGAAATGGTACAGATGCCGTAAGTATCACAATAGAAGTTTGCTTCAATAGTGAAGTCCGGATTGAAAATACCTGCATTTGAACCCAGAGAGGATGCTGTTTCGTATTCAGGACCATCTACGATAACTGTCGATCCTTTATACGGACCCGAGCGGAGTTCGTAGTTGTCGACACCCTTGGCGCACGACATATTGCAACCAATCCAGCAACCATCGGGAACACCCTGGGTAAATCTCTCCTTGTAAATATTTGAATGGATCTTAGCTGCATCGGGATGACTTCCGAATTTAAAGTTATTGGTAGGCAGCAGATCGTAATCGTTCATAATGTTGGTAAGGTGTGCAGTACCTTTTGAGCGCATTTCGGCCTGGCTGTCGTCGAGCTCCCGCATTTCACGGTTAAAGCGGCGGCCGCGTTCCATAATGGCATCCAGGTCGATAACGTTGTTAAGATTGCCTTTTACACCCTTTGTCTTAGCTACCAGTGCACGTATTCCCTTGTCACGGAAAACAGTGCCAATACCACCGCGTCCGGCTTGTTTCAGGCGGACTACCTTGCGTTTTGAGTCGAAGAAGCTGAAGTTAAGCATGCCGATAAGAGAATTATCGGCGGCGGTTCCTGCCGAAACTACCGATACATTTTTGCGGCTTCCTGGCTCTTCGGCAAACATCTCAGTGAGAGACTCTGCCAGCAGATGGCTGTCGGCCGGAAGATTAACCACTTCATAGATCTCTACTACTTCACGGGTTTCATCGAAAAGAACCACAACGTCCTTGTCGCTCTTTCCCTGTAATTCAAGGGCGTCAAAACCGCAGAATTTGAGGAATGGTCCGAAATATCCGCCTACGTTGCTGTCGATTACAATGTCGGTTTGCGGTGAAATGGTTACAACCAGCGATTTTCCTGTTCCGGAATACTGAGTAATTCCACAAACCGGACCCATGCCGATAACAATCTCATTTTCAGGGTCATTCCAACGGGTAGAAGGTGTGGTTGCATCCCATAAAAGCCTGAGACCAAACCCCTTGCCACCGATAAACTTTTCTTTCATCTGCTGGCTTACCGGTTTTTCCTTAACGGCAAGTTCCCCAACATTGACATAAACCGTACGGTTGTTGTAGCCTTTCTCAATAGGCGCCCAGGAATACTTATATTCCTTCAGTAGTTTCAATGATTTGTTTAGTGTTGCTTGATTCATATCTTTATGTTTGATGTTTCTGTTATCGGGTTCACAAATGTACAAAGTTTTGTCAATCTCAAAAGTATTGAGTTGAAAATTAGCGATATGACTACGCTTTCATAACCAACACGATTCAAACCATTTTCCGGCATATTTCTTCAGGAATCAGTAATGGAGTTCCCGATAACGTTTTTTTCTATATTTGCATATCACGAAACGGAACTTCCGGAAAATCCAACAGGAACGTATGTCATTTACCCGGGCATTGGAGATCGGTAATTACCTGAAAAAGTTTACAGTAGGAATAGCAGGCTGCGGTGGACTCGGTTCGAACTGTGCGGTTGCTCTTGCACGTGCAGGTGTTGGGAAGCTGGTTATTGCTGATTATGATATTGTTACCATTCACAATCTGAACCGTCAATACTACTTTCACGACCAGATTGGACGCCTCAAGGTGCATGCCCTGCGGGAAAACATACAAAGAATTAATCCTGAAACGGTCGTCAAAGCGTTTGACCTTAAATTGTGTACATCCGATGTGGTGGATCTTTTTTCGAGATGCGATGTAATAGTGGAGGCATTCGACAAAGCCGAAATGAAATACATGATTATTGAAACCGTTCTGGATAAAATGCCGGGTAAACCGATAATTGTTGGAGATGGAATGGCCGGCTGGGGTAATACCGCACAACTCGGCTGCCGTAAGTCAGACAATCTTATTGTTTGCGGCGATGAACATTCAGAAGTAAATGAGGATTGTCCGGTTCTTGCACCCCGCGTTGGTATCGTCGCACATATGCAGGCCAACGAGGTCCTGGATATTCTGCTCAGGGACTTTGTTCCGGGTTCTGTGTAATAACCAGAGTAAAAATTTTTCTTTTCAGCGGCATTAAAAACTGCCGGTGTACGTCAAAAAATCCTCCGTTTTGGATATGTCAGGGGGAATTAAAACAGATTGCAATGAAAATCATCCTCAATAACCGGCACGAGACGTTCGGACACGACCAGCTGACAATTAATCAATTGCTTGAAATAAAGAAATTTACCTTTAAAATGCTGGTTGTAAAGGTAAATGGTGAACTGGTACGCCGCCATGAGTTTGATCAGGTGAGCGTAAAAGACGGCGATGATGTGATGGTACTTCACCTGGTGACAGGCGGTTGATCACAATACTTCAGCCACTACAAAGGCGCTGCCACCGATAAAAATCAGGTCACTGGCAGATGCCGCGCTTAGTGCCGCATCTTTTGCTTCCCTGACGGAAGCGTATGCTTCTCCGTTCAGTTCAAATGCTGCTGCCATTTCTTTCAGGATTACGGCATCCAATCCCCGGGGTATATCGGCTTTGCAGAAATAATACGATGCATTCATCGGCAGGAGTGCAAGCATCCCTTTAACATCCTTATCGTTAACTACCCCGAAAACAATGTGTAAGCGGTTAAATTCCAGGCTGTTCAGCTGCTTTATTACCTCGCTGATTCCTTCCGCATTATGGCCGATGTCGCAGATCGTAAGAGGGTCTTTACGGAGTATCTGCCAGCGACCCGATAAGCCTGTGTTTTGTATGGTTTTTCGGATGCCTTCATAAATGCTTAGTCCGTCGAACAAAGCATAGGTAGTCCTGAGCAAATGCGCAGCAGCAATTACCGTTGCCAGGTTTTTTACCTGATAATTCCCGCCAAGGGGGCACACCAGCCGGTACTTGTCGAAGCCGTGAATTGCCGTTACCTGCATTTCACCTTCAGGGGTATATCTGGCATCTTTGATTACGTTTACTTCCTGATCGGCAAATACAATAGGAGCCTGCCTGCTGAGTGCGGTTGTCCGGAATATTTCCGAAGATCCGGGATCGGTTTCGCCGATCACAACCGGCACTTCAGTTTTGATAATTCCGGCTTTTTCTGTCGCAATGGCTTCTATGGTACTTCCGAGAAATTGCGTGTGATCGTAGCCTATATTGGTAATTACCGATAACAGCGGGGTGATGATGTTTGAAGAGTCGAGTCGTCCGCCCATCCCGGTCTCCACTACCGCGATGTCGACCTCTCCGGCTTCAAACCAGCTCATGGCCATGGCAAACGTCATTTCAAAAAAGCTTGGTTTTATGCGGTTGAAGTCAGGAAGGTACTGCTCCGTAAAGCGAACCACAAATTCTTCGGGCACCGGCCTGCCGTTGATTTTTATTCGTTCCCTGAAATCCCTGAGGTGCGGAGAGGTAAACAGTCCCGTCCGAAAACCGTTTTCCTGCAGTATGGAAGCCAGCATGTGCGATACAGAACCCTTACCGTTGGTGCCCGCAACGTGTATGGTTTTGAATTTCCGGTGCGGATGCCGTGTAAGTTCGTCAAGTGCCAGTGTATTTGTCAGATCCGCTTTGTAAGCGGCAGCCCCTATGCGCTGAAACATAGGCAACTGACTGAACATATAGTCCAGGGTTTCCTTGTAATTCATGGTGAGATACCTTAATTCAGTTCAAAGTTATACGTAATGGTGCCGCGCTGCTCTTCCGGAGCATCTTCTTTGGGGCTGAATCGGGCCTGCATGGCAGCTCTTTCGGCAAGCAGGCGGAGTTCTGAACTTGAAGTAGTAGTTCCTTTGGCTCCGGCAAGTGCCCGGGTCACTCTGCCATCGCGGTTAACAAATATTGTAACAACAACGGTTCCTCGTTCTCTGAATGTATTATCCGGCTTGGGCAGCTGCCGCGAAGAACGGCCCTCCAGACTGAATGAAATGCCTCCTCCGGCTCCGCCGGTGCCTTCATATCCCTGCCCGTCGGGAGTGCCAGTTGTTTTTCCCTGATCGCCGGGCTTACCGGTACTTCCCTGATCGCCACCCTGTGTGGAGTTTCCCTGCTTTCCTTTGTAAAGTGCATTGGGATTTACTACCGGCTGTGGCTGTGGCTCTGGATCTGCTTTAACGGTGGTGCGTGGTTCTGTTCTTTCTGCAGGTTTTGGAGCGGGACGATCAGCCGGTTTTATGGCAGGTGCTTCGTCGTTGTTTTCGGTAACAACATCGTCGATATTCTCCGTTTGCGGAGCCGGTGCAGAGGGAGCCAGGTCCCCCATTGCCAGTTGCTCGGGCTGAATATCGCCCATCCCTTCGTCGGAATAGCCAAGATTAACCTCAACGCCGGCCTCTTCAGGCAGCGGCAGCGGGGTTCGCAAAGCCAGAAATATCAATGCAGCAACCAGTATTGCATGGAAAATAATGGTTCCGGCTATTCCTCTGATTTTGTCCTTGTCCATTGAAACGGATTTGCGACTGTCTTTATCAAAAATTCTGCCACAACCCGGAATTCATATTCCGGTATTACGACTTTGGTTTGGTTGCTAAAATTACCTTATGATGGGTTTTCATCAGTTCATTTACCTGGTTCACAGCATCAATCAGGGTAACTACGTATTGTACCGGCACCGTTTGATCGGCGCGGAGCACGACGGAGGCGTCGGCCTGACCCTGAAGGCGGTTCCCGATGGTTTCAACCAGAAACTCCGGATTCACCGGATTTTCTTCAATGTAATAGTTGAATCCTGCATCGATGTATACGGTAAGCGACTGCTTTGCCATGGTCTTGCTGGAGCTTGAGGGAAGCAGCAGTTTGATGGCATTGGGACTTACCAGTGTGGATGTTAGCATGAAAAAGATCAGCAGAAGGAATACGAGATCCGACATGGAAGCGGTGCTGAATTCCGGCTTGATCTTGTTTCTCGGTCTGATTGCCATAATATCTTAATAAATCGTTCTTGTCAGAGATGGTTCAATCGTACATCAGGATGCCGGTTCGTGCAGCAGGTCGATGAATTCGGTGGCTCTGGCTTCAAGCAGAAACACAACCTTTTCAACTCTGGCTACCAGAATGTTGTGACAGATGTAGGCAATAATACCGACGATGAGACCTGCTACCGTGGTTATCATAGCCTGATAAATACCGCCCGACAAGAGGGCGATATCGATGTTGTTGCCAGCCATCGACATATCATAAAATGCCCTGACCATCCCGGTAACGGTTCCAAGGAATCCGATCATCGGGCCTGAGCCGGCAATGGTAGCCAGCCCCGCAATATTTTTCTCAAGTTTTGAAACCTCCAGCTTGCCCACATTCTCAATGGCAGCGTTTATGTCGCCCAATGGCTTTCCGATACGACTTATGCCTTTTTCGATCATTCGGGCAATCGGACTCTGGTTGTTCTTACAGAGCGACATGGCCGAATCGATGCGTCCGTTGTGGATGAAATCGCGGATGTTGTTCATGAAGTTGTTCTCTTCTTTCGAAGCCCGGTTTATCACTATATACCGTTCAATAAAAATATAAACGGCAAGTACCGACATCAGCGCCAGAGGTATCATGATCCATCCGCCGCGGAGGGTAAGTTCCCAGATTGAAAGACTGATGTGCCCGGCCTCTGCCGGTTGCAGCGCAGTTGCAGAAAGCGTGTCGGCAAGAACACCTGCCGGTTGGGTGATTTGAAGAAGCATTCCCGGAATCATTGTAATTGGCTTAGTTTTTTCAGCGTAAAAGTAATTATAATCCCTGCCGGCACGTTGTTTTCTGAAAATATTCTATCAACATACCGGTGTTAATTAATAGTAACTCATTAACAGGATTTTTATTTTATCTCACACTGAGGATGCTGCGGTTTATGCACCTTGTTCCGGTATAGCGCCGGTGTGGAATCGATACGTGCTAAAAAATCAGGGGAAAACCTTTTTTGTTTTCCCCTGAAGCCGCAAATCCGATAGTTCTTTACATCATGACAGATAATAAAAACTTCAGAAGTACAGAGATCACGATAAGGATACCGAAAATGATCAGAAATGGTTTAAAACCGGAAAAGTTTGATTTGTTATTCGTTGTTGATTCCATGATTTCTTTGATTTAAAGTATACGACAAATATTAATCGGCCCGTATGCCGGCCTGTACCTGTATGCACTTATGATCTGTGCACACCGGTATCTCCTGCACCGGAACCTATACACAGGTTCCGCATGTGGCAAAACAGGAAAAAGAGCCGGAAAATCTGTCGTATTCTATACCCTGAGAATGCAGGTAAGACGCAGCATATGTGTGGAGATAAATTCGGGATACCTTGTACTGCTATAGTACTCGGCTGACTTACCTTTACATAAGTCTGTTGACGTTAAGGTTCCGAAAGCAAAAAGGGTGTCTCTTTGCTCAAAGGCGGCGATCTGCGCGGGGACAGTTTGTGATTCTGCATTGCTGAACGGAAGCAGAACAACCGATTTTTGCGTTAAAGCAGGTGCTGTATCGTTGATGAATGCCCCTGGCAGTACCGGATCTGCCATCTGCAGCGACAAATGAAATGCCGACAGAAGAATGAAAAAATGAATGAGCCGGTAGATTGCCTTCATGGGACCCGGAAAAATTTTGACGTTTCCATCGCAAAATTAATTCATTTTTCAGGATAAATTACAAGAGTACTTTCTGTGATTTATTTTCCGTAAGGATTTATACTGCTGTACCTTAACCGGAAGATGACAATGTCGGCAGAATGTGTTTAGAGGGTGTTCGTTGCGGGGAAAGGATCATTATAAATTGTTGTGTTGCGAAAGTTTTTATAGGGACTGTTGTCATACAGAATAATGTACTTTTATAGGATAAAACTCGTTGATAAGAGGAAATGACTGACAGTGAATGCATTCAGGGTTTGATTGACGGTAATGAAGAGGCTGCCCGCTGGTTGGTTGATAACCATCAGTTGAGGGTATTTAATATATGCCTCGGATTTTTGCGCAACAAGCACGATGCAGAGGACATAGCCCAGGATGTATTTGTGGAGGTAATCCGGAATGCAGCATCATTCCGGGGCGATGCGAAGGTAAGTACATGGTTGCACCGCATAGCCGTTAACCGTTCGCTGAATTATATCCGTAGCAGCAAACGCAGACGATTATGGCTTGAACTGAATCCCTTTTCCGGAAATTCTGCCGGTGATGCTGCCGGCATACCCGTGGCTGGAGGTAACGACCTGCTTGAGCAGGAAGATCTTAAACATGGCCTGGAATGTGCCATTGACTCCCTTCCCCAAAATCAGCGCATCGCGTTTACACTCAGCAAGCTTGAAGATCTTTCGTATCAGGAAATCGCAGGTGTTATGAATCTCTCCCTCCCTGCCGTGGAATCTCTGATACACAGGGCTAAAATGAATCTTCAGAAAAGGCTAAAAAAGTTTTTTGCGTAGGAATGCGCAAGTTATTTAAACGTTTAGTGTCAAATTGTTAAATTAAATTTTTATTCGATGAATTGCCAAGATGCCTGGTTGCTAATTTTAGAACGCTCCGTTTCCGGAAAAACCGGTTCGGAAGGGTATGAGCTGGAGGAGCATCTTGAAACATGTTCCGCCTGCAGAAAGCTTGCCGGGGCTCATGGTGCGGTATTGTCGGATTATTCCGGACTCCGCCGCCTTGAAGCAGATCCTGTGTTTTACGAAAAAGTTCAACTGAAACTCAAAAGCACCAGACGGGTTCATTCCGGGCTTCTTTTGCCGTTGCGTGATTACCGTAACATTGGCAGCACTCTTGCCGGATTGGCAGCTGCTGTTATTCTGGGAATCTGGATCGGCGGTCTTCTTACCGGAGGAAATGAGCTCCCGGGTAATTTTACTGCGACTGCAGTTTCAGCAGATCAGGGAGGTGAAATTACAGATGATAACACACTTGCCCGGCTCGAAAATTATTTTTTTGATGAAAACCATTAAAGAACATGGCGACAAAACAAAATAAGATTATCCTTCTGGTTGTGGTTTTGCTCACCATCGTTAACCTGGCCAGTCTGCTTACCATCATTGTAAAGGTGAAAAGTATCCACAATACAACAGGTTACAGAGCGGAACGCACGACCGAAGCAGATTCTGCAGTTGTGTGGCCCCGGCCGCGAAGTCTGATGGCTGACGCAGGCTTTGATGAACAACAAAAGCTCCTTCTGCGCGAATCCGTTAAGGTCCACCGTCAGCGTATAGCACCTCTTATGGATGAATTGCGTGAAGCAAACAACGCACTGATCGAAGAGGTTACCAGCGTTACCCCCGACAGTACCCGTATGGATGCACTTTCCATGCACATAGGTGAACTGCATGGTCAGATAAAAGCTCAAACTGCCCGGCATATGCGGGATCTCTGGGAGATATCGAAGCCTGGACAGCAGGAGACGCTCATAAACTTTTACCACCGCCTGCTCAAAGGCGAACAACCCGGCCCGGGTCATCGCGAAGGATTCCGCCATCGCCGGGGAGGCGGGAACAGATACCACTGAGAAAGCACGTATCATTAACAATAAACCTTTAATTATGAAAACGAAACGAATCAGAATGATTGTCCTTTTAACCGGAATAACGGCCTTTGGATTGATTGCCACCGATCTTAATGCACAGCGACCCGGAAAGGGATACGGAACAGAAAATGGCCCCGGACGAGGCCCTGGCATGTCGGATGATTGTATAATTCCATCCCTGACGGAAGATCAGAAGACCGGGATTGCAGGCCTGAGAACGGCTCATTTCAAAAAAGCCGAACAGCTCAGAGCTGCAATTGGTGAAAAACAGGCCAGACTAAATACCCTCCGGGTAGCTGAAAACGAAGACCCCAAAGCCATCGATCAGGCAATTGATGATATTGCCAGACTGAAGGGCGACCTGATGAAAGAACGGGAAAACCATCGCCGCAGTGTGCGTGCACTCCTCAACGATGAGCAAAAAGCCTTCTATGACGCAAGACCTGGCAGAAGAGGCGGAGGTCAGCAATGGAAAGGCGATAACAACGGTCCGCGCGGACGCAGAAATCATGGAATGCCGGGCAGAGGTGTTTATTGCCCATACAACAGGTAAGTTATCTGACAACATAAACGGCAGCAGAGACACAGTCCTGCTGCCGTTTTCATTTAATATCTGTTGGATCTTCCCCGGACGTTAACCAATGCAAATTACGGTGTGATATTCCCTGAAAAGGCGTTTTGTGCAATGTGTGAGTGCCCGGGCTGCTTTAAAGGTTTACGTTGGTAGTGCCCTTAGAACTCTTACTCCTGCCTTATGCTGAAAGCATCCCTGCCGTTAACGGCTCCGATATACATGGCATCCTGATTTTGCATAATGGCTCCGCCCCATACATTAAAATCGAAATTCAGAGGGGTGTCGAACCAGCTTTGGATATGCATGCTTACGATCAGAGAAACATTGCCCTCTGAAGGTACTGTAAAGGATGAGCCGGAAGGTGTGACATCGAAATGGTTGTGAATGAAGCCGGTAATATCGGCAACCTGTCCTGAGTTGTTTTCATAGATCTGCCCGATGCCGAGATGGAAATTATAGGGTTTGCGGATTCCGACAGTATCCCTCCACCATCCGTTGAGCATGAGGTAATGGTATCCACCCCCCAGTACTTCCGGCCAGGCCATATTTACTTCCGGGGGGTTGACAAACGCGTACGAAGTATTGATTTCTTCGGAAAGGCCGAACGTAAAGGTAAGGCTGTCGTATCTGCCGTAAGGCAATCCGGATCCGGCACTGAAAGTTAAGGTTGATGGAATATTGCTGTCGATGTAATGGATATTCTCCCAGTCCGAGACGCGAATAATCCTGCCATCGCTGTGATAAAGCCGGATGTCGGAAATAAAGTACATAACCTCCGTTACCTCATAGGGATTTCCCGAAACGTTGGTATATGCCATTGTATTAAAACGAAGAGGCAGACTGTCGGCAAGGTGCTCAAACGTGAGAGTCAGCACGCCGGATGGTTTTTCGGGGCCGGGTTCAGGTTTGCAGGCCGTTGCAAAAGCAAGCAGCAGCAGGCATGCAGCAGTTGTTATACGCCTGGTGAAGTGGTATCTTTTCATTCAGAATATTGTTTTCAGAAAGAGAGTTTCAGGTTTGCAAAGAATGTACGCCCCGGTTCGTAAAGGCGATCAGTGCTGCCGAGTATTTTACGGTTAAGGTGATCGTAATATGCTTTGTTAAGCAGGTTATTGATTCCGGCTGATATGGTTAAGAACTTCACCGGTGACCAGGAAGCGGAAATATCGGCCAGAATGTAACCTGGCGTTTCCTCTTCATCGAATGCAAGTGAAACGTGCGATTGTGCTGCGACTGCCCGGATGCTGGCTTTGGGCCGTAATTTTATTTTAGGAATCAAATATCCGATCTCTAGTTCCGATTCCAGAGCAGGGATTTCTGCAATAGCGTCGTTTTTGATGATAAGTGTACCGGTTGCCAGGCCGTTGTCCTGTATCGTTTTTTCCGTTTCCGGGAAATATCCGTAAGTGTAGCCGATGCCGAATGTGATTCTGCCATTGTCAGCAAATCTGGCAGAAATCCCTGTTTCAAAGCCTGCCAGAACTGCCCGTTCGATGTTGTTGAATTGTTTAACACCGGGAGCTCCCATACTCAGGGGGCGGGCAACCGAAGGAGGAACAAGCGTTCCTGAAATGAAATTGCGTATCGTGGAAGCGAACAGATTTATATCAATCCTCAGGCGTTTGCCGGTGCGGTTGAATGTAAGATCAAGCTGATGGCTTGTTTCTGGTTTAAGATCCGGATTGCCTAAATAATCGTACCGGTCGAACCCTGTGGCCAGGAATTTTATATACTGTTCCTGCATGTCGGGAGCACGGCTGCTGCGGGCAAGTCCGATCCCGAACGACATGCCTGGCTCCGGACTGTAAGCTGCTGTTATTGCTGCGCTGATCAACAGGCGCAGCCGGGATTCCGGATCAAACCAGACGACGCCATCTTTTTGCACAACCAGCGTGTCCTCTGAGGAAGAGTGGTTAAGATCGGCACGCAGGACGCCTGTAAATTCGAATGGACCTGATTTTACTGTTGCCCCTGAATAAAGACCTGCATTGAGGATTGTGGCATCTTGCCATAAATTAATATCCTTTTCCGAAATGAATTCCTGCCCGTCCATGGTCATTATCATCCTGACATGGCGGTTGCCATCCTTATGGACAGATCGCATATCGAGACCCAGGAACCGGCTCACGTCACCGGTGCTTTGGCTCAGTTCGGCCCGGCCTCCGGTGGCAGATGTGTTTACTTCCGCAACAGCCTGCATAAGCCCGGTATACGGAGGTGTGATGGTAGAATACTGTGGCCTGAAGCTGTTGTCCATCATGTGATAAACACGGGTGTGAAACAGGCTGGCTGATAATTTTGTGATGGGACTGTTCCGAAATGGCGTCTCCAGCCCGGCTGAAAAGATGTGTGTGTTGTCCGTAATTTCATCCATCGGCAGGGCAGGGAACATAACATCCCGCCCGAATGAGCCCTTATATGAAAACAGCAGTGTTCCGGATTTTCCGGTTTTAAATCCCGCATCAGCTGCAATATCCCTCTTATGAAATGCAGAATTCCATTCTTTCCCGTTTCCGTCGCGGTAATTACCGTAATTTTTAATGCCACCTGATAAACGATAAAAAGATTTTTCTCCGGAATGCTGCAGACCGATGTGCTGCATGAATCCATTCCGGTTGGCATCGTAGCCTGTTACAGTTGTCAGGTTAAATCCCTTTTTCAGGATTGACGGCTTCGGAGAAGTAATGAGCCGGATACTGGCTGCTGCAGACGGCCCGTATCTTAGCATGTAAGGACCTTTTGTGATCTCTGTCCGCCGGATAAGCTCCGGTTCAATGTGCGCCATCACCGGATCCATGCGGTTTGGACAACCCGGTTCGATAAAAATTCCGTCATCCAGCAGAATGCTGATCTGCGAATACCTGTATCCCCTTATTACCGGGTCGATAGCGTATCCTCCCCTGCGGATTCCACTGATGTTCATCTCCCGTCGAAGGATTTCACCCAGATCACGGGAAGGCTCAAGATTAAACGATTGTCCGTCAATAGTAAAGCCGGGTATGCCAGCGGGAATCCTGCTTTCCGAAATTTCAAATACCGGTAATTGTACTATACTATCGCTCACCTGACAGTTTGCATCCGGTGAAATCAGCATCCGGATTCCGGTGAACAGAATTAAGCAGGTGAGATTTTTAATGCTCATTGCAAATATTTTTGAGATATACCAGTGCACTGGCGTCCCCATCTTTCAAAGATACACAAATTATACGGAGAGGATGCGAGGTGTCAATGGATGCAGCAGATGCCCGGATCCGAATCCGGCTCTATGCAGATAGTTTGTTCCACCGTTCTGTGGCATACCGTTTCACGGATTATGTAATCCTGCTTTCCCTGCCCGGAAGTGCAGCTGTTATATGCTGGTTTTTCGGGTAAAATTACTAATTATGAACAATTGTTCAAAATAATAAGTGTCTTTTTATCGGCAAGGCACCATAAGCAGATTTGTACCTTTGAATTACTGCCATACCTGTAAAATCGCCGGTAAGTCGGGTAATTGAATGAAGGTGCAGACAATAAGATTATTTCCTGAAATAAACAGCCCCTGACACAGAATCTGACCAGGCTCCCGTGACATCTGAGAGGCAGTTGGTATGCTCCAGAATTCTCAGGCTCCCCAGCAGGGCAAAAATGAGAGCTTCTTTGTAGTTAATCAGCAGTGGGTCCGGTATTATCAGCCGGCACTGACTCCGCTTTGTAATCAATTCCATTAGAAATGTATTCATTGCTCCGCCTCCTGTAAAAAGTACGTTCTGATCGCTTCGTGCAGGAAGAACTGCTGCAATTTGTGAGGCAATATGAACGGTAAGTGTGTGCAGAAGATCGGGGATTGAATGATTCTCCCGGTCAATGATCGGTAAGAATACCGATTCCACCCATTCTCTTCCGAGCGATTTGGGCGGGGTTATTTTATACCATTCAATTTGTTGAAGGCGCTCAAAAAGTCCGGGCAGTAATTTTCCGGTTCGGGCCGTTTCGCCGTCTTTGTCGAAAGCCATGCCTGCTTTTGATGCATAATGGTTCAGCACGTAATTGGCCGGACAGATGTCCCAGGCAATCCGGCGATTGTTGCTTGTCATTGAAAGGTTTGAAAAACCACCAATGTTGACGCAGGCAGCATAATCGCTGAAAAGCATCTGATCGCCTGCAGGCACCAGCGGAGCTCCCTGGCCGCCCAGGGCTACGTCGAGGGACCGGAAGTCGCAAACAGTTGTAATGCCCGTAACTGCGGCTATATCTGCTCCGTTTCCGATTTGGGTGGTAAATCCCTCTGCAGGGTTGTGAAAGATTGTATGACCATGACTTGCAATCAGGTCGGGATTCAGCCTGTGTTTAGTGATAAAATCCCTGCATTGTAATCCTGTCCATTTTCCGTATTCCGAATGGATGCGGCAAAACTCCTCTGCTCCGGAAGCAATCGCATTCAGGAGCAACTCCCGGATTCGGGCCGGGTATTCAATTGTTTCCGCACAATTTATTGTATAACGAACCGCCTGTTCTTTAAATGTGAACGTGCAGTGTGCGATATCCAGTCCGTCGAGGGATGTGCCAGACATAAGCCCGATAGCGCGGATACTGGTTCCGGTGGTTTCAGAGGGCATCGGTAATGGTTTCGAGTTTCATTCCGCGGGAGCCTTTTATAAGTATGACTTCTCCTTTCATAGGACGGGTTTTCAGATAGTTGTGAAGTTCTTCGGTAGTGTCGAAACCCACAACGGAGTTGAATCCGGAGGAGGCCTGCCGGAAGTTTGGCCCGGCCGTGAGAATATTCCTGAAGCCGGACTCCACAGCAAGTTTGAGAATGTTCAGATGTTCTTCGGCTGCCATGGTTCCCAGTTCAAACATATCACCCAGGATTACGCTTTTGCTTCCGGCATCGCTATCTGCAAAATTGGCGAGGGCGGCCTGCATACTCGAGGGGTTGGCATTGTAAGCATCCAGCACGAGGCTGTTATTACCGGTTTCTATCACCTGCGATCTGTTCATCCGGGGAATATACTTTTCGATGCTTTCAGCTGCACTTTTGAGATTTGCCCTGAAATGACCGGCTACAGCCATTGCAGCCATTATGTTTTCAAAATTGTACATTCCGGTAAGCTGGCTGCTGATTTCAACTTGTGCAGGAGAGTGCAGGGTAACCGACAGCAAAGGCAGGGTACCGGAAACCGAGCCCCGGTAAGTTGCTGTTTTGGAAGATCCGTACGTAATGCGCTGAAGATCTTGCGAAAGACTGTTAAGCAGTTCATTGTCGAGATTTACGAAAGCTGTTCCTCCGTGAGCTCTCAGGTGCTCATACAGTTCATTTTTTGCTGTAACTACGCCTTCCGGACTTCCGAAGCCCTCGAGGTGTGCTTTGCCGATGTTTGTAATTATTCCATGTGTTGGTCTGGCAATAGCGCAGAGTGCAGCGATTTCACCTATGTGGTTGGCTCCCATTTCAACAACGGCTATTTCGGTCTCCGGAGTAATGGTCAGTAGTGTAAGGGGAACGCCAATATGGTTGTTTAAGTTTCCGCTGGTGGCATGTGTTGTAAAGCGGCTGGAGAGTGCTGCATAAATCAGTTCCTTGGATGTGGTTTTTCCATTTGTTCCGGTGATGCCCAGAATGGGGATATTCAAACTTTTACGATAGTCGGAAGCAAGGGTTTGCAGTGCGCTCAGCACATCTGTGGTAAGCAGCGTTTTTTCTCCTGCATAAAACGCCGGATCATCGATAACGGCATATGCTGCGCCCTGTTCAAGAGCTTTTCCGGCAAAGCGGTTTCCATTGAAGTTATCGCCTTTTAGTGCGAAGAAAATGCTGCCTGCCTGTGTTTTGCGGGAGTCGATGCTGATGTATGGGTGTTGCCTGAAGAGATTGTACAATTTCTCTGAACCGGTAAGTTCCATAGAATTGATTTTCAGTTTAGATTTTGGTGGTATAACCGGAATCGAAATTACTAAAATTACGCGGTCGGGTAATCGGAATAAAGCAAAAAAGTCCGTTTGCAGAGGCAAACAGACTTTTTGATTTAGGTTTACGGGTTATTATCTTTTATTGGTTGAATAGGCACCGCCAACCTTGCCCATTGCGCACCTGAAACCGATGTAATTGGTTGACAGGTTCTGGTCGAGGTAACGGCGTGTGGCCGGACTCAGATAGTATGCCGGGTCACGCCAGGAGCCGCCTTTATACACCCTTGACTGATCGGAGATGAGGGATGTTTTTCCGAATTCATACATCATATTGGTTGTATTAACCGTATCGGCAGGTGCACTTGCCCAGTCGGGATTGATTGTTGACTGATAGTCTCCGTCGAGATAATTGATCTGGTTGGCGCTGCGATAGTTAAAGCGGTCTTTGCTTTCTTCGGTTGTAACGTTGCGGTAGCGGATTCGTCCGAGGCTGTCTTTAGGAGCCAGGAAACCTTCTGCATCCGTTTCTTTTGTTGTAAATACGTTACCACGATACGGGGCATAATCGGCCATATCTTCGTAGGTCAGGGGGCGGTATACGTCGAGCACCCATTCAGCTACGTTGCCGGCCATGTTATAGAGGCCGTAATCGTTGGGCCAGTATGAAGCTACTTCTGCGGGCAGGTCGGCGCCGTCGTTCAGGCTTCCGGCAACACCCATGTAGTCGCCGCGGCCGCGTTTGAAGTTAGCGAGGAATTGTCCGTAGTATTTTTTCTGGTCTGAGCGTACGATTGTACCGTTCCAGGGGTAAACGCGGCGTTCGACAACGCGTTCATAAACGGTATTTCCAACGAGACCGAGTGCTGCAAATTCCCATTCGGCTTCGGTCGGCAGGCGGTATTTCGGGACGAGGATACCGTCTTCGAGTTTGGCACGGCGTTCGCCGGTTCCGCTCGGATTAAGGTCTTTCAGCGGTTTGTTTACCAGTCCTTCGTATTGTCCGGCCAGGTAAGCTTCGGTGTTGAAATTGTTTTCGTTGCGCTGGTCCGGATCGAAATCAAGGACGCCTTCTTTGATAAGGAGCATTTCATTTACGCGGTCGGTTCTCCAGAGGCAATACTCGTTGGCCTGAACCCAGCTGACACCAACTACAGGATAGTTGCGATAAGCAGGATGGCGAAAATAGGTCTCAACGAGGGGTTCGTTATAAGCCAGTTTTTCGCGCCATACGAGGGTGTCGGGAAGCGCCTTGCGATACACTTCCGGGTAGTCGGTGCCGAACACGCGGCTGAGCCAGTACAGATATTCAACATAATCTACATTGGCTACCTCGGTTTCATCGATGTAGAAAGAGGGAACGGTAACCCTGCGGGGGATATTGTCCCAGTCGTACATCGGGTTGTCGGTAGTGCGACCCATCGTAAACGTTCCACCTTCAACAAGTTTGAGTCCGGGGCCTACGGGTTGTTCTCCGTATTTTGTATTAACCTGGAAACCTCCGTTTTTGGGATTATTGTATTCCCATCCGGTGGTTCTGGATGACTCTTTGGCACATGAGGATGCCATGAAAATAACTGCTGCAAAGAAGGTGATCTTCAGATAGATGTTTCTGTAGTTGATCATTTCCGGTAATTATTGGTATTTGGGTTATTAACTAAAACCTTGGGCATTTTATTGCCTTATGCTTGAAAGTTTTCTGGCCGCAGTCGAATTGCCATGCGAAGGAAATTTCATGTGCGCCACCGGTTACATTGGTTAATCGCGAAACGGTGTAATCGTAACTGTATCCGACCTTAAATTTTGTATGCTGGAAGCCGACAAGTGCTATTACGGCATCGGGATTTTCGAAATTATGCCTGAACCAGGCTCCGAGTACGAACGGATGAACGTTGAGATACATCCCCAGATTCAGCTGATGGTATTTGCCCTGCTGCTGGTACATGATGTTCGGAGAAATACTCAAATCTTCCACATCGCCTCCGCTTAAACCCTGCCTCATATCGATAAGAGCACCAGCATGCATGGTTAACTTCATGTTGATTTTGCTGTCGCCGTTGCTGTAAAACGAATTATCGGGCTGATTCAGGTGGTGGGCCGCAATTCCTCCGTATAAACGCTCACGAAAACCAAATAGAAGACCGGCCGAAAAATCTACCATACCAATGGTCATGCGGTCGGGAGGACTTTCCTGTGAAGGAGGGAGATTGTTAATGTCACCTGCAAGTAACTGATCTTCAAATATCAGCTTTTCCCAGTCGAGCTTATTCTGAATGTACGTCCCCTGAAATCCTGCATTAAGGGTAAGCTGTTTGGTTACATTCATACGATACGAATACATTGCACTGGCAAGCGTTGAAGTCATGGTTCCGCCAGCCATATTTTCTGACATAACCATAAGCCCGACTCCGCCAGATACGGCATCGATAAACTGGTCGTAGGATACGGAATAATTTACGAATGAAGCAGGAATGCCGGGCCATTGATTCCGGTAGTTCAATGTCAGTCGGGGGCAGATTTTGGAGCCGGCCAGCGCCGGGTTCAAATACATCGGATTGCCGTAGTATTGCGAAAATTCGGCATCCTGAGATACACCCGTCAGTGTGGCAGCAATGATCAGAAGTATCAGGCTTAGTTTTTTTACCATGTCCTATCGTATTTCGGCAGCCAATATTACGAATATTTTTAATAATCGGACTACCGGGGATAAAATTTAATTAATCTCCGCCATCTTTGCAATAACGGTGCAGCTGTCCCGTTAGTATCCTGTCCGCGACCGGCCTGCAATAATCTGAAGTACAAATATACTGCTTTCTGAACCTATTCTGCATCAGAAATGTTAAATTTTGTTGATCAGAATGCAAACGGCATATAATGAATTAAAGTTTCATTATCCGGATTATCAACTGTATACATCAAAATGACTAAAACACAACGTTTTTTTTATTTACTTATATTAACCATACTTTTTTTTAACTTTTACCCGATTACTGCACCAGCACAGGAGAGTATCCGCTGGGATGAGCCCTTTCGGGAAAATTATGGTGAAAATAAATTCCGTTTCCGGTTCAACTGCTCTTCCTGCAGCACCGACCCTGAAACGGGGTTACCCGTATATACCCTTTTATTGCCTGGCGGATTTACCGGAATTCCGGAAGTAACCATCACGCAGGGAATCTATCAGCCTCTTTCTGATGCTGAACTTACAGCTCTGAAACAGACGGGAATCAGACTTACTTCCACATCCATAGAAGCTGAAGCTGACCTTGTTTTCGACAGAGGCGAAGCTCTTTTGCTGATCAGATTCGTTCCTCTCAGGTTGAACGACAGTACCGGCTTGCCTGAAAAACTGGTCTCCTTCGTACCCGTTACCGGGACAGTACGCGAAACATCCCGGGCCGTTCAGCACTCGTATGCTCCTTCCTCCGTTCTTGCATACGGTCTGTGGTATCGGATGTCGTTTGACCGCGATGGTATCGTAAAATTAAGCTATAATGATCTGGTCACTATGGGCGTGATCCAGGGAAGTGTTAGCTCCGGTTCCATCCGGGTTCATGGTTACGGAGGAGGTATGCTTCCGGAACGGGTTGCTTTGCCACGCCACGACGACCTTCCGGAAATTCCGCTTTTTGTCAGCGACGGCGGCGACGGGAAGCTGGATCCGGGTGATCACATACTGTTTTTCGTTAAGGGGCCAATGGCCTGGTCGCTCAACACGGCTACAGGAATTTTTGAGCACCGGAAACATCTGTATTCCGATTATTCATGGTACTTTATCACGGCCGCAGGCGGCCAGGGGAAACGTATAGAGGAATTTCCCCAGCCGCAGTCTTCTCCCGCATCGGTAGTTACATCCTACAACTGGTATTCGGCGCATCATCCCGATGAATACAATCTGATAAAGTCGGGGAAAGAGTGGTTCGGCGATATTTTCGACATCATCACCAGCAGAGATTATACCTTCGGGCCGCTTGAAGCCGAAAACACCTCGCCTCTGGTAATGCGCTTCAGCGCTGCCGCCCGGTCTACTGCTGCCAGCTCTTTCTCCGTTACACACCAGGGCAGTTTATTTAATCTGCAGGTACCGCCCATTGTTGATGTTTTTAATACCAATTATGCCCGAATGGCAGGCGATACCTGGTCTTTCAACCATAATGGCACGATAAGCGGAGTGAACGTTAAATTCAACAAACCGCTGAGTACGGCTACCGGTTGGTTGAATTATATAGAACTCAATACCGTTGCCAGGCTCATTTATAGCGGAGGACAGCTGGGATTCAGAAAAACCGGACTTGAAGGTATTGCAGAATACAGGATACAGGGTAACGGACAACCGGAAATGCTGTGGGATGTTACCGATCCCATGAATCCCGGACTGATACGCTTCGGGCAGCAGCAGGGCTATTTCTGGTTCAGGGCGTTGACCGATACACTTCGACAGTATATGCTGAGCGATGCACAGTCGTACCTTAGTCCGGTTTCGGCGGAGCGCGTCGAAAATCAGAACCTTCATGCGATGGCTCCGGCCGATATGCTGATAGTTGTCCACCCCCTGTTTATGGATGAGGCGATCCGTCTTGCCGGATTTCACAGTCAGGTGAACGACCTCAGTGTTCAGCTGGTGCAGCCACAGGCGATATATAATGAATTTTCTTCAGGTGCTCAGGATATCAGTGCAATCCGCGATTTTGTCCGTATGTTGTGGATAAAGTCGGGAGAAGCGCGTTTGCCCCGGTTTATGCTTATGTTTGGCGACGCTTCCTACGATTACAAAGACCGTATTCCCGGAAACAACAATTTTGTTCCGACTTTCCAGTCGGTGGAGTCGCTGAATCCGGTTAACTCTTATGCTGCTGACGATTTCTTTGGATGCATCGACGACAATGAAGGTGGCATGTCGACCGATATCCTTGATATAGGTATTGGCCGTCTGGTGGTTTCTACCCCCGAACAGGCCCGGACTTCCGTGGATAAAATCATTCATTACACAACTGCCACCGATAAAGTTCACGGTGACTGGCGGAATGTTATAGCTTTTGTCGCTGATGATGAAGACGCCAACGAGCATATGATTCAGGCCGACAAGCTGGCTGCAATGATTGATACCATCTATCCGGCCTATAATACCGATAAAATATTTCTGGATGCCTATCCTCAGATCTCCACGCCGGGAGGCCAGAGGGCGCCTGAGGCAACGGCTGCTATCAACGACAGGGTTGGCAAGGGTGCCCTGATCGTAAATTATACGGGCCATGGCGGAGAAACCGGTTGGACCCATGAGCGCATTCTGGAGATTGCGGATGTGAACAGCTGGACAAACTACGACCGCATGCCGGTATTTATGACTGCTACCTGTGAGTTCAGCCGGTACGATGATCCCCAGCGTCTGTCGGGAGGTGAGTTAACTTTTCTGAATCCAAAAGGCGGCGGCATTGCACTGTTTACTACCGCACGACCCACTTACGGAAATCCCAACTTTATCCTTGCTACTAACTTCTATACTATTGCTTTGCAAACAGGACCCGAAGGAAGACCCTTCCTCGGCGATCTTATCCGCGTATCGAAACGTGTGTCGGGTTCCGATATAAATATCAAAAAGTTCGTATTGCTCGGCGACCCGGCACTTAAAATGGCTTATCCCGAGTATAATGTAATCACTACGGAAATTAATGGCCGCAGTGTCACTGGTATATCCGACACCCTGAGTGCCCTTGGTGAAGTAACCATAAGCGGAATTGTAGCGGGGCACGACAGGGAATTGCTTGCCGGCTTCAACGGGATCCTGACGGTAACCGTTTTTGACAAGGAAAGCCCGGTAAGTACTTTCGGCTCGGATGGTTCAAGTCCGATGACATTTATGATCCGGAAGAATATCATTTATAAAGGTAATGTTGCGGTTAACGGCGGAAAGTTCAGTTTTTCATTTATAGTTCCCAGGGATATCGGCTATCAGTTCGGTCCCGGAAAGATCAGCTATTACGCTACCGATGGCAACATGGATGCTTCCGGATACCACTCGGATATAGTGGTTGGAGGAGTCAGCGATGTGCAGATCAGCGACAACGAAGGCCCGGAGATCAGACTTTTTATGAACGATACCAGCTTCAGGCAGGGTGGATTTACGGATGAAAAGCCGGTTCTTATTGCCTTACTGAGTGATTTCAGCGGAATTAATACCGTGGGCAATGGTATCGGCCACGATATCGTTGCGATTCTTGACGGGAAAACCGATGCCCCTTATATCCTGAACGATTATTATCAGGCCGACCTCAATACCTATAAACACGGGAAGGTTATGTTTGCCATGCCCAAGCTGGAACCGGGAAGTCATATACTGAAAATGAAGGTCTGGGATGTTAACAATAATTCCTCGGAATCAAGCCTTCATTTTGTGGTTGCCGGTTCCGGTGAACTGGTTCTTGGTGACTTTCAGGCATACCCCAATCCCATGTCAGATTATACGCGCTTCGAAATAGAACACAACCGCGCCGGGGAAGAGCTTGAACTTTTGCTGCAGATATTTTCACTTCAGGGATCAAAGGTAGCTGAACTTAAACGGACTATTTTTGCAGGCGGATACCGGACTCCGGCATTTGAATGGGACGGCCGCGGCAGCGGCGGCCGGCTCCTGACAAGCGGGTTGTATATAGGTAATCTTACCGTAAAGAGTGTTACGGGACAAAGGGCGGCAAAAGCATTGAAAATCGCAATCACCAGGTAGGCATTTTTAAAGGAAAAAGGACTATGAAGTTACGGACAGTAATCGTTACACTGCTACTTACACTGACTGCTTGTGCTGCAACAGCTCAACTGAACAAATCCGTTGTTCTTAACTGGGATAGTCCTGCCTCCCTCATGCGTGGCGAGGATATACCAATTGATGTTCTGTCGTTCGATGAAGCCCAGTATTTGTTACTTCCCGAAAGCAATCTGCCCTCCATCGTAGTACGGATTCCTTTGCCAGAAGGCTTTGACTTTGCAGGTTTTCGACTTGAAAATATTTATTACGAGCCATTTACTGAAACGGAACAGTCGCTTCTTAACGGCGAATTTCTGCCCGGAGTTCCGGATGCTTCTGCTGAAGTGATGTTTGAGCGGGGCAACCCCTGGGTGTATGTTACCGTACTCCCGTTTGGAACCAATCCCGGTACAGGGTTGCCAGCGAAAGTTTCAGGTTTTACGGTTACCGTGGATACTTACCGGGGAGCAGGGAGTGAAAAACAGGCTGTATCCTATCCTTACAATTCGGTGCTCGCTTCAGGCGATTGGTATAAGATATATATTAAGGAGTCAGGCATCTACAAACTGACATACGACGACCTGAGTAAACTCGGGATGCCCCTGAAAAACCTTAATCCTGCCATGATTCGTTTATATGGGAACGGAGGCAGAATGCTCAATGAAACGGCAGGAGCCGAGCGTATCAATGACCTTGCGGAGAATGCAATTCGGGTTGTTACGGCCAAACCCGGTGTTTTTGCTCCCGGCGATTATATTCTGTTTTACGGTTTAGGACCAAATACGTGGACACTCAATCCCTTTTCATCACGGATGGAGCATAATACGCACCTGTATTCGGATGAGGCGGCGTATTTTCTGACCATAGGACTGATGCCCGGCAAGCGGATTCCCGAAGATCAGGGGCCGGCAGATGCGGAAAACGGACATACTTCATCCTACACCGACATGAGGATTCACGAGAACGATAACATCAATCTTGTAAAAAGCGGCAGGAAATGGTTTGGTGAAAAGCTCGATTTCTATACCAGAATCCTGAATCTGCCGTCGTTCCGGTTCAATAATCCCGTTGCCGGTGAAAACGTGGTATTGCGTTACGGACTGGCAGCCCGGTCTACAAAGGGAGATGTTACGTTCAGTATTCTGATAAACGGTGAGAATGCAGCCTCCCCGAAGTTGCTGAAGATTCAGTCGGATCATGAATATGCAAAAGAGGTAACCGAGATTAAATCGATCCCCGTTTCTTCCGATAGGATGGATGTCAGAATCCAGTTCAATCCGGTATCAAATACCGATCTGGGTTTTCTTGATTTTGTTTCGCTGAATGTTCGTTGTGCGTTAACATTCAGTGGCGGTCAAATGGCATTCAGGGATCCCCGGACCGTTGGTGAAGGAAGAATTACGCGTTTTAATCTTGAAAATGCGAATGCAGTTCAGGAAGTCTGGGATGTGAGTGATCCGGTAAACGTTCGTTCGCTGGCACTCCAGCG
The DNA here is from genome assembly GCA_002441345.1 of Bacteroidales bacterium UBA6248. Lineage (GTDB taxonomy): Bacteria > Bacteroidota > Bacteroidia > Bacteroidales > Lentimicrobiaceae > Lentimicrobium. Next base: position 306,583 of record DJVU01000006.1, read on the forward strand.
TACCGGAAGCCAGGCAACGTTCAGGCGGAATACGGAAAAGCTTGTTGAAATGATTGCCTTTGACGGGACTTCATTTCTGAAGGTCAGAACCGGTGAGAAGATCCGGAATCAAAACCTGCACGCGCTGGGTAATTACGATATGGTTATACTGACGCATCCCGACTTTGCCCAGGATGCAAAGCGCCTGGCACACGTTCACAACGACAGGGGTGAAATTTCTGCGGTTGTGGTGTCGATTCCCGAGGTGTATAATGAGTTTTCATCGGGTATTCAGGATATTACCGCAATCAGGGATTTTATGAAATTGCTCTACGACCGCGGCAAACAGTGGGGCTATCCCAAGTACCTGCTTCTTGTCGGAAATGCATCGTACGATGTTAAAAACCGCATTCCGGGAAATACCATTTTCATTCCGACTTTCCAGAGCGAAAATGCAGTACATTACGTATACTCTTTTCTTTCCGACGATTATTTCGGTATACTTGACGACGGAGAAGGAGGCCTGAATGCTTCCGGTCTTCTGGATATTGGTGTCGGACGTCTGCCGGTACGAACCCCGGAACAGTCGCGCATTGTCGTCGACAAGCTTATTTATTACCTTGAAAACGATGCTCAGACACACGGCGACTGGAGGAATACGATTGTAGTGCCGGCCGATGATCGCGACCGGAATACGCACCTTGATCAGGCTGAAAAACTGGTGGATACGATCGAACTAAAAAGTCCCGATTACAATATTCACAAGATATATTTCGACTCTTATGTGCTGGAGTCGACGCCAGGCGGGGCCAGGTATCCGGATGTAAACCGTGAAATTGCAACCCGGGTTGAAAAAGGAGCGCTGATGGTTAATTATATAGGCCATGGTGGTGAGGTTGGCTGGGCCGACGAACGGGTGTTAGAAATTCAGGATATCAACGCATGGACAAACTACGACCGTATGGGTCTGTTTTTTACGGCAACCTGTGAGTTTTCGCGCTTCGATAATCCGCTGCACACCTCGGCAGGCGAGCTTGTCTTCCTGAATCCCAACGGAGGCGCCATGTCGATGGTGACCACTACCAGGCTGGCTTTTGCCTCCAATAATTCGGTTCTGAACCTTCATTTTGCCGATACCATGTTCAGCCCGCACACCCATGTGCCTCCGCGCCTGGGTGATGCACTCCGGTATACGAAAAACCGCAGCCCCAACTCACAGAATACCCGTCATCTTACCCTCTTCGGGGATCCCTCTATGCGGCTGCCCATGCCCAGATTCCATGTAGCAACTACCGGAATTAAGAATCCCGTTACAGGTGCTGCCGTTGATACCCTTTTTGCTAATACGCTGGCAACTGTTTCGGGGGAGGTCCGGGATGACGACGATATGCTTATGAATAATTTTGACGGAATCGTGTATGTGAAAGTTTTTGATAAGCCTTCCGTTGTTACAACCCTGGGGCAACAGAACCTGAGTTTTATCACACAGTTTAATTCCCTGAAAAATGTTCTCTATCAGGGTAAGGCTACCGTTACTGGAGGGAAATTTGAGATCACGTTCCCGGTTCCGAGAGATATAGATTTTTCATACGGGCAGGGAAAACTAAGCTATTACGCCACCAACGGAGTAGTTGACGCCAATGGATTCTACACGGGCATCAGGATAGGCGGAGCCGTGCAGGCAGAGACAACCGATACGGAAGGACCGGTGATACGCCTGTTTATGAACGACACCAATTTTGTCGACGGAGGACTTACCAGCGAATTCCCCCGGCTGGTTGCACTTCTTTACGACGAAAGCGGAATAAATACCCTGGGCACCGGCATAGGTCACGACATCACGGCGACCATGGATGGTGACAGTTACTCCTCAGTAGTACTCAACGATTTTTATGTGTCGGATAAGGACTCTTACCGCAGCGGAAGGGTGAATTACCAGTACTTTAACCTCCCGGAAGGTGAGCACACACTGACGCTCAAAGCCTGGGATGTACACAATAATTCAAGTACTGCAAGCATACGATTCGTGGTTCAGCGCAATATTGTACTGAATGTTGAAGGGTTAACTGCATATCCAAATCCTTCGGGTGGTGATGTTTACGTGCGGTTTGACCACAACCTGTTCGACGGTAAATTTGATGTGGAGATGCAGGTCTTCAATTCCACCGGTCAGCTTATCCGGTCGATAGGCCCTGAGCGTATAGTTTCCGAGGGATATGTTTCGGGTTCCGTACACTGGGACGGAAGATCGGATGACGGCATCCCCGCAAGGGCAGGACTCTACCTCTGCCGATTAACGATTCGGGACCGCAATGGTTACATTTCGCGGAATACGGCAAAGATTATTCTTGTAAGATAAGTTCCGGTAATGGTATATGCCATAGGCGAATGTCTGCTTGATATTGTTTTCAGGGATGAAAATCCTGTGTGGTCCTGCCCGGGAGGCAGTCTGCTTAACTCTGCCGTTTCACTGGGCCGGTCGGGTGTCCCGGTGGCTATGATTTCCGAGACAGGAGAGGATAAAACCGGCAGGCTGATTCTGAATTTTCTTCGGAGAAACAAGGTTGATATTTCCGGGTTTACGATGTTTCCTGGTAATTCAACTCTGGCTCTGGCATTTCTGGATGCCGGCGGCGATGCTTCGTACCAGTTTTATCACAGCCTTCCCGAAAAGGCCCCGGAAATTTCTGTCCCCGATTTTCGGGAAAACGATGTCTTTATGATGGGGTCGTTCTATTCGGTGAAGCTGCGCAACCGGCCGAACATTCTGCGGATGACGGAAGCGGCGCGCAGGGGCAAGGCGGTGGTATTTTACGATCCGAATTTCAGACAGCCGCACCTGAAGGAACTCCCGGAAATATTGCCATTTATTCGTGAAAATATACGTCTTTCGGATTTAGTCAGAGGTTCGGATGAAGATTTCAGACTTATCGCCGGTGCCGGAGACGGTGAGCAGGCATATGCATTTGTGCGGGATTGTGGTTGCGAAAGATTAATTTATACGAAAAACTCTGACGGATTAACGCTGTATACTCCCCGGTATTCAACAACGGTAAAAGTGCCTGCGATAAAGGTTGTAAGTACCATTGGAGCCGGTGACAGTTTCAATGCCGGCCTGGTTTCGGTAATTCATAAATTCGGGAAAATTGAAGAGAGTAAGGTATTTTGGGACGAAGCTATCCGCAAGGCGATTATATTTGCATCCGAAGTATGCGGCAGCAGATACAATTTTATCGGCTGGCCTGCATCTTCCCAAACCCTGAAATGATAGTAAAAACACTCGCACGCGTACTGCTCAGACTGCTGGGATGGAAAATAACCGGAGAGCTCCCGGGAAATCCTCACAAATGTGTGGTTATGATGGCTCCCCATACAGCGAACATAGATTTCTTTTACGGATGGCTGGGATATGCGTCCCTGGGATATAAATCCTATTTTTTTATCAAAAAGGAAGCTTTTAACCGCTTTACCACTCCTGCCCTCAAGGCGATGGGAGGCATTCCGGTTGACCGGTCACACAGCACCAATGTGGTGCATCAGCTTACCGAAGAGTTTAACAGACGCAAATCGCTGATCTTAACCATTACGCCTGAAGGAACCCGCAAACGGAATCCGCACTGGAAAAAGGGTTATTATTTTATCGCACGGAATGCCGGTGTGCCCATAGTTATGGGATACCTTGATTATAAATCGAAACGGGGAGGGTTTGGACCGTCGTTTATGCCCACAGGGGATTATGAGACTGATTTTAAAATAATCCGGAAGTTTTACAGCGATAAAGTGGCCAGACACCCGGACCGGTTTGTGATTCCATAAAAATCCTATCGTTTCAGAATCCGGTTCAGAAAAATTGATTGCCAGAAGAATTTACACATCCGTAAAGAAAATAAAACACGATGAATCGACTTTTATTTGTTCTGCTTTTTAGTGCTTTTTTGTCGCCGGCTCTTTCGCAGGATGGTGCCAGACGAAATTTTCATATTCCGGATGCAGCCGGTTTTTATACCCTCAAAGGAGATTTTCATACCCATACCGTCTTCTCCGATGGCCTGGTATGGCCAACCCTGAGAATACTGGAAGCCTGGCAGGAAGGTCTGGATGTTATTGCCATTACCGATCATATCGAATACAGGCCTCTCAGGGATGATGTAAATCCGGACCTCAACCGTTCGCATGAAATAGCCCTGCCAAAAGCGGAGCAGTTGGGAATTTTACTGGTGAAAGGTGCCGAAATCACACGCAGTATGCCCCCCGGACATTCTAATGCGCTGTTTCTTAACGATGTTTCAAAGCTGGACACTGAAGAATGGTCCGATGCATTTGCGGAAGCCGGTAAACAGGGAGCTTTTATTTTCTGGAACCACCCGGGGTGGAAAGCCCAGCAACCCGATACCACAATCTGGTTTCCGGAGCACGATAAACTGCTCGCCGACGGACTGCTTCACGGAATAGAGATCGTAAATTACAAGGAATACTATCCGCAGGCATTTGCATGGGCACTCGATAAAGACCTCACCATCATGGCAAATTCGGATATCCATGGCTCCATACACAGTGAATATCATTCCGGACGAAGCGATGTGCGGCCCTTTACCCTGGTGTTTGCCCGCGAAAGGAGCGTGAAAGGCGTGAAAGATGCACTGATGGATAAGCGCACGGCAGCGTACTATAACGGCAATGTGTACGGACGCGGAGAGTGGCTGGAAAAGCTGTTTGACGCATGTACCGGACAAGAGGTAAATGCCGCCGCCTCGGGAAATGGGAAACGGAGCATTTTTCTCACCAATTACAGTGGTATCGGCTTTTATCTGGTTCCGGGAGAGGAAGCACGTAAGGCTGGGCTGATCTACGATATTGAACTGCCGCCTTATTCGACCATTGGACTTACACTGAAAGTGCCCGGGCAGAATGAATCGCCGGCAAGTGCAATATTGCTTGAGTATTCGGTAACAAATATGTTCACCTCGCCGGAAAGTTGCCTGAAAACCAGTCTCCGGTTTTAACCATCATACAAATCCGCTGATCGTAAGGATGATTAATGCATAATGCGATTACAGAGAGCTCTTTTTCAGCTGATACCTGAGTTTTCCGGATATTGCCCGGCAGGTGCGGATTCCCGCTGTAAACAGATGTTTCCGATTTATTTATTGTCCGTTAGGTATTGCATTATTAATCACTATCTTTGCGTCCAGTTAACAGAACGGGATAGATAATTTTAATTTTTCAAAAATGGTTCAAAATCTGGGAGCACAGAATTCGATTTTCAATCAATATATTGCTGAAATCAGAGATTCGGTTATCCAGCAGGACAGTCTCCGGTTTCGTTATAATATGGAACGGATGGGTGCCATTTTTGCCTATGAAATCAGCCGTCAGCTGGAATATGAAGCCAGGGAAGTAGTTACATCCCTTGGTACTGCCGAAGTTCCGGTGCTGAAGCAGTACCCGGTACTTGCAACCATCCTCAGGGCCGGCCTTCCGCTTCACCGGGGGATGCTCAATGTGTTCGACCGTTCCGATAATGCTTTTGTTTCGGCCTACCGTAAGCACAGCAAAGACGGCAGATTTGAAATCCAGGTTGAATATGTTTCGGGTCCCGACCTCACCGATAAAGTACTGATTGTTTCCGATCCCATGCTTGCTACCGGAGCATCGCTGGTGCTAAGCTATAAAGAGCTACTGGCCAAAGGTAAGCCTTCGCATACACACATTGTTACCCTGATCGCTAGTACTCAGGGAATTGATTACATCAAACGATACCTGCCCGCACAGGATGTTACCCTGTGGGTTGGGGCTGTCGACGATGAGCTTACTGCACAGGCCTATATAGTGCCCGGACTTGGCGATGCCGGTGACCTAGCCTTCGGAAGTAAAATATAAACGGCTTTTTTTATTGACTGTATGATAGGATGCACCCGAATGCACTGATCCGCTGTGTTCTGATTTTCCGGTTTTTTCATAAAGGCCTGTCTCCGGAAGTTATACCGTTCTCGTTTATCAGGGATTTTGCCATACGGTACAGGTTTGGCATGTAAAATTCATATTAGTGCGAAATTTTGATGTAAGTTTGTAAAAAATCGCGGCATGACCGGCTTAATATCGGAAAACCTCAGGATCGCACTCGATTCCATTCGTAGTCACCTGCTCAGGAGTATTCTGACTGTTCTGATTATCGCCTTTGGCATTATGGCTCTGGTTGGGATTCTTACTTCTATTGACGCCATTAAATATTATCTGAACGAGAATTTCACCTCCATGGGCGCCAATAGCTTTACTATTCGAAACCGCAGTATGCGCATTCATATGGGTAACCGGACCACCCTTCCGCGTAATTACCGCTATATCACCTGGCAGGAAGCTTTGCAGTTTACCGGGAATTACCGGTACGGACAGGCTTCCGTACAGACATATGCCACCAATACCGCTACCGTGAAATATGGATCGGTAAAAACCAACCCCAATATTCCTGTGATTGGTTCCGATGAAAACTACCTGAGAGTATCTGGAAATGAGCTGGAGAAAGGAAGAACTTTTTCAGCCGGTGACATAAGCAATGGTTCTTATGTTGCGGTAATCGGTTCGGCGCTTTCATCCAGGCTTTTCAAATCCGGAGTTGATCCAGTAGGCAAAATTATCAGTATAGGATCCGGAAAGTACCAGGTAATAGGTGTTATGAAGGCAAAAGGAACAGGTATGGGATTTAATACAGATAATACCTGTATTGTGCCTGTAACCAATGTCAGGCAGGCATTCTCGCGCCCGAAAATGACGTTTACGATCAACGTTGTTGTGGAAGATCCTTCGCATCTGGAAACTGCTCTGGGAGAGGCTACCGGGCTGTTTCGCGTAATCCGGGGCGTAAAGGCAGGAGAAGAAAATAACTTTGATATCGAAAAAAGCGACAGTCTGGCCGAAATGCTGTTTGAAAACCTGAAATACCTGCGGCTGGCGGCTACGATTATCGGTGCCATCACCCTGATCGGGGCAGCCATCGGGCTGATGAATATAATGCTGGTGTCGGTAACGGAACGTACTCAGGAAATTGGAATCCGCAAGGCAATGGGTGCAACCAGCAAAACCATCCGCAACCAGTTTCTGGCCGAAGCCATTGTTATAGGCCAGATCGGAGGAATTGTGGGAATTGTCTTCGGAATCGGAATTGGAAACATTCTGTCATCCATTATCGGTTCGGGATTTATTGTTCCGTGGGCATGGATTATTCTGGGCGTTCTGCTCTGCTTTGGTGTAGCCGTTGCCTCAGGATACATACCAGCCAACAAAGCTGCACGGCTTAACCCGGTTGATTCGCTGCGGTATGAGTAAAATGTAATTTCTTACATGCAAATGGATGAGCTCCTGATATATACAGAGCGTGAAACTGCCCGGCTGCACTACATTGCTGGTCTCATTGCCGGAGAGCTTCTGGGCCTGCGCATTGTTTTAACCACACGAACGGACGATTATCTTGCCTTTCAGGGAGCAAAATTGTGTTATCATACCCATTCTCTGGCTCCCGGACAGGAAATTCACATTATACCTGCGGGATTGCTCTTCGAAAAGGGGATTAACAGTCATCAGCTGCATTTTACCGATTTTGACGGCGCCCGGGCGTTTTTTCCGGTATACGGAAAAACGGCGGATTTCCCTTTTGATCTGTTTTCGGCATCGTTCTACCTGGTTTCGAGATATGAAGAGTACCTCCCGTATATGCGCGACGTGCACGGACGGTTTTCTCCTTCCGGAGGCATCGCCCTGCAGCAGGGATTTCTTGGAGTACCCGTGGTTAACCGGTGGGCTTTAAGCCTGGGGCGTATGCTCAGCGCCCGATTTCCGGGATTGCGATTGCAACCGCCTGCCTATAAATTTATTCCCACTATTGATGTGGACGCAGCCTGGGCATACAGGAATAAAGGCCTGATTCGGACAATAGGAGGGTATCTTAAAGATCTTGCATCCGGAGATCTGAAAGAAGCAATGACCCGTACAAGAGTTCTGCTGGGTTCGGAACCGGATCCGTTCGACACGTTTGAAATACTCTCTGCACTCCATGCACGTTTTGGACTCAAACCCTGGTATTTCATTCTGTTCGCCGGATATGGGGTGAACGACAAAAATATCCCAACTTCAAACGACAGATTCAGAAATCTGGTAAAGTCTCTGGCCGACTATGCGTATGTGGGGATTCATCCTTCGTATGCATCAAATACGAATCCTGCCCTGCTGAAGAAAGAAACGGACATGCTCTCCGGCGTTCTGAAACGTGAAATTACCGCCAGCCGCCAGCATTTTCTCAAGCTGAGCTTTCCTGAAACATACCGTAATCTTATAAATGCCGACATCACCGACGATTTCAGCATGGGATTCGCCAGTCATCCCGGTTTCCGGGCAGGAATCTGTTCGCCGTTTAAATGGTACGATCTGGAAGCCGAAACAGTTATGCCCCTGACCATTCATCCTTTTGCCCTGATGGAAGGTACATTAAGGGATTATATGCAGGTGGATGCCGCGGATGCAATGGATTATATCAGCCCCCTCGCGGATGCTGTCAGATCGGTAAATGGAACGTTTATCAGTTTGTGGCACAACGAGTCGATGTCGGAACAAAAACGCTGGCAGGGATGGTCGCGCGTTTACGAAGAGCTGCTGCAATATGCTGCACCGTAACCGGGTTGCTTTACAAAAGTTGTTTTCTAAACATTTTCAGGTATCCGGGGTTATTTAAAAGTGTTGTAATAAAATGCAATTCTGGTTGGCTATTCTGTAATGGAATGTCATGGTATACTGAATTATTAGATTAAGAACGATAGTATTTCGTTATTCAAAGTTTAATTGTACGAGATTAAAATGGAGAAAAGGATACGGATATTTGCAACCGGAAATGTGCAACGCGTCGGATTCCGGCAAAAAGCATCAGAGTTTGCCGATAAACTTGGGATAAGGGGTAAAGCTCTCTATTTTGGCCAGGGTTTGCTGATTGAAGCCGAAGGGGATGAGCCGGCACTGAATAACTTTATCTCCTGGAGCAGAACCGGTCCGGAAGGATGCCGGATCGAGTCGTTTACGGTAAGCGAATTACCCGTTCTGCATTACGAAGGTTTCGAAATTGTTCATGGAGTTATTTCGGCTGAATCGGTTTCTGACCAGAACTGATTTGTTGTATTTCCCAATTACCTTGTCTGACTTCCGGACCGGTATTTTTATCCCCGGATTAATTTTCAGAAAAATTTTCTATTACGTTTGCAGCGCAATTTCAGCAGAGCAATGGCCATCAACAAACCAACAGGTAAAAGGATTGAACAGGAGGAGCCCACCTGGTATGCCTGTTATACAAAATCGAGAGCTGAAAAGGCTGTATACCAGCGGCTTCTGCAGTCGGAGGTGGAGTGTTACCTGCCTCTGCGCAGAACCAGACGTAAATGGAGCGATCGCATGAAATGGGTGGATGAGCCCCTCTTTAAATCGTACATTTTTGTCAGAATTATTCCCTCTGAATATGCTGAGGTGATCAAAACAGAAGGTATCTACAAGTTTGTAACCTTTGAAGGTAAGGCCGTGCCAATTCCGGAGTCGCAGATAAATGCCATCCGCCTGCTGCTTGGTCAGGATGCCATACTGGAGGTGACGACCGAACGAATTCCTCAGGGACAGGCTATTGAAGTGCAGGCAGGGCCACTTATCGGGCTGCGCGGTGAACTGGTTCAATACCGCGGAAACCGGAAGGTGCTGGTTCGCATAGGTGAAATCGGGCAGGGACTGCTCGTAACCATTGATCCCGGACTTCTTATACGAGTCAGGAAGCCAGGATCCGAAGCTAGCGCATGAGGGTTGCCTTGTATTCCGAGGCGTTTCCGGCTCCGTCTTCCACATAAAGCACGAATGCGTTAGTTCCGGTATTCATCCGGTCGTCAGGTATGTAGGTCAGCCGCTTGTTTTTTGGGTCGTAATCCATCAGAATCCATCTGCCATTCATGGTTCCGCGATAGGTTTTTATACCCGATAAGTCGTCGCTGATGCTCATTACTACAGGCTTGTCCGGTTCCGGCTTCTGGTTGTTGCGGATGTTAATTGCCTTAATCACCGGCGAAGTGGTATCGGCCATCACCGTATAACGTCCGAATTCCCTTACCCTGGCCCGAAAAAACTCTCCTTCCGCAGAGCCTCCTGCCGGCTCCGGTTTTCCTGTATTTCCAAGTTTCACCATAACAAGTTTTTTGCTGTATCCCAGCCATGCATTGTCTATACGCACGGAGAGATCGAAATAATCATGCAGGGGTACACCAGGCTTGTGAATGCTGTGCACAGAGGCACAATGTACAGGCATGGCAGGCGATGTGCTGTATTCAAAGTGCAGGGTGTCGTACAGACACTTACCGGGCAGGCTGATGCGGATGTCGTCGGTGGAGAATTCGTTCAGGCGTTCGTGGCTGAAAACAGGCAAATTCCCTGAAGGCAGGCCGGAAGGCCATGGAGCTGTAACGCCTTTGATCCTGAAACCCACCGAAGACAGATTCCCGTGACCATCGGCGGTTTCTATTGTAATTGCATAGGTTTTACCAGCGGTTATTTCGAGAATGCCGTTGTTTTTTATGGTTTTGTAGAGGCTCAGTTTATTGTTGGGGGCTTTTTTTGTACGGATAAATCTCCCCCTTGTTTCATTATAATAGGAATAATCAATAAAGCTGTTGATGTAACGGGTTTCGGCAAAGCTGAATTTTTCGGCTTTCCACTCAAAGAAGGGAAGAGAGTCAACAAGAACCCTGAAAAGGTTGATTCCGTTTTTATTGGTACCTCCGCTTTGCAGGTCGTGAGCGTTTATGCCGAAGGATACTGCCCCGGCGGCCTCAATCTCGTTGTTGTCAACCAGGCGGTAGGATGTTCCCCAGCCAGCAATTTTCGGATCAAAGTGGACTTTTCTGCCGGCAACGGTACTAGTCTGTCCTTCGGGATAGATTCGGACAGCATTGATAACAGGCCGGGTAAAATCCCTGACCGGCATCCCGAATAATAAGGGGTTTACAGGCATTTCCGTGGCCGATTCCCGAATCTCAAAATGCAGGTGCGGACCTTGTGATGATCCTGAGTTTCCTGAGAGGGCAATTACCTCGCCTTTTGTAACTTTTAACAGACCCGGTGCAGGAAACAGGTCGACGTCGAATTGTTCCAGACGGTATTGTTCGGCCCTGACCCAGGAAGCTATGTCCTTCCGAAACTCCGACAGGTGAGCATAAACGGTGGAATATCCGTTGGGATGGGTAATGTAAAGTGTTTTGCCGAAACCGAAAGCAGAAACCCTGATTCGTGAAACATAACCGTCGGCACATGCAAGTATGTTTTTCCCTTCAACGCCCTGGGTGCGTATGTCGATGCCCGAATGGAAATGATTGGGTCGCAACTCGGCGAAAGATCCGGATAAAACCATAGGAATATCCACCGGAGGAGAAAAGTAATCCGAAGGGAAGGCAGTCTGAGCCGGACTTTTCATCCCGGAAAGGACAAAAATAATTAATAGAGCGATTATCTTATTCGGCATCGTCCGTAAAATATTATTTTCCAAACCTACATGAATTTCCTGCATCATGCAAATATTGAGCCTCAATTTTGCCGGATGAACGATTGTTCCGGAATACCGCCGGTAAATGTGTGCACCAGAATGTATTTCAATGAAAGCGGTTGTAGTACAGGCAAAGTTTTTTTATCGGGTTTAAGTAATTTTTCCGTTACCGGTGTTTATAGACTTTAAGACTTCCGGCGGTGATTGACGGGATGGTAGCCGGCAGAAAAAAAGAACGTCAAAAGGATACGACAATGTGAACGTTATCAGAATGTGCTCATCTGAAGGTAAACGACGTACCCCCTGGCAGGCCGGCTTTTGTATGTTCCATTGTATTGGTCATGCACAGCAGTGGTTAAACAATAATGTTCTTAAAACAGAGTTATTATCCTGTTTACCGGAAATACGTCCGATGCAATAATATGAATGTGCCGGCGTTTGTTTTGGAGTTTTTTTAAAGAAAATTATCAATAACTTTGCACCTTTCAATTAAAAATTACCCTATGCGACTTTACTCAGTCATTCGAATGGGCCTGCTGGCGGGCTTTATGGCTATTTTTTCAGGAACATTGTTCGCCCAATCAAATAACTATATAGGACAGGATCTGAACACCATTACCACTGCTGTACCATTTTTACAGATTGCACCCGATGCCCGCTCAGGCGGTATGGGAGAAGCCGGGGTTTCGAGCAGCCCCGATGCCAATTCAATGCACTGGAACCCGGCCAAATATTCTTACATAGAGAGCGATATGGGTTTTGCCCTTTCTTACAGCCCCTGGCTGAGAGCTTTGGTCAGTGATATTAACCTGGCTTATCTTACCGGGTATAAAAAACTTGCAAATAACCAGGTGGTTTCCGGTTCCCTGCTCTATTTCTCTCTTGGAGATATCACATTTACTGATATTCAGGGAGCTACCATCGGTAATTACAGGCCCAACGAATTTGCACTCAGTGGATCGTATTCCCGAATGCTTACCAAAAACCTGTCGGGTGCCGTAACCGCACGTTTTATTCACTCAAATCTTACGCAAGGCCAGAGCGTTGGTGGTGCATCCACCAAGCCCGGCAACTCCATTGCAGCCGATATCGCCATTTATTCACGTCACGACGTTGAGTTCCCGAATATGGAAGGATTCTTTGCCTGGGGTCTTAATATCAGCAACATCGGATCGAAAATTTCCTATTCCGACGACAATACTCAACGCGATTTCATCCCTACCAATCTTCGCTTCGGTCCTTCTTTAACCCTTGATATCGATGATTTCAACCGCCTATCCTTTATGGTGGATATCAACAAACTCCTGATTCCGACTCCCCCGATTTATCTTACCGATTCAATAACCGGCCAGCCTGTTTACGATGACAACGGTAATCAGTTGATATTTAAAGGTATGGATCCTAATGTTTCGGTTCCTGTCGGCATGTTCCAGTCGTTCTTTGATGCTCCCAACGGTTTCAACGAAGAGATACGGGAACTTTCATTTGCTGTCGGCATTGAATACTGGTACGATAAACAATTTGCCATTCGCGGTGGATATTTCCATGAAGACAGAACCAAGGGCAACCGAAAATTCTTTACCCTGGGTGCCGGTTTAAGATACAATGTGTTTGGTCTGGATTTCGCATACCTGATTCCCACAGGTGGGCAGGCTAAAAATCCGCTTGAAAATACGCTGCGCTTTACCCTGCATTTTGACTTCGACGCCTTCCAGAAACAAAACAGAGCTGAATAGATTGTTCGGTCTTTTTCTGAACGGGCATTGCTGCCAGTGGTCAGGTTACAAGCTTAGTATCCGGTCAGCAGGAATAACGATTTGCTCCTGTTTGTGACCTGCACAGACGTAAAAAATGAAAAAAGTCCGGTGATCGCGATTACCGGACTTTTTACTTAATTAACTTTCGTAAACCGGAAATGCAGCGGTTTAATTATCCTACGGAGCTCCTTGGTTTAACGGTAATCATCCGTCGGAAAAATTTCGCAATTCCGGTCATAGCTTTCAGATGAAGCGGAAGGTGGTTGAAGCGAAGAGAAGGGTAGGTGGTGCGTGCGGCGCCGAAGCTGCCGTAAAAACGTGCCAGATTGGCGTCGTTTGATCCTTCAAAATCAAGAGTCAGATGATTTCCGGCCGAATCCTGAATGATGCGGTCGATAAGCAGTGGCATAGCCCCGGTGGCACGTGCTTCCGCACCGGTGCCGGAAAAGATAAATATGGCTTTGTGGTGACTGAACAGCAATATAGCCCCGGCACAGAGCGCATTCTGCCGGGTATAGGCTCCGTAGCAAATAGCTTTCTGATCGTGCAGGCAATGGTAGATAAGCCTCAGCAACCTGCGGTAATCGTTTTCGCGAAGGTGGGGGAAGTCCTTTCCCCTGGTTGCCCTGAAAATCGTTACAATCTCATCCGGGCGAAGGTTGTTGGAAATGGTAATGCCGTTTTTTACCGCTTTCGCGATGTTTCGCTTCGTATTTGCAGAATATCGCGATGAAAGCCTGTCGTAAGATTCGATCAGGTCAAGTTCGTAATTGGCGTTGTGTTTGATTTTCCAGCGTTTTTCATCCGGCTTGTTGAAGGAATTCAGGTTTATTTCTGCAAACCTGAATTTTTCCGGAATGGCTTTCAAAAACGCTTCAACGGTATCGGGTGTAAGATGTTTGATGCTGAAAATTCCGAGTTGTTGGGTAAAGAACGGCTGGTACAGGTAGGTAATGCCCGCTTTTTTGCGAAAGGGGAGGGGAAATACGGTTTCATAATCTCCCGCTACCAGGGCATCCCAGTCTTCACATACCAGATCGAGATACCATGAGTAAGCATAAATGGTTCCGTTTACGGCCATGATGATACACTTATCCCAGGCGTTCTTGTCAATCTGTATGTTGGAAATGTACCGGATGTTCATGGTTGTNNCCGGAGAGAGTTCAGCTGTTTGAATTGATGATGAGGGCAACGGCCCAGGCAGCCACGCCTTCCTCGCGACCTGTAAATCCAAGTTTTTCAGTAGTTGTGGCTTTCACCGAAACGCTGCCTTCCCCTGAACGAGTAATTGCTTCTATTTCCTTTTGCATGGCTTCAATATAGGCGGAAATTTTAGGTTTCTGCAGGGCGATGGTACAATCGATGTTGCCGATTTTCCATCCTTTGCGCCCTATAATCTCAACCGTTTGTTTTAGCAGTTTCCGGCTGTCGATTCCTTTCAGCTCAGGATTATTGTCGGGAAAGTGATATCCTATGTCGCGCAGTGCTGCAGCTCCCAGCAGCGCATCGCAGATTGCATGCAGCAAAACATCGGCATCGGAATGCCCGGCGGCGCCTGAATGATGTTCGATGCGAACACCCCCGAGCATAAACGGCAGCCCCTGCCCAAGACGGTGAACATCGTAACCCATTCCAATTCTGTATGGAAACATCCGGTTTGAATTTTTTAAATCCAATGGTAAAAGTAACAACTCCTGATGAATTATTGAACTGGTGGACGCAGAATTGCTCAGCCACAACTGATGCAGGAATTAGAATGCATTTTAAAATGCCAATAACAACCGTTTACCAGCTAAGTGTGCGGTATTACATTTAGTAGCTGCCGGGTCAGGCTACTTCAGAGCCGCTAATGATATTTTCAGAGGAGCGCCTTTAAATCGGGTTTCCGTACTTAAGCTGGCTCTTTGCTGCCGCAGTATACCTCAAATGCATAGTATAGTGTTTGTATATTCTGTCCTCCAGCCTGATTCCGGCAGAGCCGATGCAGTATCAAATAAAATAATTCGGAGAAGATGAAATAAACCGCGGTTATAAACGAAAAAAGCCACTCTGAATTAGTGGCTTTTGTGTGGGAGCAACAGGGTTCGAACCTGTGACCCCCTGCTTGTAAGGCAGGTGCTCT
>DJVU01000076.1 GCA_002441345.1 Bacteroidales bacterium UBA6248
GGTCAGCCGCTGACCATATCCGTAAGGCTGAAGGCCGGACTGAGTGCAGGAAACTATAACAACGAGGCCATTGTTAACGCAGGAGGCGGAGCAAGCGAAAAAACGGTAACCTGCAACGGCTCGGTAACTTCCTCCCTGCAGCCGGAACTTACCGGCGTATTTATGCCTCTTTTTATCCAGGGAATCAACGGCACCAATAACTTCAGGGTTCCTTATGCCTTCAAGGCAACCATCAACAATCTTATGCCTGAGGCAACCTACAGGTATTTCAATAAGGTGGTGATTGAAACCGACCTTCCCACTGCCAACGGAGCCGGAAACAGTATTTACATCAGCGCCGACGGAACCTTTAACAGAACTACGGGAACATCGATGAATACTCCCGGCGAATACGGCGAGTTTACTACGGATGCTGCCGGAAGCTTCACCGGATGGTTTATTACAGAACCCAGCGGAAATGCACGTTTCACTCCGGGGAACCAGGTGTTTATGCGCATCTCGCTCAACGACGGACTTGGCGGGGAGGAGGTTGTTAACCGTCTCACCACTGCCGATTATTCAACCGTACTGCAGTTCGGAACCGAAGCTGAACCAACCATGGGTACAGCTATCCGCGGCGTCAGCTGGGACAATCCCAAAGATTTTGTATTCCTCTTCGACAACGCGGAAGGTACAGGCAGACCGCTTGCAGGAACGCATATCGAAGCCAGCGGCGTTGATTTCAGCGGAATAACCTCCTACGCACCCTTCTACCTCACAGAAGTTGCCGGAGCCGACGGATCATGGGGTACCATTGTCCCTAATCTGAACGAGGCCGGGGTACAGAACGTGACGGTATACAGCCGTACCGAATTCATTGCAATCCACGACTACGTGATGTATGACGGAGTATGGCTTCTTACCGACACCCGCAATCCTCTGGGCGGAGCCGATAACGTGCTGTTCCTCGATTTAATTACCATCGGTGTAACATCCCCTGCATTCAACGATGTTAAGGTGTATACGTCCGGAAAGGAACTGAAGATCGAGACAAGGGACGTCAGCTCTTTCAGCCTTGCACTCTTTAACCTGCAGGGACAACAGGTGTATGGACGCCGCCTCGAAGGCAGCAATCACTACAGCATGTACCTGAACATTCCTTCGGGAATTTATGTGGCCCGCCTCATGAACGGCGAGGGAACCGCAAGCTTCAAATTCTTCGTCAGGTAATACTGCCGGAAACGGAATTACAGATGCAGCAGCCACTTCGGTTGCTGCATTTTTTTCTGCCCGTCCCTGCGGAAATAATTTTTTTCAGCATTTTTTATTCACGGATGTTTTCTTCAGAAACCTCTGTTCCCGGGGCTATAGTGCTACAGCAGGCGAAAAGCGGCGTCCGGCATTTTAATATTATTTTAAAAGTTCCGGTATTCCGCATTCTAAACCGTACATAAGCGCATTACAGCGAAATGCCAATTGATTTTAATTGTAATTTTAACCCCTGATTTTATGAATGAACGTATGGAAAACCGGTTATATCCTTTAAAATTCCGTCCGGTACTCAAGGACAAGATATGGGGTGGAAGTAAAATCCGGACGGTACTTGGAATTGATTTTTCTCCCCTTCCGAATTGCGGAGAGGCCTGGGTTTTATCGGGCGTCGAAGGCAATCAGACGGGAATCGAGAACGGATTTCTTGCCGGGAACGAGCTGAATGAGCTTGTGGAAGTGTATATGGGCGACCTAGTGGGAGATGCCGTTTTTGAGCGTTTTGGTGCGGAGTTTCCCATTCTGGTTAAGTTCATCGATGCGGCCGATTACCTGAGCATTCAGGTGCATCCCGACGATGAGCTGGCAGCAAAGCGCAACATTGGTTACGGCAAGTCGGAGATGTGGTACATTATCGATGCCGATCCGGGAGCTGAGCTGATAAGCGGATTTAAACGGAAAGTGGACAGGGAAACCTATCTGCAGCATCTGGAGAATAAGACGCTGAAAGAGATTCTGAATGAGGAGAAGGTAAGCAGGGGAGATGTTTTCTATATGCCTGCCGGAAGGGTACATGCACTGGGCCCCGGAATCTTTCTGGCGGAAATTCAGCAGACGTCAGACACTACCTACAGGATTTACGACTGGGACAGGGTTGACGGGAACGGCAAGTCGCGTGAGCTGCATACCGAAGAAGCTTTGGATGCCATCGATTTCGGGGTGTATGATTCGTATAAAACGGAATATACTCCTCAGGAAAACGGAACCGCAACCATGGTAAGCAGTCCGTTTTTCACCACCAGCCTGATACAGACCGGCAAAGCACTGGCAAAGGATTACAGCGAACTCGATTCATTCGTAATCTATGTATGTGTTGAAGGAGCGGTAACCATTGTGCACGACGGGGATACGGAACCGCAGGTAAATCTGAGGCAGGGCGAAGCCTTGCTGATCCCGGCCTCTATCGACAGGGTTGACATAATACCTTCGTCAGCTTCGAAAATACTTGAAGTCTTTATTGCCTGAAAGGGCATGATTCTTGAAAACGGAAACGGAATATACCAACATCAGTAACTCATGAAAAAAATTATCTTTTTTGCTGCTTTATTTGGTTTAGCATTTGGCGTATCAGCCCAGGATGCGGAGAAATCGTACAAAAATCTTCCATCTGTCAATGTTAAAACTCTGGATGGAAAAACCTTCAATACCTCGGAAATTACCAACGATGGCAATCCCATTATTTTGAGCTTCTGGGCTTTATGGTGCAAGCCATGCATCAACGAGCTTACTACCATTGCTGAAGTTTACGATGAGTGGGTTGAGGAAACCGGTGTAAAACTGGTTGCCGTTTCCATCGACGATTCCAGGTCTTCGTCGCGGGTAGCTCCGACGATTAACGGCAAGGGATGGGATTATGACGTACTGCTCGATCCGAACGGTGATTTCAAGCGGGCCATGAACGTGAATATGATTCCGCATACTTTTCTGTTAAACGGTAAGGGCGAAATTGTATGGCAGCATACCTCCTTCAGCGAAGGCAGCGAGCTTCAGCTTATCGAAATGGTACGCGCACTCAAACGTGGTGAGACCATCGAATCGCATTAGTTCCTTTGTGTGCCGCGGGAATACTTTGATCCCGGGCTGGATCAGAATTCTTTTTGTTGCTAAATCAATCATTTCATATCACAAAATCCCTTATGCTCTTGAAACCAGTATTCTTTCTTAAAGCTGTTGTTATTGGCTTTCTCCTTGCTCCCGGCTATGTTTTTGCCCAGGGTTTTCCGGCAGGGGGACGGGTTAGCGGCAATTTCCAGCTCGATGCTCAGGTTTACCGTGCCGATTCGGCAATTGGTGCCTATGAGGTGGATGAGGAAATGCGCATGAATGCCTTTGCCAACCTGTTGTACAGCAATGGTAACTTTAACGCCGGAATGCGCTTTGAAACCTACCTGAATCCCATTCTGGGCTTCGACCCGCGTTACAAGGGCAGCGGCGTGCCATACTGGTTCGGATCGTGGCAAAACGACCAGTTTGAGATTACCGTCGGTACTTTCTACGAGCAGTTCGGCAGCGGCATGGTTCTGCGCAGCTATGAAGAGCGTAATCTGGGATACGACAATGCCCTGAAAGGCGCCCGGGTACGTTTCAGTCCGGCACAGGGTATTACCCTGAAAGGCCTGATCGGCACCCAGCGTTTCTTCTGGGAACAAGGCCCCGGTATTGTAAGAGGACTCGATGGCGATTTTGCCCTGAACGATATTTTCGATAAGGAAGGAAAAATTGCTACCAGGCTTACCCTTGGCGGAAGCTTTGTAAGCAAATACCAGGCCCGCGAAGAGATCGCCGCCGGGCCCAATGCCATGCTCGATCTGCCGGCTAATGTTACGGCCTGGGCAGCACGCTTTAACCTGAGCCACGGACGTTTTGCCCTCGACGGAGAATATGCGAACAAAATCAACGACCCTTCGGCCATCAACAATTACATCTATAAGGATGGACAGTCGCTGCTGCTGCAGGCAACCTATTCCACCCGCGGACTTGGCATCATTGCATCGGCCAAGCGTACCGACAATATGAGCTTTAAATCGAAGCGCACCGAAACAGGTAACGTTCTCGACATCAACTATCTGCCAGCTCTTACCCGCCAGCATGCCTACAGTTTGTCGGCCATGTATCCGTATGCAACACAGCCCAACGGCGAAATGGCCGTTCAGGGGCAAATCAATTATAAAATTCCCAGGGGAAGCAAAATCGGAGGCAAATACGGAACCGATGTGGCGGTTAACTTCTCAAGGGTAACGTCCATCGTTATGGATCCGGCGGAAGGAGAAACCACTGTCGGACAACCCGGCACCCTGGGCTATTCATCTCCTTTCAATGTATTCGGGGATGAGCTGTATTTTCAGGATCTGAACATCGAACTCCAGCGCAAGTTCTCCAACAGCTTCAAGATGCTGGTTTCATACGTGTACCTGAAATACAACATCGACGTAATTGAAGGCCACGCCGGAGATCCAATGGTAAATGCCCATATCGGAATTGCCGACGCAACGTATCGGTTCGACAACAAACAGGCACTGAAACTTGAATATCAGCATTTGTTAACGGAGCAGGACAAGGGAGACTGGCTTCAGTTTCTTCTGGAGTACACTTTTGCCCCCAAATGGTTTGTTACGGTTGCCGATCAGTACAACTACGGCAATCCGGATGCAGATATGCGCCTCCATTATCCAACACTGTCTGCCGGTTATACCAACGGCTCCAACCGTTTGTCGCTCACCTACGGGAAGCAGCGTGAAGGCATCGTCTGTGTCGGGGGAGTATGCCGCAACGTGCCGGCTTCGAATGGGTTAAATATCACACTTACCAGTTCTTTCTGAAAACCGCGGATAAAATATCCGGCCTGAGCCGGATTCAGAAACAAGAGAAAATGAACACAATGATTAAAATAAAACCGCTTTCGCTGATATTTCTGGCAATTGCCGGACTGGCATTTATAACTGCCTGTGATAAAATAGAAGCCCCATATGTAACCACAACGGGTCCGGTGGATACGGCAGCCTGTCCGGTTCCGGAATTTCCCGCCGCTGGCGCGGTACAGAAACGGGTGCTGCTCGAAGATTATACCGGTCACACCTGTGTAAACTGCCCTAAAGCTGCTATCATTGCGCACGATCTGAAGGAAGTACACGGTGAACGCCTGGTGCTTCTGGCCGTTCATGCCGGCTTTTTTGCCAATCCTACCTCCTCGGGCGATTTCACCTATGACTTCAGGTCCGAAGCCGGTACTGCCTGGGATAATTTCTTCGGCGTGGGAATGGTTGGCAATCCCAACGGACTTATCGACCGCAAGGGATATCCGTCAACACACATCGTATCCCCTTCGGGCTGGGGCGCTGCCATTACAGCGGCTCTGAGTGCAGTTCCCGTAATCGACCTGCAGATGATAAATGAATACGATGCGGCCGAACGCAAGCTGTGTACACACGTGAAAACATCGTTCATCACCAGTGTTGACCGAAACCTTAAACTGGTGGTAGTACTTGCCGAAAGCGGTATTGTGAAACCCCAGAAAAACAACGATCCTGCTTCGGGTGATGTGCCGGTGATTTTAAACTATTCGCATAACCACGTACTGCGGACAGCCATCACTACAACCTGGGGAAGCAGCATTGCCACAACGGGAACCGCAAACCCGGAATTTCTGGTTAATTCGTTCATGCACATTGTGAAGGATGAATACGTGGCAGAAAACTGCAGCGTTATAGCATTCGTTTACGACGACGATACCAAAGAGGTTCTTCAGGCCGTGGAAGCTCCGGTTGTTGCCGCGAACTAAGCCCGGAGATCTGATCTTTACGCGATTCTGCTGATGCCGGCTTTTCCGGTATCAGCATTTTTTTATCATATCCGTTACGGCTCTGGCGATCACGGGCAGTTGTTCGGGGTTTACGATGCGGGGATGGTCGGCGGGAGTGTGGGTGATACGCTGGGTGTACATATTCTGCAGAAACCACTCCGAGGTAATTGCTATGGCCGGGCATCCGAACTGTACGAAAAT
Source organism: Bacteroidales bacterium UBA6248 (assembly GCA_002441345.1). Lineage (GTDB taxonomy): Bacteria > Bacteroidota > Bacteroidia > Bacteroidales > Lentimicrobiaceae > Lentimicrobium. The sequence goes on from DJVU01000076.1 coordinate 6,029, forward strand.
GCTGTGATCGCCCTGCGGCCACTGAGGGCCTTCCCAAAACCCGTGTGTACTTCCGAAAACCGAGTGTGCCTGCCTTTCCATATTCTCCGGAAGGTCAAACAGAGAATATGCGGAGCCGCCTTCCTGGTATCCGGCCCCATCGATGTTGATGTTTAACATTACCTGATTAAACGAGCCTTGATTTTCAGCTATGTAAAGCATTTGGCCTGGCACGGAGTAATAGTCTTCACCGTTAAAGGCAGCCAGTTCCATCGCTGTTTTGCCCTGGTAATCCCTGAGCATTTCGGCCAGCAGCAGGAGTACAATTACGCCGGTGGCGTTGTCGATGGCTCCCGGCGTTCCCTTTTTGGCATCGATGTGAGCCGAAACTACAATTTTTTTACCCTCATGGTCTCCCTTTAGGGCCGTAATATTATATCCCTTGCCGGGAATACGGACAGCATCGGAAATCAGTCTGATCTTTCTGCCAGTATACTGCAGAAGCTGAGAGCCAATTTCTTCGGTGGTAAATGCGGATGGAATGTCGAAATCCCCGTCCTCAATCAGGGGAAAAGGATAAACGCCGCCCGCCAGCTCCGGGTTAAAGCCGGTGGCACATACCAGTGCGGCAGGCTTACCTGCTTCCAGGCATGCAATGATTTTCCGGTGATGTTCGGGATTGTAAAAAACAAAATTTTTGGGCATCAGCTGTTCTGCGGCCAGTTCACCGTGCAGCAGTACTATGCAGCCCTCCATATTCAGTAATTCGAGCTCCTGCATGCTTGCCGCCGAAATAAGTATGGATTCGGCATCGCAGCCCATGGAATAAGGACTTGACTGCAGTCCGAATTCCTGTCCTTCAGCAATCAGTCTGGCTCCTTTGCTTGTCCAGTCCATGGCATCAAACGACGATGCCTTTGGCTCCCAGCCCAGGGATTTTAACGTTTCACTGAAATAGGCGGTGGCCATCCGGTTCCCTTCGCTGCCCACGCAGCGGCCCGGAATGGTGTCGCAAAGCATCTGCAGATACTCTCTGCATTTTTCAACATAATTGACTGACTGGTTCATACGGGTTGTTTTTAGTCGCAAAATTATAGCAGCGTCATGGGTCGGAATTGTATAATAACGACTTTTACCGGCCTGGAGTCAATGCCAGGTTATTCCGGTAAACGGATGGTGAACCCCCGGTAATGCGCCTGAAATCACGGATAAAGTGGGCCTGATCGTAATAGCCCGATTCAAGCGCGATTTCTGTCAGGTTCAGCGGGCTGTCAAAAAGCGAAAGAGCCTTGTTGAAACGCACAATCCCTGCATAACGTTCCGGGGAAAGTCCCACATAGTCTTTAAACAATCGCTCGAACTGCCTGTTTCCGATGAATAATTCGTTGGCGACTTTTGAAATCCCCGATTCATGGGTGTTGAGGGAAAGCAGCTCCACGCTCTTCCGTACCATTGCAAAATGACGCTGATTCAGCGTATGCAGCCGCCGCACAATAAAATCTTCGATGATCTTCAGGCGCTCCTGCAGTCCGGGCGCTTCAGCCACCCTGCGTCCGGTTTCCCCGAGCTTGCATTCAATATCGGATAAACCTACCGTTAGATGGGTAAAATAGTGAGCCGGTATGCCAAAAAGAGCATTGGAAGCAAACGGATGAAAAACTACCCCCAGCAATCCGGCCCGTTCAAACGAAAAGATGTCCTTATACGCGGTAAACTGTCCGCAGATCAGGCTTTGCGGTTGTGTGCCCGCATCCATGCCTGCATAGCTTTCGCTGAATGGAGTTCCGTAGTGGAAGATCAGCTGGGTTTCTCCGGTTGGGAACAAGCGTTCGTGATGGCTTCCGCTGCCCTTCCCGAGCTGCCAGATGGTCTTAACATAAGCTGAAACCCTTTCTGGTACCGGAAGCAGTTGAATTTGGGGGTATACTTCAGGATGCCTGGTTTCGGGGTGATAACCAATGGTCATTGCACTTTGTATCTGAAGGTGAATGCTGACGGAAGCAAAAATACAACGATTAATACGTTGGTTATTTATTTTCAATTGCTTATTATACTGATTATTAAAGTTTTTACTTTTGCTTTTTAGGTCATTTGTTGAATTTCAGACCTTTAAAACACGAAGAAATAACTTAGTACTACTTTATATATCTTACTTCCTGTATGGGTAAAAAACTTTTAATCAGAGACTTGACCTTACGCGATGGCCAGCAGTCGATGTTTGCCACCCGCATGACACAACAACAGGTTGACAGAGTGCTTCCGCTTTACCGTGAAGCGGGTTTTTATGCAATGGAGGTCTGGGGCGGTGCCGTTCCCGATTCCGTTATGCGTTACCTGAATGAAAATCCATGGGACAGGCTTGAAAAGATAAAGGAAGGTGTTGGGGATACATCAAAACTTACAGCGCTTTCCCGCGGAAGGAATCTTTTTGGCTACAACCCGTATCCCGACGATGTGATCGATGGTTTCAACCGTAATGCCATCAAATCGGGAATTAGTATTATGCGGATTTTTGATGCGCTGAACGATACCGGCAATATTGGATCAACCATAAAATCGGTAAAAGAAAACGGAGGTATTGCCGATTGTGCCGTTTGCTATACGGTAGATCCGTACTTTTCGAGACTGAAGAAACTGAAAGCTCTGCTTCAGGCCAAACCCCTGCAAACCCACATCTTTACCGATCAGTATTATATCGATAAAGCGCTGAAACTGCAGGAGATGGGTGCCGATATGATCTCCATCAAGGACATGGCCGGGCTTATCCCTCCGAAACGTGCCGGAAGGCTTGTACGATTGCTGAAGAAAAATCTGAACATACCGGTTGATTTTCATACCCACTGTACGCCCGGTTACGGACTTGCGTCGACGCTGATGGCGATTGTGAACGGTGCCGATATCGTGGATACCAACATTATGTCCTTTTCGGGTGGAACTGCTGCGGCCTCGTTTGAGATTATTCAATTGTTCTGCGACCGTATGAACATTGAAACGGGTGTTAATAAAGAAGCGGTGGTGAAACTGGATGCGCTGTTGCGCGAAATCAGGCAGGAACTGGCAGAATTTGATCAGTATAAGGAGTTTCCCCGCGAATTTAATTTGGTGACCGATGTATTGCCGCGGGATATCGAAGAGTTGTTTGAACTTGCCATTGCTTTTGCAAAAGCCGATAAGGAGGAGGATCTGCTGGAGGTTTGCCATAGGATAGAAAGTTATTTCGGGTTCCCCGAACCGGACGAAAAAGTGAAGGAAGCAGAGATTCCCGGCGGGATGTATTCGAACATGCTGGCGCAACTGAAACAGCTGAAGCTGGAAAAGCTGCTGACGCGTACCCTGGAGCTGATCCCATCCGTACGTATGGATGCCGGTTGTCCGCCCCTGGTAACTCCTACCAGCCAGATAGTTGGTGTTCAGGCTGTAAACTGTGCCATCGATGAATCAAAGGGACAGCCGGCATACACTACCAAATCGATTCAGTTTGTAAATCTGGTAAAAGGAATTTACGGGAAAACCCCCGTTCCGGTGGATCCCGGTTTCAGGTACAGCGTGGCCGGGGTACGCGAAGAAACACCCTACGACACACGATTTTACAAGCGTCAGGACAACCCGGTATTTCATGAGTATGGCGGGGTGAAACTAGCTGCAAACGAAAAAGAGGAACTCTTGCTTGAGCTGTTTCCGGCTGTTGCAGGCGATTTTCTCAAACGCAGGGTGGAACAGGCATATCTGGATGAGATTCACCGGGTTGAGGCCGAGAAGCATGCTGCATTTGAAGCCGAAAAGAAGGCTTACGAGGTGCTCTCACCTGAAGAGAAAGAAAAACGCCTTATGGAGGGATTATACAATTACGACTGGAGTTCCGAAGAAACCGATACGCTGGGGCATTCCTGAAAATAGCAGCGAAGGCGTACCGGGCGCCTCCGCAATCATTCCTCCTGGGATATTTCTGAACCCATTTCGTAGATGGTCTTTCGGATGCAGCGGCCGTTTTCGTAAAATTTCCATCTCCCGTGCCAGCAATACCTGATCTGCGTTGAATCATAGATCATCAGGGCTTCGCCTTTCTTTTCCCTGCGGCCGTACGCATCAAAATAGGTTACGTTCATCCTGCCGTCGCTGAATGCCCTGAACCTGAGCCATACCTTTCCGTTTTCACTATAATACCGGTTGAGTCCGTATTCCCGTCCGTTTTTAAAGCGGAGGCGGTTCATTGGCTTTTTCCTGGCATCGTCCCAATAATATACCCAGCGCCCCTGCCTTTGACCATCCGCATTATACCGGTTGGTTCCGGAAATTACCGGCCAGCAGGCAGTCGCTTCTGAAAACAGAGGGAGCAGCATAAACAGCAGAATCCGTAATGCCATCTGTTACAGCGCTTTATTCCTTTATCTTAAAGTAGTAGATTAATTTCACCGGAACCTCAGTTCCCCTCGTTTTGCCGGGTTTCCAGCCCTTCATCTTTCTCATTGCCTCCTTCAGCTTTTCCGTTTCAACTTTGCTGCCAGATTCGGCCGAAACGTTTGCAGGGGTGATGGTTCCATCTGTTTCTACAATGAAACTTATGTATATGGTACCCTTGAGGTCTCCTGTTGTATCGAATACGAGACCTGGAACGTAGTTTCTGAAGTGGGCAAGCATGGCTTCGTTGCCACCCGGATATACCGGCATCTGCTCCGCTTTGTAATACACTTCCCGTCCCTGGTAATCTATTTTCCCGGGCAGTTCCATGTTATTGCCGGGTGCTGAGGGATCCAGTTTGAATTTTACCGGGATATTGAAACGCACCGGAACTTCCTTTCCTTCCTGTTTACCTGGCTTCCAGGCCGGCATATTGCTGATTGCTTTCAGGGCAACATCGTCGAGTCCTCCGCCTATGCCGCGCAGAACCTGTGCATTGCTGATGCTTCCGTCGGCTTCGACCACAAAACCGATGTATATGGTTCCTTCAACTTTCTCTTTTTTAGCCTGTTCGGTATAAATTGCATTTGCTTTCAGATAATCGTACAGTGCATCCATTCCTCCCGGGTATTCCGGAACCTCTTCCACAATATTGTAAACCTCGCGGCCATCGGGTAGTATACTGGTATGTTTCACCTCCTTCAATTTTTCCTTTTCTTTATCAAGGGTGAATTTAATGGGCATATTATACTGAACTCTCACCGGAGCGCCCCTCTGGGTTCCGGGTTTCCATACAGGCATTCCGCTGACGGCATCAACGGCAATTTTGTCCAGGCGTGGATCTACGCCGCGGATAACCTTCGCATTGCTGATGCTTCCATTTTTCTCGATAACAAAACTAACGTAAACGGTTCCTTCAACTTTTTCGGCCTTTGCATCTTCGGGGTATTTAATGACCGATGTAAAATAAGCGGTGCGGGCTTCATCCCCTCCCGGATACTGCGGCGGATTTTCCACTACGATGAAGATATCGTCGGAAACGGCATCCGCAGTTTCGCCTGACAGAGCAAATTTAACCGGCATTACAAAAGTACTTCTGACTTCTTTCCCTTCTTTGGTGGCAGGTTTCCATGCAGGCATAAGTGCGATAACTCTCAGAACCTCTTCATCGCATCCCGAACCGATTCCGCTGACGATCTCCGGAGTAGTAATCTGCCCGTCCGGTTCAACCGTGAACTGGCAGAAAACCGTGCCCTGAACGTTGTTTTTCCGGGCTTCAGTCGGATACCGGATGTTGTTCTGTAAAAATTTAACTTTTGCTGCTTCACCTCCCGGATATTCGGCCGGAATAAGGGTGGTGTCGCCGGGAAGCAGCGTTTGCTGTTCCGTTTCGGGGAGATTTGAACCAGCTGTGGATGCGGGCTGTATCATGGATGACAGCAGGGCAAAGGCAGCAATCAGAGCGATTCCGGCTGCAATGGAGGCAGGGCTGAGCCTGCGCGGGTTAAGTTGATTAAGCATTATCAGACGTTTTTTAAGGTGGGCACTGAACGGGTTGCCGGCTGAATTGCTGTACGGCACTCCGGCATAAGTCAGCATCAGGTTTTTGTATCCGGTGTCATCTGCCATACCACGGAGTGCATCGGCATCGGCTTGGTATTCGTGGACTTCCGATAAAAATCTGTGGTTTAAGTGGACAAACGGGCTGAACCAGAAAAATGCCCTGAAAACAGCCGATACCATACGGTCGAGGCTGTGGTGGCGGCGTACGTGACTGAACTCATGCCTGAGTAACAGATCTGCACCGGGGTGTTCCAGACACTTCTCGGGGAAAAACACCCAGCGAAAAAAGGAGAAAGGGCTGTTTATTCCCGGATCCAGAAGAACTTTTCCGTACTGCGTTACGCCAGGTTTTGATCTGCGCTTCCGGAAAGCAACGGAAACAATGGAAAAGACCAGTGCTGAAAGCATCACCAGACTGATCGCACAGTACAGTATTTCATGCACAGGCGGTAACAGTGTCTTTCCTGTTTCACCGGTTATGGTTATGCCGGTGCTGATTTCGGGAATCGTCATCACATAAACCGGGATTTCCTCACCCCCCCTCTGAATGCCCGGCTGGGGAAGCAAGGGGAGCAGCAGTGGCAAAACAATTGCTGCCAGCAGCACTCCACGCATCAAACCCGTATTGCTGCCACGTTTTATAATGAAATAATACACGCCGAGTATCAGCGCATTAAACAGGACAACCTTAAGCAGATACAGAAAAAGGGGTGTCATGGCTTCTGTTTTTTCTGGTTTATATGCTGATCCATCAACTGCCGTATTTCTTCCATTTCGCTCAGCGAAAGATCCTGATCACTGGTAAAAAATGAAACCATCTGCCGGTAGGAGTTGCTGAAGTAACCGTTAAGCATCTGTTTCATGGTGAAGCGGGCATAGTCGCGTTTACTTACCCTGGGATAATACCGGTGAGCCTTGCCAAAGGTTTCATGGTCAATAAATTCCTTTTTTTCAAGGATGCGGACAATGGTGGAAACGGTATTATACGCCGGTTTGGGTTCCGGGAAATGCTCCAGCATATCGTTTACATAGCCTCTGCCTATTTTCCAGAGAATCTGCATAATCTGCTCCTCGGCACGGGTGAGTTCTTTCATCGTATAAAAATTAACTAAGAAATTAGTTATTGGGCAAGACAAAAGTATAACTAAAAAATTAGTTTGTCAAGGATTATTAGCATGAAATATGAATTAATTATTTAAATAATTTAATATCAATGATTTAATAAGTTAATTATACGGATGTTATTTCAGCTGAAACGAAATACGAAGCTGAATACCTGTGTGTAAATAATTGATAAAGGGTATAAGGCAAGCGGCTTAAGGACTATATTTGCAGGCAGGCCGGCGCACTTAATCCGGGCATTTATGGAAGAAAAGCAATACGTTCGTCCCACCTGGGATGAGTACTTTATGGAAGTGGCAAATACCATTGCCAAGCGAGCCACCTGTGACCGGGGCAGAAGCGGATGTGTGATTGCCCGCAACAAGCAGATACTTGTAACCGGCTATGTAGGTTCGCCGCTGGGCCTGCCGCACTGCGACGATGTAGGGCATTTGTTTAAGAAGGTTGTACACGACGACGGCAAGGTGACCAATCACTGTGTGCGTACGGTACATGCGGAGCAAAATGCCATTTGTCAGGCTGCCAGGCTGGGCATTGCGCTGGAAGGAGCCACCCTTTACTGCCGGATGACCCCGTGCCGTACCTGTGCCATGCTTATCATCAACTGTGGCATAGTGCGGGTGGTGTGTGAAAAGAAATATCATGCCGGTCGGGAGTCGGAGGAGATGTTCGGGGAAGCCGGAATACAGCTCGACTACGTAAGCGAAGACTACCTGAAGTACGAGAATCAGTAGTTAAAACCCTGAATATTCCGATAGCCGGATGAACATCCGGCCAATCCGGTATGTGGTTTTTCCGGATAAAGGTTGCCGTTAAGGTTAAAGGCAGTCTGTACGGGTTGTTCCTCAGGAGTTTCCTGATCTTTTTTCAGTTTATCCACTTGATCCCGCACCAGCGGCATAACTCCCGGTATTACGGCAGCCATGGGTTTAAAAAACCTCGATTCTTCTTTCTTTTGGGCACTGATCAGGGTATCGTTGCGGTCGAGGATGGTGAGAAGATGAAAGATAACGGCGAAAAACAGCAGACTTTTTGCTATGCTGAAAAAGGCACCTCCCAGGCGGTTCAGAAAGCCGAGTGCTGCAATCTTTACAATTTTTTCTATTGACTTTCCCAGGAAATGGACGAAAATCACCACCACCACAAAGCAGAGAGCAAATGCCAGGAAATAAAGCAAGGATGTATTGGCGCCCGTGATATCAAACAGAATGCGTTCGATGGCGCCGGCATAGCGCAGCGAAAGGTAAATACCAAGAACAAAGCCGGCCAGGGAGGTAAGTTCTATTACAAATCCTTTCACAAAGCCGGTAATAGCTGAAATTGCAAGAATTATCAGAACCGCGGCATCTATCCAGTTCATTTATAAATATTTATTTCAGTTTACGTGTAAGCTCTGTAGCAAAAACAAACCGGTTCAGTTCTTCGTTATCGCTTTTCAGGATGGTATCCTTATCGCCTTCCCACCAGAGTTTCCCTTTGTGAATATAGGCAATTTTCTGACCTATTTCAATCACCGAGTTCATATCGTGGGTGTTGATGATTGTGGTCATGTTATATTCCTGTGTGATTTCACTGATAAGGTTGTCGATCACGTTAGCGGTGAGGGGGTCGAGTCCGGAATTGGGCTCATCGCAGAACAGGTATCTGGGGTTCATAGCGATGGCACGGGCTATGGCAACCCTCTTTTTCATACCACCGCTGAGTTCGGCGGGATATAGTTTGTTGATGTTTTCGAGGTTTACCCTTGACAGGCAGAAGTTTGCCCGTTCACGTTTTTCTTCAAGCGTTTGGCTGGTAAACATTGACAGGGGGAATATCACATTTTCCTCCACCGTCATGGAATCGAAAAGTGCGCCACCCTGAAACATCATCCCGATTTCCTGGCGGATGGATTTCATCTCGTCGAACGACATCTTCGAGAAGCTCCGCCCGTCGTATTCAACTTTACCCTTGTCGATTTCAAACAATCCTACCAGGCATTTCATCAGCACCGTTTTTCCGGAACCGCTCTGCCCAATTATAAGGTTGCATTTACCAGTTTCGAAACGGCACGATACATTATCCAGCACCAGGTGCTCCTCGAACGATTTGGAAACGTTGAATGCTTCGATCATGCCAGCAGAAGGTTAGTAAGGATAAGGTTCAGGAAAATGATGGCTATGCTGCTGTGTACGACTCCTTTGGTGCTTGATTCGCCCACCTCGAGTGCGCCGCCTTTGGTATAAAACCCGTGATATGCCGATATGGAAACGATCAGGAATGCAAAAACCACGGTTTTTATAAGGGCATAAACTATATCGTAGCTTTCAAAAAAGGCTTTAATTCCGAACACATATTCGCTGCCCGGAACGAGTCCGGTAATAACCCCGGCAAGCCATCCGCCCACGACAGCTACCACCATGCTCATCATTATAAGAATTGGATTGATGAGTACCGATGCAACAATTTTAGGGAAAATCAGGTAAGTGGCGGGGTTGATTCCAATGATTTCAATGGCGTCTATCTGCTCGGTAACGCGCATAGTTCCAAGTTCGGAAGCTACCCTTGATCCGACTTTCCCGGCAAGGATAAGACTGATAATGGTCGGAGAAAATTCAAGCACAACCGACTGACGGGTTACGAATCCAATGGTATAGGCCGGAATCAGCGGAGTGTCGATGTTGAAAGCCATCTGTATACATAAAACCGCTCCCATAAAAACCGAAATGAAGGCGACGATGCCAACGGAGTCAAGCCCGAGGTTGTCGATTTCGACCATAATCTGTCGAATATAAATCGATTGTTTCTCAGGCTTTTTAAAAACCTGCCTCAGCAGAAGGGTGTACCGGCCGATATGAAAAAGAAAGCTTTTAATCACGGCAAAAGTTTGTGCTAAATTAGACAATATTTCGAAAAACCGGTTACGCTTTATTGCCGGATGTGCGCTGTACAGGCTTTTCACCCTTTTCCCGCTCACTATTGATCATAAAATTTGCTTTAAAGCGTTAAGGATTTACTATTTTTGAAGTCTTAATCATTTTACCTATTGTAAGAAGTATGAATTTAAGAAAAATCAGAGTTATTACCCTGCTGGCTGCAGCTGTTGCCCTGCTGGCCGTTTCGTGTTCCACTCCTGCCTACAAGCAGAATAAGTACAAGAGGGCCAAGCGTTTCAACGATTGCGGATGCATGCAGAAACAGACGGATGCCCCGGGGGTTTTGAGTTATAATGAACAGAAATAGGGATCTTGAAGCTGCACTTATACGGTATCTTCCGGGGGATTGTGTGCCGGCCGTTCTGAATTGGTTCAACATTCATCCCGTGGTTTTGCGCATCAGCAGGAGCCGCAGGAGCAAGCTCGGAGATTTCAGGGGTGGTACCAGGCTGACTCCGCCGGTGATTTCCGTTAATCACAACCTCAATAAATACAGCTTTCTGGTGACGCTTATCCACGAGATGGCGCATGCGGAAGTGTTCTTTACAAACAGCAGGCGGGTAAAGCCCCATGGTGAAGAGTGGAAAAATGCATGCAGGATTCTTGGTAACGCCTTTCTGGATGAAAGCACACTGCCCGGTGATTTCAGGCATGCTTTTGCAGCCTATCTTGAGAACCCGTCTGCTTCCAGCACATCCAATGCAAAGTTGTCGGAAGTGCTCCGAAGTTACGATCCGCCAGGCCTTACCACCCGGATTTCAGAGCTGGAGGAAAATGCTTTTTTTGTCATTCCCGGCGGAAGAGTTTTCAGGAAAGGGAAGAAAATACGTACCCGGTACCGCTGCGAATGCCTTAACAATAAACGAATTTATCTTTTCAGTCCGCTGGCTGAAATTTTACCTGTTGATGAACCCGGTACATCCGGTTCCCTGAGGTGATTATTATCCTTTTTACAGACCAATAAATCAATGGAAAGATATGAATAAAAACAACTTTTGTATTATTATGGCCGGGGGCATCGGAGCCAGATTCTGGCCCATGAGCCGCTTGCATCATCCCAAGCAGTTCATCGATATTCTTGGAACCGGCGAAACCCTTATTCAGGCAACCTTCAAGCGATTTACTAAAGTGTGTCCGCCTGAAAACATTTACATCGTTACAAATGAAATTTACAAGGCGCAGGTGCTGGAGCAACTGCCACAGCTTTCGGAAGATCAGGTTTTGTGTGAGCCATCGCGCCGTAATACGGCTCCATGCATTGCCTATGCCAATTACAGGATCCTTGCAAAAAATCCGGATGCCAATGTTGTTGTGGCTCCATCCGATCACATTATCATAAAGGAAGAGATATTCACCGAAGTGATTACTTCCGCGCTGAAAGCTTCCGCCGAAAACAACTGGCTGCTTACCCTCGGAATACAACCCAGCCGGCCCGATACCGGTTACGGGTATATTCAGTACGACGAAGAGGAGGTTTGTCCGAAAGATCAGCGTATACGGAAGGTGAAGACTTTTACCGAGAAACCCCAGCTTGAAATGGCCCGGCAATTTCTGGCCAGCGGCGATTTTCTTTGGAATTCGGGTATTTTCGTGTGGAGACTTAAAACCATCCTGGAGGCCTTCGACAAATACCTCCCCGAAGTCGACCAGCTTTTTAAAGCCGGAACAGGCAAATACGGATCAGATGCCGAAGATGACTTTATCCGTAAAACCTATGCAATCTGCAAAAGCATATCCATCGACTACGGTGTAATGGAAAAGGCTTCCAACGTATTTGTCCTGGCTTCCGATTTCGGATGGAGCGACCTGGGCACCTGGGGCTCGCTTTACGATACGCGCCGGAAAGACGAGCACGGCAACGCGGTGGTTGGAAACAACGTGATGCTGTACGACAGCAAAAACTGCATTGTAAACATGCCCAAAGACAAGCTTGTAGTTCTGCACGGCCTCGACGACTACATCGTGGTGGAAGACGAAGGGGTTCTTCTGGTATGCCGTAAAGGCGACGAACAGCAGATCCGGCAGTTTGTTAACGACGTGCAGATCGAAAAAGGGGAAAAGTATGTTTAATCCAATCCATATCAACAGATGAAAAAACTTTTATTCGTGTTCTTTTTAAGCTTCTCCCTTCTGGCCAGAGCCGATGAAGGAATGTGGCTGCCCCTGCTGATCGAGCGTCTCAACTACGTCGACATGCAGAAGGAAGGACTCCGGCTGACCCCTGAAGAAATTTACAGCATCAACCACTCAAGCCTCAAGGATGCCATCATACAGTTTGGCAATGGCTGTACAGGTGAAATCATCAGCAGCCAGGGTCTCGTACTCACCAACCACCACTGCGGTTATGGTGTCATTCAGTCGCACAGCTCGCTGGAACACGATTATCTGGCCGATGGTTTCTGGGCTAAGAAAATGAGTGAGGAACTTCCCAACGAAGGACTTACCGCACGCTTTCTGGTAAGGATAGAAGATGTGACCGGCTCTATTGTTCCGGAACTCAACGATGCTATGACCGAACCCGAACGCAATGCAAAAATATCTGAACTTGCAAAAGCCATTCAGGCTGAAGCAGTTAAAGGTACCGGCTACGATGCCCGCGTTGCTTCATTTTTCAATGGGAACGAGTTTTACCTGTTTGTTTATGAAGTCTTCCGGGACGTCCGGCTGGTAGGAGCTCCTCCTTCTTCTATCGGAAAGTTTGGTGCCGATACCGACAACTGGATGTGGCCCCGTCACACGGGCGATTTTGCCATCTTCAGGGTGTATACCGGTGCCGACGGTAAACCTGCCACTTATTCGAAAGACAATATCCCGATGCAGCCAAAGCATCATTTGCCGGTTTCGCTCGACGGATATGAGCGCGGCGACTTTGCCATGATTATGGGTTATCCGGGAAGTACCGACCGTTACCTGACATCATGGGGTGTGAAACTGGCAATAGAAGTGAGTAATCCCACCATCGTGAAAATCCGGGATCAGAAGCTTAAAATCATGCGCAAAGACATGGATGCAGACCGGGAGGTTTCCATTAAGTACGCCTCCAAGTATGCCGGTATCTCCAACTACTGGAAGTATTTTATCGGTCAGACCCGCGGACTGAAACGACTGGATGTGGTTGAGAAGAAAGAAGCCATTGAGGCAAAATTCCGCAGCTGGCTCAGCGAGGATCCTGCCGCAAGAGCCCGGTATGCAAATGCACTTAACGATATTGGTTCGGCGTATGAGACAATCGGCAAATATACCCTGCAGCGCTCGTATTATATTGAATCGATGATCCGGGGTGCTGAAATAATGTCGCTGGCACAGTCGTTCGGAGGCCTGGCCAATGAACTGAAGGCCGGTAATCCTTCGGAGGAAAAGATGAACCGCATGAAAGAGTCACTGCACAATGCCGCGGACCGACATTTCAAAAACTACAACAAGCCTACCGACCACAAGTTGCTGGTGGCTATGCTCCGGATGTTCTATGAAGATGTTCCCGTTGACCAGCAGCCTGCTGCTTTCAGACAGCTGGTTGAGAAGAACAAGTGGGATTTTGAAAAAATCGCTGCTTCGATATTCTCGAAGTCTATGTTTGCCGATCATGCCGGGGTGAAAGCGTTTCTTGCAAAACCGTCTTCCAGGGCGATCGAAAAGGATCCCGCCTACAGCCTTGTACGCATGATGTTTGAGCAGTACCGCGAAAACCAGGGCAGGCTCGATGAAGCTTATGAGAAACTGGAAAGGGGCAACCGTTTGTTTGTTGCCGGTCTCATGGAAATGGAACCCAACCGCACATTCTATCCCAACGCCAATTCAACCATGAGGCTCACGTACGGCCGGATCCTTGATTATTATCCTGCCGATGCCGTTCATTACAGGCATTATACTACCCTGACGGGTGTTATGGAGAAAGAAGATCCCGATAACTGGGAATTTGTGGTTCCCGCCAGACTAAAGGAGCTTTATGAGAAGAAGGATTTCGGCATTTATGCCATGAAAAACGGGGATATGCCGGTAGCATTCCTTTCAGATACCGACATCACGGGAGGCAATTCGGGATCACCGGTGCTGAACGGGAAAGGTGAGCTGATCGGACTTGCCTTCGACGGCAACTGGGAAGCCATGAGCGGCGATATTGCCTTCGAACCGGAACTTCAGCGTACCATCAGCGTGGATATACGTTATGTACTCTTTATCATCGACAAGTATGCCGGTGCCGGTAACATCATCAGCGAACTGACGCTGGTTCGCGAAAAGCCGGAAACAACAAAAGAAGTACCTGCAGCAGCCGTTTCAACTGAACCTGCTTTGGTTCATTAAACCAGCTCTGTACAAGAGGATGTCTCATAACCTGAATCCGGGGATTCCGGAATATTCCCGTGAGACATCCTCTTTTATTTTCCGGATTAGTGCTGGCGGAAGTCAGCACATCCATGCATTGAAGAAAGGATTACATTCCGGCTAAATAAAACCATAATCCACGGATACCAAAACATTTTATGCCAATAGAAATAGAACGCAAGTTTCTGGTTTCCTCTGCCGATTACCGCAGTCTCGCCGCACCGGTACATTACCGGCAGGGCTATCTGGCCATATTGCCCGATCGTGAGATCCGGGTAAGAATAGCCGGGGAATCGGGATTTATAGCCCTGAAAAGTAAGCTCAGCGATACGCGCAGGTTTGAGTTTGAGTATCCTGTCCCCTTGGAAGAAGCGGTTCAGATGTTTGAAATCTTCTGCACAGGGCAGAGAATCGAGAAATACCGGTATAAAATTCCTTATAAGGGGCATTTATGGGAAGTGGATGAATACCTTGGTGACAATGCCGGTCTTGTAATTGCCGAGATTGAGCTGGAAGATGCAGGACAGCCTTTTGAAAAGCCTGCCTGGGTGGGGCAGGAGGTAAGCAACGACGACCGTTATCTGAATGCCGCACTTTCGGTAAAACCATATAAATATTGGAAAATGTGAAACGCGAACAGGTGTCGGACATATACCACAGCATGCTCGACAGGGCGGTTAGCCTGAAATCCATACAAAAACGCCGGGCGGGATGGTTTTCGGCAGCAAGGCTGACAGCTTTTGTTGCCTCGGCAATCTTTGCTGTTGCAGCGATTACCGGATTGCCAGAGTTGTGGTGGGTTTCAGGAGCTTTGTTTGTCTTGTTTATGATGCTGATGGTGATGCACGAGCGCCTGAATAACCGGATTCGTTTTAATGCGGCTGTTATACAAGCATTGCAGCAGGAAACCGAGGCCATGACTGAAAACTTCGCTTCTTTCGACGGTGCTCCGGAGTTTCTCACGGAAGCTGCTTTTGCCGGTGATCTTGATCTTTTTGGTGAACATTCCCTGTTTCAGGCCCTCAACCGCACTGCTTCACCCGGCGGGCGCAATAAGCTGGCACGATGGCTGCTTGAAGGACTTACGGATGCGGAAACAATCAGACAGCGGCAGGAGGCGGTGAAGGAGCTGTCGGGTATGTACGAATGGAGAATACATTTCAGAGCGCATGGACTGCTGGCTGTTGAAAAAGAAAAGGCTTCAGACTCTCTGCTGTCGTGGCTCGCAATGCCTCCCTTGTTTAATGGTTTACTGTTCAGTATCCTGCTGTATCTGATACCGCTAATTTCCGTTGCTGCAATTGTTCTGGTGGCTGCCGGTGCTATTACGGGAGGCGTTTTCCTCTTCTTTTTTCTGCTGCCGATCGCAATTACCGGAATGTATACCGCTAAGATAAACCGCCGGCACACGTTGCTGAGCCGGAAAGTGGAGCTGTTCGGCAAGTATGCGGAGCGTTTCCGGATGATTGAGGATCGGGTGTTCAGCAGCAGACAGATGAAGCATTTCAGTGAGAGCCTGCATTCGGGGGCTCAGTCGGCAGGCCGTGGAATACACAAGCTGAGCCGCATTACCGCTTCGCTTGATGCCCGGCTGAACATGATTGCGGGACTTTTACTTAACTTTCTGTTATTGTGGGATATACGGCAGATGCGAAGACTTGAAAAATGGCAAAAAAATTACGGATCCCTGATTCCGCAATGGTTTGAAATTCTTGAAAATACGGAAGCACTGTCGAGTCTGGGAGCATTTGCCTGCACCGGGCCCGAATTCATCTATCCCCAAATTGATCCGGATGGGCCGGTTGTCTGCGCCGAAGCAGCGGGTCACCCGCTTATTCCGGAAAGACAGCGGGTTTCAAATCCGGCATGTCTTGAGCACTGGGGAGAATTTAATATTATTACGGGAGCCAATATGGCGGGTAAAAGTACCTATCTCCGGACGATAGGTGTAAATATAGTGCTGGCTCTTGCCGGGGCGCCGGTATGTGCCCGCAAGTTTACCTGCCGGCCGGTGCCGGTGTTTACCAGTCTGCGTACCAGCGATAACCTGGCAACAAACCAGTCGTATTTTTATGCAGAGTTGCTCCGCCTTAAGGAACTAATTGATCGTCTGCGCAAGGGAGAGGAATTTATTATACTCCTCGATGAAATACTGAAAGGTACGAATTCGGCCGATAAGCAATCGGGTTCCCGGGCTCTTGTTGCCCAGCTTACGCAGATGGGAGCCTCCGGTTTTATTGCCACACACGACCTGGAACTGGGCCGCCTTGCCGATTCCTTCGCCGGCAAGGTTCGGAATTATAGTTTTGAAGCTGAGATTGAGGGAGATGAACTGCGGTTTGATTATACCCTTAAGCCCGGTATTGCCCGAAACCTGAACGCTACCTTCCTGATGAAGCGGATGGGCATAACCATTTAAACTTTCACGGTATTCCCGGACTTCTATCTGATCCGGATGCGCTGTATGTCCGCCGGGGCTTCTGGGGGAGTGCGTTCATAAAACCTGAACCAGTCAATTTCCATGCTTGCAGGGAACACGGTTTCCGCATCCGGCCTTCCCGTAAAGGGAGTAGCATCGTTGCCAACACCAAGCCCGGCAATGAAATACAGCTTTTCATTTACGTGCGGGAAAACCTGTTCCAGGCGGTACTTTCCCGGCCTCATGGGGCAGCGTTTTGTGTTTTTAAATATTCCGCCTTTAAACCGGCTCACCTGCCACATTTTCTGATCGTTGAACCAGAAGCTGATCTGGTTGGTATCCCATTCCATGGCGTAAATGTTGAAATCACCGGACATTTTTTGTTTCAGCCGGTGCCCTTTGTGAAGCATTTTACCAATCTGCCAGTTGTGGATGCTGGTATGCAGGCGGTCGGGTTTTTCCATTTCTCCTTCTACGATATCCACTTCTGCCGAAAGCTGACCGAAGGTCCAGAGAGCCGGCCAGAATCCCATGCCTTCGGGCATGCGGCATCGTATTTCGTACCGGCCATAGCCGAACGGATGGCGTGAATGTATCATTCCGGAAGTATGCGGGCGACGTTCTCCCATCCATTCTGCCTCTTCTTTTTTCGCTGTCAGATAAAGGATTCCGTTTTCAACCGTAACGTTTTCATCCAGAAAGACCTGACCCTCGTCCCCATGGGTACGGCAAAAAGCACAGCTATCACCTCCGTCGCTGGTGTACGGATACCAGGTAATCCATTTTTTTGCATCGGGCGATGATCCGTCGAATTCATCCGAAAAAGATAATACCCATTCCCCTTCCGGACAGGGAAGCGGACGTACGATCAGGGTATCGGTTTGTGCACTTGCTGCCAGTGGCAAAATGGCCAGCATTATCAGGCAATAGTTGATTTTCAGCATACTGCAAGAATAGTACATTTTTACTTAACCTGCACCGAAAAGGGATGAATGCTGCTGATGGGCGGAGACAAGCAAAAGCAGGGCGTTTCAATAAAAAATGCCTTCAACCATCTCGGGTTGAAGGCATTTTCATGTGGTAAAAACCGGGATTCCTACCTTCTTTTGCTGAATTTTAACTCCTGAAGAATGTTTTCGGCATTTGCATATTTATCGATGATAAACATAACGTACCGTATGTCGACGCTGATGGTGCGCTGAAGCTCGGTTTCAAATGCTATGTCACCGCTCATGGCTTCCCAGTTGCCGTCGAAGGCAATTCCAATAAGGTCGCCGTGGCCATTGATTACGGGACTGCCCGAGTTACCTCCGGTAATATCGTTATGACTCAGGAAGTTGATAACAAGCCGTCCGTCTTTGTCGGCCCATTTGCCGTAGTCTTTGCTCTCATAGAGTTCTTTGAGTTTCGCAGGAACGATAAACTCTTCGTTTGTCGGATCTTCCTTTTCCATAATGCCCTCAATGAAGGTTACGTAGTCGTAATGTACGGCATCGGCAGGATAGTAATCGAGGACCTTACCGTAGGTTACCCGCATGGTTGAATTGGCGTCGGGGTAAAATACCTTGTCGGGATTGGCTTTGCGAAGTCCGTCAACAAACAGGCGCTGGGCTTTCCGGAGTCTTTCGTTTAGCGGGCCGGCATTCATGTTGGCCGTAGTGTAGGCATTGAAAAAAGAATTGGTTGTTTTTACAGCAAGGTCGTTTTCAAACACTTTCAGTGAAGGTTTGGCGAGGAAAGCCTCGTATTTTTCAGGAGTTGCCAGAACCGAGGTTTCAAATACTTTTTTAGCAAAGAGTTTAACGTCGCCCTTGTATTTTTTGTCGATCAGGTTGTAGATATCGGGGAGGGCATCGGCAGGAACATCCTGGCGGTACATTTCGAGGATGGCTGCAAGGATTTTCTCTTCAGTGGGGGCATTGTAATCCTTAAACTGTTGTTTCCCGAGTGTATGGAACGGTGCCAGTGAGGCCTGAAGTTCTTCGCCTTTCTGCCCGCTTTTCAGGATGTTGATCATACCCTGGGTTTGCATTGGAAATTGCAGCATTTTTGATCCGAACAGGGAGATGCTGAAACTCCAGAGCCTCGTGTTATATTTTGTTGCTGTATACTGGTTGTATACATCGTCAATATCCTGCAGAACGTTTCCGTATATTTCCTTACGGCTTTCATCGGCATTAACCCAGGCACTGAATTGTTCTTCAATTGCTATTTTTTTATCGTAAACGTCCAGACGTTTCAGTCCGCGGGTTTCGCCTATTTTATTCTTCCAGAAGTTGGCAAGTCCGGCATAGTCGGATGCATACTGGATGCGGACTTTATCGCTCTTATCCATATCGGCCTTCATGATTTCAAGAATCCGGCCTCCGACGCGGATAATTGCAGGATTTATCTCACCCAGGGAAGCTTTGATGCCATGGGAGGTGCGGTAGCGGTCGGTACTTCCGGGATATCCCCAGATCATGGCGAAATCGTCGCGTTCAACGCCATCGAGTGATATTTTCAGGAAGTGTTTGGGCTTGAGGGGAATATTGTCTTTGGAGTATTCAGCCGGTTTACCGTCGGGGCCTGAATACACCCTGAGAATACTGAAGTCGCCCGTATGACGCGGCCACATCCAGTTGTCGGTATCGCCACCGAATTTACCAATGGATGAGGGGGGGGCACCAACCAGGCGGACGTCCTTATACACTTCATAAACAAAGCGGTAATATTCGTTTCCATTGTAAAAGCCCTTTACCGATACCTCGTATTGCCCGTTGTTGGATTCTTCCTGTTTCAGGATCTCGATAACCTTTGCGATGGTGGCATTGCGTTCGCTTTCGCTCATCTCCGGTTTCAACTTTTCGAGAACCATTTTGCTGACGTCGTCCATTTTAACCAGGAACGATACGGTTGAGCCTTCATTGGGCAGTTCTTCTTCCAGACTGCGTGCCCAGAAGCCATCGGTAAGATAATCGTTTTCCACCGAACTGTGTTTCTGAATGGCATCGTATGCACAGTGATGATTGGTGAAAAGCAGTCCCTGACCGGAAACTACTTCGGCTGTGCATGAACCACCGTTGAGGCTGACGATGGCATCCTTCAGACTCGAATTATTGATGTCATAAATTTCCTGGGGCGTCAGTTTCAGCCCCTGCTTCTGCATGTCGACGTAATTAAGGCGTTCAACAAACATCGGAAGCCACATTCCTTCATCGGGCGGATTTCCGGCCTGCAGTCCGGTATTCAGGACAGCAAGCATCATCATGGTAAAGAGAATCTTTCTCATTTGAGCGTGTTTGATTATTGTTAGGTGATTATTCCATACTGTTAAGCAGAAACAGGGCTTGGGCAAGCGATGCCTTAAAAACCATGCCATCTGTTAGTATATTAATTATCAATCACATGCCTTTTTCAGCTCAGAAGCTTACTTTCAGGCCTGTCCGCTTATGTTCTGCTTGTGTCCGAATCTGAACGCAGCTTCGATCAGAGTCCGAGTTTGTGTTTCCCCTGGTCAAACGTGATGTCAACCGGGATACCGGCACCTTTCAGTTTGTCGAGGTCCTGCTGCAATTGAGCGGGGATAACCGATTTGGTACGAATGAGCTCTTTTACCTGCTCGTAGGCTCCGTTGCCCTGCAGGGTGAGAATCATTCCTCCCAGACTTTCAACGGCTTTTTTCATCGTCTCAAAGTTAACCATATAGGTGCCGTTCGGCTGGTGAGTGAATGCTCCGTTTTCGCTGAAATAGTTGAATGTAAGCATATTGGCCTTGCCATGGGCGCTGGCGGCTCCGAAGCGGACAGAGCGGAATATGCCGGCCATGAAGGTTACATAATTATCCATTACCTCACCATCGGTAAGCTCGCCCATTTCATAGAGTTTGGTAACCATGTAAAGTCCGAGGATGTCGGCTTTGGCTTCTTCAATTGCCGAATACTGTTCTTTCAGTGCTTCACGAACGGTTCCTTTTCCATCGAGGGTATTTTTTATGCCGAGTCCGTGTGCTACTTCATGAAACATGGTATTTGCAAAAAACGCATCGAATTTGATGTAGCTGCGCTGGGATTCGTCGATCAGCTGATCTGCAATGGGAACCAGGATTTTGTCAAATTTGGCTTTCATTGCATTTTTCAGCTGAAGCTTGCGGGAGCCTTTCTGAAGCTGCACCTGTTCGTCGTTAGGCAGGTTGATGGCGATGGTCTTGCTGCCTGCGTTACAGTCGCCGGCATAGAATACAACATCGTATGCATTGAGGTCGGCATCGGAGCCGGGGACTTCGTTTTTATACTTCTGATCCACCGGCAGGCCTTTCTGAAGTTCGGGAAGCAGGGAGGCAAAACGGGCAAGACGCTCGCTCCATTCCACATCCTTTATCAGGATAAAGGCTTCCTGGGCGGCTTTTGTACCGAAAAGGGCATCTTCATAGTTTTCGATAGGACCAACAACGAAATCGAGGTTAGAGGTCTTCATGTCCATCCAGGCCATATCGCTGTCGAAGTAATTATCGGTAAGCAGTGCTTCGGCCCGGAGTTCGAGATAATTTTTCAGGCCTTCATCTTCGGCAAGGGCGGCTGCTTTTTTCAGCAGTTCAGCTGCTTTACTGATTTTGGACGCATACGCTTCATGATACCATACAACGCGCAGGGTTCCGTCCTCGTTTCTGCGGATAAGGGTATATAAACTTGATTTGTCCGGATTCTGAAGGGTGTCGAACTCCTCCCGTGTCATATCGGGGGGGTAGAAATTGGCTCCCAGCGGCTTGTCGCCGATGGTTGCAATGAATGGCTTATTCCCGTTAAGCCGGTCCCACGGACCGTAGTTGATTTCGGCAAAACGGCGGGTTGTCTCGTCTGAGATACGCTGCAGAAAGGCATCTTTGTTGCCGATGGTCTGCTGCCAGAAAATATCGTCCATAAGACGGGCAACATCAAACAGAATACTCAGAATCTGCTTTTCATTTTCCGAAAGATGGCTGATGTCGGCCGTGAGTTCCACCGGTGCATAAATCGACACCCGCTGTGCAACTTCTTCACTGTCGACGGCAGTAAGTGCTTCGCCGGCAGGTATTACACCCTGGTATGCATTTTCCATTGCTTCTTCATTTTTTGGGGTGGTTCCGCACCCGGCAAACAGGACAATTAGTCCGGAAACCGCTATAGCGGTCATTAATCTGCGCAAAATCATGATGTTGAATTTTATAGGGTTGCTCTGATTCCGGATGCTAAAATACGGAAATTAGCGAAAGCAGCAGGGTTTATTCCCCTAAAACGCTGATTTCATTCATAAAACAGCATAACAAGACGCAGTTTACGGGCCGGGCATCTGAGCAGGCGGTAATCGTTTACAGGCATCACGAATGAATAGGAATTCTCTGTAAACCGAAGAGGTGAAATAAGGCGTTTTGAGGAAATTCACCTACCTTTGAGTTGATAATACGTTTAGTAGCAAGCAAAAAAAAGAATGAAATACTACCTGGTAATAATTTTTATAACATTATCCTTTTCTGTAGAAGGACAAAAAAGCATCTACTTATATTTTAATGATATAGGGTTTTGTGGGCCAGGGCCTTTAATCATGGAAGAATTAACCTTGTTTGAAGATAATTCATTTGAATATACATCCTTTCAATATCCTAATTTGAAAATAGAAACCTCAGGTCATTTCTCGAAAGGAAAGAAATATATTTCATTGGAATATCAAGTCTTAAAAATTGATACTCTTGATAAAAGCAAAGAAACAGGAGAAATTAACGACTTGCAATTTATATCCGGGTTAAAAATTATTAATGACAAGGATTGGCTTAAGAATAAGGGTGGAATGCTTATTGAATGTGGCAAGTTGCTCGGGTCAAAAATTAAAATGCTTGAACCAAGAAAAAGAAGAGTTATAATACTTAAAACAATTGATTACAAGACAGTTAACAAATTGCCAGGCACTAATAAAGGCTAAAACGCTATCGGGCGTATGGTTGTAAGGACAAAGATTGTACATTTAATGAAAATTGTGCTGGCCGGAAAGATATATTTTCCAAAGTGCCCGCCAGCGCTTAGCCTCAAACCGTGTACTGCTTATGGTTTACGATCTTGAAGCCACTTCCTGGACTCAGTTGCAGGATTTGCTGTTCCGCGATGCTTACGATGAGCGTTTGGGCAGATTCCGGTCATCCTTTATATTCAGGGGACTTTCCGATGCGAGGTACGAGCTGAAAACCAGTCTGATGCGACTTGAGGGGTCGTACAGTGATCTGGAGCGGCACCTGCTCCGGAATTTCAGAAAGTATGCGCACAGGGATGCCTTGCCGGGCGAATCTGTATGGAATCTTATGGCTATTGCGCAGCATCACGGATTGCCAACCCGTCTGCTCGACTGGACCTATTCCCCTTTTGTAGCATTGCATTTTGCAACTGCAAATCTGCAGAAATTTGATACCGACGGGGTAATCTGGTGTGTGAATTACGTGAAATCGAGTGATTTTTTACCTGTACCCCTTCATACAACCATTCTGGAGGAAGGCAGCAATGTGTTTACTCCGCACATGCTCGATACGGTATGCAGTTCGCTCCGGCAGCTGGATACGCTTCACGAAAGGCGGTTTGTAATCTTTCTTGAGCCGCCATCGATGGACGAGCGTATTGTGAACCAGCATGCCCTTTTTTCGTTAATGCCCGGCAACCGGTTACTTATGAATCACTGGCTTGGGGATCATCCGGAGCTATTCTACCGTATCGTTATCCCGGCTGCACTCAAATGGGAGATCCGCGATAAGCTCGACCAGGCCAATATTACCGAAAGGGTTCTGTTTCCGGGGCTCGACGGACTCAGCAGCTGGCTGAAGCGGCAGTACAGTCCAAAGAATTTAACGTTTGACAAGGATTAAACATTTATAATTTCCGCATATTAATTACAAACCTCTGATTCTTAAGCCCGGCAGCATCTTTGCCGCAGTCTTTCGAATCCACCACTGATTTTTTCCTTCCTTCTTTAAGGCATAATCCCTAATTTTACGAATCTAAAAAAAGTAGAAATGCAGAAACGCTGGGTTTTGAAAAGGCGGGGCGATCCTGAAATTGTCGCCAGATTATCCGCCGGACTTGGGATTGGGCCTGTACTGTCTGAATTGCTGGTACAGCGGGGGATGAATACATACGAAGAAGCAAGGGCATTTTTCAGGCCTTCCTTTGATACACTGCACGATCCTTTTCTGATGAAGGATATGGACAAAGCTGTGGATCGCATCGTGAAGGCTCTCGATAGCAAAGAGAAGATACTTGTTTACGGCGACTACGATGTGGATGGCACCACGGCCGTTTCGCTGGTATATACTTTTCTGAAGGAGCTCGGTCACGAAGCCCTGGATTTTTATATTCCGGACCGTTATTCGGAAGGCTACGGTATCTCTTTCAAGGGAGTTGATTTTGCGCACGATAACAAATTCGGACTGGTGATAGCGCTGGATTGCGGAATTAAAGCCATAGAAAAAATCCGCAAGGCCAACGAGTACAAGGTTGATTTCATCATTTGCGATCACCACCGGCCCGCTGAACGTCTGCCCGACGCAATTGCCGTACTCGATGCCAAGCGACCCGACTGCCAATATCCGTATAAAGAGCTTTCGGGCTGCGGCGTCGGTTTTAAGCTGATTCAGGCACTTGCCGCTACCAAAGAAATACCCCGGGAGAGATTGTTCAGGTACCTCGACCTGGTTGCCGTCAGCATTGCTTCCGACATTGTCCCCATTACGGGCGAGAACCGCATACTTGCATATTACGGGCTGAAGCTTATCAACAGAAATCCCCGCCCCGGTTTTGAAGCCATACTTAAGTTCTCCAACATTAACAGGAAACCCGGGGCTGTACCCCGGCCGGTAGAGGAGCTGATGCAGAACGGAAATAACGGCGACGAAACCGGTTATATTTTTACCCGGGAACTGACCATTTCAGATCTGGTATTTCTTCTTGGTCCACGCATCAATGCCGCAGGAAGGATTGAAAGCGGGCGTAATTCGGTAGAGCTGCTTATTAGCAGGGATGAGGTTACCGCGGAGGTTATCGGGAAGCAGATCAACGATTTCAACACCACCCGCCGCGATCTTGACGCTACAACAACCGATGAGGCACTGGAGATGATCCGGCTTGACGAGCGGCTGAGAAATGCCCGTTCAACCGTGGTGTACAAGCCCGAATGGCACAAAGGCGTTATCGGTATTGTTGCTTCAAGGCTGATTGAGAATTATTATCGTCCCACCATAGTGCTTACGCAATCGAACGGACTGGTTACAGGCTCGGCACGGTCGATCAAGGATTTTGACATTTACGATGCCATTGACGAATGCAGCGATCTGCTGGAACACTTTGGCGGTCACAAATATGCAGCAGGACTCTCGCTTAAGCCTTCCAATCTTGATGCGTTCATACAGAAGTTTGAACAGGTGGTGAGCCGTGGCTTAACCGAGGATATGCTCTCTCCCGAAGTGGAGATTGACCTGAAAATCAATCTGAATGAAATAGGACCTAAATTCTTTAAGGTTCTGAAGCAGTTTGCTCCCTTTGGCCCGGGCAATATGTCACCGGTTTTCCAAACCGACGGAGTCATCGACAATGGTTACGGCCGCATTGTTGGAAAGAACCATCTTAAACTTACCGTTGGTCATGCCGAGATTGCGTCTCCGCCATTCCCGGCGATTGCGTTTCAGCAAGGCGATTATTTCCCCGATATCAATACAGGCAAACCCTTCAGCATTTGCTATCACATCGAGGAAAATGAGTGGAACAACCAAAAGTCCCTTCAGCTTAATATCAAGGATATTAAAATTCCTGCCAGGGAGTTGTAATGTGTCATACGTATCTGATATCCTGTTATCCTGAACATCCGGGATTGCAGGGCATTGCAGAAGCAGGAGAGCTGAGTCAGAATTTCAGCAGGGTCTTTACGAGAAGATAAATCCCGAAGAAAACCAGCATAATCCCCACAATGTGGTTTATCAGAATCAGGTAGCGGGGCTTAAGATAGTGTTTCAGCCGGCTGGCAACAATTACCTTAATTATGTCGGTCGCGAATATGGTGAGCAGTGTTCCGGCAAAAAACGCCTCAATGGCTGCCGAGTCGGCATCGTGGCTTGTACTTACGGTAACCATGGCCGATACCCAGAATATCCAGACAAAGGGATTGGCAAAGTTCAGGAAGAAACCTTTCAGTATATAGGTCAGCGGACCGGGGACTTTTACTTCCAGAAGATTCTCGTCGTCGGCGATGTGTACTTTCCGGAGAAAGGTTACCACCCCGAAGGCTACCAGAATAACACCGCCTATTATTCCGAACATCAGGTAATTTCTTTCATTTCCGAATACCTGCAGTGCGCCGAGGTAGCAGAGTACAACCAAAGCCAGGTCGCTGAGAAAGATACCGGCTGCCAGCAGTATTCCCGGAGTAAGGCCCCTGTGAATGCTGGTCTGGATAAGCGTGAACATGGCCGGGCCAAGCATAATGGCCAGGGTTAGTCCAAGAATCATTCCCTCCAGAACAGGATGCATATAAGTTAAATGGCAGTTTATCAAACGTTAGCAGGTGCATCGGGGTGCAACCTGCAATCCGGGTTACCTATCTGAGGCCGGAATACCCGCAAATGATCTTACCTTACGTTCAGTTCTCCCGTTTTATTATTTATTTCTGTGATTATTGTTCAGAAATTCTTCCCATTGCTGGTGTTTTTCATTGCGAACCACCCGGGGGAATTTATTCTGACCTCCCTCTTTGCCAAGGAGTTTCATGTAATCATAGAACAGGTGAAGAGGCAGTATTTCCACCATTACATCGCGGATGGCAGCGATTCGCTCTACCCTGTAGTCGTCGTTCAGGTCCTTCAGGTTCTGATCGATGCGGTCACGAATCATCTGCGGGTCGATGGTGCTGAGGTCTTCGCTGGTTCCAAGGTACCATTTGTGTGCAAACATGCTGTCGTGCCTTATCCCGGACACGGTGAACTCAGGGAAGGCGATATTCGTTTGCTCCTCAACCAGTTGCACGGCTCTGTTCATGTTTTCCTGCGAAAGGTGTTCGCCACAGAGGTTCAGGAAGTGTTTGGTGCGTCCGGTGATCACAATTTCAGAGAGAGCCTTGCTGGTGAATTTGACGGTATCCCCGATCAGATAGCGCCAGGCTCCGGCACACGACGAAAGCACAAGAGCATATTCCTTGCCTTCTTCCACCTCTTCGATGGTGAGAGTCTCCGCATTGGGCAGGAAATGGCCGTCGTCGTCGAAATTCCGGTCGTTGAACGGGATAAATTCGAAGAACAATCCATTGTCCAGAACCAGCTGCATAGAACCTGTATTGGGCCTGGTCTGATAGGCGATAAATCCTTCCGAGGCCAGGTAGGTTTCTATGTAGGTAATGGGTCTGGCAAGCAGTTTCTCAAACGTTTTAACATAGGGGGCAAAGGAAACGCCTCCATGCACATAAATAGAGAGGTTTGGCCATATGTCGTGTATGGTTTTAACGTTGTAATGCTTGATAATTCGCTCCATCAGTATCTGCAGCCAAGCCGGCACGCCGACGATAACGCCTATGTCCCAGTCGGGGGCTTTGCGCACAATCTCGTCGAGTTTGGTGCTCCAGTCGCGCTCTTTCGAGATACGGTTGCCGGGTTTGTAGAAGTGCTGAAACCAGAAAGGTATATTGCCTGCCGTTATTCCCGAAAGGTCGCCTTCGTAATAGGTGCCGTTGTATTGAAGATGCGTGCTGCCGCCAAGCATCAGTATCCCTTTTTCGTAAAAATCGCGCGGGAAATCGTATCTGGCAAGGGAAAAAATCTGGCGTATGCTGGTTTTCTTGATCGCTTTCAGCATATCGGCCGTTACCGGGATGTATTTACTGGAAGCTTCACTGGTACCCGAACTAAGGGCAAAATACCTGACTCTTCCGGGCCAGCTGACGAATGCTTCGCCGTTCAGCGTTCGGTACCACCACCGCTGATGGATAGCATTGTAATCGTGCAGGGGCACTTTATTGCGGAAGGCTTCAACGAAATCTTTGCGCCGGAGCATATTTCCGAACTCATACGTCTCACCAAGAGCCGTATACTGGGCTTCGCGAAGCAGTTTGCGAAGCGTGGCCTGCTGTTGTTTGCCGGGCGACACACGCCTGATCTTTTCGAGCGGTATCCTGCTCGGAAATTCAATGGCACTTTTGATAATGGATCCCAGGATTGGCATAGGTGGTTGGTTTGGTAAAGCGGTTGTTTTAAGCGAGCGTAAAATTAATATTTTTATAGTGTTGCGGTACCAGTTGTAATTTGCTTTGTTTTTGCCGCGTATATGCCTCAGCCGGATTACGGCATAAATGCATGAATCCGTTACCGGTTATGCATTCGGAACATTTGGGTTGCATACTTGATTTAGTACCTTAAATAGTGTAGATTTGTATAATAGCCCTTAATATTATGTCAGGAAAAATCAAATTCAGGATTGTACTCCGCCTGCTGGCCGGAATTGTTGCAGGTATTGTGATTCTTTTCGCATTATTCCTTGCAGTACAAACCATTGCAGAATATAAGCCGGATGACCGGGAGTTTTTTGATGCGAAGGGTGAGGCAACTTCCATTCCCGATACCCTGACAATAACAACGTACAACATCGGGTATTGCGGACTGGGAGCTGAGATGGACTTTTTTTACGAAGGCGGTACCATGGCAAGGCCAACGCGTGAGCAAACCGGAGTTTTTAAACAGGGCGTCATAGACCGGCTGCGCCAATTCTATCCATCCGATTTTATTCTGATCCAGGAGATAGATACCTGCTCAAAACGCAGCTGGTACGTTAATCAGATGCAGGATCTGAGCCGGGAGATGGAGACGTACAACGCTTTTTTTGTGCTTAATTACAAAGCCTGGGTTCCGCTGCCTGTAATAAAACCCATGGGTAAGGTGAGAGCCGGACAGGCTACCTTCAGCCGGTATAATCCTTCCGAAGTGGTTCGTTATGCCTTTTCCGAAGGGTATTCATGGCCGATGAGCCTTTTTATGCTGAAGCGCTGCTACCTTGTTACACGTTTTAATACCTCCGGAGGAAACGACCTGGTGCTGGTAAATATCCACAATTCTGCCTTCAGCGATGCCGCAGAAATCCGGAAAACGGAGCTGGCAGAACTTAAACAACTGATGGAAAGCGAATTTTCTAAAGGAAATTTCGTGATCGTAGGAGGCGACTGGAACCAGAACCCGCTTGGTTTCGATACGGCCGGACTTCTCCCCGATTATCTGCCCAAGGTTATAGAGCCTCCTATACCCGATGATTTTTTGCCGGATGGCTGGAAGTTTGCCTTCGATCCCCTGCACAGTACCAATCGCGATGTGGATGTGCCGTATACCGCCGGCAAAACAAAAACAACCCTGATCGACTTCTTTGCCCTGTCACCCAACATAGCCTTGCTGAAAGCTGAAACTACTGCCACCGGCTTTACCGAAGCCGACCACCAGCCGGTTACCATCAGGGTTGCCCTGTCTGGCAATAACCCCTGATAGTTAGTGATTCTTTAACTTCTCCGGTGCTGACAGGCAGTCAGGAACGGCCCCCGGATTTTTTTAATCGTTCGGCATTGCCTTGCAAATACTTTGCACCGTGCTTTATTTTCTTTTGGTGTCGGGCTCACCAACGGTAAGCTGTTTTAGTTCTGTATTTATTTCGTCTTCCCATTTTTGAAGAGCCGCTTTGTTTTCACCGTATTCTGTCTCCTCATAAAACCTTGTTACAGCATTTTTCATATCCATATCATACATGTTGACGATGCCATAGAGTTTCCGTTTGTTTGAAATTTTTGGTTTTCGTGAATTCAGATCCTGCTCCAGCCTTTTGGCATAGAGATGGGTTAATGAAAAGAGCAACTCAATTTGTTTTTCATTTTCAGCGGTTCTGAAAGATCTTTTAGCTTTCGAGATATCGCAGTAAAAAGTCCCCTGGGCTTTATAATCTTTAAAAGCACCTGTCCAGGGCGACATCCTCCAGCTAAGATAAATTCTTGAGCTGAACTCGTAAGGGATTTCGCTTGTTTCCGGCAGTTCAATCATAAAATTGTCCCACGTGATTTTCGTTTTATCCTCCCAGCTGATCGTTTTCCGGGCATCTTCTTTCAGTATGGGTTTTGAAGTTTCATTTATTTCAACGTAATAGTAATTAGCGATACACCTGTAACAGGCACTTCTGGGATAGGGTGGTGCATCTTCGCCCGGCTTTATTTCCAGAGTGATGTTAATAAGGTTGGCATTCAGATTACATGCTTTGGATTTTAATATTTCAATGGCTGCCTCTTCCGAGCAGACTTTCCGGCGCATGTAAACGATTGGCTCATCAAGCGTTATGCTTCCCAGATATTGGGCATTGAGTCCGAAAAGGTCGCTTTTTTTCAGAATTTCGGGGTTGCAGATGGTATCTGCCGGTGCAGGAGCCGCCGATTGAAAGTTTGTACTTATTTTATGGGAGCAACCGGCCAATAAAGCTACGGATACCAGCAGTAACAGTTTTCTCATGGGAGGTATGGATTATTTTATGAAGCGAATGTATGGAGAATAATTGTATGTTNNCGGACGGATGCACATGTTCCGGTCTGAGATCCGTTTTTACATTCCGTCGTCTGCGAACAGATCAGCGGCTATACCGTCGGCCATTAGTTTTCCGGCAGATGTCAGCGTGTAGCAGCCTTTTGCATACGATACCAGTTCTGCATCTATAAACCTGCCGATACCTGTTTTAAAATCATTCAGGTAAGCGGTCCCGAATTTTTGCAGCAGTTCTTCTTCTTTGCATCCCCACATGGTTCGCAGCCCGGTCATTACGTATTCGTTGTACTGCTGAACCAAACCCAGGGTTTCGGAGCCTTGCGGGATACTGCCGGTTTCAATGGCCTTCAGGTATTCATTGATGCCGGATACATTCCACTGTCTGGTTTTTCCGTCGAACGAATGTGCCGAAGGCCCCAGTCCAAGGTAAGGTTCTCCTGTCCAGTAGGCTGTATTATGCCTGGCATACCGGTCCGGTTTGCAGAAATTGGAGATTTCGTAATGCAGGTATCCGGCGGTTTCCATGGCTTCCATCAGCATACGGAAGTGACGTACTGCCTGAACTTCATCCACAGGGGCAAGTTTCCCTTTGCGTATCAGCACATCCAGGGCTGTGCGCGGTTCTACCGTGAGTGCATATGCCGAAAGGTGCGGGATGTTTCTGCCGGTAACCTTCTGCAGGTTGTCCAGCCAGGCCTCGTCGCTCAGCACCGGGAATCCGTAAATCAGGTCGATGGTGAGGTTTTCAAATCCGTTATCCTGAGCCAGATCAATGCATTCCAGGGCTTTGTTACCTGTGTGGATGCGATTCAGATAGAGCAGGTCCTCATCTCGGAACGACTGAACGCCCATACTCAGGCGGTTGATGCCGAGTTCTTTCCAGGCTTTCAGATTATCACGGTTCACATCGTCGGGATTGGCTTCCAGGGTTATTTCCGCATCCCACGAAAGGGAAAAGTTGTTTGTAACGGCATCCATAATCCCGCCAAGGAGAGCAGGATTAAGAAGGGAAGGAGTTCCGCCGCCGAAATAAACGGACGTAACGGTTGCGCCGTTAAGATACGAATGCTGCAGCACGGCTTCACGGGTTATGGCTGAAGCGACTTCGGGCATAAATTTCGCGGAAGCGACGGAGAAGAAGTTGCAATAATGGCATTTCTGCCTGCAATAGGGGATATGTATATAAATTCCTGCCAAGGTGCGCGTGATTTAATAATGGTTTGTTCCGGTGAATTTTCCGGTCTTCAGTTTCCGGCTACAATGGTAATGCCAAGCGGGATTACCTCAAACTGCATGGGGGTATGGCCCAGGGATTCGCCATCGGTTTCGAGAAACATGGGCAGTTCCGCCTCGATTTCAACTTTTGCTCCCCTGAATGTTTTTACCTGAGGAAGTTTGAGGAACGAGCCGTCGTAGAGTTTCTTTACGCTTCGAATCACCAGAAGCCTGCTGACGCGGGTTATCACTGTAACATCAAAAAGTCCGTCGTCGGGAATGGCATTGGGAGCCTGCATCATACCGCCCCCGTTGAACCGGCAGATGGCAACGCTCATGGTAAATACCCCTGCTTTCAGCTCTTGTCCGTCCACTTTAACGCGAGCGGTAGTTGCCTTATAGCTGATAAGGCTGGCAAACAGACTGATGAGGTAGGAGAACGGGCCGCTTTTCCCTTCCTGCTTCACCTTGTTGGTACGTTTGGCTACCATGGCATCGAATCCGAGACCGGCCATATTGATAAAATGCCGGTGTTTCTGAAGATTCTTGTACATATAGGTGACTTTTCCCACATCCTGAAGGCGGGTTTTACCCAGAGCAATTACGTCAATGGCTTCTTTGTATCCGGAAGGGATGTTGAAGGAACGGCCCCAGTCGTTGCCGGTACCTACAGGAATCATAGCCAGAATTATACTCTCGGGCGGATATTTTTTTTGCGTGTAAACGCCGTTGACCACTTCGTTAAGGGTGCCGTCGCCTCCAACCACGATAATCTTGCGGAATCCGGCTTCAATATGTTTCCGGGCCAGGCGCACGGCGTGGTTCGGGTGTTTGGTAAAGACGTTGGTGAAGCTGAGTCCTGCCTCGTTCATCAAGCGGGCTATTTCCAGCCAGTCTTTCTCCCCTTTACGGCGTCCTGCATTGGGATTAACGATAACAAACCATTCGTTGCCTGCGTCCATGTCCGGGTTTTAGTGTAGATTACTGTTAACCAGGGATTCAAGTTTTTGTTTAACACGCACGGGGCTGATTTCGGTCATGCACAGGCATTTACCGCCTCCGCGACAGTCGTTGCATTCCTTATCAGCCACCAGAAATGCAGCCTTATGTCCCAGCGGAGCCCAGCGTCCGGGGTGCATCGGCCGGATGGGCGGATAGATGCCCAGGGCTGATTTTCCGAGTGCTGCTGCAAGATGCAAGGGGCCGGTGCTTGCAGCAATAAGTGCATCGGCTGCTGCAATAAATGCGATCATCTCGTTCAGATCCATCATCCCTGTAAGGTCATTCAGCTCTCCGGCAGCTTCAAAGAAGCCTTCTTTCCTCAGCATTTCTCCTTCTGCAGCCGTTCCTGTTACAAATATCCTGAATTTTTCTTTGGAAAGCGAATTTGCAAGTCCGGCAAAATTCTCACTTCCCCACTCTCTGGCACTGCCTTTCGATTTCGGATGAAGGATGAGGTTGATGTGCGACGGACTTAGCAGCCGGTTTAACCTTCCGGGTAGGGGATGCAGCCTCGATAGTCCGTAATAGTTTGGAATTGTTGCAGTTTCTGTAACGGTATTTTCAAACAGTTGTCCGGCAAGCAACAGGTTAAGCTGGGCTTCATGCAGGGGACTGTTACGCCTCGAAAGTCTCGTAAGGCGATTGCAGGTGAGGTAATGATACAGTCTGCCGGTTGTACCGATGCGCTCGGGGATTCCTGCTTTTTTTGCCAGACGGGCAATTTCACGGCGCGGGAATACGTGCAGGATGAGGTCGGCTTCCAGACTGCGGATTAAAGATATCCGTTCGTTCTGCGGCAATACTTCAATTTCTTTCCAGTCGATAAACCGGTCGATGTGAATGCAGGCTTCGGCTACGGCTCTGGTATATCCCTGACCCAGAAACAGGATTTCAGCATCCGGAAACCTCTCCCTGATCTTTCCTGCAAGCGGCAGGGTAAGAATCACATCGCCAATGCTGTCGGTGCGGCTGATGATGATTCTCCGGTAACTGGTTTTCTTAGTCAAGGCCGGATATTTTTTTTAGTTGCAGTTGTCTTATCTTTTTGTACTTCAGGTAGGTTGCCCATGCCGAGATCCGGGCAATGGTAAAACCGGCTTTGCCGTCGAGTATGCCAAGCCTGATAAAATAATTGCGCAGAAACTTCACAACCGGACTCAGTACCATAATCAGCCAGGACGCTTTCCTGCCTTTTTCAAACTGTGATTTTGCCAGAATGGAGGTAAAATACTCTGCCTGGCGGTAGTGATCGGCGATGGTATAGTAGCTGTAGTGCAGGATATCGCCTTTCAGATGCGAAGTTGTGGCATTTTCGCCGGTAAGTTCGTATTTGTCGTGCGGATTTTCGCCTCCCCATTGCCCTTTGCGCGAATCCCACAGCCTGAGTTTGCGGTCGGGATACCATCCGCTGTGGCGGATCCAGTGCCCGCAGTAGTTGGTAAGACGATTCATGGTGTATCCGTCGGAGACCCAGTTTTTCTTTACTTCCATAATAGAAGCTTTCAGGGTTTCGTCAAGGGCTTCGTCGGCATCGAGCGAAAGAACGTGCGGATAGAGGGCATGGGTTACAGCTCTGTTTTTCTGCTGAATGTGTCCGTCGAAAGCATGCTGTATAAACCGGACACCATAGGCTGCACAGATTTCTGCAGTCCGGTCGGTACTGAAGGAGTCGAGCACAACGATGTCGTCGGCCACATCCTGCACCGATTCGAGGCAGCGCCCGATGTTGCGTTCCTCGTTATATGCTATAATTACAACCGATAATGGCGTCATTTACATAATGGATGAGTTAAAGCCGGATTATCCGGTTCTGGGGAGTCACGCACAAACCGGTTGGACAATCCTGCCGCATCCTTACAAACCTACAAGAAATATCGCAGTTTACAAATACAGGGTGCAAATTTGCATCAAAAAGGCGATTGTTGCTGGAAAAATGGCAATGAAAAATACAGGGCAGCTGCAGTTTTAAATCACTTTATGTTTCCATTTTCCTGATTTCATGTAAAAATAGGAAAGTGATGTCATTATAAAGAAATAGATGTATTCGCTGGCCCAGACGGCTTCAATGCGCAGCTGAAGTTTAACGGCAAGAACCCAGGCGGCTATCAGATAAATGGCGATCGTGATTATTTCTATCAGAAGTGCGGTAGCCGTATTGGCGGTTCCGCTTACGGCATTGAAAAGTATGCCTCCAAAGGAAAACAGGAAAAGAGCAGTCATCACCACATAAAAGGTTGGTACCGTTTGGGCGATCAGTTCCGGGTCGGAAGTATAGACCGAGATTAAAATGCGGGGTATCAGAGCCGAGATCAGCACAATGCCGCCGATCAGGGAGAAATTCAGAAGGGCAACCCGTTTGATCACCGGAATCACAAAATGATGCTTGCCTTGTCCGATCATATTGCTGACCAGTGTATTGGTGGTAGAGCCAAATGCAAACGAGGGAATCATTAAAACGATATAGGCACTGCGTATGATGTTCGAGATGGCGAGTGAACGTTCTCCGAGTTTTTCAACAATCATAAAAAAGATAAACCAGCCTGCCAGCGACAGGAAGTGCTGAATCATTACAAAAACTGAAATATCGAGAGTAGTCCTTATAACACTTAGGTCCAGTCTTTTAAATCGGAAGAGCTGATATTTCTGAAGGTCAATTTTTTTCAGTGTGTACGCGAAGAAGAATACGGCGGAAGCCATTTCAGCGAGAACGGAAGCAATAGCAGCGCCTTTAATGCCAAGAGCAGGGAGTCCGAAATGGCCGAATATCAGTGCATAATCAAGAACAATATTCACTACGGCCATAATCAGGGCATTCCAGGTAAGCACCCGGGTACTTGTAGTGCCGATATAAAACGACCGGAGCAGTACATTGGCAAATGCAAAAAAGAGTCCGTATATTCTGTACTGCAGAAAATCCATGCTGGCAATATACACTGTTTCGGAGGCAATCATTGCTTTAAGTGCTGCAGGTGAAAAGATCTTTATCAGCGTAAATAGCAATAAGGCGAACAGCATCAGGAAGTAGAGGCTGTTGTCGGTAATTTTTCCGATTTCCGCGTATTTCTTTTCTCCGTTTCTGCGGGCAATCAGGATCTGTCCGCCGATGCCAAAACCGAAGCCCAGCATAAAAAGCGAGATGTAAAAGAGTCCTGCAAGAGCCGATGCTCCCAGCTCCACTTCACCGACCCGTCCCAGAAAGGCAGTATCGGTAACGTTTACTACATTCTGGGCAATAAGGCTCAGGATAATCGGGAGTGAGATGTCCCATATTTTTCGGTAGGATGGCAGGGCGCTCATAAATTGGCGGCAAAGATACGGAATCCCATCCAAAAGATAATTTACTGTTTTTCAGATCGGATTGACTGCTCTGCCTGCCGGGGTTTACGGAAGAAGGAGGTGTGGGAGGGCAAGGGTTTGCCGGTGGCCTATTTTCTCCAGAAAGCAGCGGAGAAGAGTATCAGCACGGTAAAGAGCTCAAGCCGGCCAAGCATCATAAGGAACGAAAGCAGCCACTTGCCTGCAACAGGTATGGTGCTGTAGTTTAAAGACGGACCTACAATTCCAAGTCCGGGACCAATGTTGCCGAGACTTGCCGCAACGGCTCCCAGTGCCGATTCAAATTCAAGACCCAGCATCGAAAGCAACAGCGAGCCGAAGCCGAAGATCAGTATATATATCAGAAAGAATGCCAGTACGTTGAAGATGATCTGCTGAGAAATGGCTTTCCCGTTAAGCCTTACCGGGAGCAATGCCTGCGGATGGATGATGCGTTTCAGCTCCAGTGCACTGTTTTTCAGAAGCAGGATTATCCTTACGATTTTGATACCACCTCCCGTTGATCCGGCACACCCTCCGGTAAACATCAGCAGAAATATCAATACCCATGTAAAATAGGGCCAGAGCAGGTAATCGCTGGTGATGTAGCCAGTGGTGGTAACAATGGACACTACCTGAAAAAGCGAATCACGGAATGCTTTAGCAGGTGCAATGTGCTGAATAAGTATCAGGGCGAGCGTAATAACCACTGTAGAAAGTATCAGCAAAAAAGTATAATGCCGTAATTCTTCGTTTTTGAATACCTTGCTGAACTGTCGTTTCAGGAAAAGATAGTGCAGGGTGAATGAAATCCCGGCAAGGTACATAAAGACAATAATAACGTATTGCAGGTATGGGGAGAAGCTGGCAATGGAGTCGTTTTTCGTGGAAAAACCTCCGGTAGCCATGGTTCCGAATGCGTGGCAAAGGGAGTCGAAGAGACTTAGACCGCCAGCCATCAGCAAGGCAGTTTGAATCAGAGTCAATATAACATAGATGATCCACAGGCGTTTGGCAGTCTGGGTAATACGCGGATGCAGTTTGTCGGGCGTTAGTCCGGGTACTTCGGCGATGAAGAGCTGCATGCCTCCGACTCCCAGAAAGGGAAGGATAGCAAGCGACAGGACTATGATTCCCATACCGCCGATCCAGTGTGTCATGCTTCTCCAGAAAAGGATTCCTTCGGGCAATGCTTCGATATCGGTAAAAATGGTTGCGCCGGTGGTGGTAAATCCCGACATGGTTTCGAAGAAGGCATCGGTTAAGCTGGTGGTGGTTCCGCTCAGGATAAAGGGGAGTGCCCCGAAAAATGAAATGGTGACCCATGTAAGGGTTACTACTATGTATCCTTCGCGTTTGCCAATGGAGTTCTGGTCGAGTTTCCGGTTGGTTGCCCAGAGCAGGATACCTGTCAGGCCTGTTATGCCTCCCGATATCAATAAAGGAAGAAAGTCATGCGCCGGGTCAAACAACCGCATATGATGCAGGAACCCGGGATCGTACCATGCCGAGAATCCCAGGCTGGTGAACATAAACAAGCCTTCGATCACCAGCAGTAATCCGGTGATTTTAAGAATAGCATTCAGGTTTATTTTACGCTTGCCGGCCATGGCTTACCAGATTCGGAAAGGTGCGAAAGTTATAAAAATAAATCAATGGAAAAGATCCTGAACCTTGCTTATGGCTTCTGGGATTGCAAATACCACAACCTTGTCGCCTTCCTGTATCTGGAAATCGCCCACTGCGATATAGCTCTGCATGCCTCTGACAATCCCTCCTATGATGCTGCCACGTGGGATATCAATTTTTTTGATAGGCCTGCGTGTTACATATGCACCCGGTTTTACAACGAATTCAAGCACTTCGGCATCGATGCCGCTGAGACATTTTATGCTGGTAACCTCGGCATCCATAGTGAAACGGACGATATACGAAGCGGTGATCAGTTTCTTGTTGATGATGGTTTCTATGCCTATGCTTTGCGATATAGTGATGTAGTCGATGTTTTCTACCAGGGGAATCACCCGTTTAACTCCGAAACGCTGGGCCAGAAGGCAGGTAAGGATGTTTGTTTCGTAGTCGTTGGTAACCGCTATAAAGGCATCCATATTACGTATGCCTTCATCCTCAAGCAGGTCGATGTCGCGGGCATCGGCATTGATGATAAGGGTATGTTCCAGCTGGTCGATCAGATTGAGGCAGCGTTCCTTGTCAATTTCAATCAGCTTGACGTTCATATCGCGCTCAATCCGGCGGGCTGTTTTTCTGCCGATGCGACCTCCTCCGACTATCATTACGTTGCGGATATCCTGCTTTTCCTTTCCGCCAAGCCTGAGAAGCGAATCCACTCCGTCGGGCTTGGTAATCACATAGGCCAGGTCGTTCAGTTTAAATACATCGTCTCCTTTCGGAATGATGGTTTTATTGTTGCGGTGTATGGCTATTGCCCTGAAATCGAGCCTGGGGTTTTCATGCGCAACCTCGTTCAGGGTTTTGTTCAGCACCAAAGCTTTTTCGTCGAGTTTAATAAGAAACAGTGACAAGCGGCCTTCCGAGAAGTCAAATATTTCCGTAGCTGCCGTTTGTCCTAACAGTTTAACGATTTCCTTGGCGGCAATCCTCTCGGGACAAACCATCGCGTCTATCCCCAGCGAACGCATAATTTCGCGGTTCTCAATAGTTAGGTACTCGGTATTATTGATACGGGCAATGGTTCTTCGGGCACCAAGCTTTTTGCCAAGCACACAGGTGGTAATGTTTATTTTTTCGTCGTGAACCACTGAAATCAAAAGGTCGGCACGGCGCACATTGGCCTGCTCCAGTACACTGATGGATGTTGAATCTCCGGTAATGGTCATCAGATCGGTGTGCGTCTCAATCATCTTCAGCAACTCCTGATGCGGATCTACGATGGTGATATTGTGGTTTTCACCGGAAAGCATCTTGGCAAGGTGAAATCCAACCTCTCCGTCTCCGGCAATGATGATGTTCATTTCAGTAAGGTTTGAAATTAACCCGCAAAGGTACTACATTTCATCCTCAATTACGTTTGATTTGCAGAGTTTGATACCGTATGCCGGGCATGAGGAAGATTTCATTGCCGGCACTGAGTTTCCCTGAAAAGGAATCCGGTTACACCTTAATTGCAGTAATCGCAGGGTTTTCCCGCGGGCTAAAACTGTACAGCGAAATCCTGAGGCTGTTTTCAGGAAAGGGGATGCGATTATTCTTAAATTTGCCGGGTAACATCCGGCAAGGATCATGACTCCACAGATACCGTTAAAACTGCTCAATACCATCGATTCTCCGGCCGACCTGCGCAGGCTCAGGGAAGAGGAACTCCCCCTGCTTTGCAGCGAGATCCGGCAGTTTATTATTGAGGTGATTTCGTCCAATCCCGGTCACCTGGGTGCAAGCCTGGGAGCCGTCGAGCTTGCCGTGGCCATCCATTATGCATTCAATACTCCCGTTGATAAACTTATCTGGGACGTCGGCCATCAGGCTTACGCCCATAAGATCATCACCGGAAGGCGGGATCAGTTTCATACCAACCGTACCTTCGGCGGCATCAGCGGCTTTCCAAAGATGAGTGAAAGCGAATACGATGCCTTCGGAGTAGGCCACGCTTCCACGTCCATCTCCGCTGCCCTTGGCATGGCTACTGCCGCCCGGCTCATGGGTGGTGAGAACGAACAGCACATCGCTGTAATCGGCGACGGTGCAATGACCGGAGGTATGGCCATGGAAGCCCTGAATAATGCCGGTGTCTCCAATACCAACCTGCTCGTAATCCTGAACGATAACGGCATAGCCATCGATAAAAACGTGGGTGCCATGCGCGAGTATCTTCTCGATATTGTTACCTCCAGGGCGTATAACAAGCTGAAAGACAAGGTGTGGAAACTGATGGGCGGAAATACCAGCTACGGCAAGAATTCACGGGCCGTAGTCAAGCAGATCGGGAATGCCCTGAAAAGTACCATCCTCAATAAAAGCAATCTTTTCGAAGCATTTAATTTCAGGTATTTCGGACCGGTCGATGGCCACGATGTGGTAAGGCTTACAAAGCTGCTGCACGATATCCGCAACATCCCGGGTCCGCGCCTGCTGCACGTAATTACAGTAAAAGGCAAAGGTTTCGAGAAAGCCGAACAGGATCAGATTTTATACCACTCACCGGGTATGTTTGATAAAACTACCGGTGAGATCATCGAAAAACCCTGTAAAAGCCTGCCGCCGAAATACCAGCATGTTTTTGGGAAAACCATCATCGAACTGGCAGAGAAGAATCCTAAAATCGTCGGGGTCACCCCCGCCATGCCTTCGGGTTGCTCACTCAATATGATGATGAGCGTGATGCCTGACCGTGCTTTCGATGTGGGCATCGCCGAACAGCATGCCGTTACCTTTTCGGCCGGAATGGCTGCACGCGGACTGATACCATTCTGCAATATTTATTCGTCGTTTATGCAGCGGGCTTACGATCAGGTAATTCACGACGTGGCCCTGCAGGGCTTGCAGGTAGTTTTCTGTCTCGACCGGGGCGGATTGGTAGGCGAAGATGGCCCTACCCATCACGG
This sequence comes from Bacteroidales bacterium UBA6248, assembly GCA_002441345.1. Taxonomy (GTDB): domain Bacteria; phylum Bacteroidota; class Bacteroidia; order Bacteroidales; family Lentimicrobiaceae; genus Lentimicrobium. The sequence continues at coordinate 46,394 of DJVU01000076.1, forward strand.
TGCTTACGACCTTGCGTATTTCAGAGCCATCCCCGGACTTACCATCGCCGCCCCCATGAATGAATGGGAGCTCCGGCACCTGATGTATACCGCCCAGCTCGACGGCAAAGGCCCTTTTGTTATCCGCTACCCGCGGGGCAGAGGATTGTCTGTTGAATGGAAGAAACCGTTTGAGGAGATCATGGAAGGAACCGGCCGTAAGTTGAGGGAAGGAGATAACGTTGCCATTTTATCTATCGGCCATCCGGGAAACTTCGCCGCCGAAGCCTGCAACATCCTTCAGTCCGAAGGCATTTCAGCCGGACATTACGATATGCGCTTCCTCAAACCCATTGACGAACAACTGCTGCACGAAGTGTTTAAAAAGTACAACAGCATTGTGACCGTTGAAGACGGAACCATAAGTGGCGGACTCGGCAGCGCAGTGCTCGAATTCATGGCTGCACATGCATATCAGTCCCGGCTTACACGGCTTGGAATACCCGATGAATACATCACACAGGGCAGTCCGGCTGAGTTGTACGCACAGTGCGGATACGATACAAAGGGCATCTGCCGGGCCGTCAGGGATATGGTAAAGTTATGAAATTCAACATTTCCGCTTATTACCGCTTTCGAAAATAAGAGCAGATCCCGGGTGTATTTCAGCAAGCAGTCAGGCTACGTGGCAGCCCGTAAATACCGTCATTTTTTACGTAGGATGCGGGGTGCTGACCGTAAGACAATTAATTAAGACTTTCCCCTCTGTTAATTGACTGTTTAAGGCAATGATATTTACTTTTGTACGTTTATGTTTGCCGACGATATAAAGTACGCATGCAAAGTAATTCCAACAAAAAGAGGCTTATCCTCCGTTTGCTGATATGGGTTGTCGCGATAGCCCTGGTCACTACGCTTGCTCTTCTTACTGCCGGTTTTGTCCATGGCGATAAGATCAAGCAGCTTGTGGTTGGCGAGATCAACCGTCACCTGCTGGTGCCCGTTGAGGCAGGGGAGGTTGAGTTTACTCTTTTCAGGGATTTTCCGGATGCTTCGGTTGTATTCCGGAACGTAGAAATAAAACCGCCGGCAGATTTTCCGGAAGCTCCCGCTTTAGCGCATGCCCGCAGCATCAGCCTGAGAATGGGGTGGTACGGACTGCTTACCGGAAATTATACCATCCGCGTGTTGCAGGTCAGCAATGCAGCCATCTCTGTGTGGAGCGACGAAAAAGGGAACACCAATTACAACATCTGGAAACCGGGAGGTGCGGGCGGAGGGAAAGAGGTGGAATTCGACATTCAGAGGGTTATACTTCGTGAAACCGGGATCTACTACACCGACCTTTCGACAGGTACTGCTGCGGGTGCTGATTTCCCTTATTTTACCCTTAGCGGGAAGGTTAAAGGCGATCGGGTAAATGCTTCCCTTTCGGGAAGTATTCTGTTGCGGCGTCTGCTTTTTAACGATACCGATTATGCTGTTGAAGGCGTTATTGAAGTGCAGTCGGCAGTTGCGTTTGATATGGCAGGCAGCGTGTTTTCGTTCGGACCCGCCTCGGTCAGGATGCATGGCCTGCGTTTCAAGGGCTCCGGAGAATTTGCGTTCGGCGATGGCCCCAGACCCTATAAGCTTTTAATTTCCGCAAGTAAAGCCGACATTACCTCGCTTTCATCTCTGGCACCGGCAGCGTATTCAGAAAGGATCGGAAAGTTTAAACCCGGCGGAAGAATCGACGCAACGGTGAATCTGAGCGGCGACCTTGCCGGGGAAGCAAAACCTTCGTTCACCCTTGAATTCTCCATCGACAGGGGCCGTTTTGTGTATGAAGGAAGTAAAACCCCCTTCAGCTCGGTTGAAGCGGATGGAACGTTTGTATATCCGGGACAGCAGGGAAAGGAAAGACTTGAAATATCAAAAGCAGAAGGGCATGCCGGGAAAGGAAGATTCAGCGGCCGGCTTACCATGCTGAAGCTCAAGGATCCCATCCTGAACCTGGATCTTAAGGCAGATCTTTACCTGGAGGAGTTTGCCGGGCTTCTGGCACCGGATATGATTCAGAATCCCGAAGGGCGCCTCATTGCCGACATTCATTACGAAGGCACCCCTTCCTCCGGAGCGGCTGTAGGCGAAAAAGCCAGCGGACTGGTTAGTCTGAACAATGCAGGATTCTCCCTTATGCCATCCGGGAAACAAATCCGTGACATTCAGGCCTCTCTGGAGCTGGGTAACGGATCGGTTAGGGTCGACCAGCTGAGTTTCAGAACCGGGGAGAGCGACCTGAGCATGAACGGACATTTCTACAAGCTTGCTGCATTCCTGTTTTCTGAAGGCCAGCCTCTTACATTTGAAGCGGATTTAAGATCTTCGCGGCTCAGACTGGAAGACCTGATGCCTCCGGCAGGCACATCCGGAAACGGAAACCGGAACGGTCCGGCCCCGCAGCTTCTTCCGCCACGCTTTCGTTTTACGGCATCCCTTAAATGCGACAATTTTTCGTACCGGCGCTTCAGCGCTACCCAGGTGCAGGGGAAACTGAGGCTGGAAGACCAGGTGCTTCGCCTCGACGATTTTTCGATGAAAGCGATGGACGGGAGCATAAGCGGGAGCGGGGTGCTCAACAACCGCTATGCCGATCATGCCCAGCTTGTGAGCCGGGCCAGCATAACCGACGTGGATATTCAGCGGCTCTTTTACGAATTTGAAGACTTCGGGCAAACCAGCCTGCAAAGCCGTCACCTGAGGGGAAAAGGAGATGCCGAAGTGCAATACGGTGCCCGCATGGATAACCACCTGAATACCGATGTACCGTCGGTAAGTGCCATCGCCGATCTGGAAATCAGAAACGGGCAGCTTGTCGGATTCGAACCCCTGCAGGAGTTGTCGAGGTTTCTGGATGCCGATGAATTAATGAATGTTAAGTTCTCAACCATGCGCAACAGGATAGAGATTGCACGAAGCACGGTTATCATACCCCGCATGGAAGTGAAATCCTCGGTGATGGATCTGAACGGATACGGTTCGCATACGTTCGGCAATGAAATCGACTATCACATCAACGTTCTGCTTTCCGACATCAGTAAAAACCGAAAGCGGAACCCACCTCCTGCCGACGCTTCGGAAATTACCCAAAGCGGCGGTACCCGGCTGTTTCTGCATCTTAGCGGAACCGTCGACAACCCGGTATTCCGTTACGACCGGCGGGAAGTAATGAAGAAAATGGGCGACGATTTCCGCAACCAGCGCGAAGAACTTCGACAGGTATTCCGTTCCGAATTCGGGAAAGAAAAAAAACAAGCTGCGGGCAACACAACGAAACAATCCGCCGAAAAATTCGAAATAGAGTGGGATGAGGACTAACACGGTGATATAATTAAGCTGAAAACCCGATATTTGTACTTCTAAGCCCGAGCTGATGAACCTGAGCAAACGGATGCGACCCCGCGTCACCAATATTTACGAACAGAAAAAAGCCTGGAAACGCTGGCTTTTTCTCGTTGCACTGCTGATTGTTGGTTTCTCACTCTGGTATACCAATCTGATGATTAAAAATATAGCCCGGGATGAACGGAATAAAATTACCACCTGGGCCAATGCCATTCAGCAGCAGGTAAACCTGGTAAACTATACCGACGATTTTTTCGATCAGATACGGGTGGAGGAACGCAAACGCGTTGAAATCCTTGCCGAAGCAACCGAACGCCTCGCCGAATCGGGCGACAACGAAAATATACTGTTCTATCTCAGCATCATTTCAAAGAATACTTCCATACCGGTTGTTCTGGCCGATGAAAACGGCAGGATTATGGAAGCCAGGAACGTGGATTTCAGTCCGGACACGGTAAGACAATTCACCCCGGAGCTGATGGAGGAGTTCTCGGTATATCCCCCGCTTAAACTCGATTATTATTCGGGGAATTACGTGTACTTCTATTACAAGGACTCCCGGCTTTTCTCGGAGCTTAAGGTGGTTCTCGACGACCTAGTTGAGTCCTTTTTTAACGAGGTGGTGAACAATTCAGCCTCGGTGCCGGTGATTATTACCGACAGTACACGTACCTCGCTGGTAGCCTGGGGGATGATTGACTCAACAAGGGTGGCTGATTCACTTTTTATCCGACAGACAATAGAAGAGATGTCGGCCTATAACGATCCCATCGAGATTGTGATAGCAGACCGGAAACATTTTATCTATTACAAAGATTCATTTCTGCTGACGCAGCTTCGCTATTTCCCCATTGTTCAGCTGGCAATCATAGGTATCTTTCTGCTGGTGTCGTATCTGCTTTTCAGCACGGCCCGCCGCTCGGAACAGAATCAGGTGTGGGTGGGACTGGCCAAGGAAACCGCTCATCAGCTTGGCACCCCTCTGTCGAGCATGATGGCATGGGTCGAATACCTGAAAACAAAAGACATAGGCGAAGAGACCATAGAAGAGCTGGAGAAGGATGTCAATCGACTGAATACCATTGCTGAGCGATTCTCAAAAATAGGATCCTCGGCCAGCCTTAAAACCGAGAACCTGGTGGATGTAGTGTATAATGCCGTTGCCTACCTGAAAACACGCACTTCCAACAAAGTAGTATTTCAGCTCTCTCCAGCCCATGGTTCTGTAATTCTGATACCCATGAATTATCAGCTGTTCGACTGGGTGATAGAAAACCTGGTGAAAAACGCTGTTGACGCCATGTCAGGCCAGGGGCAGATAACCATTGAAATGACGGAGGAAGAGAAGCTTGTGCATATCGATATTACCGACACCGGAAAAGGAATTGCACGTAAAAAATTCCGAACCATCTTCAATCCGGGTTATACCAGCAAACAAAGGGGATGGGGACTCGGGCTTTCCCTTTCGCAACGTATCATTCGCGAAATCCACAACGGGCGGATCTTTGTTAAAGCTTCCGCACCTGGGAAGGGGACTACCTTCCGGATAACTCTGATAAAGTAAGGCAGTTGTGCGCCATGCACAGAAAAATCAGCCTGTATGGCAAATTATAAAATACAAAGATTCCCGGATTCAAGAATAGCCAGCATAGATGTTTGCGAAATAGGGAAACACAAACATCATGTTACTGGATTGGTTGAATATGATATTACATTGAGCAGGAAGAAGATCAGAGAATACAATAAAACGCATTCCGGCAAGATATCATTTAATGCCTGGCTGATAAAGGTAATTGCCTGTACTATCAAGAAATATGAAACATCCGGCTCGTACCTGATCGGGAAAAACAAGCTGATAATTTTTGATGATATAAACGTATCCGTTGTTGTGGAAAAAGATATCAAAGGCACAAAAGTCCCTGTTCCGATGATTATTGAAAAGGCAAATGAAGCAAGTATTGAATCTATAACAAGGCAAATTTCTGAAGCAAAAAATAAAGAATTTACGGAAAAAGATATTGTTCTTCTGAAGAAAACGCAAAGATCAGAGAGGATTTACTATTTTCTTCCGGGATTTGTGAGAAGATATTTTTGGAAATTTTTATTAAAACATCCAAAGGTGGCTTATGAGAAAATGGGAAATGTAGCATTTACCTCCATTGGGATGATGGGAAAGGTAAATGGGTGGTTTATCCCTATTTCATTACATCCTGTTTGTTTTGGTATAAGTTCCATAATTAAGAAACCCTCCGTAATTGATGATAGAATAGAGATAAGAGAAATATTGAAGATGTCAGTTCTGATCGACCATGATGTGATTGACGGAGCACCTATGGCACGCCTGATAAGCGATTTGTCGAAAAATATTGAAAATGGATTGATGCTTAATAGTACAAATCCACAAGATTCGTTTTAAAACATTGCGGTAGTTGGGGATGGCGTCGGATTCAGCCCGCCACAGAATCAGTAACGGCGGATAGTGGTAAGTTTCGGAGGCCGCTGCATTTTTATACCGAACCGCAGGACGAAATGGTACACCCTGCTATTTTTTACTCAGTCTTCCCGGATTCTGATCCAGAAAATTTTTCCATCCCGAATAGCTCTTACCGGTTTGTGCAGGTTCGCGCTGGTAATAGTGACAAACAGCTACTGCAACGGCGTCGGTGGCATCCAGCATTTTTGGAAGACTTTCCAGCTTTAGAAGATTAAGAAGCATACCGGCAACCTGTTCCTTTGATGAATTTCCATTTCCCGTAATTGATTGCTTGATACGCCTCGGCGAATACTCAAAAATGGGAATATCGCGGTAGAGTCCGGCAGCCATGGCTACCCCCTGTGCTCGCCCCAGTTTGAGCATCGACTGTACGTTTTTACCATAAAACGGAGCTTCAACGGCCAATTCATCGGGGTGATATTGGTCGATCAGTTCCAGAACCGAGCTGAAAATGCGCTTCAGCCTCAGAGCCTGCGGATCCTTATACGAGAACCTGAACACATCCAGGGCGATCAGTTCTAATTTCTTACCTTTATCGGCTATTAGGCCGTAACCCATAACCTGGGTTCCGGGGTCAATGCCCAGGATGATGCGGTCAACTGCCATTTTTCAGAAACTGTGTGGGGATATACATGAATGCAAAGGTAAAGAAAAGCCTGAATACCCTGGCCCGCATCCTGATTGCCGGCCTGGCCTGCTGGTTTATTTACCGCCAGGTGTTTGTGCAGGGCGACTTCGGTGCTTTTATCGATCAGATAGCGAGGGGAATTGCATCCGAATCTTTTCTTTTCCTTGCTCTTGCTGCGCTGGTCCTTGTCCCCGTCAACTGGAGTCTTGAAGCCATCAAATGGCGGATGCTTATCCTGCCGATAGAACCGCTTACCTTTGGCGCAGCCCTGAAATCGGTACTCACCGGCATCACCCTGAGTCTGTTCACTCCAAACCGTACCGGCGATTTTCTCGGGCGTGTGTTTACCCTCCGCCGTGCCAATCCCGTTAAGGGAGCCTTGCTTACCATTGCCGGAAGCATAACCCAGCTGATCGTAACCCTGGTGGCAGGTTTGCTTGCACTTGTTTTTTACCTCCCCCGATATGCGGGGTTCACGGAAATCTGGCAACAGTACCTGTATGCCGGACTCGTTATTTTAAGCCTGACCTTGTCGGCTTTACTGGTGCTTTTTTGCCTCAGGGTACCGGTTATCGGATTGAGTCTTCACCGGATCATCCGCCCATCGTGGAGAAAAATCAGGTTGTATCTTCGTGTAATTGAGCGCATAAAGCGAAAAACCATGCTGAGGGTGCTCCTGCTCAGCACGTTGCGGTATGTGGTTTTCTCGGGTCAGTTTTACCTTCTGCTGCGGGCATTTGAACTTCCCGTTGCATATCTGCATGCGCTGATGCTGATTGCTATGACCTATTTTGTGATGAGTGCCATCCCGACCGTTGCCCTTGCCGATCTGGGAATCCGCGGGTCGGTATCCATTTATTTTATAGGCAGGTATTTCCCTGCTTCAGAAACTGCCGCAGCAGCCATTTTATCGGCATCAACTCTGATCTGGATCATTAATCTGGCACTGCCTGCCCTTGCGGGAATATTATTTATCCGGAGACTTAATTTCACCGGGAGAAGGGAAAAATATGCGGGTTGATGCGATGGTTATTTTTCTCCTTCCGTTGATGGCTTCACTGGGCTATATTTATCTTATGCTGCATATCAAAAGAGGCTGGGATCGCCTGTCCGGTGCATCGGAAGCAGCAGATGTCGCGGTAAGCATACTTATCGCCGCCCGCAATGAGGAGTCTTCGATCACCCGCTGCCTCCGCAGCATTCTGCAGCAGCAGTACGATCGCAGAAAGATCGAAGTAATTGTTATTGACGATGCTTCGGAAGACAAAACCCCCGAACTTGTGGAAGCATTCAGCGTTGCACATCCGGAACTTACGCTGAGACTGATCCGCCTGAAAGGGAAGGGTAGCGGTAAAAAGCAGGCCATACGCATGGGGCTCGGGCAGGCAAATTCGGAAGTAATACTCACTACGGATGCCGATTGCACCCACCATCCCGGGTGGATTGCAACCATGACCTCTGTTCTGCTTGAAAAAGAGGCTGTCTTTGTATCGGGCCCCGTAATCCTTCGCCCGGCAGAAACCTTTTTTCAGCGTCTTCAGTTTCTGGAGTTCAGCTCTCTGGTGGCTTCCGGAGCCGGAGCTTTGGGCGCAGGCTTTCCCCTGATGTGCAACGGCGCCAGTCTGGCATATCGCCTCAGTGCTTATCGAAGCCTTCCGGCAGATGCATTTCAATCGAATACCCCTTCGGGCGATGATGTCTTTTTGATGCTTGCAATGGCGAAAACTTTTGGCAAAGGGAAAATACGTTTTGCGCGCGATGGCAGAGCCATGGTTTATACACAGCCTGCTCCTTCGCTTCCGGTATTCATGTTTCAGCGGATGCGCTGGGCCTCGAAAAGCAGATTTTACCGGAACGGCCTGCTGAAGGCCACAGCTGCGGTGGTTTTGCTGATGAATCTTTCAATCACGGCATTGTTTGCTGCGGCCATTGTCAATCGGGAATGGCTTCCGGCATTTGCAGTTCTGCTGTTGCTAAAAATCCTGGCCGATGCGCCACTGCTGGTATCGTTTCTGAAATTTGCCGGAATGGAGCGGCTGAAGTGGTGGATTATACCGGCCGAACCGCTTGTGGCATTTTATACGGTGGCGGCAGGTATTGCCGGTCAGTTTGCCGGAATAAAATGGAAAGGCAGAAACATCAGGGGTGGATAATGCCTTCGGGTTCCATGTGAATGGTGGTGGTAATTCCCAGATCTTTTTTCAGGCGTTTCTCAACCCGGGTGGCTATTTCATGGGCATCGTGAATCGACATGTCCTTTGGCAGCTTCATGTGCATGGTCATTTCGGTGTGCTCTCCGTAGCGGTGAACGTGAATGTGGTGGGGCTGAAGTGCCAGCAGGCTTTCGCTGCTGCATATCTCATCGATCTGCCGGATAAGTTCAGGCTCGGGTTTTTCGCCCAGCATGGTGTCGATGGCATCCCGCAGGATATCGTATGCAGCATAAAAGATCATAGCCGCAACTATAATTCCGAGTACACCGTCGACCCACCACCAGTATTTGCCGACAAAAATACCGGCCAGTATTACCAGGGAAGAGATGGCATCGGAACGGTGATGCCAGGCATCAGCCCTTACCGAACGCGAACCGGTTTTTCGGAAGATCCTGAATGCATACTGTGCCATTCCTTCCTTGCCGATTGCAGAAACAACCGTTGCAATTACAGCCAGGGTGCCGTAGGTTACGGCTTCGTGATCGCGCAAACGGTTTATACCTTCCACAACGAAATTGAAAGCTACCACACTGAGCAGTACTCCGATTACCAGTGCAGCTATCAGTTCGGCACGGCCATGACCAAAAGGATGTTCGCTGTCGGCGGGCTGACCGGAAATCCGGATGCCGGCCAGAACCACGATGCTGGTAAGCGAATCGGAAAGGGTATGCCATGCGTCGGCGATAATCGCAATGGAGCCGGTAACGATGCCTGCCCACATTTTGAGCAAAAACAGCATGGTGTTTCCGGCAATGGAAACCCATCCTTCCTGAGTGGCAAGCTTCTGCTTCGTGTTTTTCATGGGAACCGGATTGACTGGATTATTCTGATTCCGAATCGGAATGCAATAACAGGGAGGCCAGCTGCAGGTCGAGGGCTGTGGTGATTTTCAGGTTTTCCGGGCTCCCTTCAAAGAGTGTAATGGCAAAGCCCAGGCTTTCAACCAATTGGGCATCGTCGGTGAAATTACGAAAAGAGGGACTCTGGTATGCTTTGCGGAGAACGTTAAGGGGAAAGCACTGCGGCGTTTGAATTCCACGGATCACTGAGCGGTCGAGGGGTGTACTGCCCATTGGGGTAATTTGCCGGAGTGAATCGGCAATTTCAGTGCATGGTACCGCATTATGCCCGCTGGAAGCCAGGCTGAATCCTTTACGAATGATCTCTTTACTTACCAGAGGTCTGACGCCATCGTGCACAGCCACCACACCTTCGCCGGCAGCAATGGCATTCAGGCCGTTTTTAACCGAGTCGGCCCGGGTATTTCCTCCCGCAACGCACAGATGGGGGTGGCTGAAACTGTGTTCGGTGCAGAGCGTATTCCAGGTATGGATGTGTGCTTCGGGCAACACCAGGATTATTTCCATACCGGGGGTTGACCGGCTGAATGCCCGGATGGTATGCATAAGAACCGGAATTCCGCCGAGAGGGAGAAACTGCTTGGGATCGGTACTTCCCATGCGCTGACCGGAGCCTCCGGCTACGATGATTGCAAAATGGTTCACAAGGGTAAAATAAATAACAAACCTACATGAAAAAGCTGCATCATACAAGAGGTAGCCAAAAAAATGCCATTAAGCCGAAAGGCTGTTACGGGCGTGTCGCCGGCAACAGCCTTTCGCTGGAAATATCTCTGTATTAAAGGATCAGCATGGCATCGCCATAAGTAAAGAAGCGGTATTTTTCGTTAATGGCTTCTTTATAGGCTTTCATCAGGAAGTCGAAATCGGTAAAGGCAGCAGTCATCATAAGCATTGGAGACTGTGGCAGGTGGAAGTTTGTGATCATAGAACTGGGGATGCTGAAATCGTAGGGAGGGAATATGAACTTATTTGACCAGCCTCTGAAGGGTTTAAGCATTCCCGAGATGGTAACCGAAGATTCGACGGCTTTCATGGTTGTGGTACCCACAACGCACACCTGTTTGCGGTTTTCTTTGGCTTTGTTTACGATTCTTACGGCATCTTCTTCGATGATAAGCTCTTCGGAATCCATTTTATGTTTGGTAAGGTCTTCCACATCGATGGCTCTGAAGTTGCCAACGCCGGCGTGCAGGGTAACGGAAGCAAATGCGGAACCTTTCAGTTCGAGGCGTTTCATGAGTTCGCGGCTGAAGTGGAGACCTGCGGTAGGTGCTGCTACCGCCCCTTCTTTGGAAGCATAAATGGTTTGATACCAATCTTTATCCTCGGGAACGATATCGCGGATAGCCTGAAGTTCTTCAGGAAGCGGTGTTTTTCCAAGGCTTTCGATGGTTTTTTTGAATTCTTCGTACGGTCCGTCGAACAAAAACCGCAGGGTACGGCCGCGGGAGGTGGTGTTGTCGATCACTTCAGCAACCAGCGAATCGTCGTCACCGAAATAGAGTTTGTTGCCGATACGGATTTTACGGGCAGGATCAACCAGAACATCCCATAAACGGGCTTCTGCGTTTAGTTCCCTGAGAAGGAAAACGGTGATTTTAGCTCCGGTTTTTTCCTTTTCTCCCGTAAGAAGAGCAGGAAATACTTTGGTGTCGTTGATGATGAAGACATCCCCTTCTCCAAAATAATCCAAAATATCGGTGAACATTTTGTGCTCAATAGTCTTTTCTTTGCGGTTGAGCACCATAAGCCTCGAAGAACCCCGGTCTTCTACCGGTTGCCGGGCAATTAGTTCGTTGGGCAGTTGGTAACGAAATTGTGAGAGTTTCATTCTGAAGAAGTTTTATGTAAAGTTGAATCCGTTGTCGGAATTACGGGAAATGAAAAATTAATTTTTCGTTTCAAAAAAAAATGTAAGTTTGCATTGGCTCTGTGCCTGAAAATCCCTGCTTCCCCCTGCCTAAAACAGAAATTCATATTTCCTGCTCCCTGCAAAAGGGGTGCAAAAGTAACACTAATTTGCCGAAAAATCAAGGGATTAGCAGGTTAATTTTTAACAAATGTCAAAATCATTTCATAAGGCTGGAAAAATATTTATAATTTTGCAGCCTCAATGCTGAGTTTGTAACCCCTTTTAGCACACCTGCAATGGCCACAGTGGTTAACATTTTCTCGGGCAGAGCCACCCGTTACCTGGCCGAAAAAATCGCGGACAGTTACGGTAAAAAGCTGGGCGATGTCCTTGTAACGGATTTCTCCGACGGGGAATTTCAACCCTCCTTCGAAGAGAACATCCGTGGCAACGATCTCTTTATCGTTCAGTCCACCTTTGCTCCTTCCGATAACCTTTTTGAGCTGCTTCTGATGATCGATGCCGCAAAAAGAGCATCGGCACGCCATATCATCGCCGTAATTCCTTACTTCGGCTTTGCCAGGCAGGACAGGAAAGACAAACCCAGGGTTTCAATTGCAGCAAAGCTTGTAGCCAATCTGCTCACTGCTGCCGGAGTTCAGCGTATCATTACCATCGATCTGCATGCCGACCAGATCCAGGGATTCTTTGACGTACCGGTCGATCATCTTTACGCATCCTCCATTTTTGTTTCATTCATCAAGCAACTGAACCTTCCCAACCTGGTAATGGCTTCCCCCGATACCGGCGGAACCCGCAGAGCTGCTGCCTATGCTAAAATACTGAATACCAGTTTTGTTATCTGCTACAAGCAACGCTCAAAAGCCAATCAGGTGGATACCATGTCGCTCATCGGCGATGTTACCGGAAAGGACGTTATCCTGGTCGACGATATCATCGATACCGCCGGAACCATTTGTAAGGCCGCACAGCTTATGATGGACAACGGCGCTTCCAGCGTACGCGCCTTCTGCACACACCCCCTGCTCTCCGGCAGTGCCATTGAGAAAATCGAAAATTCACCATTTACCGAAGTCATCGTTACGGATACCATCCCCCTGCGAAGGGAATCTTCCAAGATTAAAGTGCTGAGTACCGCCAGCCTGCTGGCCGATGTCATCGGGAAAGTTCATAACTACGAATCCATTTCAACCCTGTTTAAGTTCGACTGATTGCAGGGTTGTTTTATTATCCATCAATAAAATCAATTAACAATGAAAACAGTATCTATGAGCGGTTCCCTTCGCGGGAACGTAGGGAAAAAAGATGCTAAAGCCCAGCGCAATGCCGGTAAAGTGCCTTGCGTGATCTACGGAGGAAAGGAACAAGTCCACTTCTCCGCCGACGAAGTCAGCTTTAAACCCATTCTTTATACCCCGAACACCCATCTTATCAACATTAACGTTGATGGTAAAGAGTACCTGACCGTTCTTCAGGACGTACAGTCACATCCGGTCAGCGATAAAATCCTGCACGCCGATTTTCTACAGCTGAACCCCGAAAAACCAGTAATTATTTCTGTTCCGATCCGCGTTACCGGCACTTCACCGGGAGTACTCCGCGGCGGTAAACTGGTGAAAAAGTTCCGTAAACTGAAAATCAAAGCACTGATACAGCATCTGCCCGACGAAATCGAAGTCAGCATCAGCAACCTCGACCTCAACCAGACTATCCGGGTTTCGGATCTGAAATTAGATAATGTCGAATTTCTTGATATTCCTACCGGAATTATCGTTACCGTTCTCTCAACACGTAACGTGGAACCGGTAGCTCCCGGAAAGTAAACCATTCCAGGAATACCAAAATACCGGAGGCAGACGTTCATTCACTGCCTCCGGTTTTGTTTAACTTTGCCCCGGATTTTATTTTCCAATACTTTTGCAGGAAGATAAATCCCGGTGTTTTCAAAACACACGGGAAAAACATCCAAAACACCCGTCAACCATCGTGAAATACCTTATTACCGGACTTGGAAACATTGGCGATGAATATGCAAATACCAGGCATAACATAGGCTTTATTATTGCCGATGCCCTGGCACAGGATCTTGGTGTACGGTTTACCTCCGACCGTCTGGCTTCAAGAGCCGAAGTCCGGTTCAGAGGCCGAAGCATCGTTATTATTAAACCCTCTACTTATATGAACCTTAGCGGGAAAGCTTACCGCTACTGGCTCACCCAGGAAAACATCCCGATCGAAAACTCTCTTGTAATTGTCGACGATCTCGACCTCGAACCCGGTGTGCTGCGCATGAAAACCAAAGGCAGCGGGGGCAGCCATAACGGTCTGAACCATATCATCGAAACCCTTGGCCATAACAATTTTCCGCGCCTCAGGGTAGGCATCGGAAGCAATTTCGCCCGCGGATTCCAGGTTGATTACGTTCTGGGCAGATTTACCCGGGATGAGGAAAAGATATTTCTCGAACGCATTCCCTTTGCCATCGAAATGATCAAGAGCTTTATCAGCGCCGGGGCAACCAATACCATGAACGCATACAATAACAGGTAAGCGGCAGTCCCATTCCACCGGTTCAGCGTTTCGCAGCACAAGGTAAAAGCCGGCAAAACCAGCCGGTTTTAGCTCCGGAACATTTTCTGCTCCGTATGCATTACCTTCCGTTTTGCCGGCCTGCGTAAATCAGAATATGCAATTCCCGATTATGGATGGGGGTTTTCGGGCTTCATTCCAATATAAAATACATAACCATACCAGTTTTTGTACTGCGCATACAGGCTGGCTTCATGGCGTTCATTTTCCACAAACGATTGCGCCATTTCATTGCCTGAGTGTTTTTTCAGAAAGGCCGGCTGAATGGCCTTCTGAGGCTGGTAAAAGTTATCGGTCCAGCAGGATTCGGGCAGTATGAAATGAGCCGCAGGGATGTAACCCGCTTCCTGCATTTGTGCAACCTTAACCGAAATGGTATCTATTTCAGGGTAGGCTTCGTTCCAGAACCGGTCGATTTCCTGCGGACGGGTTTCTGTAAACCAGGATGCTTCTGTAACGGCAATAAATCCGCCCGGCTTCAGAAATTTGTACCATTCGCGAAGTCCGCGCCGGTAACCAATGTTGTAAATGGCACCTTCCGACCATATCAGGTCCAGTTCTTCCTCTCCGAAAGGGAGGTTTTCCATGTTGCATACCACCCCTTTTATCCGGTGATTCAGGCCGGCATTCACTGCGTTGCGGTTCAGAATGCCGATAAACTCCGGAAACAAATCGATGGCAGTAATCTGTCCGGATGTGTTTTCGGCCAGAACAAGTGTCTGACCGCCGGTGCCGCAGCCAATATCGGCAATGCGCGCATTTTCGCCACGATTACCGGTAAACATAAGCGCCTGCAGAGTGGCTTCCTTACTGCCCGGCCCCTGACGCTCAAGGGCGGAAAAATATTCGCAGATTAAATTGAAATCGAAATCGTGTATGGTTTTGTTCTCGTTACTCATGGATTACATTTGTTTGTCCGGAGTCTGTGTTGCAGCAAATTGCCTGCTGTAGCAGAATCCGGATGTTGATTGAACAGGATAAAAGAAAACCGCCGGATATCAGATCCGGTAAAACGATGAGATAACCGACAGACTGACAGTCGGTTATTTAGTTCACAATATCCTTATTCGATGTGTACATCCAATGGTTTAGGAAATGCAAAAATGGGAAATTATTCGTCAGATAAAGACGAAGTTGAGACTTTATTATAAAAAAACTGCCGGATTCCGGAATCAATCCTCCGGAAACCGGCAGTTGGTTTTTTACCGTGGTTTACGGGTGTTTTTTCAGTTTACCCTTAACCTTGATGCGATGATTTCATTCACTTTGGCGATATCGACCCGCTCCTGCTGCATGGTATCGCGTTCGCGTATGGTTACTGTGTTGTCTTCCAGTGTCTGGTGGTCAACGGTGATGCAGTAGGGGGTTCCAATGGCATCCTGCCTGCGGTAGCGTTTGCCGATGGAGTCTTTTTCTTCATACTGGCAGTAGTAATCGTACTTCAGCGAGTCCATGATTTCCCTGGCCTTTTCGGGAAGTCCGTCCTTGGCGACAAGCGGCAGTACGGCGGCTTTCACCGGCGCAAGAACCGGAGGAAGCTTCATCACCACGCGTTCGGAACCGTCGCCGAGTTTCTCTTCGGTATAGGCATTGCTGAGGAGCGCCAGGAATGTGCGGTCGAGTCCGATGGAGGTCTCCACCACATAGGGAACGTAGCTTTCGTTGAGCTCCGGGTCGAAGTACGTGATTTTCTTTCCGGAATATTTCTGATGTGCGCTCAGGTCGAAATCGGTGCGTGAATGGATGCCTTCCAGCTCTTTGAACCCGAATGGGAAACGGAATTCGATGTCGGCGGCGGCATTGGCGTAATGCGCAAGCTTTTCGTGATCGTGGAAACGGTAGTTATCTTCTCCCAGACCGAGCGACAGATGCCAGTTCAGGCGTACCTTCTTCCAGTATTCAAACCATTCCAGCTCGGTGCCGGGGCGCACGAAAAACTGCATTTCCATCTGCTCAAATTCGCGCATGCGGAAGATAAACTGACGGGCTACGATTTCGTTACGGAAAGCCTTGCCAATCTGAGCAATTCCAAAGGGTATCTTCATACGGCCCGTTTTCATTACATTCAGGAAGTTGACAAAAATTCCCTGAGCCGTCTCCGGACGAAGAAAGATGGTGTTGGCTTCTTCGCTTACCGATCCCATTTGGGTGGAAAACATCAGATTAAACTGCCTCACTTCGGTCCAGTTGCGCGAACCCGAAATGGGACAAACGATCTCACAGTCTTCAATCAGCTTTTTAATGTCTGCCAGGTCGTTGTTTTCGAGACCTTTGTAAAGCCTGTCCGTAATGCTGTCGATTTTTGCCTGGTTTTCAAGCACGCGCTGATTGGTAGCTCTGAACTGGGCTTCATCAAATGCATCGCCGAAACGCTTTGCAGCTTTATCGATCTCTTTGGTGATTTTATCTTCCAGCTTTGCCAGATGGTCTTCTACCAGCACATCTGCACGATACCGTTTTTTCGAATCCTTGTTGTCGATCATGGGATCGTTAAACGCATCTACGTGCCCCGAAGCTTTCCAGATGGTTGGATGCATGAAGATAGCAGAATCTATGCCCACGATGTTCTCATGGAATTGTACCATGGATTTCCACCAGTGATCCTTGATATTGTTCTTCAGCTCCACGCCATTCTGGCCGTAGTCGTATACGGCACTAAGGCCGTCGTATATCTCACTCGATTGAAAAACAAACCCATACTCCTTGGCATGGGCTATAATTTTTTTGAAAAGTTCGTCGTAGTTTGCCATGCGGCAAAGGTAAGAATTGATTTAATATTTTCTGAAGGCCGCATCCGGCATAATATGCCGAATCCGTAATTCATTATAGTGCTGAAAACCAATATATAAGCATATTCTTCAGCACAAAATTCAGGAGCCGGGCCTGCGTTTGGGTTCCGGTACTATGCTTTCCGGCTAACGAAAATTCCGATTGTACTGTTATTGCTTCTTACCCTTTAGTTTCCGGTAGATTTTATAGAAAACCTGCAGTTTCAGAAACACCCAGGATGCCGGTTTATGCGGAAGAAGGCTGCCGAGGCGCATGGCGGCATTCATCAGGCGGGCATAGGTTAGAACCGGAAGCGATTTCAGCCACAGAAGGGGATAATGGCCGCGGTACTCCCGTTCGTACCCGTGCTGTTCGGCATTGCGGCCGGCAACCATATCCATTGCTTTTACCTCTGCAGGCGTAAGGGCTTCTTTCCAGATGGCAATACGGCCGGTATTCACGGGCTTCATCAGGCTTTGATGATTTTTTATCTGGTATTCCGCTGCCCTTTCCTTTGCCTGTTCCAGTTTCTTTCGGTATTCAAGCTGTCCGGGCTGAAATTCTATACCCAGAAAATCGCAGATCTCCCTGGTTTTCTCCTCCGGCGATGCCGCCAGGTCTTCGTACCGAAGCCGGTATACCTGTTTCGGTGCCTTGCGGATGATTTTATCCATCAGCTTATTGGCCCTTACCCACCGGTAGGCAATCAATGCCGGAATGGGAGCCTCGAAAGTGACCTGCCGTAGCGATACCAGATTATCGCGGTAGTCTCTGGTGATGTGTATGAACTTTGCATCCGGGAACATCCGGAACAAGCGATCGGCATAGAATGAGTAAACCGGATTTTTGTCACCGAACCACAGCGTTTCCGATTTATCGAATACAGACTGGTATCCCTGATACACCAGCCGTATGAGAAGATGAAAGCCGATTTCCCCCTTTTGATTCAGTATCCGTTCCCTTAACCCGTCTTTTTCCACTCTCCAGCGCTCGAAGTAGGGTTGTTTGCTGAGGTCGGCATAGAGTTCATCCACGGCAGCCTCATCCCAGGCGCGTACTTTTTTGTATTTGCGGTAAAGGTTGAGAATTACAGGGCTTTCGAAGGGGATTACCACATTGGGATGGGCGTCGAAGATGGAGCGCAGCAGCGTGGTGCCTGAGCGCGGCCGGCCGATGATGAAAAAGAAAGGGACGTTCTCGGGGTTTGTTGTCATACGTTCAGGTTTGCAGCCGGCAGGGTTGTTTCGGTAAACTCACCGGCAAGGTAGCGTTGCATCAGTTTGTACCGTTGCAGTTTCCCGCTCGATGTTTTCGGAATTTCGTTGGATTTAACCATTACCAGCTCATCTATACTGATGCCCAGGTTTGCGCGCAGCAGACCGCGCAGCTGTTTAAAGGTTTCCATGGCTTTATCGCCGGGCGATCCCGCCAGAAAAGCGATTACCTTGTCGTGCCCGGTTTCGCGGCTGGTAGTTCCGCCAAAGCACACTTTTCCATAGCTTACCCCTTCAATGGTACATGCCATGATTTCCAGATCGTTGGCAAAGTAGTTCCGGCCATTTTTAAAGATGATATCCTTGTGTCTGCCGCTCACATACAGGTGTCCCCTGAAGAAGAACCCTATATCGCCGGTCCGCAGCCAGTCGCCGCAGAAAGCTGCCCGGGTGGCATCGGGCCGTTTGTAATAGCCGGCGGTAATACCCGCACCCTTAAGCTGTATGTGCCCGGCTGTGCCGTCGGCAGCAACTTCGTCGTGTGCATCCACAATGCGAATACCGGTGTCGTTGAGTGCAATTCCCACCGAAGGAATTAATCGTGCATCCGGATGGTTTTCCGGAACCTCTTCCGCTGTGCCTTCAAAGTCGAGTTTTCGTGCATCAAAGGCTGTGATAACCGAAGGTTGCATCAGCGGGGTGAATGAAACGGCCAGCGTAGCTTCCGCCATGCCGTAAACCGGCATCATTGCTTCCGGCTTAAATCCGCAGGGCTCCAGTTTCCCGACAAATTCGTTCATAATTTCAACCGATATAGGCTCAGCTCCGTTGAGCATGGCTTTCATGGCGGAGAAATCCCATTCGGGCAGGTTTTTTTTTCTACTCAGGTACCGGAGTACCAGTGCCAGTCCAAAATTCGGACAGCCGGTAACGTCTATGCGTGCTTCACTCAGCAGATTGAGCCATAGACCCGGATTCTTGATGAAGTCAATGGTTTCGATATGAAACTGATAGATGGAACAATATACGGGTACCAGATGGTAGCCTATCAGTCCCATATCGTGAAAAAGTGGCATCCAGTTGCCGGCGCGGTCCGGAGAATGGAGGTCCAGGCCAATGCGTATGGCATCCATGTTTACCATCAGATTTCGATGGGTAAGTACGATACCTTTCGGATCGCCGGTGCTTCCGGAGGAGAACTGCACAAAGGCAGAATCTTCCGGACTGAGTTCCGGAGCGGTAAACAATGCATCTGCATTTAGTTCGTCTGTATATTTTACCTTGTCTGCCGGCAAGTCGCCCGCATCTTTAACGTCGTGTCCGAAAAAGATAAATGGTTCGTCAAACTGCCGAAAGACGCTTTTGAGTTTTTCCACGGCCGGATTATATCCCGAGAAGGTAAGGGGTGGCTGCAGAATGGTCGGAACGATCCCGGCAAGGAAGCACCCCCAGAGCAGAATGATGGTTTCGCGGTTGCTGCCGGTAGCTATTATCGTTTTATCGCCAGGCTTCAGACCCAAAGCCTGAAGTCCACCGGCCGTCCTGCTTGCTTCTGCAAGCAAATCCGGATAAGTTAAGAGCGAAATGCCCCCGTTTTCATCCATAAAACCGATAAAAAGCGGATCGGGGCTGGATGCTGCCCGGTGAAGCAGGTCCGGCAGAGTAAGTCCGGGGTGGTAGTAAAAGCTTATTTCAGGCATTTTTTTATTGCTGTGGCCTTCCCGAACGCCGGGCCAGGTCGAGGTAATAATCGGCTTTTGCAGAGTCGCCAACCCTCTGGAAATAATTTCTCAGCCTCATGTTGAGTTCGTAATTGTACGGGTTGATGGTTGCTGCTTTTTCAAAGTATTCAAGGGCTTTTGCTGCCTCACCCCCCCGCAGGGCATAGGTGCCCAGGTTGATGTAAGGTAACTCCAGTCCGGGTTCAATGGCTATAATGTCTTCGTTGAGCTTAATGGCTTTTTCCGTTTGCCCGGTTTTCTGATACACCTGAGCCAGATTCGACATGGCCCGAATCTCATACGGCTGAAGCTCAAGGGCTTTTTCGTAATACGGTATGGCTTCCTCCGCTCTGTCGGTTACCTGATAGGTGTAACCCAGATTGTAATACGCAGCCGTAAACGACGGGTTATAATGCGCAGCCTGCGCAAAACACTGAATGGCAGAGTCGGATTCGTTGAGCAGAAGAAGATAAACTTCTCCAAGGTTGTTCCAGGCATCGGCATAGGAGGGATACACCCTGACCGCCTGCCTGAAATGCCGGATGCAGATGCGGGCATCCGGTACGATATTATTCCGGGGTACTCCCGATTTAAGGCGTTCAACAACCGAACTGCGCAGATTGGTGGCATAAATGAAATTGGCCTTTGCCGAATTCCCGAGATACGGCATATCGGCAGCATACAGGGTAAGCTCATCTTCCCAGTCGCGGTTGCGGTCAATGGTTTTTGCCGTTGCCGGGATGGCGATAATCACTGCAGCCAGGATGGTATACGTGAGCGTTTTTTGCGGTATCCCCGCTTTTTCAGGTGCCGATCCTGCCAGCCGGAAAATCAGATATACCAGTGCAAGGCTGAACCCGAGAGAAGCTGCATACAGAAAACGCTCAGCCACAATACCGGTAGGCGGAGCTATAAGATTGGAAAACAGGGAGATGCTGATGAGATAGAAAAGTATGGCATACGAAAGTATGTGCTTTTCGCGGATCTTTACAACAGCGTAAACAAAGAGCGCAGCATGAATGGCAAACGACAGCCACACCAGCGGATTGCCCGGACCGGTAATAGGTATCATGTTGTAGCCGTAATAAAATCCCAGTGGATGCGGGAATACCAGCATCTTAAGATAAAACAGCAAAACCATCATGGAAGTTCCGATCCTTTCGGGAATACCGGCTCCGGTCAGCAAAGGGTTTTCGATGAACTGTATAAGACGGGTGGTTTCGCCGAGAAAAAGCCGCGGTACCACAACTGCCAGCAGCAGCGCCGTTACCAGCGGAACGAGCATCAGAACAATCTTGCGAGGCCTGATATCGGTAAAGAAATAAAACGTCAGCGGAATGATGGCCAGGAAGGTCATAATGCCTGCCTTGGAGAGATATCCGGTGGCAAAAGCCAGAGTAGCCCATAAAATGTTGATCGTACGGCCGGTGTCGTAATATTTCAGGAAAAAGATAAGGGTCAGCAATCCACAGGCGAAGCTCAGCAGCTCTTCACGGTTTTTCAGGCTGGCTACCACCTCGGTATGCAAGGGGTGCGCCAGAAAGAGCATTACCGTAAGAAACGGGAAAAGGATGTGGAAATTCCTCAAAAGCCGCCGCAGAAGCCGGAATAGCAATATCCCCGTAAGGGCATATAAAAGCACATTGATAAAGTGGCTGACGTGGGGATTTTCTCCGAAAAACTGCCATTCAACGGCATAGGTAGCCTTTGCGATGGGCCGGTACCCAAAATTGTGCTGTCCGCCCTCCTCCGCATTCATGGTGATGTAATACGAAGTGAAAATCTCTGGTATGGCCTTCAGCCCCTCACGGGTGACGGGATTTTTACCGGTGACGTACATGTCGTCGAGAGCGTAACGGTTGGGGATGGTGTTGCCGTAAAGGATAAAGGCAAAGGCAAAAAGGAGCAGCTGCCATAGCAGAATGCCTGGCCGGGATTCCTTTCCGGATTTTTCGGTTCTTACGGGGCGTGTGCTCGCTGGTTTCTTCTTGTTCGGCTTCATGAAACGGGATTTCCCGGTGATTTGCACTTTTTTAAACCAGCAGCCGGCAGCTTCCGGTTTCGTCCGCAAAGTAACATAAAATATGGATAGGAGCAGGCTGTGTCTTTTTCCGGCTATGTATTAGCCTGTTACCGCCGGGTGTGGATTCCGACCTTCATTTTGTTTATTTTTGCCTCCGAACCCTGGCTTCGGACATGCTTTTCAATTCCATTGCTTACCTTATTTTTCTTCCACTGGCCGTTGCCGGATATTACCTGCTTCCGCAAAGGCAGCGCTGGCTCTTTCTGCTACTGGCCAGTTACCTGTTTTACGCGTTTTACCGGGTGGAATATACGGCCCTGCTGATGGCATCCACGGCTGTCAGCTATTATGCTGGTCTGGCAATGGGTGCCGCAACCGAAAAGCGCAAACGCCGTCCCTGGCTTATAGCTGCCGTTGCAGCCAATCTGTTTCTGTTGTTTGTTTTTAAATACCTCGGATTTTTTACCGCTGCAATTAACCAGATTGCTTCGTTTGCGGGGAGTCCCGGTCTGCTCCCCGTGGTTTCGGTTCTGTTGCCTGTCGGCATTTCTTTTTATACGTTTCAGACCATCGGTTATCTGGCCGATGTATACAGGGGTGTTTCACCTCCCGAACGGCATGCCGGAATTTTCGCCCTGTACGTTTCCTTCTTTCCGCAGCTGGTTGCCGGCCCCATCGAACGTGCCCGCAACCTCATGCCGCAGTTCCGGGAGGCACACCCTTTCGACCCGGCACTGATGTCGTCGGGCCTCCGGCTTATGCTCTGGGGATTCTTTAAAAAAATTGTGATAGCCGACCGCCTGGTTATGTTTGTGCAGCCTGTATTTTCTCAGCCCGACATGCATTCCGGCATAAGCATAGCCCTGGCTCTTCCGCTGCTGATGTTGCAGGTGTATGCCGATTTTTCCGGGTATACCGATATTGCCATTGGCTCTGCCCGGCTTATGGGATTCAGACTAAGTTCCAATTTCAGGCAGCCGTTTTCAGCCACATCTGTGTCCGACTTCTGGAGCCGCTGGCACATAACCCTTACAACCTGGCTCCGCGATTACGTCTATTTTTCACTTCCGTCCCGCTTCCGGGGAACCGTTTCCGGAATACGGATGAACCTGAACCTGGTGTTTACCTTTATGCTGGTGGGTTTCTGGCACGGCGCCCACTGGAATTTTCTGATTTTCGGATTGCTTCACGGACTGATGATGGCCCTGGCAAACATCACAAAATCCGCGATGCAGAACTTCAACGAAATTAGCCGGCTCCGGAGGATTCCCCGTTTTCTGCGGGCATTGAACATCGCGCTTACTTTTTTGCTGGTTTCCGCTTCGGCCCTGTTTTTTGGTCAGCACTCCCTCAGCGATAGCCTGACCCTGATGCGCAACCTGGCCGACTTCAGCCAGACCAGCAGCATACTGCGGATGCTGACAGCCAACAACGATTTTATTCTGGGAATGCTGCTGATAGGTTTCATGCTGACGTTTGAATCGGTAACATCCCGGGGAAAGGTTAAAGAGTGGTTTTTGACCCGGCACACGGGCATACGGTTCGCTTTTTATCTTGGAATGTTGTTTTTTATGCTCATTTTTGGAATTTTCAGCAGGCAGGAATTCTTTTATTTTCAATTCTGACAATGAAACGTAAACGGCATTTTTTTCGCAAACTGATTATCATTCTGCTACTTGCAGCAGGGATCAATGCCGTGTTCAATGCCGTTTACGACCATTGGATGATCTACCACCGACTAAATCGTAACCAGGATCGGCAGTTTGAGGAATTTAACGATACGCTTACATACCTGATGCTCGGAAACTCACATAATATGGTAAATCCTGCCATACTGGGCAACAGTTTCAATTATGCCTCTCCGAGTGAAGTGTATCCCCAGACCTATTTCAAGTTCAGACATATTCTCGAAAACGGAAAGCAAAAGCCGGAATATGTGATTCTGACGGTTGATCCGGTTAATTTCAGTCCGAAAGCAGATAATACCCTGAAATTTGACGGATACTGGCGTAAGTATGTCGATTATCCTGGCCTGTACCGTGAAACGGGCGATACGGATTATCTGGTCAGGTGGTTTACGGGCAGGTTTTGCAGCTATGCAGGCAACTACAAGTTCATCTATATGTCGCTGCTTTTTGCCCGGGCCGATTTCAGTCAGGTGGTGAACGGATACCGGCCGCCACGCGATTTCCGGAATTTTGCCCTCGAACCCGACCGCAAGGCACTGGGAATAGAGCGGGCAAACGCTTACCTGTCGGGCTACGGCGACCGTCCCGATCCGGGCACGGTGGATTATTTCCGCCGTATCCTGCAATTGTGCCGGCAGCACAACGTTGGCGTAATCATGGTACGGATGCCCTTCACCAGCGAGTACCTTGATCAGGCCCGTAAGCTGGTTGACCTTGATTACCTTGACCTTGCCATTGAACAAATTGTTGAGGAAAGCGGCGTAAACTACAAGGTATTCGATTTTCGTGAAGCGTTTACGAATCAGCCTTCCCTGTTTTTTAATGCCGACCATGTAAATCCGGAAGGCGCCGATAGTATCAGCAGGAAGCTGAAATCGCTGCTGGATGCGGACATCCGGCCCTGAAAGCAGAGGCAGTCAACAGGGCAGATATAAAATAAAAAGTGGCTGTTCCTTTTCGTGAAACAGCCACCGTTTAAGAACGTTTTCGTTATATTATTTTCCCGGAACACCGGTGGTACGTGTCCACGTAAGTGTACGGCTGATAAGAGAAAAGCCGAGTGAACCGGTAATTTTCATTACATTCTTGCCCTGATCAAGTTTTACCCTGCCGTTGAAGGTTCGTCCCGACTGGGGCTGATACACTTTTCCGCCTTCATAGGTGTCGGTGCCGGCATTGTATTTCAGGTCTTCGATAAGTACCATGCCAAGTACGGGATTGTTGCGTCTTGCCCGATCCGGATTGTTGATGTCTTTCAGGGGTTTGCCATCCCTGCCGTTGGGCTGCCGTAACCAGACAATTTTCCCCTTGTACTCGTTGCCTTCTTTGTAAAACTGAACGATTGTTCCCTTGTTGGCGGTGAGCCAGTAGCCGGTAATGTCTTTGGGTGTGGTTGAAAGCGTGCCTTTCTGTGAAGCCGGAGCTACGGAAGGTTTATCCTGGGTACCGGTGGCAGGAGTGGTTTTTGTGGTTGTTTTAGTTGTAGTTGAAACCTTCGAAGGAGTTACCTGCTCTTTAGTGGTGGTTTTTGTAGTTGTGGAAGACTGCTTTTGGGGAGTAACATTCGGATTGGCTTCCTTTGACTGTTCCTCCGTTTTTACGGAAGAGGTTTTTACAACGATTCCCTGCTTGCTTTTTTCACTTTCGGTAGTTGACTGCTTAACAGGCTGAGTTTGAGCCATCAGCATGGATGCAGTAAACAGCATGGCAATTGCCAGGATTTTTGATTTCATAATGCGTTGGTTTTTATAAATTGAAATAGTGAAGAACACGGCTGTACATGCAAAAATAACACCATTCGCCTGTTTTTCCCGTTTAAATGTCTGTTTAAGGATAAATTCAACTTATCACGTTAACAATCAACGTAAAACATGTCAGGATATTTCAGTGCGCGAATATTCACGAATTAACTATTTTAGCATTCGCAAAATTCGCATGGAGATACCGTTCAACAGACCTCATTTCACCGGCAGGGAAGCCCTGCATCTTTCCGAAGCCGCAATTCTGGGCCACCTGGCCGGCAATGGGCATTATACCCGGCTTTGCCAGGGGTTTTTCGAAGAGCGCTACGGTTTTCGCAAATCCCTGCTTACCACCAGCTGCACCGATGCGCTAGAACTGGCAGCTCTGATTCTTGATATAGAACCCGGCGATGAAGTAATCATGCCGTCCTATACCTTTGTCTCCACAGCCAATGCATTTGCCCTGCGGGGAGCTAAAATTGTGTTTGCCGACAGCAACCCGCTGAATCCCAATATGGATGCAGATTCCCTGGAAGGATTAATTACCGGAAAAACACGCGCCATTGTGGTAGTGCATTACGGAGGCATTGCCTGCGATATGCAGGTTATTATGGAGCTTGCTGAAAAACACCGCTTGTTTGTTGTTGAAGATGCTGCTCAGAGTGTGGATGCATTCTACAACGATATTCCCCTGGGATCCATTGGTCATCTGGCAGCCTTTTCGTTTCATGAAACCAAAAACATCACCTCGGGAGAGGGCGGGATGCTGGTTGTGAACGATCCTTCACTCATTGAAAGGGCTGAAGTCGTCCGGGAGAAAGGAACCAACCGCACCGCCTTTGCACGCGGTGAGGTAGAGAAGTACGAGTGGGTGAGCCTGGGAAGCTCATTTCTGCCCAACGAACTGACGGCTGCTTTTTTGTACGGGCAGCTGGAACACCTTGACATCATCCAGCAAAACCGCCTGGAAGTCTGGAAGAACTATCTGAGATTGTTGCATCCGCTTGCTGAAAAGGGATACATCGGATTACCCCATATTCCCGATTATTCTGCACACAACGCCCACTTGTTTTACCTCACAGCGCGCACCCCTGACGAACGAAACCTGTTGCTGAACCACCTTAATGAGCGCGGCATTCACGCTGTCTTCCATTACCTGAGCCTTCATTCTTCTCCCTACTTTCACAAAAAACACGATGGCCGCGAACTACCCAATACCGTCCGTTATGCATCCACACTGATCCGGCTGCCCCTGTTTTTTGGTCTCAGCGCGGAAGAAACCGCATACATTGCCGGCAGCATGGAATCATTTTTCGAAAAATGAACGCAACCGTCTTTTTTCGCTCAAAGCGCTCGGCATGGTACACGCTGGCGACCCTGCTGACCATCGGTATTTTTATCCTGCTGCTGTTGCAGGATCCGTGGTTTACCGGACTGCTGCTTCTGCCACTGATCGTTTTTATGCTATCGATTTATTTCCGTACCCATTACCGCATTCATCCGGTAAACGGGCTAACCGTTACCTGCGGATTGCTGTACAAAAAAACGTTTGATATTCAGAAACTGCAAAGCATACGCCCTACAACGAATCCGCTGTCATCTCCGGCACTTTCGGTTAAAAGGCTGGAACTGCGCTTTCAGAATAAAGAAACCGTAATGGTATCTCCGGTGAAACAGGAAGAGTTTATTGAAGTTCTGACCTCGATAAATCCGGAGATAGAGGTGAAAAAGCGGTGAAATAAATTCTGTCTATAAAAATCCCAGATCCAGCATTGCCTCCTCACTCATCATGTCTTTTGTCCAGGGAGGATCAAAAGTGATTTCAACTTTGCAGCCTTCAATTCCGTCAATTGTCATCACGGTTTCCTCTACCTCAACGGGCAGGGTTTCGGCTACGGGGCAGTTGGGTGCGGTCAGGGTCATGGTGATGTGCGCCACCGATTTTTCGTCGATGCTGATGTTATATACCAGTCCCAGATCGTAAATGTTCACGGGAATCTCCGGGTCAAAGACGGTCTTAAGCTTATCGATGATCTGGTTTCCGAGTTCCAGGGTTTTTTCGTGATCCATCATGTTTCTGAACTTTAATTTGCCTGTCGTATCAATTACCCATTGCTGCCTTGGTTTTAAACGCCAGGGCATACATTTTTATTTGTTTGATCATCGACAGCATTCCGTTTGATCGGGTAGGCGACAGATGTTCGGTAAGCCCGATCTCTTTCAGGAATTCGGTGGAAGAGTCGAGGATCTCCTGGGGGGTATGTCCCGAAAAGGCTCTGATCAGCAGATTGGCAATGCCTTTGGTGATTACAGCATCGCTGTCGGCTGTAAAATGAACCAGGGTTCCGTCGAATCCGGCATGCAGCCATACCCTCGACTGACATCCCTGTATCAGGTTGGATTCAACTTTATACTTTTCATCAATCAGCGGCAGAGATTTTCCCAGTTCTATCAGATAGTTGTATTTATCCATCCAGTCGTCGAAACTTTCGAACTCACTGACAATCGCGCTGGTGGTTTCCTCAATTTTCATAATATATTCTTATTCAATAAGTTTATAGAAAAAATTCCTTCACCTTTTCGATGGCTTCCATCAGGCGGTCGATCTCTTGTTTAGTATTGTAAAACGCGAAGGATGCCCTGATGGTTCCTGAAATACCGAGGCCATCCATCAGCGGCTGGGTGCAGTGGGTTCCTGTACGCACGGCCACGCCCATGTGATCGATGATGGTGCCAGCGTCGAAGGGATGAATGCCGTTGATCAGAAAGGAGATCAGGCTGGCTTTTTCCGGAGCCGTACCAATGATGCGGATCGCCGGATCTGCCGACAGTTTTTCGGTGGCATAGCACAGCAGTTCATGCTCCCAGGCAGCAATGCGCTCTATCCCGATGGCACTTATGTAGTCGAGGGCAGCTCCGAAGCCGATAACATCGCCTACGTTGGGGGTGCCGGCTTCAAACTTGAACGGGAGCTCGTTGTACAGTGTTTTCTCAAAGGTTACGCTTTTTATCATCTCACCACCGCCCTGGTATGGCGGCATGGCATTTAGTACATCCTCTTTCCCGTACAGCGCCCCTATACCCATAGGCCCGTATACTTTGTGTGCCGAGAATGCATAAAATTCACAACCGATATCCTGTACATCCACTTTCATGTGCGAAAGCGCCTGTGCCCCGTCGATCAGCACGGTGATGCCCTTTTCGTGCGCAAGGCGGGTAATCTCCTTAACGGGATTTATAGTGCCAAGGGTGTTGGAAATATGCGTGATGGCAACCAGACGGGTTTTGCTGCCCAGCATTGCCGCATAGGCTTCCATGTCCAGACTTCCGTCGGGATGCAGAGGGCAGACCTTCAGTACGGCTCCTTTTTCTTCACACAGCATTTGCCAGGGAACGATGTTGGAATGGTGTTCCATCCCCGATATCAGGATTTCATCCCCTTTTCCAACGTTTACTTTTCCCCATGAGGCCGCAACCAGGTTGATGGCTTCGGTACAGCCCCTGGTATATATAATCTCATGACTGAACTTCGCGTTTACGAAATGCTGAATTTTCTGTCGCACTTCCTCAAAGGCAATTGTAGCCTGCTGGCTGAGGTAATGCACACCGCGGTGCACATTTGAATTGAGCCCGGTATAGTAGCCGACCAGCGCATCGATTACTGCCTGCGGCTTCTGTGTGGTGGCCGCATTGTCGAAATACACCAGCGGTTTGTTATGTACCTTCCGGCTCAGAATCGGGAAATCGGCCCTGATTGCTTCAGGGTCTGTACCTTTATCCGGATTATGCAGCTTTACATTCATCGCTGTGTATTGTTTCTGACTAAAAAACGGAATTCAGCCGGAAGGCGGTTAAATTTTACTCATGTCGATTTCGAACGCTATCTTCTGTTCTCTGGAGTTGCAGTGCAGCACACACTGGTCGCACACCGAAAGCTCGCCCCTCAGCCGCTTCTTCACCAGGTCGTCTATCCTTCCCCTGAGCTCCGGTATGCTGATGCGGTTGACGATTTCAGCAACAAATGCGTACATCAGCAGCATGCGTGCATTGGACGCCGATATCCCGCGCGAGCGAAGGTAAAACATAGCTTCTGCATCAAGCTGTCCGACCGTTGCGCCGTGGCTGCACTTAACATCGTCGGCATAGATTTCAAGGAAAGGCTTGGTGTCGATAACGGCCTTGTCGGAAATCAGAATGTTTTTGTTGTTCTGATAGGCATTGGTACGCTGGGCATCTTTCCTTACAAGGATATGTCCGTTGAAAACGCCGCTGGCAGAGTCGTCGAGAATGCCTTTAAAAAGTTCGTTGCTGGTGCAGTCGGAAACGGCATGATCGATAAACACCTGATTGTCGATGTGCTGATGGCGGTCCATAAGATAAGCTCCCAGTACGTCGGCATGACTGCCCCGGCCGTTAAGCAATACCTGCGTTTCGTTGCGGATAAGACCGCCGTTCAGGCTGATGGCGCTGGTCGAGAGGTTTGCTCCGGCTTCGAGGTGAAACGCGGAGTTGTTGATAAGTGCCGAGTGGTCGTTTTTGTTCTGAAGCTTATAATGGTCGAGCCGAGCATTTTCGGCGAGTACGAATTCGGAAACGGAATTGATGAATCCCACGTTGTTGTCGACCGAATCGTCGCACATCACCAGGCGCAGGCTGCTGTTGCGGCCCATTATTACAAGATTCCTGGGCTGAACAAATACCGGTTCGGAGGAATGGATCAGGTTTACCGTCTGAACGATTTCGGTGACTTCCACGTTATCGGGAACAAAAATAAATACTCCGTCGCGTGCGAAGGCCGTATTCAGGGCGATCATGGCGTTGTCGCCGGAGCCGGCATATTTCGCATAATGCCGTTCGATCAGATCCGTATGCTTTTCGAAAGCTTCGGCCATGCTGCAAACGATCACCCCGTCCGCAGCCTGTGGCAGGTTCTTTCCCGCATCTGTTACCCGGCCGTTGAGCAGGGAAACCATGAAGGTGTTAAACCCGGGCACATCGCAGCGGAAAATGTCTTCCGGTTCGGTACCATCGCTGGCAGGTTCGAGAGGGAAGGTATAGGCATGGTTGAGCGACCGGCTCAGATCGGTATTTCTCCACTTCTCCAGTTTGGTATGGGGAAAGCCGTTCTGAACAAACACCTCCATGGCCTGTTCCCTGAGATTGGCCATCGCGGGCGACTCTTCGGGTCTGTTTTCACCGAAAAGCCGGATCAGCGTCTCTTTTGTATTATAGTTGGTGGTTATTCCTTCCATAGCAGCTCATGTTTGCAGCAGCGATCAGGCTTCGGCCTTGATCCATTCATAGCCCTTTTCTTCCAGTTCCATTGCCAGCTCCTTGCCGCCCGAACGAACGATACGTCCGTCGAACAATACGTGTACAATATCCGGCACAATGTAGTCGAGCAACCGCTGATAGTGCGTGATTACCAGAAAGGCGTTGTCGGGCCTGCGCAGTTTGTTTACTCCGTTGGCTACTACCTTCAGTGCATCGATGTCGAGACCTGAATCGGTTTCGTCGAGGATGGCCAGGGCAGGTTCCAGCATTGCCATCTGGAAAATTTCGTTTTTCTTTTTTTCACCCCCCGAGAATCCTTCATTCACCGAGCGGTTGGCCAGCTTGGCGTGGATGTCGAGCATGCGTTTTTTCTCTTCCATCTTCGCCAGAAACTCATTGGCGGGCATTGGGTCCAGACCGTGATACTTCCGCTGTTCGTTTACTGCTGTGCGCATAAAGTTGGTGATGCTTACCCCCGGAATTTCAACCGGATACTGAAAGCTCAGGAAGATACCTTCGCTGGAACGGTCTTCCACCGGCATTTCAAGCAGGTTTTTCCCCCTGAAAATAATTTCACCTTCTTCTACTTCAAAGATATCGCGGCCGGCTATCACCGAGGCGAGGGTACTTTTGCCGGTTCCGTTGGGACCCATAATGGCATGAACCTCCCCCGGTCTGATTTCCAGATTGATTCCCCTGAGAATTTCCTTGCCGTTGATAGAGGCTCGTAAGTTTTTGATGCTAAGCATATAAAGAAAAAATAATGTTTGTTTAAATGTTGATTTTCCAGTTCAGGTTTTGCAGTTTAATCCCTTAACCGACGCTTCCCTCCAGGCTGATGGCCAGAAGCTTCTGTGCCTCAACCGCAAATTCCATGGGAAGCTGTTTCAGTACTTCACGGGCATAGCCGTTTACAATCAGCCCAATGGCACTTTCGGTGCTGATGCCGCGCTGATTGCAGTAGAAAAGCTGGTCGTCGGAGATCTTTGAAGTAGTGGCTTCGTGCTCTACGATCGATGACTGGTTTTCGGTTTTTATGTAAGGGAAAGTGTGAGCTCCGCATTTATCGCCAAGAAGAAGCGAGTCGCACTGCGAAAAGTTGCGGGAGTTCAGCGCCCGTTTGGTCATTTTTACAAGCCCCCTGTAACTGTTGCTGCTGTGTCCGGCCGAAATACCCTTCGAAATAATGGTACTTTTGGAATTCCGTCCGAGGTGAATCATCTTGGAGCCGGTGTCTGCCTGCTGGTAATTGTTGGTGACGGCCACGGAGTAGAATTCGCCGACCGTATTGTCGCCCATCAGCACTACGCTGGGATACTTCCAAGTGATGGCCGATCCGGTTTCAACCTGCGTCCACGATATCTTTGAATTGTTGCCCTTGCAGATACCGCGCTTTGTAACAAAATTGTAGATTCCTCCCTCGCCCTGTTTGTTACCGGGATACCAGTTCTGAACGGTGGAATACTTCACTTCCGCATCTTTCAGGGCAATGATCTCCACAATGGCGGCGTGAAGCTGATTCTCGTCGCGCATGGGTGCCGTGCAGCCTTCCATATAACTAACGTAACTGCCTTCGTCGCCTATGATCAGGGTGCGTTCAAACTGACCGGTATTGGCGGCATTGATGCGGAAATAGGTGGATAATTCAATCGGACAGCGCACCCCTTTCGGGATGTAACAGAATGAACCGTCGCTGAAAACGGCCGAATTAAGGGCAGCAAAGTAGTTGTCGTCCGAAGGCACTACCGTACCCAGGTATTGTTTCACCAGATCGGGGACCTTTTGAACCGCCTCGCTGAAGGAACAAAAGATGATGCCTTGTTTTTCAAGCGTTTCAGAGAAAGTGGTTTTCACCGAAACCGAATCGATCACTGCATCAACGGCCACACCGGTAAGTCGTTTCTGCTCTTCAAGCGAAATGCCGAGTTTATTGAAAGTTTCAATCAGCTCGGGATCCACTTCATCGAGACTGGCCAGCTCTTTTTTCTTCTTCGGCGCAGCATAGTAGATAATATCCTGATAGTTGATAGGCGGATGATGCAGATGCGCCCAGGTGGGTTCCGTCATTCCCAGCCACTTGCGATAGGCGTTCAGTCGAAATTCAAGCAGCCATCCGGGTTCGTTTTTTTTTGCCGAGATAAAGCGTATGGTATCTTCCGATAAGCCCTTAGGGGCCGTTTCCATTTCAATGTCGGTGTAAAAGCCGTATTTGTATTCGCCTTTGGTTACCTCGTCGAGTATGTTGTTGGGGTCGTTTTCCATCTCCCTTGGTGACTTATAGAATGCTTATTCAGATCAGATTAAGTAAGGCCGCAAAGATACCATTTTTCTGCCAGTTGCGACTGAAATTGCGAAAGGCCGACAGGTGCCGGAGCGGCAGCAATATGCTTACAGGCATAACAAGCGGCAGCCAAAGATGTTTTTAATTTCCGGCTTTCCGGCTTATTTATTGCGAATTCAGGTATTGAAAAGCCGGTTTGCCTGTCCCCTCACCGAATAGCAAACCGGGAGTGCCACACGATTAATACCTATCTTTGCAAAAAAAATTCCGCATGCTTGAAGATGCCGCTCCAAAACGTACCGAACTTTCCGCACTGGGAGAATTTGGCCTGATCGATCATCTGACCTCGGGTCTTAAATCCGTTAATGCCTCTACACTGAAAGGCGTGGGCGACGATTGTGCCGTGATCGACCACGGAAATCACGTTAGCCTTGTTACCAAAGACCTTCTGATTGAAGGGGTGCACTTCGACCTGTCGTATGCTCCTCTGAAACACCTGGGATATAAAGCAGCCGCGGTAAACATCTCCGATATAGTGGCCATGAACGGAAAACCCGAACAGATGCTGGTGGGCATCTCCGTTTCAAACCGCTTTTCGGTGGAGTCGCTCCGGGAACTGTATGAAGGGCTGCGTTTGGCCTGCGAGCGTTATAAAGTGGATCTCGTAGGCGGCGATACCACTTCTTCGGTGTCGGGACTCTTCATTTCGATTACTGTAATTGGCAGGGCTTTAAAAGAGGAGGTGGTATACCGCAGCACTGCCCGCGAAAACGACCTTATCTGCGTAAGCGGCGACCTGGGCGGTGCCTATATGGGACTGCTTCTGCTAGAGCGCGAAAAACAGGTGTTTAAGGCAAACCCGAACATGCAGCCCGACCTGGAAGGGAACGATTACATCCTTGAACGCCAGCTGAAACCCGAACCCAGGACCGATGTGCTCGAAAAGCTCCGTTCAGCAGGAGTCAGGCCTACCGCCATGATCGATATCTCCGACGGACTGGCATCCGAAATCATTCATATTGCACGGGACTCCGGTCTCGGATGCCGGATTTATGAAAATAAAATCCCCATCGATATCGTTACCGCCGAGGTGGCCGCAGAGTTCCGGATCGACCCCGTTACCGCCGCCATGAACGGAGGAGAGGATTATGAACTGCTCTTTACCGCCGACGTTAACGACTTCGATAAAATCAAGGATATTCAGGGTATTCACATCATTGGACATATGACCGAAAAAGCCGAAGGCGAATATCTTATCAGCGAAGGCGGAAGTCTTTACCCCATCGAAGCCCAGGGATTCAACCATATGCGTGAAGATTAATTGCAGGAGTTGTAAGATTTTACCGGAGTTTCAGGTGTAATTACTGTTATCGGAAGCATTAATAACCAGAGAAGAATGGCCGGTGCCAGCCTTAAAACCATTTTAAAAACCCTGCCCTCCAATCCCGGGGTGTATCAGTATTTCGATAAAGAGGGTCGTATCATTTACGTCGGGAAGGCGAAAAATCTGAAGAAAAGGGTTTCTTCCTATTTCAATAAAGACAGTTCCCTTACGGGAAAAGTGAGGGTACTGGTCTCGCGCATTGCCGACATACGATGGATTGTGGTTGATACCGAATACGATGCGCTGCTGCTCGAAAACAACCTCATTAAGGAGTACCAGCCCCGCTACAACATCCTGCTCAAGGATGACAAAACCTATCCATGGATCTGCATCAAAAAGGAGCCATTCCCCAGGGTGTTTCCCACCAGGAACCTGATAAGGGATGGCAGCGAGTATTTCGGGCCTTACGCCTCGGTAAAGATGATGAATACCCTGCTCGACCTGGTGCGCCAGCTGTATCCCCTGCGCAACTGCAGCCTGAATCTGGCTCCAAAGCATATCAATGCGGGAAAGTATAAGGTTTGCCTCGAATACCACATCGGTAACTGCCTGGGGCCCTGCGAAGGACTGCAAACCGGGGAGGATTACCTGGAAACCATTCGTAACATCCGGAGCATTATACGTGGCAATATCGGCATGGTCAGAAATCAGCTTACCGGGCTGATGAAGCAATATGCAGAGGAATTTGCTTTTGAAAAGGCTCAGATCGTGAAGGATAAGATCGGACTGCTCGATCGTTTTCAGAGTAAATCGCTGGTAGTGAGTGCTTCCATTAACAATGTGGATGTTTTCTCCATCGTGGAGGATGAGCAGGCTGCCTACGTTAATTTCGTGAAAGTGGCATCGGGTGCCATCATTCAGTCGCATACAGTGGAGCTGAAGAAAAAGCTGGACGAAACCACCGAAGAGCTGTTATCGCTTGCCATTGCCGACCTGCATCCCAGGTTCAGCAGCGATGCCACAGAAATAATTGTTCCCCTGCTGCCCGAATTTCAGCTGCCAGGCATAACATACACCGTTCCGCAAAGAGGCGATAAAAAGCAGCTGCTGGAACTTTCGGAGCGTAATGCAACCTATTACCGACTCGACAAACAGCGGCAAAAAGAGCTGGTTGATCCCGAAAGACGGACCAGCCGTATACTTGATACCATTAAGAAAGATCTCGGGCTGAAGGAACGACCCGTGCACATGGAGTGTTTCGACAACTCCAACATTCAGGGCAGCTATCCTGTAGCTGCCATGGTGGTTTTCCGCAACGCGAAACCCGAGAAAAAGGATTACCGGCATTTCAACATCAAAACCGTGGAAGGCCCCAACGATTTTGCCTCCATGGAAGAGGTGGTGTTCCGGCGCTACAGCCGTCTGACGGAGGAGGGCGGCAGCCTGCCACAGGTGGTGATCATCGACGGAGGAAAGGGACAGCTCAGCTCTGCTATGCTCAGCATTCAGAAACTCGGTCTGCAGGATAAGATTCAGCTGATCGGCATCGCCAAAAAGCTGGAAGAACTTTATTTTCCGGGCGATCCGCTGCCTCTGCATCTCGATAAAAAATCGGAAACCCTGAAGGTGATTCAGCAAATGCGCGACGAAGCCCACCGGTTTGGCATTACCCATCACCGCAAGCGCCGAGAGAAGGGCATCATAAAAACCAGTCTCACCGGTATCCCCGGAATAGGGGAAGCCACTGCTGCTGCGCTGTTGCGGAAGTTTAAATCGGTAAAGGCCATATCCGGAGTACCGCTGGAGGAACTGCAGGAACTGCTCGGAAAAGCGAAAGCCGGCATTGTATACCATCACTTCCACGAAAGTGAAGCGGAAGATAAGCAGGAACCGGACAGGGAGGAAGAAAGGAATGGAGAAAAGTGCAGTTAAAAAGCTGTTGCGATAGTTTTACCGGCATGGAGGCGTATACGGGTACCAAACTAACATCTGAACGTGTATGACAAACCAGGGTCAGAAAGATGCGGAATTGCTGCGTGAGAAATACCGCAAAGAGTTGCGGCTGCTGCAGATTGAGCTGATACGAATGCAGAAATGGATTCAGGATAACCATCTGCGGCTGGCAATCGTATTTGAAGGCCGCGATACGGCAGGAAAAGGAGGAGCCATTTACCGTTTCACACGATATCTGAATCCAAGGGCGATGCGGGTGGTTGCCCTGCCAAAACCGACCGAGCTGGAGAAAGGACAGTGGTATTTCCAGAGGTATATCAAAGAATTACCGAATCCGGGCGAAATCGTGTTTTTCGACCGCAGCTGGTACAACAGGGCGGTGGTTGAGCCGGTAATGGGTTTCTGCACAAATGAGCAGTATGCGCTTTTTCTGAAACAAGCACCGGTATTTGAGCAGATGCTGCTCGATGACGGGATAATGCTTATAAAATTCTGGTTCTCCATCAACATCACCGAACAGAAAGTGAGAATAGAAGACCGGATCAATAATCCGTTGAAAGTGTGGAAGCTCAGCACGGTTGACCTGAAAGCCCAGCAGATGTGGGATGAGTTTACCGAATACAAAAATCAGATGTTCCTGCACACCCACAGCGAAGGGAATCCATGGGTGATCGTTAAAGGAAACGACAAACCGGTTGCCCGCATGGAAGCCATGCGGTATGTTCTCTCAAAAATGGATTATCCGGAGAAATCGCAGAATAATATTAGTTTTGAGCCAAATCGGGAAATTATCCAGGTTTTTGATCCTTCAATGATCTGAAATCCATTAACCGGTTTCACTCTTTCCGGGTGTTTTAATTATCGGACCCGGGTCTTACCGACATCTTTTTACACCGGGGTATATCCGCAAATAAAACCGGGATAGTATATGGGTTTCTTCTGATTTCTGTTTTAAATTTCATTTACTCCCTGAATATCAATAAAAAAGGTTAAAAAAATTTTGAATTCAGGATAAAATTGCTTAATTTTATTATATGGGTTCCGGAAAGGGCAGTTCTGCCACTCAGAACCCTTTCTTTCTTTTCCATAATCGTTACTGCCTCAGCCATGAAAGCGTTTATCGTTTTTCTGACATTATGGATTTTCCTTTTTCCCGTTACCGCCCAGGTGTCGAAGGTGCTTGTTTATCGTACAGACAAAGAATCAAAGATTAAGGCGCTGAAGCTGGATCCGCGTACGGAATTGACCCTTCGTGTATTGCTTGCCCGATCAGACACTGCAAAAGAAGATGTCACCTATTATGGTTTGTTCCAATCTGTCTCCGCCGATTCCGTTGGTTTTAAATTAACATCGGTAAGAACGTTCAATGAATTCGCATCCGGTGTCCGGAAGACAACGATACTGGTTATGCAGCCCGACGATTCCGGAGAAGGCGCGGCATCTGCCGCTGAATTGAAAATGCTGGCATTTGAAGATATTGCCTGGCTGAAATACCAGAAGCGGCCGAAGCTCACCCGCCTGGCGGATCAGGTGCTGGAACCCGTCGTCTTCTCTTCACTCTTTGTCCTGATCCTCTCCCCGCTGATAAGCTACAACTACAAAGATGGGTATCTGAATACCGAAACCTATAAAAACTGGGCTCTTGGCAGTACCATCACCCTGGCTTCCTGTTTTGCCGTTCTGATCACCATTAATTCGGTAAACCGTTCTGCTGACTACCAGTTCGTTTCAGGATGGCCCGGGAAGAAGGCAAAAGTATGGTCGTTTAAACCCGCGATCCGGAAATGAAACCCCTTATTGATTCCGGACCGGCTGTAATTATCAAAAACAAAAAGTCATGCTTGAACAGGTTCACAATCACATAACTTCCGAGCTTCAGCAGAATGCGAAGACGGACATCATTTTCATACTGGCATCGATTGCTCTTAACCTGATTGCCCTGGCAATAAATTCGGAATCGGCTGAGAAATCGAGAACAGATCCCACGGCGCTTACCATCATGCTTCTTTTTGTTGCCCTGGTTTTACTGATAAACCTTGTAGCCATTATCGGGCTGCTGAAGGGCAAACAAACCCGTACAAAGCTTCTGAACGGACTGATTGCCATGTACAGAGACCAGCAGGTGGATAAGTACTACGATGCCTCCCTGCTGAGCAGCTACAGCATCCGTTACAATATGTTTATTCTTGTGGTGGTGGGAACCGGTATTATAACGATTGTAGTTCCTTTTGTGATGCGATAACATTTCGTTTGCCCGGGTGAAATCCTTCGGGCAGTCTGCTCTCCCAATCCTGCCACTTTAGCAGTTATCGCTTCCTTTTTCCGAAATGTACATTGCCGCGCTCCTGCAGATAATGATCCGGAGTTGTGCTGCTTACTTCAGGTGAATCCGAAGATTTGATGGAAGCATTTTGGTTCTTTCTTTAACGATTGTCTTATATTGTTCTGAAACA
>DJVU01000042.1 GCA_002441345.1 Bacteroidales bacterium UBA6248
TAAATTACTTGATCAGGAAGGTGAACTTATTGAAGTTCTTGAGAGCTATTCCCGTTCCCCTGGCTACTGCCCGCAGCGGATCTTCCGCCACATGCACCGGCAGCTTGGTCTTCAGATGCAGCCGCTTGTCGAGCCCCCTCAGCATGGAACCACCTCCGGCAAGGTAAATACCTGTGCGGTAGATATCGGCCGAAAGCTCGGGAGGTGTCATCTCAAGAGCGTTGAGTACCGCCGCCTCTATCTTGGAAATGGATTTGTCGAGGCAGTGGGCAATTTCTGAATAATTTACGTAAATCTCCTTTGGAATACCCGTTAACATATCCCTTCCGTGCACCGGGTAGTCGGGCGGAGGATTGTCGATTTCGGTCATGGCAGCACCCACATTGATCTTGATGGCTTCAGCCGTACGCTCGCCGATATTGATGTTGTGCTGCTTGCGCATGTATTCTTCTATGTCGTTGTTGAAGTCGTCGCCCGCAATGCGGATGGATTTGTTATTAACAATCCCGCCAAGGGCTATAACAGCAATTTCACTGGTACCGCCGCCTATGTCGATAATCATATTACCGGTGGGCTCCAGTACGTCAATCCCGATTCCTATGGCTGCCGCCATGGGCTCATGGATGAGTCGCACCTCCTTGGCTCCTGCCTGTTCGGCAGAGTCTTTTACTGCCCGCTCTTCCACTTCGGTGATGCCGGAAGGGATACAGATCACCATTTTGAGTGCCGGTGGAAACAGACTGCGCGAAGGACCCGTCATCTTGATCAGCTCCCGTATCATGTATTCGGCCGACTGGAAATCGGCGATTACACCGTCACGCAGCGGGCGAATGGTTTTAATGTTCTCGTGGGTCTTGCCATGCATCATCATGGCACGCTTTCCAACGGCTATGATCTTGCCGCTGTTGCGCTCTATGGCAATAATGGATGGCTCATCCACCACTACCTTGTCGTTGTATATGATAATTGTGTTGGCAGTCCCGAGATCCATTGCGATCTCTTTGGTCATGAAGGAGAAGAGTCCCATTATCGTGTTTCTTTATTGATCAGTGCTTAAAATGCCTGGTTCCGGTAAAAACCATACTCAGGCCGTGCTCGTTGCAGTAATTCACGGAATCCTCATCCCTGACCGATCCCCCGGGCTGAATTACAGCTGCCACCCCGGCTTTGTGCGCCAGCTCAACCGAATCGGCAAACGGGAAAAAGGCATCGGATGCCATTACCGCTCCTTTCAGGTCGAACCCGAACTCCCCTGCTTTCGCAATCGCCTGCTTCAGGGCATCAACCCTCGACGTCTGACCGGCTCCGCTGCCCACCATCTGGCGATCCTTTACCAGCACAATGGCATTCGATTTGCTGTGCTTTACCACTGTATTTGCAAACAACAGATCCTCCAGCTCCGCCGCAGATGGCGCTTTCTGAGTTACCGTGGTGAGCTGACCATCCTGCCCGGTTTTCAGATCCTTATCCTGGCGTATCACGCCATTCAGAAGGCTTCTGAACTGTTTACCCTGAAAATCAAACGTTTTAGCCTGCAAAATTATTCTATTTTTCTTTGTTTGCAGAAGCCCGGGTGCATTTTTTTCATAGCCCGGTGCCAGGATAATCTCAAAAAACAATTTGTTGATTTCAGCAGCAGTCTCTTCATCCACCACGGCATTGGTTACAATTACCCCACCGAACGCCGATAGCGGATCTCCGGCCAGAGCTGCATTCCAGGCATCTGCCAGCCTGTTGCGCGATGCAATGCCGCACGCATTGTTGTGTTTTATAATCGCAACCGTGGTGGTATCAAATTCTCCGATCAACGCTGCCGCAGCATCCAGATCGAGCAGGTTATTGTACGAAAGCTCTTTCCCGTGCAACTGGGTGAATACTTCATCCAGATCCCCGAAAAATTCACCCGTCTGATGCGGATTCTCACCGTAACGCAGGCTGCGCTGCGGCCGGTGCGAACAGCGGAACTCATGGTAACCCGACAATCCCGACATATAACCGAAAATGGCGGAGTCGTAATGCGATGAAACGGCAAAGGCATAGGTTGCAAAGCGCAGACGATCGGTTTCCGAAGTGGTACACCGGTTTTCGCTTAGAATCGCAAGCAGCTCCGCATAGTGCTCCGAAGAGGGAACTATCACCACATCCTTATAATTCTTGGCCCCTGCCCGAATCAGCGAGATGCCGCCGATGTCGATCTTCTCGGTAATTGCCTCGTGCGATGCTCCCGAGGAAACCGTATCTTCAAACGGATACAGGTCAACGATCACCAGGTCGATTGGGGGGATTTCGTACTGCCTCAGCTCCTCCAGGTCCGACTCCAGGCTCCTGCGCCCGAGAATACCTCCGAACACTTTGGGATGAAGGGTCTTTACCCTGCCTCCGAGTATGGAAGGATACCCCGTGAGCGATTCCACTGCCTGCACCTTCAGCCCAAGCGATTCTATGTAATCCCGGGTGCCTCCGGTTGAGTAAAGCTCTACCCCCGACTGACCCAAAAAACTCAACAGAGGTTCGAGCCCCTCCTTGTGATATACCGAAACGAGGGCCGACCTGATCTGTTTGCGTTCGTCCATTACCTTGGTTTGTGTATGATACGCTTGGTCCGGGAAACTCTGCATCCCGAAACAAATACGTAAATTATTGGAAAATAATTTTTTGCAATTGGATTATCCCTTCCTGAGAAGCAGTGCAAGTTTATTAAAAATCGCCGCTCCGTGCAAGGAAAATTCTGCCTTCAACAGATAAATCACAGGCTTCTCTCCCTTAAGCAGCGTTTGATGGGCTTTGCGGAGGCGCCCGGCTTTTTTAAGGCAGTGGTGCCGGGCTACAATCCCAGCGACTGAACCAGCAGTTCGGCGATGTCGTAGTTTTTCACCCTTTCCTGCTTATCCCTGAATTTGATACCATCGGTTAGCATCGTCATGCAGAAGGGACAGGCAGTTGCCACAATGTCGGCTCCCGTAGCCAGCACTTCTTCCGTACGTTCGGCATTCACCTCCCTGTTTCCCGGTTCGGCTTCTTTAAACATCTGCGCACCACCGGCTCCGCAACACAGAGCCTTGCTCCGGGTGCGCGGCATCTCGGTGGTCTTCGAACGGAGCGCTGCAATCACCGCCCGGGGCGACGCATACTCTCCGTTGCCCCGGCCAAGGTAACAGGGATCGTGAAAAACGATGGTCTTATCCGAAAATACCGAAGGATCTGCTTTCAGCCTGCCCTCATCCACCAGCTTTCGCAGAAACTGCGAATGATGCACCACCTCGTAATGTCCACCCAGATCAGGATATTCATTTTTAAAGGTATTGAAGCAGTGCGGACAGCAGGTGATGATTTTCGTAACATTATATGCCTTCAGCGTCTCAATCACCGTAAGTGCCTGCATCTGGAACAGCATCTCGTTGCCAGCCCGGCGGGCAGGATCTCCGGTACAGGTCTCCTCCTTTCCCAGAAGGCCATAGCTGACCCCCGCATGGTGCAGCAGCTTCACAAATGCTCTTGTAACTTTTTGATATCGCTCATCAAAAGCTCCGGCACATCCTACCCAGAACAAATATTCCGGGCTCTCTCCGCGTGCCGCAAGGTCTGACATTACAGGTATACTGATCTTTTCCATGTGGTTGAGTGTTCGTGTGTTCAGGTGCGCTTCGCAATAAAAAAATTGAAAAATACAGAAATATGAAAATAAATAACTTTATCGTCCGGTAAAACTTTGAAAGGAGTTATGCGGTGCTGAGTGTTAACGAAGAAACGCATAATTTAGCCGGAAACCTGTGATTTCTTAATTTACAAATTCTCTGCCCATTTCAACCTGTCATCCTGCGGGTACTGCCATGGGGCGCCGTTGTTTTCGATGTTGCTGAACATGGTGTTGAGGGCGGCGGGAGCTGCCGATTCTTCCATGACCAGGTAGCGGCGCATGTCGAGGATCAGGGTTGGATGGTTGATGCTGATGGGGCACTCCTGCGCACAGGCGTTACAGGTGGTGCAGGCCCACAGTTCTTCGGCTGTGATGATATCCCGTACCAGCGATTTGCCGTCGTCGAAGTTCGGATCTTTAAGCAATCCCGGGCCTTTCTCCTTCATCCTGGCCCTGAGGTCGACAAAGATTTTGCGGGGTGAAAGTTTTTTCCCGGTGATGTTGGCCGGGCATACCGAAGTGCAGCGTCCGCATTCGGTGCATGCAAGCGAATCCAGATAGTTCTTCCAGCTAACATCCTCCACATCCTTAACCCCGAAACGCACGGGTGCGGCTTCCCCCTCCGGCGCAGCAGCAAAGGCAGTGGCAGGATCCATCATCATCCGGACCTCCTTCGTTACACTCTCCATGTTCGGAAGGTATCCCAGCGGCTCCAGCCGGCTGAGGAACACATTGGGCACCGAGGTAAACACGTGAAAATGCTTCGAGTACGGTAAAATATTGGCAAACGCAAAAATCAGCAGAATGTGCATCCACCACCAGATCTCATGCCATGCATGCAGCTGGTATACCGTGGCGGAAAGGCGTTCACCAACTATCGCACTCAGAGGAAACACCCCCTCGTAATCGTTGGGATGCAGCCGTACATACGTTATATTGATGCCTGCCAGCGAAACCATAAGCATGAAGATAATCAGCAGGGCGATGACGGCATCCCATTTCGACTTCTTCTGCATCTCGATACCGCCGAACCGCTTTACAGCTCCGAAAATCCTCCGGACCATAAAAAACAGAATCGACGCCATGATAACGTATGCCATAATATCGCCGCTGGCCATCACGAAATCGTAAAACCATCCCGTAAAGGCCATACTCCGCTCAAGACCCGAAACCCCGTCGATCACCATTTCTATGCTTCCCAGGGTTATCACCAGAAACCCCCAGAACACAAGAGCGTGAAGGAGTCCCGTTACCGGGAAACGGAAAATCCTGGATTGTCCGATGGCAACTTTAAGCATGATTTGTATCCGCCTTCCCCAGTCGGAAACCGGAAACGGAGCCGTTAAACGGAAAAAGCCTGCTATCCGCCGGATGGTAAATGCAAACACGCTGATTGTCAGCAAGAGGACGATGATAAAGACGAGCTGTTTCAACATAATTAACCGGTTTTTACGTAGAAATGATGTTGCAAGATAGGAAATACTTATCTAAAAAATGCCATATATGGGTCGAATTACCTCCCCCGGGGGCCTTTGTAACCTCCGTAATTATCTGTTTTAACGGGCTTTGATTAATTAATCGCGAAAAATTTTGGTTTTATAAAAAATGCTTTACATTTGACCGCAGAAGAAAAGTGATGCACAACCATTACCATTACCGGCTTACCGCAAAAACGATTTTCCGGAACATCAAAAACCGGGACGAATACCAGCATTGATCCGCTTTATCCGCGAAAGCGGATACCTCTTTTCTTTCAACGATTTCTTAAATTATACAAACCCGTAATTTTATGGAATTACCATTTGCTGAATCATATAAAATAAAAATGGTGGAGCCTGTCCGCCGCAGTACCCGCGAAGAGCGCGAAGTCTGGATCAAAGAAGCAAATTACAATCTGTTTAAACTCAAAAGCGGGCAGGTGTTTATCGACCTGCTTACCGACTCGGGCACCGGTGCCATGAGCGACCGGCAGTGGAGTGAGATGATGCTAGGGGATGAAAGCTATGCCGGAGCATCTTCCTATTTTAAAATGAAAGATGCCATCAGCGAAATCCTGGGATTCGAATACTTCCTGCCAACCCACCAGGGCCGTGCTGCCGAAAATGTGCTCTTCTCGGCACTCATCAAAGCCGGAGATATCATCCCGGGCAATTCACACTTCGATACTACCAAGGGACACATCGAATTCAGGAAAGCCAAAGCCGTCGACTGCACCATTAGCGAAGCATTCGACACCACCGTACTGCATCCCTTCAAGGGCAATATCGACCTTGGCAAGTTGGAGGATGTATTGAAATCTACCCCCAGGGAGAAAATCCCCTGTATAGTGGTTACCGTTACCTGCAACTCCTCGGGCGGTCAGCCGGTATCCATGGAAAACATCCGCAACGTTCGCAGCCTCGCCGATAAATATGGCATTATGGTGGTTTTCGATTCAGCCCGTTTTGCCGAGAATGCCTATTTCATTAAAACAAGGGAAGAAGGCTATGCCGGCAAAACCATTCGCGAAATTGTCCGCGAGATGTTCAGCTATGCCGATGCCATGACCATGAGCAGCAAGAAAGACGCCATCGTAAATAT
This sequence comes from Bacteroidales bacterium UBA6248, assembly GCA_002441345.1. Lineage (GTDB taxonomy): Bacteria > Bacteroidota > Bacteroidia > Bacteroidales > Lentimicrobiaceae > Lentimicrobium. The sequence goes on from DJVU01000042.1 coordinate 6,218, forward strand.
GGGCGGATTTATTGCCATGCGCAGCAAAGAGCTGTTCGATAAAGCCAGCGTGTTCAATATTATGTTCGAAGGCTATATCACATACGGCGGAATGTCGGGTCGCGATATGAACGCCCTGGCTCAGGGACTTCGCGAAGGCACCGAATTCGATTACCTCGAAACCCGCATAAGTCAGGTTGCTTACCTGGGTGAACGACTGCTGCATTTCGGTGTTCCTGTGCAGCAACCCTTCGGCGGTCATGCCATTTTTGTGGATGCCAAGCGTTTCCTGCCACAGATTCCGAAAGAACAGTTTCAGGCACAAACCCTGGCCGTTGAGCTTTACCTCGAATCCGGCGTACGCGGCGTGGAAATCGGAGCCCTGCTCGCCGACCGTGATCCCGATACCCGCGAAAACCGCTACCCCGCCCTCGAACTACTGAGGCTTACCATCCCGAGAAGGGTATATACCAACAACCACATGGATTATGTGGCAACCGCCCTGGGGAATGTGTTTGAACGTCGCAACAACATAATTAAAGGATTGAAAATCACCGGTGAAGCGCCTATAATGAGGCACTTCACGGTAGACCTTGCCAGAGTTTAATACGGAGGGGATCCGATTACCTGAACCAAAAACCTTCCTGCCGGATGGCGGGAAGGTTTTTTATTGAGTTCTGATTCGCTTTGCACCGAAACGATGCCGGTTCACGGAAGTTTCAGCACAATGCGTGCCGATTCCCCCTTGCTCAGGCTGACCATCAGAAGGTGAACCTGGCTGCCGCTGCGTATGGAAGCCTTAACGGTGGTAAGTGAGATGGCACCTTCGTCCTCGGCAACGATAGTAAAAGCAACCTCCTTCCCTTCTTTTTCCAGGTCGAAACGGAAGGATTTAACGCGGTTGGTGATTTCGAGCGCGTCGAGAATAACGGCATTGTTCTTCAATACCGTAATGCGATCCCCGTCCTGAAAACGGTCATCCACCAGATCGAGCTGCACCACCGGAGATTCAATCCGGAGTTCGGTAAGGCTACCTGCTTCAACTTCCATCACATTGCGCGTCCACTCCGGAGCCTCTGCCGGCGGCGGCAGCTTTTCGAGTGCTTTGGCTGCTCTTTTTACCAGAGCATTGGCGTCGTCTTCCATCATCATAACAATGGAACCGGATTCACAAAGCAATTCCGGATCGTGAGATTCAGAGGTAAACGTACCGTTAAACATCGTACGGCCGTTTTTCTTTTCAAACCTTCCGCTGACTTTCATCAGGCAGAATTCACTCACCGGGACCTTCGAGCGGGTATGGATAACCGCTACCTCTTCAAAATTCAGGCTGCGTGTTTTGGGGTCGTAGGTACCCCGGATGCGGGCTTTGGTCTCCTCGTTTCCGTTGATATCACACACCGAATAGCCGCTGAGGTTGTTGTTCCTGTCGAGGTCATATACAATGGAATAGCTCATAACCTCTGTATTTGCTATAACGATGGCGCCCCTTAAACCGGTAGCCTGAGCGGATGCCGGGGAAAGCAGAATTAAAAAAAATACTGCAGCCGCATAGAGTCTGCCTCTTTTTATCATTACCTTTAATCCCACAAAAAACCAATGTCTAATTAATACCAGGTAAAGTTATGAAACTTTTTACATCGAAGTTGACAGCCGCTGTGCTGTTGGTTTTTTTCATGCTTGGAATCGTTAATGTTGCCGATGCCGCATTTGCCGGTAAGAAAGCTCCCGTACCCGCAGCCACCGAAACCACGGTAACAGCTCCGGTGGCAACGCCTTCAGTAGCCCCTGCCGCTGACACCGATACTCTTCTGCTGGTGATCCTGAGCTTTATCCTGCCTCCCCTGGCCGTTTATCTGAAGTACGACGACGCAGGAACTCCGTTTATCGTAAATCTGTTGTTAACCATCTTTTTCTGGATTCCGGGTGTTATCCACGCCCTGTATCACGTATTAAAGTAATGTAATCCAAACCGAATGACGACGGAGCCGCACAGGAGTGCGGCTTTGTTTTTTTGAAGCGGAATCCGCCATTGAAAAAAGTTTGGTATGTATTATGAAAATTGAAGGCTGCTTACTTTTCTTTTTGATTTTTTTTGTAAATTTGCCATCCCAATTCGGGTTTAATCTGCAGTAACATTACTGCCCGGGCCTATAGCTCAGTCGGTTAGAGCACCTGACTNNTGGTTCAAGTCCAGGTGGGCCCACTGGAAAAATACAGAAAATGAAAGGAAAAACTTCATTTTCTGTATTTTAACCCTGATTTTAAAGCGTTTGGCTTGCGCTTTAAAATGCGTTCTTTTCAATGTTTACGGCAATTTTTTCTACAAAATTTCTACACAAATTTTAAAGTTAAGTTGCCATGAACACTTCTCACTTCAGAATCATCCAGCGTACCGAAACAATCAGAAAAGACGGTACATGTTCGTTATATCTCTATGCGAACATTAATGGTGTTAAAAAGTACTTTACCACCGGAAAATCCATCCTGGCAAAACATTGGAATCAAAAGTCCCAGAAAGTTTCTGCTAATTGTAACGACTTCACAGAAATTCAGGATGCAATTGACTTGTATCTAAGCAGGGCCAAAGAGTTCATTGCCCGCGCCAACATTGAAAAACAAACTATTGATCTGGATGCTTTCGAAAGAATGCTACGCGGAGAAGTGTATGACCACACAGACTTCATCGCTTTCATGGAGCATGATATCAAAAATAGCTGTGGAAAATATTCGCAAGGAACAATAGCAAATTACAATGTGCAGTTAACAAAACTAAAAGGTTTCCGGAAAAAGATTTCTTTTCAACAGCTTAATTCTTTCTTCTGGCGGGAGTATGAATCATACTTGTTTGGATTGGGCAATAATCCGAATACCATACATAAAGCGTTCAGGACTCTTAAAGTTTTTATTAACAGGGCAATTGAGCAAGGAATTATTCAAGCTAATCCTTTTGCAAAAATAAGAGTTGAAAGAAATGAAGGCAATATGCAGTTTCTGACCAGAGAGGAATTGGGTAAGCTGGAAAAGCTCTACAAAGGGTTTATGACTGTCGAACTGAAAAGGACACTCCAGTACTTTCTTTTTTCATGCTATACCGGACTACGGTATTCCGATATTAGAGAACTAAAACAAAAGCATCTTTTTCTCGGAGAAGAAAGTCATATAGAAAAAGTGATGTTTAAAACAAGCCGGATAATCAGGATTCCACTTATTGAACAAGCAATAAGACTCCTGCCGTCAAAAATGCTTGCGGAACTTCCGGTTTTTCATGTTTATTGCAATCAGGTAACTAACAGGCACCTTAAGAGCATTATGAAACTTGCCGGAATTAATAAACGCATTTCGTTCCATTGCGCACGCCATACATTCGCTACTATTACTCTAGGGCTATGCAGCGATATTGCGGTTGTCAGCAAACTGCTCGGGCATACAAAGATTGAAACGACCCAGATTTATGCCAAGGTTCAGGATGAGCAGAAAAGAATAGCGATGAGCAGGTGGGCAATAAAGTAGAATTTCGATTCAGACGCAGGATGTTGTAAGTGCACTAGAATCCAGACAGTTAATAATTAGATTTTCGGAATAAAGCTATCTGAATTTTGGAAGCACTTACAACTCCTTCCTGAGGGATTTGCAGCCAACCAATTATTGCAGAAGAGAAAAATAAGTTATCAACAATTCAGAAGAATTACAATTCTCCCTCCCCCGGAGCAGACATTTGTTATAAATATCAGGTATATTTGCTAAAGATGCTGACCACTGACACCTATCTATTGAAATCGTTAATTATTGTAATCAATTTTATATGGAAGAAGGAACACAAATTTATTTACTTGGTGCGATATTACTAACAATATTTTTTCTTATTTCACTATCTCCAAAGAGCAAAATTAATTCTGATGGGAAAGGAGGTATAGATAAAATGTCCTTGAATCTCCATGCAATTATTGTTGGAATAGCGTGGATAATATTCTTCGCAAGATATTTTTATATTAGTGTTTATGGAGTTCCAGATTTATGAAACTGAATAAGATTAATTTCGATATTAATTTTGAATTTAATAATTATGATCCTACCAGGTAAAATTGTTAAAAACCTTATCCCTTCAGAACCGGTTGTTATCAATAAGGTTCAGGAACTGGGCACCATGGTTTCCATATATTATACTGGCGTTAATACAAACAAAGCCAGTACCAAAGTGGTATCAATAGCAGAATATGAGGCACTTGAAGTCTTAACTGAAGAAGGCTCGTTCAATTTCACTGGCGATCCGGTAAGATTTTCATTATTTGCCGAAGCTGAAAGAATAAATTCAGCTTATCAGTTTGATCCTCTATTTGCTGTTAATTGCAGTATTATTGATCCCCTTCCCCACCAGGTAGAAGCTGTTTATAAGTTTTTACTTCCTCTACCAAAAATAAGGTTCCTGCTTGCCGATGACACCGGAGCCGGTAAAACAATAATGGCTGGCCTCCTTATTAAAGAACTCATGATGCGGGGGCTTGCTGAGCGCATTCTAATCATCACACCTGGTGGGCTCACAAAACAATGGCAGGAAGATGAAATGGGGGTTAAATTTAATATCCCTTTTACTCTTGTAAATAGAAATCTGTTTTCCTCCGATCCCAATGTGTTTCATACAGCTCAAAGAATTATTACTTCAATTGACTTTATATCTCGTGAAGATGTAATCAATGTAGCTTCAAATACCAATTGGGATTTGATTGTTTTTGATGAATGCCACAAATTATCTGCCTATGACTACGGAAACAAACAATATTTATCTGTACGATACAAAACAGCCCAGATTTTGTCGCAACAATGTGAGCATCTGTTGCTACTGACTGCAACACCTCACAGAGGAAGGCCAGATACATTTAAAAGACTGCTTCAACTGCTTGATGAAGATATTTTTGCAACAAATGAAATCGCCTCAACACGGGTAAAGGAATTAGAGCACAACGGAATAAATAAGTTTTTCATTCGCCGCTTGAAGGAAGACATGAAAGACTGGCAAGGGAATCCACTATACAAAAACCGTTTTACAAAAACCGTAGCTTATCAACTTACTCCTGAGGAAAAAGAGTTATACGATGCTGTAACGAAATATCTGTCTAAACGAAAAGAAGAGGCTTCTGAAACAAAAAACATTCATGTATCGCTGGCATTGACTGTCATGCAACGCAGATTGGCAAGTTCAATCTTTGCGATCAAAAACACACTTGAACGAAGGTGGCTTGCACTTCAAGGCATTGTTGATGAGTTGAATAACAATCCAAGCCTCTGGAATCAGCGGATAAAAATGGACAATGCATTTAACCAGGTAATAGACATTGAGGATTATGAAGACCTGGAGGATGAAGAAAAAGAAGCCCTTGAAGGCATACTATCTGATCCGAGAAAATTCAAACTTTTTACTACTGCAAAAAATCCACAGGAATTAAAGCAGGAAGCAATAGAAGTTAAAAAGTTGCACGAAATGGCTCTTTCCTTGTATAATCGTCAACAAGAAGAGAAGAAATTTCAGGAATTACAAGCATTGCTTAAAAACAATGGTGTTCTTGAGCAGGGAGAGAAACTCGTAATTTTTACAGAACACAAAGATACCTTGCTATACCTTGAGGAGCGCCTGAAAAAAAGCAGTGGTTATAAAGTTGCAACAATTCATGGAGGCAAGTCAGTAGATGAACGAAGGCAAGCTCAATGGGAGTTTGCAAAACCAGGTACTCAGATCCTGATTGGCACTGATGCAGCCGGTGAAGGCATTAACCTTCAATTCTGCCGCCTG
>DJVU01000055.1 GCA_002441345.1 Bacteroidales bacterium UBA6248
CCAGATGGCCGTACACGTGCCGCTTGGAAATGCTGCCGTTCTGGAAGCACAGTTGCTGATGCTTGCATCACACAATATTCTCAATCCCGCGAACGGAGCTCCTATTACCGTTCCGTCGCAGGACATGGTTCTTGGTCTTTACTATATGACCAAGGGCCGTAAATCAATTCCTGAAAATCCCGTAAAGGGCGAAGGAATGCATTTCTATTCACCCGAAGAGGTTATCATAGCCTTTAACGAAAAAGTAGTTGATTTGCATGCTTTTGTTAAGGTAAGGTTAAAAATCAGGGAAAACGATGCCATTGTTGAGAAACTCGTTGAGACTACAGTCGGTCGGGTACTCTTCAACCAGGTGGTACCGGAGGAATACGGTTATATCAATCAGCTGCTGACCAAGAAATCGCTTCGCGATATTATTGGTGACGTGCTGAAAAAAACCGGAACTGCCAAAACGGCCCAGTTCCTCGACGACATCAAGAACCTTGGGTATACCATGGCTTTCAAGGGAGGACTTTCGTTTACACTGAGCGATGTTATCGTTCCTGAAGTCAAGGAAGAGCTTGTTTCTCAGGCTAATGAAGAGGTTGAAGAAGTGGTGGGTAACTATAATATGGGATTCATCACCAATAACGAGCGTTACAATCAGATTATTGATATCTGGACACATACCAATTCTCGTCTGACGCACACGCTGATGGAAAATCTGGCAAAAGACAAGCAGGGCTTTAACCCCGTTTATATGATGCTGGATTCCGGAGCCCGTGGTTCGAAGGAACAGATTCGTCAGCTTTCCGGTATGAGGGGTCTAATGGCCAAGCCTCAGAAATCAGGAGCTACCGGAGGCGAAATTATCGAAAACCCGATTCTATCAAACTTCAAGGAAGGTCTTTCGGTTCTCGAGTATTTTATTTCGACACACGGTGCCCGCAAGGGTCTTGCCGATACCGCTCTGAAGACCGCTGACGCAGGTTACCTTACCCGCCGGCTTGTTGACGTGGCCCAGGATGTGGTAATTACGGAGCCCGACTGCGGAACCCTCAGAGGACTGACAACTACGGCACTCAAGAAAAACGAGGAAGTTGTAGAGACACTTTACGATCGCATTCTCGGCAGGGTATCGCTGCACGATATTTATCATCCGCAAACCGGTGCTCTTATTGCAGATGCCGGACAGGAACTTACCGAGGAGATTTGTCAGGTTATCGAGGAATCGCCCATCGAAGCAGTTGAAATCCGTTCGGTACTTACCTGTGAATCAAAACAGGGCGTTTGTGCCAAGTGTTACGGACGAAACCTTGCTTCCGGCCGTATGGTTCAGAAAGGTGAAGCCGTTGGCGTTATCGCAGCCCAGTCGATCGGAGAACCCGGTACTCAGCTTACCCTTCGTACATTCCACGTCGGGGGTACTGCATCTAACATTTCGGTGGCCTCCCGTATCGAAGCTAAATACGATGGTATCCTCGAGATTGATGAGCTGAGGTATGTTGAATACGAAAATGCCGAAGGGAAAAAGTACGATATCGTAATCGGACGTTCTGCCGAGATGAGGATTGTTGACCGTAATACCGGAATCATTCTTTCCTCGGCTCACATTCCTTATGGTGCAAACTTATATTTCCGCCAGGGCGATGAGGTGGCCAAAGGCAGACTGGTAAGTGACTGGGATCCTTACAATGCCGTGATCTTATCGGAAGTCAGCGGTAAGGTAGTGTTTGATAATATCGTTGAAGGATCTACCTACAGGGTTGAATCGGACGAACAAACGGGATACCACGATAAAGTTATCATCGAATCCAGGCAAAAGGCTAAAAATCCAAGTATTCGTATTGTCTCCGCCGATGGTTCCGATCTCAGAGTCTACGATATCCCTGTTGGAGCTCACATCATTGTGGAAGAAGGCCGCAACATCAAAGCCGGCGAAATTCTTGTAAAAATCCCCCGTGCCGTTGGTAAATCCGGCGACATCACGGGAGGTCTGCCCAGGGTTACCGAACTCTTCGAAGCCCGCAATCCATCCGATCCTGCTGTTGTTGCAGAAATCGATGGTGTGGTTTCATTTGGCAAGAAGCTGAAACGTGGTAACCGTGAGGTTATCATCACTTCGAAAACCGGTGAAGAGAAGAGTTACCTGATTCCGACTTCAAAGCAGATTCTGGCTCAGGAAAACGACTACGTAAAGGCAGGTACTCCGCTGTCGGAAGGTGCAATGACGCCCAGCGATATCCTTGCCATCAAGGGTCCTATGAAGGTTCAGGAGTATATTGTGAATGAAATTCAGGAAGTTTACCGTCTTCAGGGTGTAAAGATCAACGACAAGCATTACGAGGTAATTGTACGCCAGATGATGCGCAAGGTTGAAGTTGCAGATCCGGGGGATACCAAGTTCCTTGAAGGTGAACTTGTAAACAAGATTGATTTTCATGATGAAAACGACTGGATCTTCGGCAAAAAGGTTGTTGTTAATCCTGGTGATTCAGCCAACCTTAAACCCGGTCAGATTGTTACTGCCCGCAAACTGCGCGATGAGAATTCGTTGCTCAAACGCCGCGACAAAAAGCTGGTGGATGCCCGCGATGCCCAGCCGGCAACGGCCAAACAGGTACTTCAGGGTATTACCAGAGCTTCGCTGCAAACCAAGAGCTTCATTTCAGCTGCATCGTTCCAGGAAACTACCAAGGTGCTTACCGTTGCATCCATCAACGCCAAGAGCGACGAGTTGCTCGGCCTGAAAGAAAATGTAATTGTAGGACATCTGATTCCCGCAGGAACCGGATTGAGGGAGTACGACGACCTTATCGTTGGCTCGAAGGAAGAGTATGAAACTCTCTTAGCCTCGAAAGCCGATGAATTGTAATCTTTAAAAACTGAGATAGCGGAAGCGACAGGTTACTGAACCTGTCGCTTCTTAATTCTCCGGAATAACCGAAAAAAGTACAAAGTCATGAGCGACAACAAACAGAATCAGATTAACATTGAATTGAGCGACGAAACGGCAGAAGGTATCTATTCAAACCTTGCTATTATTACCCATTCAAATGCGGAATTTATAATTGATTTCGTTAAAATGATGCCCGGCGTTCCCAAAGCTAAGGTTAAGTCAAGGATCATTCTTACCCCGCAACATGCCAAACGGCTGATGAATGCACTCAGAGATAATATTTCAAAGTATGAATCCGTTCACGGAAACATCAAAGAATCGGATACCAATGTTCCGTTCACCCTTGGAGGGCCAACAGCACAGGCTTAAGTAAAAATCCCGGAAAGGACCGGACATTGTTGTCTGGTCTTTTTTTTCCTCCGCATCCAAATGGAGGTCAGCTCAGGAAACCAACTATCACATATCTGGTTTTTACTGTTGCTCCGGTTTAATATCCGGGCGTTTCAATAAAGTCGGGCGCCGATTGCATCATTTCCCGGATAGCAGTACCGAAGACAAGCAGCAGAATAAGTGTTATACACAAGGCTGTTATCAGCCACAGGAGGCTGGCTTTCGCCCATGCTTTACGCGGGTTTTGCCTGCTGCTGCCAAAAGCCCAGACCGAAAGCATGACCAGATTCACCACAGGAATAGCTGCAAGTAATAGAGTCAGCATCCAGTCGGCAACAGTCATTTTCCGTTCTGAAACCGGATCGGTTGTTTCCATAATGTTGAAATTTGAGTATTTGGGTAAAAACTGCTGGAAAATTTTCTGTAAAGTAAACAAAAACAAAATATTCCGGATTTGTGTCTGAAATTTCACTTTCCGGGAGTATGCACCACCCTGGTGCATTTATCCTTACCTTTGCTCCATCAGTTTTCAATTAACTTTGCAAAAGAATAAAATTTCCGGTTATGGACCTTTCATTTCTTTTTGCTGCAGATTCGCCCATGTATACATGGGTAGTATTGCCATTGCTTATTTTTCTCGCCCGAATAAGTGATCAGACCATTGGTACACTGAGGCTTATCTTTTTGTCTAAAGGGCAGAAGATGCTGGCACCGGTACTCGGCTTTTTTGAAGTGATTATCTGGCTTCTTGCAGTAGGGCAGATTATGAAGCACCTGGATAATGTTCTGTGCTATGTTGCTTATGGAGGCGGTTTTGCCATGGGAAACTACATTGGTATGGTAATCGAAGAAAAGCTTTCGCTTGGAAGTGTACTGATACGGATCATACCTAAGAAGGATACAAGCGAGCTTATTGCATATCTCAGGGAAAACAACTACGGGGTCACTTCTGTAAAAGCCCAGGGTAGTCGCGGAGAAGTGGATATCGTATTCAGTATTATTCAGCGAAAGGATATTGAACATGTGGTCGGTATAATAAATCAGTTTAATCCGAACGCGTTTTATACCATTGAAGAAGTAAAGGCAATTAATGAGGGTATTTTCAAGAAACCCAGGCGAAAAACCATTTTCGACAGTCTTTCCTCCGGAGTTAAAAAGAATAAATAAACCGATTTGCCGGCTGCAGTTGCTGCACTTGCCGTTCAGTAAATAAAAACCGATGCCCAGACCGAAACGTAATCGCCGGGTCTTTCGACCGCCACTGATAGGAGGTTTGTTGCCATACGGTTCATCGGCAGGCACAGCGGGTCAGCTGACGCTGCTTACCGAGGAATACGAAGCAGTCCGCCTTGCCGATTATGAAGGGCTTTCACAGCAGGAATCGGCTGTTCAGATGGAGATTTCGCGGCCTACCTTTTCCAGGATATACGAAACTGCCAGGCAAAAAATTGCCCGTGCACTTGTGGAAGGGTATTCGCTTGCTATTGAAGGCGGATCCATCGAGTTCGGGGAATCCTGGTATAAATGTACTCAGTGCAATACTGCGTTCAGCCTGGTAGCTAAAGGTGTTCCTGCTCCTGCATGCCCGGTATGCCGCAGCCATGAACTGAAAGAATATAAGGGAGATGCCCGGCAGTCAACGGCAGATCTGAAACCACGGCCTGCCGTGCATCAAACGGGGTATTGCATCTGCCCGCGCTGCGGACTCAGGGTTTCGCATCAGGCAGGAGTTCCCTGCCGCAGCCTGATTTGTCCCGACTGCAGCATTCCCATGATAAGAGAGCACCATCCGGTGTGATGAAATCATTATAAAATCACAAAAGTTTAAACGTGTCAGATATGAAAAACAGCAAACTCGGGCTGAACTCACGCCTTATTCATGCAGGAGAATTTGAAAACCCGCTGGGTAGTGCCACGGTTCCCATCTACCAGACTTCTACTTTTATTTTTGAAAACGCCGACCATGGTGCCCGCTGTTTTTCGGGTGAAGACGACGGGTACATTTACACACGCATAGGAAATCCCACCATTCATGCACTCGAAACCCTGGTTGCAGACCTGGAAGGAGGAACAGCTGGGATTGCCACAAGTTCGGGCATGGCAGCCGTTAATACCCTGTATATGGCCTTGCTGAGCAAAGGCGATCATATGGTTAGCTCTGCCGCCGTTTATGGTCCGTCCAGAGTGGTGATGGAACAGCACTGGTCACGCTTCGGGGTTGAATCAACCTACGTAAATACAGCTAACATCGATGAAATCAAAGCCGCATTCAGACCGGAGACCAAACTGCTGTACGTAGAAACACCTGCCAATCCCACAATGGATATTACCGACCTGAAAGCCTGTGCCGAACTGGCTCACCAGCACGGTGCACTTCTTGTGGTTGACAATACTTTCTGCAGCCCGTACCTGCAACGACCCCTCGAACTGGGAGCAGATGCGGTTTTTCATTCAATGACAAAGTTTATAAACGGGCATGCCGATATTGTTGCCGGGATGATCGTTACCCGCGATAAAGCATTGGGCAGCAAGCTCAGAAGTATGATGGTGACCCTTGGATGCAACATGGATCCGCATCAGGCGTATATGGTCATACGGGGGGTAAAAACCCTGGGAATCAGAGTTGAACGCTCACAGGAGAATGCCATGAAGATTGCCCGCTTCCTTGAGTCACATCCAAGAGTAGCCTGGGTGAAGTATCCCGGTCTCGAATCGCATCCCCAACACAAACTTGCAAAACAACAGATGCACGGCTTCGGCTCCATGATAAGCTTTGAACTTAAAGGCGGTTTTGAAGCCGGCAAGGTACTTATGAATAACGTTGGACTGGCAATTCTGGCAGTGTCGCTGGGAGGTGTGGAAACGTTGATTCAGCATCCGGCATCAATGACGCATTCCAAAGTTAGTGCAGAAGCTAAAATCAAAGCCGGTATCACCGATGGACTGGTGCGCTATTCTGTTGGTATTGAAGATGTGGATGATCTTATTGCGGATCTTGAGCAGGGACTGGCTAAAATTTAAGAAGATAAAGTAACATAAAGGCGAACAGTCCGTTTATTAAGAACAGGCAGCCTTTTGCTACCCGACTATCTGTTTCATAACCCGGCATAAAAGTTTGACTATGCGGATTCTGTATCCCCTTGCCCTGGTTCTTGCATTGCTTTTTCTGGCTGGCTCTGCTCATTCCCAGAAGGTTGGACTTGTGCTTAGCGGAGGAGGAGCAAAAGGCGTTGCACACATCGGTGTAATCCGGGCACTGGAAGAGGCGAAAATTCCGATCGACTATATTACCGGAACATCTATGGGTGCCATTATTGGTGCTTTGTATGCATCAGGGTATTCTCCTGACCAGATGGAAACAATTTTCAGGTCGGATGATTTCAAAAGCTGGATTTCGGGAAAGGTGGATGACAGGTATCGTTATTTGTTCAAAAAACCTGTACCGGATGCATCCTGGGTAGATTTCAGGTTCAAGATTGATTCGCTGATATCTCCGACTCTGCCATCGAATCTGGTTTCTCCTTTGCTCATGGATTTTGCTTTTCTTGAGATATATTCTGGTGCAGCGGCAGCATCCGGGTATAATTTCGATAGCCTGATGGTGCCTTACCGGTGTATTGCTTCCGATATAGCTGCCGGGGAGGCCATAGTGCTTAGCAACGGCGATCTGGCCAGCGCCGTAAGGGCTTCCATGACTTTCCCGTTTTACTTCAGACCCATCCGCATTAATGGTAAGATGCTGTTCGACGGGGGTATGTACAACAATTTCCCTTCCGATGTAATGTACGATGATTTTTTTCCGGATATCATTATCGGTAGTCTGGTAGCCGGAAATTTTACCGATCCCAAGGACGATAACATTGTATCACAACTAGAGAACATGCTGATGGTAAAGCAGAATTATTCCGTTTTGTGTGACAACAGCGTGATGATACGGCCGCACATCCCCAGCGTCAATGTAATCGATTTCAGTAATACAATAGCATTTATTGATTCAGGTTATGTTGCAGCACGGCGTACGATACAGGAAATCCGGAGTTTTGTGGTAGATGAAGTTTCACCGGATAGCGTGGCTGCAAAACGAAGAGCATTCAATGAAAAGAAACCGCCTCTGATTGTCGGCGATCTTAAAGTCAGCGGATTAAAAACCAGTCAGGTAGAGTATGTAAGTCATGTTCTTGGACTGGGAAAACCTCCTGCGCATATGTATATTGGAGAGGAAGAAGCGGAAATTAAACCAAGAACACTTGATTACATCAAACCGGCCTATTTCAAACTGATGGCCGAAGATAAAATTGAGCATGTATATCCCCGTATGGCATACGACAGAGAGAGGGGGTTTTACAAGCTTTTTCTGGATGTTCAGAAAGAAACCCATCTTATTGCCGGAGTGGGTGGAGCCGTTACTTCAAGTGCCGTTAACGAACTTTCGCTTCATGTATTATACAATTACTGGACTCGTCTTTCTTATCAGGCAAAAGCCAATGCTTATTTCGGAAGGTTTTATAATTCTGCAATGATCGATGGAAGGGTCGATTTTGTGTATCCCCGGCCGTACTTTCTTAAAGCGAGGTTTACCTACAATAAATTCAACTATTTCAAGACAAATACGTATTTCTTTGAAGATGAAGATCCATTTTTTCTGGTTGAGCGTGAACGGTTTCTGACTCTGATGGCAGGATGGCCGTTTACAGGTTCGGGAGTCGCTACCATCGATGTTACAACCGGAGTAAACCGGGACGATTATTTTCAGACAAACAATTATACCCGTAACGATACGCTCGACCGAACCAGTTTCAGGTATTTTTCGCCGGGAATAAATCTTGAATACAATTCACTTAACCGCAAAGAATACGCCAGCAGCGGTGCAAAACTTAATGTGGAAGCCCGCTTTGTGACCGGTCGGGAATCGTTTATACCAGGAAGTACCGCGCCTGCCGGGTCAGGTGCCAGAAACAGTCACTCCTGGCTTATGGGCAGGGTTAATTACGAGAATTACTATGCTCGGATTAAGCGTATTAACCTGGGATTTTGTGTACAGGCATACTATTCCACTCAGGATTATTTCAGTAATTACACCTCCAGCATTCTGGCTGCCAGGCCATTTCAACCATTTCCCGAAGCGCTGACACGTTTTATGCCACATTACAGGGCAAATAAGTTTATATCAGGCGGTACGAAAAATGTTTATGAAATCCGGCGTAACCTGGATTTCAGACTCGAAGGATATGTTTTTGTGCCGTTCAGAAGTATCAAGCAAAATTATATTACACGAAAAGCAGTACGGGCCGATAAAATATACGTGTATCCTATGGCTACTGCAGCTATGATTTATCATTCGCCGATTGGGCCTATTAGTTTTAACTTCAATTATTACTATGGAGAAGATCAGCAACTTACATTCTTTTTGAAATTCGGATATCTGATCTTCAATAAGCGTCCATACTAAAATATTACTGAGGCCGGGCTTATTTTTATGTTTAATATCGGGCTTTTAAAAGCGTTTACTAAATATAATTCTTATTTTTGCAGTCCTGTACAAAAATCAGAATCTAAACAACTGAAAAACACCAGTTAAATTCCCCCCTCCGGATACAATGCCATCGGCGTTTCAATTCTCTTCAATTTTATTTTTGACAGTTGAAATGACAGGGCAGAAGTTAATGGAGAAGTACGTCGAAAACCAGTATTCATCATTCAATTGAATTCTTCATGGAAACCAAGTCACAAGCCGATCTTACACCTGATGAAGCGAAAGCTGCACAGGCGATGAATCCCGAAGCTTCGGAAAATTTAGAAGCAGAAACCAATTCAATCTCTTCAGAACCAGAAATGGAATCAACACCTGAAATTACGGAGCCCGTAGCTGAAATTGCAGAACAAGCTGTAGAAGAACCCGATGTGGTTGTTGAACAAGACGCGGCAGAAGCTACAATTGAAAAACCTGCTGCTGAAACCGTTGAAACGGAAACTGTAACAGAGGAGCCTCTGGAAATTCAGCCGGAAACTGCAGAAAATGAAGTCGTTGCTGAAACCGGCACAGAACCTGCAGCAGAAACCATTGCGGAACCGGTTACAGAACCAGTAGCTGAAACAAATGCGGAACCTGCTGCTGAAGAGAATGAACAACCGCATGCTGCTTCTTCGGAGAACATTCCTGAGCTTGAGATGCATGATGAAGAGAGTGAAGAAGACGAAACCGACGAAAGTGAAGAAGCCACCGGTACCGACACAGGGCAGCCTGTGGAACTGGAAGGTCTGACTCGTGAAGAACTGGTTGCACGACTTGAAGAGCTTGTCCGTCAGGATGATATCAATAAGATCAAAAGTGAGGTTGCCCAGATTAAGGTGGTTTTCCTTAAGCTGAACAAGGAGTTTAAGCACGAAGCGTATCAGAAGCTTGTAGCCGGAGCCGAAGAATCGGAAGTTGAAGGGGAAGGCGAAGCCATCGAAGTTCCCGATGATGCTATCGAAGAACGCTTTAAAGCTGCATTCCAGATATACCGTCAATACAAGGCTAAATTCAATGAGGAGCAGGAGAAAGTTAAACTGCAGAACCTTGAAGCCAAAAACCATATTCTTGAGGAGCTCAAAGTGCTGATTAATTCAGAGGAGACTCTCAAGAAAACCTACGATGAGTTTAAAGTGCTCCAGGAACGCTGGAAGTCGATCGGTATGGTACCGAAAACCGAGATCAATAACCTTTGGCAGAACTATCATTTCCTGGTTGAAAAATTCTTCGACAAAGTTAAAATCAACAAGGAACTCAAGGATCTTGACCTTAAAAAGAACCTGGAATCTAAGATTCAGCTGTGTGAAAAGGCTGAGGAGCTGGTGATAGAGACATCGATTATCAAATCCTTTAAACAGCTGCAGCAGTATCACGAGGAGTGGAAAGAGATAGGCCCGGTTCCCCAGGATAAAAAAGATGAGCTCTGGGAGCGATTCCGCAGTGCTACCGATAAGATCAACGAACGGCGGAGAGACTATTATAATCAGATGCAGGAGGGTTTAGAGCAGAATTACTCTGCCAAGCTTATCCTTTGTGAGAAAGCCGAACAATTGATTTCAACCGAGCCCGATACCATCAAAGGCTGGCAGGAAGCTACCAGTCAGGTTACCGAATTGCTGTCGGTATGGAAGACACTTGGCCCCGCTCCCAAAAAGCAAAACAATGAGATTTGGGCCAGGTTTAAAAACTCCCTCGACGCATTCTTTAATGCAAAAAAAGAATTTTATGCAAAGCTGAAGGAACAGCAAATGCATAATTATAACCTGAAGCTCGACCTTTGCGTTCAGGCTGAGTCACTTCGTACAAGTACCGATTGGCGGAATACCACCCGCGAGCTTATTAATCTTCAAAATGAGTGGAAAAAAGTTGGACCGGTACCCCGCAAGCAAAGCGACCGTATCTGGAAGCGTTTCCGGGCTGCCTGCGATGAGTTTTTTGCATCCAAATCCGAATACTTCAAGAACGTTTCGGGTCATGAAGACGAAAATCTGAAGCTGAAGCTTGATCTGATTGAAAAAGTTAAAGCATTCGAAATCGGCGACGACCGCAACGAAGCTATTGAAACACTTAAGGACTTCCAGCGCCAGTGGATGGAGGTGGGGCACGTTCCCATTAAAGAGAAGGAAAAGATTCAGACAGAATTCCGCAACCTGATCAATAAACACTTCGAGAAGCTCAAAATGGAGTCGATGTCGATGGGAGCCCTTAACTACCGTAACCGTGTTGAACGAATGGCAAAAGATGCACCCGACGCCGGTAAAGTGATCAACAAGGAGCGCAACTATGTGCAGGGAAAAATCCAGCAATTACAGGAAGATATTAAGCTCTGGGAGAACAACATTGGTTTTTTTGCAAACTCAAAAACGGCAAATCTCCTGAAGCAGGAGTTTGAGAAGAAAATAGAACAGGCCAAGGAGGAACTCCAGATGCTTGAAACTAAACTGAAAATGCTTCGCGAAGCAAACCAGTAAAAGAAAACGCCGCCGGATCTTCCGGCGGTTTTTGTTTCCTCCCTCCTTATTTTTGTAACTTAGCATCATGGCTGGAAATATATTCGGACAACTGTTCAGGCTAACCTCTTTTGGTGAGTCGCATGGCCCTTACATAGGCGGGGTTCTCGATGGTATGCCTTCGGGTATGGTTATTGACTATGATGCGGTACGGCAGGAGATGGAACGGCGCCGGCCCGGAATGTCTGAATTTCAGTCACCCCGGGCAGAAGCAGATATTCCCGAATTTATCAGCGGTGTGTTAAATGGTATGACTACCGGAGCTCCGATTGCTTTTCTGATCCCCAATACCGGTCAGCGACCGGCCGATTACAAGCACCTTGAAGGGGTTTACAGGCCTTCTCACGCTGGTTTTGTGTGGGATGCAAAGTTCGGCTTTCACGATCACAGGGGAGGAGGCAGGTCTTCAGCCAGGGAAACTGCCGTTCGCGTGGCCGCCGGAGCTATTGCCCGCCAGCTTCTCAGCTTGTATGGAATAACCATCACAGGCTTTACCAGTCGTATAGGGTCGGTAAGTCTTCCCGCACTCCCCGTAAATCCCGATCCTGAAATAATATATAAATCCATACTGCGGTGCCCCGATCCGGAAACGGAAACCGAAATGAATGCCCTGCTTTCCCGTCTTCGGGAAGAAGGCGATTCAACCGGAGGCATTGTACATTGCCGTATTACCGGCGTTCCTGCAGGCATAGGCGAGCCGGTGTTCGACCGGCTGCAGGCCGATCTGGCAAAAGCTATGATGAGCATCAATGCAACAAAAGGATTTGAATATGGGGAAGGTTTTGCCGCTGCTTCCCGCAAAGGATCGGAACACAACGACCCATATACCCGATCGGGAAGAAAATTGAAACCAGCTACCAATCACGCCGGCGGAATCCTGGGCGGAATCTCTACGGGCGAAGAAATCCGATTCAATGTTGCATTTAAACCGGTTTCTTCCATCCAAAAAATGCAGGAAACCGCTGATAAATCAGGAGAACTGCAGAAGCTCGTCATCGGAGGACGGCACGACGTTTGCATCGTCCCCAGAGCTGTGTCGGTGGTAGAAGCCATGGCAGCTCTGGTTATTGCCGATCATATGCTGCTGTCAGGGAAAATCCCCCGCAATATTTTCTGAAAACAAAAGTTTTTATTTTGTATTCCATTCATTAGAACCGCAATAAAGTAAGATTTCATTATGAAAAAAGCGCTGAAAATAATCCTGGTTCTGCTGTTGGTGATTTTAACGGCACTGATTGTACTTCCTTTTGCATTTAAAGGTAAGATTGTGGAAGCTGTAAAAAATGAAGCGGGTAAATCCTTGAATGCCCGGCTTGATTTTCAGGATGTGAGTCTGTCGCTTCTGCGCAATTTCCCGAATCTTTCGGTGGGTATCACTGAATTTTCAATTACCGGAATTGAAGCGTTCGGCAACGATACCCTGGCATATATTCCGGCTCTTAGGGTGGTGGTAAACCTGAAAAGTGTGTTTAAGGGCGATACCTATGAAATTCGTTCTGTTCGATTGAATGAACCGGCATTTCTTCTTAAAGTGCTTGCAGATGGAAGTGAAAACTGGGACATTGTTAAGCCCTCAGCCGATACAACCGGAACGGAGACGGCGCCATCGCAATTCCGGGCCGATCTGCAGAAATTAATAATCCGGAATGGCACGCTTACATACGACGATGCTACCCTGCCAATGTGGCTCCGATTTGCCAGAGTGGATATGGATGTGAGCGGAGATCTTACTGCCGATTATACGGAGCTGCAAACACAGGCTGAGTCCGGATCCGTTACTGCGGATTACGATGGTATTCGTTATCTGAGCAATGCAAAGGCTACCCTGGTTTCAACCATTGGAGCTGACCTCAGCGAATGGAAGTTTACTTTTCCCGATGCGAAACTAACGGTGAATGAACTTGAGGCACTGGCTTCCGGTTATTTTTCTATGCCGGATGAGGGCTACGATATGGATATACATTTCGAGACACTCAAAAATGACTTCAGGAGTTTCCTTTCCCTGATTCCGGCTGTTTATGCAAGGGATTTCGACAAATTGCAGGCTGAGGGAAGTATGGCATTTACCGGTTATGTCAAAGGGTTATACAGCGAAGTGTCCTTTCCGGCGTTCGGTGTAGACCTGGGACTTGAAAATGCCGGCTTCCGTTATCCCGAACTGCCTCAGGCAGTGGAGAATGTTATGGTGAAGGCCGTTATCGACAATAAAACAGGCGATATGGATGCTACAGTGATTGACATTCGCAAATTCCATCTGGAAATGGCCGGGAATCCCATCGATATTAAACTTTTTGCAAGCACGCCGGTCAGCGATCCGTACGTGGATGCATCTGCAAAAGGCATTCTGAATCTTTCCGACATAGGGAAATTTTATCCCCTCGATGAAAATACTTCGATGAGCGGAACCCTGGATGCCGACTTAACGGCCAAAGGCAGGTTGTCGGTACTTGAAGCCGGGAAGTATGAACAGTTTGAGGCTGGTGGCCGCTTCATTGTTTCGGGCGTGGATATGAAGAATCCGTCGTTTCCCGATGGCCTGAAGGTGCACGAGGCCCGCTTCGATTTAAACCCGTCGGTGGCAAGGATGCCTGTGATGAAAGCTGAAATCGGCCGGAATGATTTTGATGCCAGCGGGAAAATCGAGAATATGCTCGCGTACTTTTTTGGAAAAGGCGATCTGAAAGGAGAGTTAAACCTGAAATCTTCGTATCTTAATCTGAACGACTTTCTGTCGGCTGAGTCCAATCCGGAAACCAGGCCGGCCGATACCGTTCCACTGGAAGTTATTCCCATACCAAAAGGCATTGATTTCACGGCTTCTGCTTCGCTCGGCCACGTGATCTACGATAACATGGATTTGCATAATGTGAACGGCAAACTCAGGGTGAAAGACCAGCTGCTGTCACTCGATAACATTCTTTTTAATACCCTCGAAGGGTCGGTTGGTATTAATGGGTTCTATTCTACGGTTCAGCCGGAAAAGCCGGTTGTTGATTTCCGGCTTGATATTAAAAATGTGGATGTACGTCAGGCTTTTAATACGTTTAATACAATGGAGATTCTGGCTCCAATTGCCGGTCTGGCTGAGGGTAAAATCAGTACAATTTTAAACCTTAAAACGGATCTGAACGGCAACATGATGCCGGTTTATTCATCCATTAATGGCAGCGGACGCATGCTTTCAGATGCACTTACCATCAGCAATGTAAACAGCTTTAATAAATTAGCCGACGCATTAAAAATTGAACGTTTCAGGCAATGGGTAATAGAAAAGATCAATCTTTCTTTTGAACTTGTGGATGGAAAAGTTTTTGTTAAACCTTTCGAAACCCGGCTTGGCAATACCTTAGCTGAAATTTCCGGCTGGAATTCATTTGACCAGACCATGGAATATGTTATGCAGCTGAACATTCCCCGCAGTGAGTTTGGCGGTGCCGCCAACAATGTTCTCAATAATCTTGTTAACGAGGCAAATAAGAAGGGGGCAAATTTTTCAGTCGGAGATATGATTCCTGTGGCAGTTCTGATAAAAGGAACCGTTACAAATCCGGTAATCACCACCAGCCTGCGGAGCGCTGCCGGCAATGTGCTTGATGACATGAAGCAGCAGATCAATGAAACGATTCAGCAGAAAAAGGACGAGGCCGTTACTAAAGTAAGGGAAGAAGCCCTGAAATATCTTGAAGAAGCGAATGCACGTGCCGCCAGACTGCTTTCCGACGCACAGAAACAAGCCGATGAGGTGGTAAGGCTGGCCACAGAAGCAGCTTCCAGGCTCAGAACTGAGGCCGATAAGCAGGCAGAAAACCTTATTGCCGAAGGAAAGAAAAAAGGTCCCGTTGCTGAACTTGCTGCCAGAAAAGCTGCAGAGAAAGTCAGGCAGGAAGCAGCTGAGAGAGCCGACAGAATTGTGGCGGAAGCCAATACGCAATCAGCCGCTATAATGACTAAAGCCAGCCAGGAATCCGATCGTATTATTCAGGACGCCAGAATAAAGGCTGAGGGCGGACAAAACTGATTTAATGTTTGCCATAAAAATGCCCCGGGAAGTTCTTCACGGGGCATTTTTTAATCGGGATATGCGACGGACTGCGTGTTTAGATGCTCTCCGTTTCTACAATCTTTGCGAGAAGGTCACTATATGGCAATATCAGGTATTTCTTCCCTTCGAAATCTATTTCAGTTCCGGCAAACTTCCTGAAAAGAACGGTGTCGCCAGCCGAAATTTCACTGTTTTCGATATTGCCTGCGGCGATAACTTTTGCCATCTGAGGCTTTTCTTTTGCCGTATCGGGAATAATGATACCTCCTGCTGTACGCTGTTCTCCGCCAGGCTGGCTCAGATCGAGCAGAACATTCTGATTTAAGGGCTGTAATTCTCTCATTTTAAGTCGATTTATCTGGTTGTTATTGTTTTATGAAGTTCCGGAGTGATTGCCGGATAAAAATCCTGAACCGATTCCGGATTTACCCGTTGAGGTTCAGCAAGCGGTTGATTTTAGCTTTGTCGAATCCAACCACCATTTCACCGTTGATTTCAGCCTGTGGCACTCCGGTATGACCGGTGCGGCTGACTAAATCCTTTGCTGCAGACTGGTCTGCCGAAACGTCGATGTCGGTAAACGGAATTTTATGCTGTCGCAGATAGTTCTTCATGGTTGTGCACCAGGGGCATGTGGGCGTGCTGTAAACTGTGACGGAGGAACCGCCTGTTGTTTCGGATGCCGCTGCCTGATAAAGCTGGTTTTCAATCAGATTCCTATAGTAATCGGCTGTCTGGCAGCCCTTGATGATGTTTTTAAGGTTTTCTTTTTCGAAAATTAGCAGCGATGGCACCGTGTCTATGCCGAAAACAGGATGTATATCCCTGACGGTTGTAACATCTGCCTTTAGTATTTGAGCCTCATCGAGTTGCGATGCCGTTTCCTCAAGATAGCCTTCAGCACAGCCCGAAGCGGTAGAATTGCTCTTGAATAACAGGAGAAATGTTCGGTCGCTTTTACTCAGGTCTGCCCTGAGCTCAGTAATGGAGTTTATAGATTTGATGTTCATTGTTTTTTTTCGGCTGAGTTTTCAATTTCTGTGCCAGGCCGCGCAGTGATGACATTTCGTTCGTAAAGATTGGTGATAGCTAAACGATTTACCGATTGGAGTGCTATTCCCGTATGTGACACGGCAGGGGAGTATGACGAAATGTCAGGATAATGCCATTCTTTAACAAATAAACCGATGGGAACGGATAAAATACCGAATCTATTCGGAATATTCCGTGATGTTTACATTTTCACTTTCCAGAAGCTCACGTGCATCACCGGCAAAAAGCCTGAGCTTTTCAAGCACGGCAGGTTCCAGGATGGAATCGTTTCCGAATTGTGTTACCGGCAGGATATAGTATTGTTTTTTGTTTTCTTCAACCGGGGTGTGTACCCATGTAAGGTGATACGCGGGATTTTCGACTGTTTTTTTGTTCCATGTTTTTGAAAGGGTAAAACTGATCATGGCTCCTCCGTCACGGTAACGGTCACGCTGATTCGAAACGTAGTTTCCGAGTGAGTAGGCAAGCAGAAATCCGCTGCTGTTTTCAGCTTCCGGTGCATAGTACTCCATTCGCTGAATTACATGGGGGTGAGATCCAATAACAACGTCGGCCCCGTGCCGGCGGCAAAGTGCTGCAAGTTTTTCCTGATTTGGGTCGGGTGTTCTCTGATATTCGCTGCCCCAGTGAAAAAATACAATGACAAAGTCCGTTTCATGATTTTTGATGGCCGATAAATCCCGAACTATTGCATTGGTATCGATCATGTTAACGATAGCCGGATAGGAAAAGGGAATTCCATTTGTACCATACGTGTAATTAAAGAGTGCAATACGGATATCGTTTTTTGTAATGCGAAGGGGATTCCGCATCCGGAAGTCTGAACTGTCGGAAAAAGTGCCTGTACGCATAATTCCCAGACTGTCGAGCACCCGTGTGGTTCGGATAACTCCCTTGTCACCCCTGTCGCACGAATGGTTATTGGCCGTTGCCAGAATATCAAAACCTGCATCCCTGGCTGCTGCTGCGAGTGCGTCGGGCGCACTAAACTGAGGGTAGCCTGTATAGGGAGCTCCCGCCAGAGTAACCTCCAGATTAGCAACGGCAATATCAAATTTCTCAATTACAGGTTTGATATAGCTGAAGCAAGGGTAATAATTATACGATGAATCTGCCGGATTCCAGGCTGCTGTAATCTGAGGACTATGCTGCATGATGTCGCCGGCGAAAAGAACGGTTACCGATGTTGAATCCGGAGCCATCACCGGCTCGGGCAACGGTACTTCATCCGTTTTTGAAGTCAGCAGAACCGATAGTGTAAGCAGAAGGTATTTGATGTATTCGGATACAATCATAATACGGCAAATTTAAAGAAGCATTTTATTTTGCACATTTTTACAGATTGCAAAATTATTGTAAACCGGAACTTGATGTTACCATACGTACTCCAGCGCGATCCGGCCCCAGAAATGGTTTTTTCCCGTTTTGAATTCCGGGCTCAGATAGTGCTGCGAAAGGTCGATTCCAAACTTCCTGTAACGAACGAACATGCCCAGATGAATGGCTGCAACCATTCGTTCAATTTCCTCCGGTTTAAGGGTATAGATGTTGTTTTTATTGAATAATCCTCCCTGAAGTGTGGCATTGTATCCGACAAAACGGAATCCGAAGCCTCCTTTGATACCATATTGCCATCTGCCAAACGGAGGAAGAAGGTCCGAATAGGTTTTCGGCAGAGGTATAAGAACCGGAGCAAAAACACCCGTAATAAAATCAATGCCCATGCCGGCTCCGGTTTGCAGGGTTCCTGCAGCGATGGAAGCGTTTGCAAATAATTCGGCATGTGGGCCCTGCATTAGTCTTTTGCTGATGCCGGCCGAATAATTAAGTACCGGATCGTTTTGTATCTGGGTCTCCCATCCAAGGGGTTCGTCGTTGGTAGGAACCGTTGCGTGCACCGATGACTGGAAGTATCTGCCAAGAGCTGCATCTCCGATAACACCTATATCGATACCGGACGTGAGCAGGGTGCCCGACGCATCGTTGGCCGATGTCTGGCTGTAACGAATAAAGAGTGTTGAGGCATATGGCCGGTCGCCGTCGAGCAAGGGAGGGTTTTTTGTGGTAAAGGGAGTATACATCGCATGATTCAGGCTGAGCGTGGCGTGAACGATGCTGTTGTCACCAGCCGGTATCATCAGCCTGTTTACAGGCAGTCCGACAAGTGCGGGAGCCGTAAAGTCGAGCATGACGCCATTCGTGTAGTAACGGTCTGTATTTGAAAAGATATCGTTGTCAAATGTCAGTCCAAAATGACGAACGGGATTGATGTAACTTGTTACAACGCGATACTCCGATGTTTCATCTCGGTTGAGAGGGGGCTTGCTGCCGTATGGCAGCAGCAGCCTGATACGCGTTTCACGGATTAATGGCAGCAGGGGTTTTGATTCTGAACTGGCTGAAATAGTACCGCTTGCATCGTTTTCAGGAACTTCGTTAGATGTCCGGATGCCGTTTTTCCGGCTTCTGGATGGCTGCTTTTTTTCTACAATGGAAAATATTTCCCTTACTTTCCGGATTGCACCGGCAGGTGTAACCAAAACGGGAATGCCTGATCCGTTGAATAGTATCACCTGCCAGGGCGATTCAGCACCGCTCAGGTCTATTTGCGTTTCAATTCCGTCTTCCGATACAAATCTGAACTGTACATGTTCGCTCACAGAAACCCGGATTCCGGCATCTTTCAGTACGCTTCTTAATTCATTGAAGCAACTGGCATTCTGATCGTATAATTCATGGTATCTTTCATTCCCCATCCGTTTTTTCATGCTGTCGGCCCGCAAACTGCAGGGATAGATCAGCAACACCTGAGGACTCACTACTTCCAGCGTTTTCACAGAAACATAAGTCGGCGCGGTGTTCGTTTCAGAACCCCCCGTATCGTTGTTCCGGCATGAAAACACCAGAATAACACTTACTGCCAAAAGAAATAGGGTAGATTGCTTCATGTATCCGGATCCCGCTGTGCGGATAATCTGCTGTAAAAGTAATGAAAATCCTTCAAATGCCTGCTTTCCATACGAATACGGCTACAGCATTTACTGGCAGGTGAAGATTTGGAAACCGGAAGCCGGGTTTGTTTTGCTTTGGCAGATTTAGTTATACAGAACTATTCGCCAGTCGCCGGGTTCATAAATTTCAACTTCAAAGCGAACATCGAAAGTGGCTGTTTTCAATTTATTCATGGTTGTGTACCTGACGTTTACGGTAAACGGAAACGTAACGCCCTCAAAGCCGGTAAGAGGACCAAGCGATGTTTCGTAGCCGCTGCTGCAGGCAAGCATCAGATTGGTAATGGTTCCATTCGGAAGGCCATTCTGCAGAAAGCTTAAAAGAACCCGGTTGGTATTCGTATTTTCCTTGCGGATTGTATATCGTTCTACGTTGTTATTCTGTGTTATCCTGGGTTTCGGAATTACCGGGCCGGTATATTGGTCCTCATTCCACTGGCCGTGCATAACAGTATCCTGTCCCTGCGAAAACCAGCTGTAGGTTCCTATGCCATGGCGCATACCGTTTTTCCAGCTTCCATCATAAATTTCTCCGGTCTCCCATGTATAGATTCCTTTTCCGTCAGGAAGACCATTTTTGAACTGACCGGTATACTGATCGGTTCCTTTGGCCGTGCCCCTGCCATTGGCGAGACCTTTTTTACAGCCTCCCGTGTACTCGCCTGACAGCGCAGGCAGCAAAACTTTGCAATTGTCCTGAGCTGTTAATGTATGGCTAAGAAACATAAACAAAACCAAAACCAGGTAAGAGATTTTTTTCATGCTGATAGGATTTATACGTTATAAGACACCATTAAAGCTACTATAATTTTATGAATGAACTTGTTTTTATTGAAATATTATATAAAAGTGTTCTCGATTAGTACGCGTTAATGAGTGTTATTTCAGTCGTATTGTCTTAACAGATAGCGTTTTCCGAAGCGGTTGCGTTCGATTATTTTCTTTACTTCCCGAACTGCTGAAAGCGTTAATAACAGGAAAAGGCCGGAATGTGTCCCCCGGCCTTTTCCTGTAGCGAAGATTTGAAACCTTATTACTAAAAGTAGTTAAACCCTTTCAATAGCCATTGCAATTCCCTGTCCAACGCCGATGCACATAGTGCAAAGGGCTTTATTCAGGTTGTTGCGTTTCAGCTGGTAAACGGCGGTAGTGATAAGGCGTGCACCGCTCATTCCCAGCGGATGGCCAATGGCGATGGCTCCTCCCAGGGGGTTGATTCTGGGATCGTCGTCGGCAAGCCCGAGTTCGCGGGTACAAGCCAGAGATTGTGCAGCAAATGCCTCGTTCAGTTCGATCACATCAAAATCTTCAAGACGAAGTCCGGTAAGTTTCAGCAGCTTATTTGTTGCCGGCACCGGGCCTATTCCCATAATGCGCGGAGGAACTCCTGCACTCTGCATGCCCAGAATCCTGGCCAGAGGTGTAAGGTTGAATTGTTTAACAGCTTCTTCCGAAGCGATGAGAAGAGCTGCAGCACCATCGTTTACGCCGGAAGCATTGCCTGCGGTAACGGTTCCACCCGGGCGTGAGATGACTTTCAGCGTTGCAAGTTTGTCGGCAGGAGTAAGACGCGGGTGCTCATCGGTATCAAAGATCCGGGGTTCTGCCTTCGGAACGGCAATGGAAACCGGTATAATTTCATCCCTGAAAAGGCCGTCCTTTATTGCCTGTGCAGCTTTTTGCTGGCTTCTGTAAGCGAAAAGATCCTGGTCTTCGCGACGGATGCTAAAGGCTTCGGCAAGATTTTCCGCGGTTTCAATCATGGAATCGGTTCCATAGATCTTATCCATTTTTTTATTGATAAACCTCCAGCCTATGGTAGTGTCGTAAAGTTCGCCCTGTCGCGAGAAGGGTTCCCCGGCTTTTCCCATAACAAAGGGCGCCCTGGTCATGCTTTCAACGCCTCCGGCGAGGATTATTTGTGCTTCTCCGGCACGGATGGCACGGGCAGCAGCTCCGACAGCCTCCATGCCTGAGCCGCACAGGCGGTTTACAGTCACACCGGGAACTTCTACCGGCAAACCGGCCAGCAACAGCGCCATACGTGCTACATTGCGGTTGTCTTCACCGGCCTGATTGGCACAGCCCATAATAACATCATCGATTGCGGCAGCATCCAGACCCGGGTTCCTCTTCAGGAGGTTTTCGAGAGGAATAGCCGCCAGATCATCGGCACGAACTGTCGACAGCGAACCTCCGTATTTTCCAACCGGGGTTCTTATGGCATCACAAATAAATACTTCCTTCTGCATGATTATCGTTTTTGGAAGGCCTGAAATACTCAGGCATTCAGGAATGGTTTAATGTGCCTGAAGCTGTTCAGCATTGCTTCACTCAAAAAGTCAATCTCCTTCTGGGTAATCACTGTGCTGAGTACACACGAACACGAATTGATCATGATTATCTTTTCCTCATACATCTTGTCGAGGAACAGGGTCATGATTTTCTTCATTGCGGCATCTTCATAGCTTTCTCTGAATGTGGTAGGGGCGACTTCACGGAAGTGAACCTTAAACATTGATCCCTTTCCGGTAATGCTTAGAGGAATGCCGGCAAGTTTTCCGGCTTCCTTAATTTGCCTGATTGCTATGGCCGAATTGTTGTTCAGGTTCGCTACCGCATCGCGGTCAAGCATCTCCATTGCAATTTTTCCGGCAGTCATCGATACGGGATTTGCCGAGAAAGTCCCGGAAAGCGGGAATCTGAAATCGCTGCCGCCCGGATCCAGAATGTCCATGATCTCTTTCCTGCCGGCAAATGCTCCAATTGGGAAACCACCGCCGATGATCTTTCCGAGAGATGTGAGATCGGGTTTTACATTATAGCCCGACTGCGCTCCTTCGTAATCAACCCTGAAGCAGATCACTTCATCGAAACATAAGAGGGCATTGTTCTGCCTTGTCCAGTTATAAAGTGCTTCCACAAATTCCGGAGTAGCCTGTACCATTCCGATGCGGTGAGGGACAGGGTCGATGATGACGCAGGCAATTTCGTCGGCATGACGGTTCAGGATGTTGATCGTGCGCTCTATGTCGTTGAACGGATATACTACCACATTGTCGAGTACACCCCGAGGAGTCCCGGGAACATGAGGAATGCTGTTGGGACTGCTGATGTCGCCCCAGTTTGAAGGATTTGCGCTCTGGCTTACTTCTGCGGTATCGAAACTGCCATGATATCCTCCTTCTGCCTTGGCGATTTTCGGTTTTCCGGTAAAAGCCCTGGCTGTTTTTATCATGCCCATCACCGCTTCCGTACCTGAGTTGACGAACCGGATTTTGTCAAATCCCGGAACCCGGCTGCACAGGTGTTCGGCATGTTCAATCTCGACTTCGGTACCTATGGTGAAAGCTGTTCCTCTGCTTATCTGACGTGTAACTGCCTCAACGATACGCGGATGAGCATGACCGTGGATCAGCGAGGCAATATTATTGGCAAAGTCAACCCGTTTTACGCCGTTAATGTCGGTAACATAACAGCCCGATGCTTCGGAAACGTAAAAAGGGTGCGGTTTCCTGTAAACAACATTCCGGCTTATTCCGCCCGGCAGTACTTCGCAGGCTTTGTGGTACAACTGTTCTTCCATTTTGCCGTTAACAGGCATTGATTCTTCCTGAGATGTCATGATGTGATTGATTGACGGTTTACGATTCGTAAAGTTTTATTTCGGCACCGGTACAGCTTTTCAAAAAATCAAAGTCGATGCCGGGGGCCATTTCGCGTACGAAAAGGCCTTCTTTTTTTACGTCAATTACGGCGTAATCGGTGTAGATATGGCTTACTACACCTTTCCCCGTGAGCGGATAGGTGCAGGATTCCACAATTTTCGGTTCCCCGGACTTGGTAGTATGCTGTGTAAAGACGATAATCGTTTTTACACCCTGCACCAGATCCATCGCACCGCCGACTGCGGGAATGGCATCGGGTTCTCCGGTCGACCAGTTGGCCAGGTCTCCTTCGCGCGAAACCTGGAAAGCTCCCAGCACACAGATATCGATGTGTCCGCCGCGAACCATGGTGAAACTGTCGGCATGGTGAAAGAAACACGCCCCCGGAATGGCAGTTACCGGTTTTTTACCTGCGTTGATCAGCTCATCGTCTACCTCTTCCTTTGCAGGAGACGGGCCAACGCCGAGCAGTCCGTTTTCGGTATGAAATATTACTTCCCTTCCCTGCGGGATGTAATTGGCCACAAGTTCGGGAAGGCCGATGCCCAGGTTAACATATGCTCCGTCGGGAATATCGGCGGCGATGCGGGCAGCAATCTGATCGCGGCTCCATCCTTTGTTTTCATTTATGCCCATGGATACCTCCTGTTCTCTTTTATCAACTGGTTTTCGCTGAGCGGATTAGAAATTTCTACTACTTTGCTCACGAATATTCCCGGAGTAACCACTGTCTCCGGATCAAGCATACCGAGCTCCACAACCTGTGAAGCCTGAACGATGGAACGACTGGCGCCCATACACATCACCGGTCCAAAATTTCTGGCGGTTTTGTTGTATAAAAGGTTGCCGTACCGATCTGCAATTTTACATTTTACCAGAGCGAAATCGGCTTTAAGTCCGTACTCCATTACATAGGGCTTGCCGTTGAAAATCCGTGTTTCCTTGCCTTCAGCCAGCGGTGTGTTAACCGATGTAGGGGTATAGAAAGCCGGAACTCCGGCTCCGCCGGCCCGGATTCGCTCGGCTAGGGTGCCCTGGGGAACCAGCTCAAGTTCTATTTCCCCGCGACGGTATAATTCCGGGAAAACAACCGAATTTGCTGTCCGCGGAAATGAGCAGATCATCTTTTTCACCTGTTTGTTTTCAATAAGGGCAGCGAGTCCGATGTGCCCGTTACCGGTGTTGTTGCTGACGATGGTCAGGTCGCGTGCACCGTGGTCAATCAGAGCATGGATAAGCTCGATCGGGCTTCCGGCTTCTCCAAAGCCACTGATCATTACCGTTGCACCGTCGAATATTTCAGCGACGGCCTCTGCGGCGGTTCCGACAATTTTGTTGATCATAATTACATTTGTTAAGCCTTTTTACTACGGGTGAGTTCGATGGTCTGTTCAAGCTTCGACTCAATCTGCTCCAGTTCGGCCTCAAAGAAGTGACGATCGCTGCCGTAAGGCTTCAGATTGGCGATGGTGTTTTCGGTTTCGTCGTATCTGGCAAGGTACACTTTATCCATCCACTCCATGTTGCGGGCTTCGTTAAACTTGAGCGCAAAGAGTTTTTCTCCGTGCAGCTCCAGCGTTCCAAGCATGGATATCTTACCGGCCGAGGAGGTCATGGTAATATAACGCGAAGGTCTGTTGATGGAAGCAAGAGACCGGTATATCTTGCTGAAAACTTCATTTACACTTGCCAGCGGCTGCGTAAAATAGTGGTGTTCCCCTGTTGGCCTGGCCATGTACATGGAGTGGAATCCTATACCCAGCATCGCAAGCAGATTCCCAAGGTCGATCCAGTTCTGTGCCGAACGATCCACATCCACCTCTCCGTTTTCTTTCGTGTACAGACTGATGTGGTTCATGATCGGGCTCTGGCTTTTCAGGGTTACTCCGTGAGCCCTGAGTCTGCGGGTGGCAGCCACCGTCGCAGGATTCATCAGTTCATGCGGGGTTGAAAAATGCGACATCAGTACCATTTGCACCCCATTATCAGTCAATTCCCTGAAAAGGTCAAGCATGCGCTGGTATTCCGGCATAAGAATCATCTCAGGATTAAACGTCAATACCCTTGTACCGAGCCGGATGGTTTTGATGTGACCAAGTGCAGGATCTTCAATGATCGGTCTGACATAGGCTTCAAAGCGATCGGTACTGATATAGCCGCCATCGCCACCGGTGATAAGCACGTCGGTAACCTCGTGATGACGTTTCAGATACCGATGGATTTGTTCAATGTCGCGCTGCAGAAACATATCTTCGTCGCCTCTGACCTGTGCGTGACGGAAGCAGTAGTTGCAGAAGGCAAAACAGTTCTGTGTCTGTACGTCAAAAATAAGCTGGCACTGGGGATATTTGTGCTGACTTCCTTCAACGATCTCAAGTTCACCTTCGTCGTTAATAAAAGCGGGTTTATTAAGCTGCTGCTTGCCGTCGTGGGGATTGGTCTCCTTAATGTAGTCTTTTACAATCTTCTGTTTTTCTTCTTCACTTTCAGCACTTAGATATGCTTTGGCCACATCTCTGCGGATCATTCCGGGTTGTGGAAATACCAGCTGAAAGATGGAATCCTTATTGAAATTATCCCAGTCAATGGCGTTAAGCACGTGACGGGTAGCCATGAAGCGATAGACTTTAATAAAAAGTTCTCTCTCATCGTAATGTCCGATGTGAATCCCATTTTCTTCCAGACGGGCAATGATTTCACGGAAGCCCTTCAATCCGGAGTATTGTTTCCGGTCGCTGACTGTGAACAAAGCCCTGTTACGAAAAGCCGAATATACTGGATAGGCTGCCTGAAGCCTGTTGAGGAGGCCAGCCGGTAACAGATTCTCATTTATAATAACTTCACGGATTTCCTCAGGATATTGCCCGGTCGTCAGGATTTCTTCAATCTCTTTCTGCGTAAACAACGCATTCTCCTTTGTCTCTGTAAGTTTGGTGGTGCTCATTTTTTTTGGATTTGTTATATTGTAAGGCTTTGAGGTGTAGTTGTTTACAACCGCCTGAATTAATTTGCTGAAAGAGTGTGAAAATACAACTCAGAAATCCATAAGTGGATATGAGTCAGTTTTTTGGTGAATACCAGTGGTGACGTTTGCGTTAAACGCAGATTCCGGTTTGCCTGACGGGCGGTTTTCCGTATGTCCGGATGCGGCTGAAATCAGAAAATCAGGCAGGGGAGGGGTATTACAAATGCCTGTATATAAGCAATTTGTGGAGAAATTGGGAGTGGTATCGGAGTTTAATTTCATCATATCAACTACAGGTCAGGCCTTTGTAATTTGAGGGGATGAAATTACACAAAGACTTGGATTGAAACTAAATACTATCAATATTTTTTTTAAACAAAATACCAATACTGCCGGAGCTGGATTTTGCCCGACAGATACGGTGGATTAACCGTACGAAGAATGGTTTTAATAGTATTTAAAATGCTTAAAATGAATAATATATAGCCTGTATTACGTATTTGTTAAAAAAAGGATAAGAACTATATTTTATATTACTGATGCAGCCGGCTTACCAGGGGAGTAACAAATTCAACCGGAAGGAAGCGGAGGAGGATTACTGCCAGCCGGTGCATGCGACCGTGAACTGCTCTTTTTTTACCTTTCATCATGGCCTTGTATGCAAATTCCGCGACTTCTCCTGCGGTTGCTGATGGCATCATTTTCATCAGGGCAGGATTTTTAAACTCTGCCGCCTCCTGAAAACCGGTAATAACGGGCCCGGGACTTAGGGATGTAACGGTAACTCCGGTTCCTTTGGTTTCATACGCCAGTGCATCGGAAAGCGACAATACATAAGCTTTGGATGCATAATAAACCGCCATAAGAGGCCCGGGCATGAAGCCGGCTAAAGATGCAACGTTCAGAATTTTCCCGTATCTGGCTTTCAGCATATCGGGCAGGAACTCGCGGCTAAGCTGTGTAAGGGCTTCAATATTAAGCCTGATCATTTGCATTAACTTATCCTGATCGGCTTCGGCAAAAGTCCCAAGGTCGCCGAATCCTGCATTATTGACGAGAATCTCCACTGCGAAGTCTCCGGAGCGGACAAATTGTATCAGCTTGTTTCTCTCTTCCGTAATGGCCAGATCTGCAGTAAATGTGTGTACGGTAACGTCGTGCTTCAGCCTTAACTGTTTTGCAAGATTTTCGAGTTTTTCGCCGGTGCGGGCGGTAAGTATGAGATTATGCCTTCGGGAAGCCATAATTCGGGCGAGCTCGAATCCTATGCCCCCTGAGGCTCCGGTGATTAGGGCAAAACGGTTGTCAGATTCCATATATTGGTTAATTGCAGACTTTCAAACTTTAATACGAGCAAAAAGTTCAACCGTTTCCGACGGTTTTGCAAATTTTATGAAATTAACGGATTAAAAAAAGAGCCGGGCAAATGCCCGGCTCCGTAATCTTAAATTAACCGGTGCGTTAGAAACTGTACCTTACGCCGATCTGCAGCTGCCAAACCTGCGTGTAGTTGAAGAGAGGGGAGTAGGTTTCGGTAAGATATTCGCCTTTAGCCTTAACCATCGAGAAGCTGGGAACATTGTTTTCGTCCTTGCCTTCGTATTTCAGGATTCTGCCATTGTTTGATCCCGAATTGGTTTTGTAAACACCCCATTCGCTGTTGATTAAGTTGCCAACGTTCAGGCAGTCGAGGCTGAACTGAAGAGTGTTGGTTCTTCCTGCAACCTTGAAGTAATACTCACGTGCAACCCGTAAGTCGAATCTGTTAACCCAGGGAGCGCGTGCAGCGTAAGCTTCAGCATATTCTCCTTTATGGTTGCTGAGGTATTTGTCCTGCTCAACGAATTTGAAGAAAGCATCTTCATCTTCAGGGCTCACAAACTTAATCTCACCTTTTTCACCCGGAATGTAGATCAGATCTGTAGCAATACCATCGCCATTCATGTCGTTGGTATACGTAAAGCTGTTGCCGTAAGGAGTGAATCCTGAGTAGAACAGATTAACCATTGTGGCAGAGTTTAAACTCTTGTTACCCCAGGGGATTTTGTAAGAGGCAGACGCAATTACTTTTGAAGGAACAACATATTGTGACCGCTGAGCCAAAGGAAGGTGTGGTCCGTCGATCTGGATGAGTCCGGTATATGCAGAAGCTGCATTGCTGCCTGGCATGCCGGAGACTTCTTTCGATTCTGTAAAGGTGTAAGCAAACATCATGTTCAGGTCTTTCACAGGTTCTGTGAAGATTGAAATGTTTCCGATTGCTCCCCAGCCTTCATCCGTATTTGAAAGCACGTAGGCATTCTTTGAGTTGTAAACCAGGTCAGCTTTTGCAGGATAAATGTACCTGTCATCAGCGCCGCTGAAACGATCCCAGGATTCATCGGGTTGTTTGAGGTCGTAATTCTGCAACATCACACCATTGATGGTTTTCGTAAAGATACCTTCCAGAGTTACCGATAACGGGAAAGAGGCAGGAATTTCATAGTCCAGAGCCAATGAAGATTTCCATACCTGAGGCATTTTGAAGTCAGGATCGATGGCATTAATGTCTCTCGGAAGAGCTCCGTCTTCCGGAGTAATGGTGTTTTGTAATCCTAATCTTTCAATCATTTCATCAACGCTGGTGATCATAGCACCCGAAAGCAGGGCAAGATTGGGATCTGCGCTAGTAACGTTACCATCTGAATCATATCTTGTTACAGCAGCATAGCTGCCCTGTACCATTCCTGAATTGGTCGGCATATTGGTGAAGAACACGAGGGGCAATCTTCCTGCAAAGAGGCCTGTACCACCGCGCAGTTTCATTCTCTGGTCGCCCATTACGTCCCAGTTGAAACCTACTCTGGGAGAAATCTGAACTTTTGCTGTCGGCCATTCGCCTGTATCAAGATTTCTTCCTCCAAAGTCGAGCTCGCTGATGGCATTGTTGCTGATAATGTTGTCTTCGTAAACAAGATAATCGGCCCGAACACCATAGGTAAGTTTAAAATCGGGATTTATGCTCCATTCATCTTGTGCATAAACACCAATCTGATTGAATGCAACTTCGGCAGCCGGATTTTTTTCTCCGTCATAACCATAAGTAACTGCAAAGTCTCTTGGAGCAGCCTGATTCAGAAAGTCATCGATGCTGGCATACCGGTAGTAACCGGTTCCGTTACGCATATATGAATTATTCGCCATCTGGTGCTCAAAACTTGCTCCGATGGTGAATTTGTGGTTGTTCATGTAAATGTTTACGTTGTCAACAATGTTTAAAATGTTGTTGTTAACCCCGTTATTCCATGTAAACAATTCATAGCCAGCTGAGATATAAGGCTCAAGGATCTGACTTCCATCTTCGTTAACACCGTACATTATATCAATGAACGGGAATGGATCTGAATTGGATCCGCGCATATCCTTAATCTTTGTGTAAGTGGTCAGGAACTGATTCGAGATCTTGTTGGAAATTCGGCTGTTCAAATCGAAAGCGAGGGAGTTAACTGTATTGTCCTGTGAATAGATGGAGTTTGAGAAGGACATAGAGTATTGAGAAATACGGTCCATCGAGTTGTTACGAAAACCAGCATCGGTAGAGTTTCCGTTTGTCGGATACCATGCTTGATTTTTTGTATAGTTGTACCGGATACTCAGTTTGTTGGAATTGTTGATGTTCCAGTCAATACGCGCCATGAGTTTTCTGTTGCTCTCATCAGCGGGGTAATCCGTGTATGAACCGGGATTGTAGCCGTAATTTGAAATCAGATGCTGTTTAACTGCCTCCATATCGGAAATGCTTGCGCGCGACAGCATCAGATCGGTGTTGGCAACACCGTCTTCAGAAGGCCTGTAGGTTACTACCTGACCTGGATTTATTTCATACTCTCCGTTTACAAAAAAGAAAAGCTTGTTTTTGATGATCGGACCGCCTAATGAAACACCGTAGGTCTTGGTTGATTCCGCATCACGGGTTCCAAAATCAACGTCGCCGATCTTGTTGCCGCGCATTTCCTGGTTTTTATAATAGGTATATGCAGATCCTCTGTACTGATTGGTACCCGATTTCGTAATTGCATTGATACCACCACCAATAAAGTTGGTCTGGCGAATATCGAATGGAGCAACTACAACCTGGATCTCTTCGATTGCATCCAGTGAAATGGGGTTGCCGCCTCCGGGAAGGTTCGAGCTCAAGCCGAAATTGTTGTTGAAGTTTGCTCCGTCAACAGTGAAATTGGTGGATCTTCCATCTCCTCCGGCGAAACTCATCCCGTTTGAATAGGGTGAAAGACGCGTTACATCCTGTATGCCGCGGTTGATGGTTGGCATCGAATTCAGCTGCATGTTTGAGATGCTTGTAGAAGCGCCTGTCTTGTCGGCCTGAAATGCCGAAGCTCTCTTTCCGACGACCATTACCTCGCCCAATTCCACAGAACCTTCTTTCAGTGTAGCATTCAGAACGAATGTCTGACCCAGGAATAATGTAATGTCAGAATACGTCTCTTTCGAATATCCCACATACGAGACTTCCACTACATAAGGTCCTCCGGAACGCATGCCCGGAAGGTTAAATGAACCTTCAGCATTGGTGATCGTTCCGTATTGTGTTCCGGATGGCTGGTGGATGGCAACCACTGTAGCTCCGGGCAGTGATTCTTTGTTCGTGTTGGTAACACGACCATTCATTCCTGAAGTGGTAACCTGGCCGACTGCAATGGCTGTTCCCATCAGAAATGCTGCTGCAAGCAGGAATTGCTTCCTGATTTTGCGCAACAACTTGTCTGCTTTTCTCATTTTTTGTTGTTTTGGTTAGTGATTTGATTTATTTGCGTGTTGGTTTTGACTTACTCTTTACGGCCTTTGGTAATAAAAAGCTGATGCGATTGTTTTCAAAAGACAGCGTGCAAAATTATCCAATGCCTATTTTTTAAATGCATTGTAAACGTTAAGTTATCATTAACAATTTGCTGGTTCATACTAAGTGTTCTTTCCAAAATCCTGAAAAGTTATTTTATCCGGTTGTCATCCGTTTGATAAGCCTTAATTTATGGGTATACGTACCCTGCGAACGGTTAAATACTCCGTGGTGGTCTACCGGATCGGTACGAACTTCTCCCGAACCGTGTATTACCGTACCTTGTCCGGTCAGTATTCCGGTATGAATAATGCGTCCTTCTTCGTTGTCGAAAAAGGCTACATCCCCGGGTTCTATTTCTTCGATGAGGTTAATAAGCCGTCCTTGAGCTGATTGCTGCCATGCATCGCGGGGAAGCCTGATTCCATATCTGGCGAAAACTACCTGTACAAGTCCGGAGCAATCGATGCCAAACGGCGATCTGCCGCCCCAGAGATACGGAGATTTAAGGTATTCGGATGCAGTATCAGCGATCAGCCGGCCGCTACCAGGAACGGGTTCTGAGACTATACCTTCAGAAAGATGGTATTTGCCACCGGGACCGGCAAACATTTCCCCGGGAAGGCGGTAAAGGGTACTGCCTCTGACAATTGTTATTGAGGGAAGAACATCCGATGAAAGGGTTGCAGTAAGGCTGGTAACAACCAGACGGCTGCTTTGGTTGAGTTGCTCCTGAAGCTCTTCATCCGGAAGCGTAATCTGTTTGAAATCACACCAGCCTTCGTAGCCGTCGTGCCTGGAAACTACGTGAAGCCAGCTTCCCTGACTGCCGGCAATGTCAACCAGTTCGCCAAAAAGCAACTGATTAACCATCTCTGCGGTATCAGAAGGTGCTGATCTTACGGCAACAAGCGAAAGAAAACAAATCCCTCCAGACATTGGGCCTGCTTAATATATGGTACCGGGCAAATATAT
The DNA here is from genome assembly GCA_002441345.1 of Bacteroidales bacterium UBA6248. Lineage (GTDB taxonomy): Bacteria > Bacteroidota > Bacteroidia > Bacteroidales > Lentimicrobiaceae > Lentimicrobium. Next base: position 31,842 of record DJVU01000055.1, read on the forward strand.
TGAATTATTTTCCGGTTTCCATAGGAAGTAATTAACACTTTTTGGCTGTTTTGTTAATAACTCACGCCGGGTTTTACATGCATTTCTGATCTGCTGATTAAAAGTCCGGATTATTTACGGGAATTGGTTTACAGGTCATTGGTTTTGGTTGTTCCTCCCGTTTGTGTTTTGCGACTGAAAACAATCCTGAATACAACGGGCATGATACTGCCTGCACTTTTCAAATTAAATGAATTGCGCCAGTCAGTGATTTTTCTTCGTATTTTCGGACATTGAAGAAACACCTCAAACCAGCCGCATTATGCACAAATACCTGCTCTGGCTCAGCAACAGGCACGACCTGATAGGCAAGATTTTCTTATTTATTGCGGTGATTGCATTGCTTGTTGCGATTTTTCCACGTGAAGGAAAATTTCGTTACGAGTATCAGAAAGGCAAGCCCTGGCAGCACGACGATCTGATAGCTCCGGTCGATTTCGGTATACTGAAGCCGGCCGAGGAACTGCAGCTGGAGCTGAATGCGGTGCTGAAAGATTCACGACCGTATTTCAAACGGCAGAACAGTATTGCCGAAAGTCAGATAAATCTCCTGATCAATTCGTTCAATAAGGCCTGGGATGCACGCTTCGGAAGAAGCACCGGCGATGATCCGGAAAGAGACGGGCATCTCGATGCCGCTCTCCGTATTCTGGATACGCTGTTTACAAGGGGAATTGTTGCACTTAATAACGAGATAGAAGGTAAACCTGCTGGTTTTGAGATCTTTGTGATCGACGGAAACCTGGCTTCCCGGGTTGCACTCTCCCGTATGTTTACCATTAAATCGGCCCAGCAGTATATTGAAGCCGGGCTCAGCGGAAGCGGATTGAGTGAGACTGAAATGCTGAACGGCTTGCTCATAAATGCCTTACGGCAGAATGTGGTGTACGATAAAGACAATACCACTCGCGCCAGAGAGGCACTGACACGCGAAGTGCCGGCAACCAGGGGTATGATACAGAGCGGTGAAAAAATCATCTCGAGAGGAGAACTGGTAAATGCTGAAAAATATCAAATCCTCGAATCCCTGCGAACGGAATACAGTCAGCGACTGGACGATACGTTTCGTTTTGGCAATGTCCTGGCCGGTCAAATCCTTCTGATAAGCCTTACCATTGTGGTTTTTATTCTGTTTATGATCTCATTCAGAAAAGATGTGTTCGCTGAGAATAAGAACCTGCTGATGATACTTCTGATCATTCTGGGTATGGTTGCTGCTGCAGCAATGGTTATCAAATCGGAGCCCGGATTGCTTTCACTTCTTCCTTTTTGCCTGGTACCCATCATTATAAGGGTGTTTTTCGATACACGGCTGGCCTTTTTTGTACACGTGGTTACCCTTGTGCTTACGGGATTTATGGTGCCTAATGGCTTCGAATTTATCTTTCAGCAACTTATTGCCGGACTTATTGCCATTATCAGTGTTGCCGGCCTGCGCCGACGATCTCAGTTTTTTCTTACAGCTTTGGCTGTGTTTATTACCTATGCTGTCGTATATTCCGGAATGCTGCTGATTCAGGATGGCAGTCTGGCTGGTTTTGATTCTCAACAGTTGCTGCTTTTCGGCGGAAGTGCACTTTTTACGCTCTTTTCGTATCCCCTGATTTTTTTGTTCGAGAAACTGTTCGGCCACGTTACCGACGTTACCCTCATGGAACTTTCGGATACCAATACCCCGCTTCTGCGTCAACTGTCGCTGCTGGCTCCCGGCACCTTTCAGCATTCAATGCAGGTGGCTAATATTGCCGAGGCCGCAGCGTGGGAGATAGGAGCCAATACCTTGCTTATCCGTGCAGGCGCATTGTATCACGATATTGGCAAAATGGATATGCCGGCCTATTTTATCGAGAATCAAACTTCAGGAGTAAATCCCCACGATGAGCTTAGTTACGAAGAAAGTGCGAGAATAATTGTAAGTCATGTTACACGGGGCATCGAAAAAGCTAAAAAGTCAAAACTCCCCGAAGTGCTTGTTGACTTTATTCGCACCCATCATGGTACCCGGATGGCTGAGTATTTTTACAACCGGCAGAAGCTCGAGTTTCCGGAAAAAGGGATTAATGACCTTGATTTCAGGTACCCGGGTCCGGTTCCTTACAGCAGGGAGACATCTATTCTGATGATGGCCGATTCGGTGGAAGCCGCATCCAGAAGCCTGAAAAAGCCTACCGCAGAGTCTCTTGGCACTCTCGTGGAGAGTATAATCGATAAACAGGTTGAGATGCAGCAATTTGTGAATTCTGAGCTCACTCTTAAAGATATTACACGCATTAAGAAGATCCTTAAAAAGAAACTCATGAGCATCTACCACGTCAGGATTGAGTATCCGGTGGTTTAACAGTCGTTTGATACTGCCTACTCCTGGCCGGGGATATGCCGGCGCAGGTAAGGAGCGGCTTCCGGTCCCAGGTTAAACAGCAAATCGGCCATACTCAGATTGGGGATAAAAGGAAATCTGTCTCCAAAAACCTGGAAGTAAGGTTCATACGAGATGATCTCCCATTCGTGGCGTATTTCCTTTTTAGGCATGAACATTTTCCGAAGGTCAGCCACCGGCGCAGGATCTTTTATAAAAGTATCGGTAAAATGTATTAAAGGATTGATTCCGGTTAGTTCAAGACAGGCTTCAAGCAGCGATTTGTTGAATTCCCACAGGTACTCCGGCGGATTAAAAAAAATGGACTCAAATACGTCGCGGTAATACAGAAAAAATGGCGATTTATTGTATGCTGATTCTATAGCTCTCCAATGGATTGAGTTCCATTTTTCGGCAAATGACAGTTTTGTGCCGGTAAAGGGGGTGTGGTTTCCGGCCGGACGTATTACCGGTACGCTGAGCGTTAACGGGCCATTGGCTGTGGCAATGCTGTAGCGGTTTCTGCAGGTTTGCCGTGGATAGGTTTCGTGCAGTTCGATGTGTACGGTTGGGGCATGGACCAGCCAGCAGAAATAGCTGATGTCGGGGAAGCAGGCAAAAGGCAGCAATACTTCAGGAACTCCGCTCATAACATGGGTGTTTAGGGCAAATGTACAATTATTGTGAGAAATGCCGCGGTTTTGGGAGATTCTTCATCATGCAGTCCTGTGTAACTCCTTCCCGGAAACGGCAAAAAAAAAGGCCCGAATTCACGGGCCTCTGGTGTACAGTTCAGTAACACATATTATTCGCCGGCTTTGGCGTTCAGAAGAACGTCGTCAATAGCCTGCTTCAGTGCATGCTTGGGAAGTGCTCCCTGAGCCATCTGTGGCTGTCCGTCGGCCGGACAGAACAACATGCTGGGTATACTGCGGATTCCAAAAATCTGTGAAAGCTCCTGTTCCGCTTCGGTATCCACCTTGTAAATGTTGACCTTGCCTTCGTATTCTTTTGAAAGTTCTTCAAGAATAGGCGCAACCATCTTGCAGGGACCACACCAGTCGGCATAAAAGTCGATGATGCAGGGAAGATTGCCTTCAAACTTCCATTCCTGGTTTTTTTCGAAATCGAAAACCTTCGTTTTAAAGGTTTCTAAAGTTAAATGTTCCATTATCGGGTTTCTGTAATTATTCGGTAAATGATTGTTTACTTCTGGGATGTCGGCTGAGCAGCAGGTGCAAGCAATATTTCTTTCACCATTTTCTCAAATTCTGCCTTCGGCAATGCACCTGCCGTCATTTGTGGCTGTCCTTCTGCAGGACAAAACAGTATGCTCGGGATGCTGCGAATGCCAAATACCTGGGCTAACTCACGCTCTTTGTCGGTATCGACTTTATATACCACAATCTGATCCTTGTATTGCTCTGCAAGCTCAGCCATTATAGGAGCCACGCGCTTGCAGGGACCGCACCAGTCGGCGTAAAAGTCAATGATACAAGGCTTGTTGCCTTCGTAAACCCACTTGTCGGGACTTTTTTCGTAGTTGAATACCCGCTCCAGGAACATTGTCTTGTTCATCTGAATTACTTTACCGGCTTCAGCCGAAGCCGCAGCAGTTGTTTCCTTTACGGGATCATTTGATGCCGACTGTCCGTTGCTGGTGGTTTGGTTGCAACCGAAGAAAGCCAGACTGGCAACAAGTGCGAGAGTGAAAATTCGTTTGTTCATATTTTTGATGATGGTTGGGTTCATAATTTCGCTGCAAAGATAAAAACTTTTTATTTTGAATCGCATAAATATCACTAAAAAAAAGTTAATTTTGCAGGATCAATCGTTTAAACAAACATCAGGCCATTTTGTTAGGCCATAGAAATCACCATATTAAATAATGAGTCTGGCCCATTATTTTAAGGAACTTGATCTGGGAGAATTTAATGCCAGGTTTTCGAAGCCCGAGCAGTGCCTGAAGGCTATTGCCGATGAAAAATGGCAAAGCGGGTATGTTTGCCGCAAATGCGGACATACCAATTTTTGCGAAGGTAAAACCCCTTTTTCGCGCCGGTGCACCCGGTGCAAATCCGACGAGTCGGCCACAGCGCACACCATTTTTCACAGGTGCCGGATACCTATTACCGATGCATTTGAGATAGCCTATCTTGTTTGCAGTAGCGAAAAGATTTCGAGTTATGAACTTTCACGCCGTCTTGATACCCGGCAGATGACTTGCTGGAAGTTTAAAAAACGGATTATGGAGTGCATGGAACATGGTTCCGGCCTGCATTTGTTTGAAGTTGGCGGAGGCAATTCAGCTCCGGAATCCGATGCGTAACCATCGTGTATTCTGTTTGAATCGGAAATGCAGTCCGGGGCTATTCTTTTATTAGGTTCATCCATGAGATGCCGGTGCTGCTGCTGATTCGGATCAGGTAAAATCCGGGGTCAAGATTTTTAATTCCCAGGCGTACAGTGGTTTGTCCGGTACGTATCGTTTCTCTGATCCCGGTTTTTTGTCCCGAAAGGGTATAAACTTCGAGCGTCCGTTGAGGAGCATCCGTGGTTTCAAATTCTATCCATACACTTTCCTTTGCGGGATTTGGAAACAAGCGGGCCGGAGAGCTGCGTTTGTTTCCTGCCAGTGTATTGCCTTCGGGAGCCCAGTTCAGCGTAAATCCGGGAGCCGTTCCAATGCCATCGGAAGTAAATATCAGATAAGCTTTTCCGCCGGGAACGATAACCGGATCGGGTACAGTGCTGCCTGTAAGCAAAGCGATCTCCTGCTGGCTTGAAAGATCATAAATGCGCAGAAAATCAAATCCTTCCTGCAGATTGAACTGCTCAAACGTCAGCTTCAGCGGTATCAGTTCGGATGGGATGATTCTCCACTTGCACATGCTGTTATTTCCGTAATTGTATTCCCCCGAGCCATCTTCAAATGAGCCTGAGGGCGTGTTGAAGGTGGTAGTTCCGGAGCAATAAACAGGCAGCAGGCTTTTATAGAATCCCAGAAAACCGTTTCCGCCACCGTTTTCGCCCGATAGTAAAACCAGAGCCGATGAGGCAGGAATATCAAGTGCTTCGGGAAGCATGGATCCGGAGTAAGAGGCAAGCAGTTGTGCGGTATCGTCGCCCCTGTATATATGCAGGGAGTCGCCATCAGCAAGATCAATCAGCGGGAAAAGCAGTTGCAGACCGCTAATGGAGTCGTAATCGCTGTCCTGAGGGCGAATAAGCCACTGGCAGGTACTGCCTGAAGGATAATCAGGCATATTACTGCCATCGGTGAACGATCCGGCAATAAACGATAAAGTGTCAGGCCCCTGACAATAACCGGGGTAATTGTATAAGGTGGTATCGGGATATATGTCTTTAATGACTTCCTGGGCAAAGTTGAAGTTGCTTCCTCCGGGCGTAAGTGCCGACAACAAAAAATATCCGTCGTAGCTTCCGCTCCATCCCCAGTTAAAATGGTAAAAGCCGTCGGGCGAATATCCGTCGCACACAAATGCATGCCCGTTTTGTGAACCAACGCTTTCCCAGCCGGCATAATAAAGCGGTTTGCGTGCTTCCAGGTTGGCAATGAGAATGCTGTCCCAGTTCATCGTGGTGGTATCCCTGAAAATATACTGCGTTTGAGCCCCGTATTTAAAAAAGGCCCGCATCGAATTGGCAGCACTGTGGTTCCACATTCCCGATCCGCCTGGACCGTAGTCCATATCGAACGAGATGCCGAGGTGATAGAGCAAGAGCGCAATATGCTCGTTGGGTCCGTTAAGGGTACGTTCCATGCCGTTCCATTGGTAAGTCGTTTCACCATAATTGGCGTACTGAACGCCGTAATCGGGATGCACGTAACTGTATTCACCTGTGCCCTGTTGCGGCCAGCGGTGATAAAACATCAGTTGTCCGACCGCGGTGGCGACACATCCGGCATAACACCGGCCACCGGGACCGGCAGGGTCGGGTGGGCACATGCCATTATAATAATTTCCCTGATCCCAGACGGTGCGCAGCAGAGGTTCAACCACATCCTGGGTACTGTGTGCATCCGTTGCCTGCCGGTTGCTGTAGCGTTCGCGCATCTTTTTTATCTCAGGCGCGGGTTGTGTGAGTCCCGACACAGCATCCATCTGACGGCCGTAGTACCGGAGCCAGGCCATCAGGGCGGGAGGGGGATCTTCGCCTGTAAAACTTCCCTTCATGCTGTAGCCAAGTACCGGAAAGGTATTATCTGAAACAGAAACCAAAACGTAACCCCCGCCTTTGAAATTGACTGCAAATGCCCTCAGGCTTCCCTGTATTTCAAGCGGCAAAAAATTGTCAATATCCGCACTTGCCCTGTTTTCGGCTGAATGGATGTCAAGCCTTTCCTGAAAGAAGTTCAGTGCCAGAGTCTTCGATTTCTCTGGGGTTTGAGGTGAGGCAGTGCCTGCAATACAAAGGATGGTAAAAAGAAGGAGAATTAACTTTTTCATCGGATGATCATTTTTTGCCTGTATCAAAAATAGCGATTATTTCACCCGGCACTTTGTTTTATTCCATGGTTTATAGCCGGTTATTTTGTGCTTCACCGGAATAAAGTGTTTTAAGGTCAGTTTTGTGCAATGGTGATTTTTGTTTTTCCGGCAAAATGAAACAACGGATGAATCTGCGATTCGGGTCAAATCGTAACTTTGCCTGCAAATAACTGTACTATGAAGATAGACCTGCGCTCCGATACCGTTACGCGTCCTACACCAGGGATGCTGGAAGCCATGTTTTCAGCTTCTGTTGGCGACGATGTTTTTGGAGAAGACCCCACCGTTGCCGCGCTTGAGGCGAAAGTTGCAGCCCTTTTCGGGAAGGATGCCGGACTTTTTTGTCCATCGGGCACCATGACCAACCAGATTGCTGCCCGCGTGCATGCCCGCCCGGGTGAAGAGGTGATTCTGCACAAACTTTCACATGTTTATTATTACGAAGCCGGTGGTTTGATGTCGAACTCAGGGCTTTCGGTATGTCTGCTGGATGGTGCGCGAGGGATGATAACAGCACAGGATGTTGCCGGTCACATCAATCCCGACGATCTGCACCGCCCGCGCACGGCTGTGGTGGAAGTTGAGAATACCATGAATAAAGGCGGAGGTGCTGTGTACGACAACAATGAACTTGCCGCAATAGGGGAGGTGTGCCGGGCCAATGGTCTGAAATATCACCTCGATGGTGCCCGCATTTTCAATGCACTTGTCGTTACCGGTCAGCCGTCACAGGAGTGCGGAGCTATGTTCGACAGTATCTCCGTTTGTCTTTCAAAAGGATTGGGAGCACCCGTAGGATCGGTGCTGACGGGCGATCGTGAATTTATCCGTATGGCCCGGCGCGTGCGCAAAGTACTTGGCGGCGGTATGCGGCAGGCCGGTTACCTGGCAGCAGCCGGTATCTACGCCCTCGATCATAACATCGAACGCCTAAAGGAGGATCATCAGAGGGCTCAGCGGCTCGGGGAAACCCTGAGTCAGCTAAGCTGGGTTGACGAAGTGCTGCCCGTGGATACAAACATCGTAATTTTCAGGGTGAAAAAGCCGCTCACCGCAGCAGTTGTTTCAGGAAAACTTGCCGCAGAGGGCATTTTAGCCATTGATTTCGACAAGCAATCGGTTCGCTTCGTAACCCACCTCGATTATTCCGAAGCTATGCTTGCACGAACGGTTGATGTGTTAAATTCCATAAGCTTCTGAAAAACCGGCACCTGTTGTCGCAGCAACCCGTTGCCGTCTCATTTTTCCGATTCTTAATGACAGTCAAAACACCTCTTTGCAGATAACCTCAGTGTAAGCACAATCTGTGAATGAGGCTACAGAACCGGATTATTCGCTGAATGCTTTTTCAAATTCTGTGTCAAAGAGCAGGTTTACCGTATCGCACCCGTGTCCGAAAATGGGATTGTAATTATCGGAAGCAGTTATTCTGAACTTCAGTTTGCTGCTTGTGCAATATTTCGGCAGCAGGGAAGCTACCTCAAATATCACGTCGTCAACGGTTTCCAGACTGCGAAGGCCAAATCGTGAAAGCACTGCATCGGTTTGTTTCCAGCTATCGTACTGCAGTTTCGACTGCACAGCTTTGTCAATTTTCTGAATAACCTTCTGGCTGTTGGTAAAGGTTCCGCCGGACTCCCACGGAAGCGATGCAGGAAGTACAAGGTCAGCCAGTTGTGCGGTCTCTGTCATAAAGTAATCCTGAACCATCACGAAACCGGCTTTTCCGAACCACTGCCTTGCTTCGTCCGCATTACCGGCACATCCAACCGGGTCTTCTCCGAAGATAAACATCTTTTTGTATGTGCCTTGGCGTACATCGTGCAGGGTACATCCTTTTCCGGATGGCAGCTCTCCGCTTTCCCAACTGTGTTCGAACGATTGACGGGTAATGGGGTCGTCCCATTCGCATGCACCCGGGCCCAGCTCGGGCGTTACTCCCATATCGTGCAAACCGTGACTGTTATTTTTCTCCTTCAGGAGCATCAGCCCGCTGCCTGTTTTGCCGTGTTTGCCGGTGATGCAGGCGAGGTTGAAGATCTCGGCACAGGTGCGTCCAGAGAGTTCTTTCTCGGAGAATACGATTACGGCAGCTTTTTCTGCATTGTATTCAGTGGCAAAGCGGATGATGGTATCCTCGCTGTCAACACCCGAAGCTTCAACCAGATCTGCAAACGATTCACTTAGTATATGTGTTCGGAAGTCTTCGAAATTGCCGATTAGATCCCTAATGAACAACTGGTTCTGCATGTTTTGTGAAAGCAGGTAATGACTTACTGCTTTTACGAAGTGATAGTAGGATTTTATACGTATAATACGGTCGGCCTTATGCTCCGAAGTACTCTCCGGCATAGTGGTAATAAGCTCAACGGGCGTTCCCTGAATCTTCTGATGGTTCCAGATCATAAATCCGGCAACGGCATTGTCGCGGCTTACTTCGGCTCCAAGCAAATAAACCCGGCTCGATTCGGTGAGTTCAGGAAACGGGAGATTGGCTTTGGAAAGCCTGGTATAGTTTGTGCCTCGTCCAAGGTAATGGAAACTGCCTATGTTGTTGGTTTTGGCTCCGGCACGGGCCAGTTTCTGAACCAGGTACTGCTCTTCATTTGTCAGACGGGCACCGGCAAAAAAGGCGGTCTCTGAGGGTTTCGAATTCCGTATTTCACTTTCCAGGATTTCAAACGCTTCATCCCAGCCGATTGGCTCATGCCTGCCGTTTCGTTTCAGCATGGGAACCGTTAGACGACGGATGTCGTTGAGGTACTGATATCCAAACTTACCGTAGCGGCATATGTTTCCGTCCTGGTTTACAAGTCCTTCTGCACCTTTAACCTCCATTACAAAACCATTGCGGTGATGAATTTCGAGTGTACACCCTACGGAGCAATAGTTGCAGATGGTAGTAAAGCTCCCGGTTTGGACGGGTCCGGGTTTGAACAGCTTGTTTTCGGTCAATGCTCCCGTAGGACAGGTGGAAAGGCATAGTCCGCAGGATTCGCAATGGGTATCGCTCAGCGAATTGCCCATGCTCGGTGCTACGAACGTATCAAAACCCCGGTTAACAAGTCCCAGCGCATTGGCGCCGGCTACCTCCCGGCAAATTCGTACACAGCGGGCACAAAGTATGCACTTGTTGTTGTCAATTTCGATGTACGGATGTCTGAAATCAACCTCATACTCACGGTGTTCGCCTTCGTAGTGCATTTGTTCCGCTTCGTATTCGGTGGAATATTTCTTTAAATCGCAGTCGAAATAGGCCGTACACCCGCACTCAAGGCACCGGGCTGCTTCCTGTTTTGCAACTACTTCGTTTTCATACCCCAGCTCAACTTCCTCGAAGTTATTGCGCTGATCCGGGTGAAGAACAGGCATTTCGTGCCTTAGCTGACGGGCAAATTTCCCGCTGAAATCGGCAGGTGTCTGTTCTCTGAAATTTTCCCGTTTGCTGATAAATTCTTTTTTGTGCGGCTTCACCGGCTGGCCTGTCAGGTACTGGTGACAACTTAGTGCAGCAATTCTGGCCTGTGCAATGGCCTGGATAAGCGTTGCGGGACCCGTAACGCCGTCGCCGGCTGCAAATACCGAGGGTATACCGGTTTGCAGGGTGTGCTTATCGGCATCCAGGTCTCCCCATTTGTTAACCGCAAGCTGTCCTGTTGTTTCATTGGTGTTGATGTCGTCAAGGAAATGAACATCGGTTTTTTGCCCGATTGCTGCCAGGGCGATATCCACATCGAATTCAAATTCGCTGTCGGGTACAGGCACCGGGCGGCGTCTGCCCGATGCGTCGGGTTCGCCAAGCTCCATACGGATGCATACCATGCTTTTGATGCGACCGTTTTCGTTTTTTCTTACTTTCAACGGAAGTGTAAGAAACATATATTCAACGCCTTCCAGTTTCGATTCGTGAATCTCTATAGGGTTGGCCGGCATCTCTTTTTCGGTGCGGCGGTAGATTACAATAACCTTTGAAGCTCCGAGGCGCCGCGATGTTCGGCAGCAGTCCATAGCCGTATTTCCGCCTCCGACTACTACCACGGTTTTCCCTGTAAAATCTGGTTTCTTACTTTTGTTAAGTTCCAGTTCTTTCAGGAAATCGGTGCCGGCAAATACCCCTTCGGCATCGTCGCCATCGCATCCGATGCGCGTACCCTTTTGCGAACCGATCGCGAGAATGGTGGCGTCGTGCGTTTGTTTAAGCTCCTTATAACTTATGTTTTCACCAAGCCGCTTGTTGTAATGGATGTTCACACCCATTTCAGTAATGTTGTCCACTTCGCTCTGCAACAGGTCGTTGGGCAAGCGATATTCGGGAATTCCGTAGCGCAGCCATCCGCCGGCAGCGGGACTGGCTTCATAAATATCTACTGCGTGGCCTTCTTTTCTGAGAAAAAATGCTGCGGAGAGTCCGCCTGGTCCGGCGCCGATTACGGCTATCCGCTTCCCTGTGTCGGGATGAATGTGTGGTGCGAATTTATTGGGTGAGCCGAGGTCGAGGTCGGAAGCAAAGCGCTTCAGGTAGTCGATGCCGACGGGAGCACCTTCGTCGAGCAGGTTGCGGCGGCAGGCAACTTCACAAGGACGCACGCAGACACGCCCGCAGATTGCCGGCAGAGGATTGGTTTCCTTGATTACGGCTACGGCATCGGTATACAGCCCCTTTTCGATCAGCGAGATATAACCCTGAACATCCACGCCGGCCGGACATGTTTGCTTGCAGGGGCCTGTGCAATCGGCATAGTGGTTGCTAAGCATAAGCTCCAGTGCCGTTTTCCTGGCTTTCAGCACTTTATCGCTCCGGGTTATAATCTTCATCCCTTCGGAAATGCGGGTTGAACAGCTGGGCTGCAATCCGCGCATGCCTTCAACTTCAACCACACATACATAACAGGAGGTAAACGGCTCCAGCCGGGGATCGTCGCACAGGGTAGGTATTTCTATGCCAAGCCTGCGGGCGGCCGTAAGTATGGTTTCTCCCTCGTATCCCTTCGCTATCTGATCGTTTATGATGATGTTGACCTTATTCTTCATTTGGTTCTCTTGCTTTTATTTGGAAAATCCGGTTCAGAAGAGCTTGATGGCATCAAACTTACACCTGGAATAACATTCGCCGCAGCGGATACATGCATCCTGACGGATGAAATGAATCTGTTTGCGATCTCCGTCGATGGCATTTGTGGGACAGTGTTTTGCACATACCGTGCATCCCGTGCATTTTTCAGCGTCAACCTCATAGGTCAGCAGTTTCCTGCACACCTTTGCCGGACATTTCTTATGGTAAATGTGCGCCTCGTACTCGTCGCGGAAGTACCGTATGGTAGTCAGCACCGGATTTGGTGCCGTTTGTCCGAGTCCGCAGAGGGAGGTGTCTTTAATCTGATATGCGAGATCTTCGAGCAGTTCAATATCGCCGTCTCTTCCTTCACCTTCGGTAATACGGATCAGGATCTCGAGCATCCGTTTGGTGCCAATGCGGCAGAACGTACATTTTCCGCAGCTTTCCTTTTGGGTGAAATCGAGGAAAAATTTTGCCACATCAATCATACAGGTGGTTTCATCCATCACCACCATACCACCCGAACCCATGATGGCACCCGTTGCGTTTACGGAGTCGTAGTCAACAATCGTATCGGCAAGATACTCGGGAATACATCCCCCGGAAGGGCCTCCCATCTGAACGGCTTTAAACTTTTTTCCACCCTGAATACCGCCGCCGAGTTTGAAGATTATATCCCGTATGGTAATACCCATGGGCACTTCCACGAGTCCTGAGCGTTTTATCTTCCCCGCAAGGGCAAATACCTTGGTGCCTTTGCTTTTTTTTGTTCCGTAGGATGCATAGGCTCCGGCGCCATTCAGGATAATCCACGGGATGCTGGCGAACGTTTCTACGTTGTTGATGTTGGTGGGTTTGCGCCATAATCCGGAAGCAGCAGGGAATGGAGGGCGCTTTCGGGGCATTCCGCGTTCGCCTTCAACAGAGGCAATCAGGGCTGTTTCCTCGCCGCATACGAAGGCTCCGGCTCCTTCCTTGATGTGAATGTCGAAGCAGAATCCCGGTATGCCCATGATGTCCCTGCCCAAAAAACCGCGGCTTCGAGCCTGATCCAGAGCGATGTTGAGACGTTTAATGGCCAGGGGATACTCTGCCCTGCAATATATTACCCCTTCGGTGGCGCCGATGGCATAAGCGCCTATGATCATACCTTCGAGCACCGAATGCGGATCGCCCTCCAGAACCGAACGATCCATAAATGCTCCGGGGTCGCCTTCGTCGGCATTGCAAATGATATATTTCTCGTCGGAAGGATTAGCCGAAGCAAATCTCCACTTCAAACCGGTAGGGAAACCTCCGCCACCGCGACCCCGCATGCCCGAATCAAGCACCTGCTGTATAACATCTGCCTGGGATATTTTATCCTCCGCTATTTTCCCAATAGCAGCATAGCCCTGACGAGCGGTGTATTCGTCGATGTTCTCCGGATCCATGTGCCCGCAGTTGCGCAGTACGATTTTTACCTGGTCGTCGAGAAATTCGTTTTCCGGGGTCTTAAACAGATCCGACTGAACTACATACTCTTTTACCGGACTGCCTTCTGTCACGTGTTTCCCGATGATCTCGAAAACTTTGTTTTCATCCACTTCACCGTAGAGATAGGTTCCTGTGTCATCAACAATTTCAACCAGTGGCTCGCGGTAACACATTCCGACGCAACTGGTTTTCTTAAGCTCGAAATCCAGATTTTCGGCTTCCTTTATTGCTTTTATTTTTTCGTAGGTTTTATTGGCTCCGGCGGCAATTCCGCAACTGCCTAATCCTACTGTAACCTGTGTTTTACCCATTTTTTCTGATGTAAAGCAAGTATTTTCCAAAGGTTTCAATTGTTCCCCTGGTTCTCCCTGATCCTGATTTCCCTGATGATTTTAACAGCCTCTTTGCCTGAAAGCTTTCCGAATGTTTCTTCCCCTATCATCATCACCGGAGCAAGAGAACAGCATCCGAGGCAGGCTACCGATTCAAGCGTGAAAAGGCCGTCAGCGGTTGTTTCCGTGTCTTTAATTTTCAAAGCATCCTGTATGGCGTCGGTGATGGCGTTGGCGTTTTGAACGTGGCAGGCAGTTCCGTGACACACTTTTATAATGTGCTTGCCTACCGGCTTCAGCCTGAACTGGGCGTAGAAGGTTGCAACACCATACATCTCGCTCAGACTTAAGCCTGTTGACTCAGAAATCCGCTCAAAAGCTTCGCGGGGAATGTATCCGTATATGTTCTGGGCTCCCTGAAGCAGGGGTATCATATTCCCTTTCTTTCCCTTGTATTTTGCGATAAGCGGGTTTAGCAGACTCAGGTCGGGCGTTTCTGTGGCGACGTAATTCTCTTCCTTGGGTATTCGTGCAACTCGCATAGGTGAAATGTTTTGAGCGCTAAAAGTAGATATTCCGGCTGTTATAGCATGTAGTAGCTCATAATTTATATTTCTTCTAAATACTGCGTAATTATCAGGTATACAAATTATTATGCTCGATATGGCGGAAGGGCTTTAAAAAGATTCAGTAAATCTCTGATTGCATCGAATGCCCTGTTAATCAGGGAGGGGCTTTCTCTGTTTTAACAGTGCCTTCCGTTCAGGGTCTGAATATGGTGAACCCGCACATGCCTGTTGTTCCGGAAGAATGCCGGTTTACGGATAGGATGCGCTTCCGGCCAAAGATTTGATAACTATGCTTTTTTTGGCATCAGATAGCTGTCGATTCCCCAGTGAGCAATATAAATCAGCGGGGTTAACAGAATGGCGAGCGATACCTTATAGGTGTATTGTACCAGCCCGACCTGAAGCACCTGTTGCATACTCCAGTTGCCGAGTACATAAAAGGCAATAAAAAGAATAACGAAGCTGTCTATTAATTGTGAAATCACGGTCGATCCCGTTGCCCGCAACCATAATTTTTTACTTCCCGTAAGGGCTTTCAGGTAATGAAATGCATAGGCATCAATAAGCTGACTTACCAGAAATGCGGTGAGTGACCCGGCAATGATCCCCAGACCTGCTCTGAAAATACTGGTATAGGCATAGTTGATGTCAAACGGATTGCCGGCGGGATCGGCATTGTTTAACTCAAGCCAGAAATTGGCCGGGGGAACTCCGGTTCCGGCAAGAACCACCAGAAACGACCAGGCGATCATTCCGGCTGTGATAAAGCTGATTTTCCGGACGCCATCCCGACCAAAGTATTCATTTATAAGGTCGGACACCAGGAATACAAGGGGCCATATTACCACACCCACGCTTAGATTCAGATCAAGCTTCTGCCCGCCGAAGAACGGGAGTTGTGCGGGAGCCAAACCTAAAAGCTTTTCAAGCGAGAAAATTTTCACCCCTGCAAATTCTGCAATTATTGCATTGGTGAGAAAAATTGCTGAAAGCATCAGGTACAGATGCTGGTTGCGGTTCATTCTGTTTTCAGAATTCATTGTTCGGAACGGGAGTAAGATTCCCGCATCAAAAACAAAAATCAGTATCTATAGTTCAGTTCAGTCAAATGAAATGAGATGGTTAATCGTTGTCAGCCAAGTGCAACGATCACGGCACCGGTGATGTATGCAATTACCCACCAGGCATATGCGTAGCGGGAATAAAGGTTCAGCTTCCTGTTTACGAATGCTGGCTTCTTTTCTTTCCACCAGAGTTTCCAGAGTAATACGGCATCGGCAAGCATAACTGCCAGTGCTGAATATCCGATTATTCCATGAAGTGTCGCGAAGGAGTTAGCAGATCCTATAATCATACATGCCGTTGCAGTGATGTCGAGTAATACCCCGGTGGTCAGAAAGAACAGCACAAAACGGTCAACGGTTTGTTTTATCTGTTCGGTTAAAATAGCAATCGAGTATGAAATCAATGCCAGGTTTACAATAATTACTCCGGCAAGCAGAACAGGGTTCATGTACGTACAGGTTTGGTTTGAAATTCTGATGCAAAATAAAGTATTTTTTTATTTCGATACATGTATTTGTTAGTCGAATTCCGTTTTCACCCAGGAGCGTAAAAAAGTTGCATTTTTTTAGCAAATAGCTTATATTTAAGTTCTTGTTGGCGATCGGGTTTGAGAGGTTAAGGAAACCCGATTACATCCGGGTTTTAGACGAGAGATCTGAGAATTGACCTTGCTGTATTTCATATTCTCGGGCACGTTTTTAACCTGCGCCATATGAACCGGCATCTTTTATGACCGGCAATCAGTCTGCCTGCTGCCATTTTACAGAATTTGCATTGCCTGACCCTGATCATCTTTGGCCAACGGATTCCTGATGGGATTAGCTGCCTGCTCCTTCTTTATACTTGCCCCATCTCTTCATTCAGAATCGTAGAGCTTTAACGGAATAAAAATTCTAAAAAAAGGAGGTCTCTGTGAAAACGTATGTTTTAACTTCTTTCGTTTTTCTGCTCTTTCAGGCTGCAATATCCCAGCCGGTATCCTGGGAGCCATTAAACGGGCCTTTTGGCGGGACAGCTTTATCCTTTGCTTCCACAAACGAAGGGGTCGTTTTTGCCGGCACAGGAAGCAATCAAAATTGCATCTACCGCTCAACAGACAGCGGATTAACCTGGCTCATTAAAAACAGCGGCATCGCCAATGTCGACAGGCAGGTTGAATGGATGATTGCCGATGACAGCAGCTTTATTATTATCGGAACAAGCAGTCATATTGGTTCACTGGTGTATAAATCTGTTGACAACGGAGATAACTGGATTGCAATAGAGAATATGGGAGGAACGTCGGTATCTAAAAATTCGTCCGGACACATTTATGCAGGAAATACCGGTTATGGCCAATACAGCATTTCTTCGGACGGTGGGTATTCCTGGAATCATTTTCCCCACCCCAGTCCGTTTATTAATTGCATCGAAATTAATAATAACGGGCATATTTACGTAGGGGGGAATTATACCGGATACCGTTCGGTTGATAATGGCACTTCCTGGGAAACTCTTAGTCTGCCGGATGGAATAAATTCGTTTGCATTTGCTCCGGACGGCACAATTTTTTCCGGTTGTTCCAGGGAATATGCTGCGAATTCTGGTGTTTACCGGTCAACAGATAATGGTGAAAACTGGATGCCGGTGAAGGAAGGTGTCAGGGTGTATGCCTCACATAACTTAATAATAAATGACGAAGGATCCGTTCTTGCAGGTACCTGGGGGACAGGGGTGTGGAAGTCTGCGGACAACGGGGATACGTGGACTCAATGCAACAATGGACTGGAACATCTTTACGTGAAATCGATGCATATCACTGCGGAAGGAATTGTGTACGCCGGGCTGACCAGCGGCGGAATATACAAATCGGTCGATTTCGGGGATAGCTGGGAACAGGTTGGCTTAACACTGGCAAATGTAAAAAAAATAGAATTTAACCCGGAATGTGATCTTATGCTGGCTGCAGTTTATGGAATATCACGTTCAACCGACCATGGCCTGTCCTGGCAGCCGTGTAATGCCGGACTTAATAATTTGGATATGAAATCTCTTGCCATTAAATCCGATGGAACGATATTCGCAGGCAGCGCAATTTCAAATTGGGCCTCCCCGAATGACTGCCTGTTTCGCTCAACCGATAATGCCTTAACATGGACTGTTGTCACCAATGGTTTGCAAATCCACGATGTGGAAGCAATAACGTTTGATAATGCCGGGAATGTTTACGCAGGAAATTACTTTGGCGTGTTTAAATCTGAAAATAATGGCGATAACTGGGTAAATACCGGGGGCGCCGGAGGTGCAAGATCTCTTCAGTTCAATGATTTCGGGGATTTATTTCTGGCAAGTTATGGACAAGGGCTGTGGAAGTTGCCGGCAGGAGATACGATCTGGGTTGATCTTACCTCAAATGTTGGCTCATACTGGCTTCCATGCATGCTGATATCTGCAAATGGCAATATATATGTTGCCGGTAAACGATCTGTCGATAATGGAATAACCTGGACCAATATGGGAGCCTCCGGTAGCGGGATCTCCTGTTTTGCAGAAAATTCAGCCGGCCACCTTTTTGCCGGAGATTATTATTCCGGTGTTTACCGTTCCATTGATGAAGGAGATACCTGGCAGCAGATAAATACCGGATTGCAGATTATGGATATTCGGTCACTCGCTGTTGATCAGGAAGATTATCTTTATGCTGGTACTAACGGAAATTCGGTTTACAGAACCACATCTTCAACCATTACTTCCGCGGATGCGCTGTCTTCTCCATCCTATAAACACTACCTTAAACAAAACCAGCCTAATCCTTTCAGAAATTCAACCTCCATACAGTGGTGTGTGCCTGAAAATACCAGGGTAGTCCTGAGCGTTTTAGATTTTACAGGCAGAGAAATAAGAACTCTTGTAAATCAGAAAATAGATAAAGGGGATCACAGAATCAGCTTCAATGCAGAGGGCTTGCCAGCAGGAATTTACTTTTACCAGCTGCAGCTGGACGGAATTAGGGAAACGCGGAAAATGATTTTATTAAAATAGTACGGTCTGCTGAATTGATCGAACTGGATTTGCCGCCTGCGCAAATTAATGTTAAGTACCTGTTTTTTTTTAGTTTATTCCGGGGAATTGGCTTGCGTAAGCACATATGGAGATCAGGGAAGAATGCATGCTCCGGAAAATAAGAAACCCGTTATCCTGATGATCGAAGGATAACGGGTTTCGTTGAATCCAGATGGATAAATCAGTTGCCAGCTTACGACATCCGGAAATAATCCGGTACTTTCTTTATTTGATTATAGTAAGTTTGCGTGCTTCAGAAACGCTGCTGCCCGAAACTACCCTGTATGTGTAAACTCCTGTTGCAAGCCCGCTCAGGTCAACACGGACAATTGATTCATTGCCGACAGGCTGATTTGCTGCTTTGATGCCATTCATGGTGTATATTTCGATGTTTCCGCCCCTGGCTGCTTCTGTAACTTTTATCCAGGTATGGTCAGAAGCCGGATTCGGATAATTCTGACCATTCATCAGTGCACTGACAGCGTGCGTATATTCGTTTCCGGTCATTTCATCCGACAGCCACTGCCTGCTCAAACCGATAATCTGGTTGCGAACATCGGTGCTTGAAATCATCTCCAGCCCGATGCCGAAGTATATACTGCGATACACAGGAGATTCGTAACGAATTGCAGCATGCTTTGCAGCTGTATTGTAATTGAAAATGATATTTGCTTCCGGAGCTGCATCAATTTCTTCAGGATACATATACCCTCCGTATGCATCTATGATTGTACTCTGAGGTACCTGTCCGAAGACTTCGTCATCCGGTTTGGCGTTCAGGCGGTTATTGACTGAAGATCCATCGTTAATAAAGATGGCTTTAAGGTAATTGGTATAGAAATTCCGGGTTATTTCCGTTCCGTTCGAACCTGCATCCCCGCTCATAATATCCCATCCGATATCCTGGCCGGCGATAAATACGTTATGTCCTTCATCCATAAACGTCATCACGGCTTCAGCCTGGCTGTCGCTCAATGCCGGAAAGGTCCAGGCAATATTCAGCCACACCGTGAACACATCCTGATGTGCTCCGGCATTTATCATGTCGCGCATTACATTGGCATCCGTTACGGCATAACTGCTGATGCCGGAAGCCTGCAGGCCATTCAGGTAAACACCCTGGTTAGCAGCCGATTCGGGGCCGCCGGTTCCGTTTACCACCAGATCGGTTACGCCGGCAATCAGCATGGTACGGAAAAATCTGGCAGGTGCACCAGGATAGGTTTCAGAGCGCATGCTGAGTTTAAAAGCAGGAAATCCTGCCGATGGCCCGGGCGTTACTTTTATTGCAACAGGAACGGAAACGCCCTGTTCAAGATTAACAGATGTTGCGCCGGTATATTCTACTCCATCAATCAGATACGAATACTGCCAGTCATCCGGGGCATTCTCAGCTTCAAGATCGAACAGAAAACCCTGGGTGCCTTCAAGATTGCTGACTGCTTCCAGGTCAAACTGCTGTTCAAAATCTTTATATCCCCTTTTAACGAATGGATTTTCAGAGCTTAATGCACCAATGTACCGGTTGGTTCCGTTTATGGCAGGAACCATATCCCCGGTAAGAATTTCCTGATGACCTTCGGCTACAAAAGCTACCACGTGCATGTTTTCCACAACCGCGGGAACATTGTTATAGGCTTCAGGAATAGTGTAAGTGTATGTTCTGCTGATAAACGTTCCCGCACCGGTATGGATAACCTCCTCACCCCACTGGCCCGTGATAAGATGACGCAGCATATGCATATGCCGGTAGTTGCTTCCGGCTCCCCCTCCGGTTTGCGGACCATAAATGCTGTCCTGGATAATTGCAAGATTGATGAAATTGCTGGATGATGCTGGAGCAGTTGTATAGTAAAGCTCAAGGTCAACAGTCAGCACCCGTGTGCCGGCATCGTATTCGGTTGCGATGCCGATGTTTACCGGTGAAGTTTGCTGCATGATCTGATCACAGGCTGAAGCCCACGATCCGCGGCTAAGTGCTGTCGCGCTTCCTGAAAATACATGCCGGTTTACGGTTCCTGAAGGATAGCCCGTGAGTCCGGTTTGCCCGGCCAGCGCATCTCCGAAACTGGTACGGTAGTCTGGCTCACCTGCCGACGGAGATGCAAAGGAACCCTGATGTATTGCAATTACAAATGCCCTGCCCGGATTATTGTCCATAATGGATTGTGCAATGGCGTGTCCGTCAGGACAATAGGTGCAGTGAATCCCGGTGTATTCTTCGAGAATCGCATTTTTCGGCATTGGCTGGGTACTTACCAGAACCTGTGCTGACAGCGAAATAACAGAAAACAGCCCGGCAATTGCAAGAGTAAAAAGTTTTCTCATCGTGTGAATGGTTTAAGGTGGAATTTGTTGAAGCGCTGACAAAAGTGCAAAACTTATCCTTACCAGCACAGTATTTTTTCCGGTATATTTCAACAGGCTGACAGGCTTGCCGGAAATAGTTTTCTGGAAAACAAGGTTAAGCTGAGCAAAGGTATATCTCAAACCGGATGTTATGGTCCGGGAATGGTACTTTCAATATCCGGCAAGGCTTATGACGACGAATTCTGACTCATCAGCTGCTTGCGAAGCATATCCAGGCCCGCCAGCGCAGCCCTGCGGATGTTGCGTCCGCGATGCTCGCCAAAGGTAAACTTACGGGTTTCTGCTCCCATCGGACTTAATACGCTAACCCAGGTTGTGCCGACCGGTTTTTCGGGAGTGCCCCCGTCGGGACCGGCGATTCCCGAAACAGCAATGGCACAGTTGGTATTGAAATGCCTGATAATTCCGGCTGCCATCTCAAAAACCGTTTCCTGGCTTACGGCACCGTATTTCTTAATTGTCAGGGCTGAAACCCCAAGTATATTCTCTTTAATTTCATTGGAATACGCTACAACGGATCCTTTAAAATACGCCGAACTGCCGGGTACGGAGGTTATCAGGTGAGCTATGTAACCGCCCGTGCAACTTTCGGCTGTGGCGAGGGTGAGGTTTTTTTCGCGCAGCAGCTTTCCGGTTATTTCTTCCAGAGTGTCATCGTTTTCTCCGAATATGTATTCCGGAATCAGCCGGTACAGCTCATCTGCCTGTTTCTCAAGTTCTTTTTTGAGTTCCGCAAAATCCGGTCCGTTGGCCGTAAGCCTCAGCCTGACCATACCGGGCTGCGGCAGGTATGCAAGTTTAATGTGAACCGGAAGGGCATTTTCGAAGTCTTCAATTTTCGCCGCAAGAAACGACTCTCCAACACCATGGGTCAGAATGGTGCGGTGAAGAATGCTTGTATGGCTCAGACCACGGATTCGCGGAATGACCTGCTCCTCCATCAGCGACTTCATTTCAAACGGTACTCCCGGCATGGATATTACAAGCCGGCCGTCTTTTTCGAAAAACATGCCCGGTGCTGTACCGTAGCGGTTTACAAGAGGTGTGCAGCATTCCGGAACCTCCGCCTGCGCACGGTTCAGTGCAGTCATGGGATAACCGCGGGCAACAAATATCCGTTCAATATTGTCATAAGATTCCTGGTGAAATACCAGCCGGGTTTCAAAAAAATCGCAGAAAGCCGCTTTGGTAATATCGTCTTTCGTC
This sequence comes from Bacteroidales bacterium UBA6248, assembly GCA_002441345.1. Lineage (GTDB taxonomy): Bacteria > Bacteroidota > Bacteroidia > Bacteroidales > Lentimicrobiaceae > Lentimicrobium. The sequence goes on from DJVU01000055.1 coordinate 53,867, forward strand.
GGGCCAAGTCCTCCGGTGGTAAGTACAAGCTCTGCTCGCTGCAAGGCCTCCCCAAGAGCCTTTATAATCTGACCCCTGTTGTCGGAAATGCTGGTAATCCGTGCAACCCTGATGCCGGTCATGTTAAGTTGTTCGGCAATCCAGGCTGAGTTGGAGTCAATAACCTGCCCGATCAGCAGCTCATCGCCTATGGTAATTATTTCAGCTTGCATAAATTTTTTCTACCCGTTAATAGTTGCCTGAGAAAAGTTTCGTCGCAATATGCTCCCGGTGTCATGCAAAGGTATGGATTTCAACATGGATATAAATTTCATTTTTCTAAGAAAATCCGGTCGTTTCTCTGAGAATGAAATTAATTCTTTCTGTTCCCTTTGCGGGGATAGTTTACAAGCAAATGTTTGATTGAATCCGGATTCTCAGGCATTGTTTTTGTACAGATCGCGCTGCTAAATCAGCTTTTGTTTCCTTTGGGGATGAGTTGAATTTTCTTTTAACAATGCCGGTCGTATCCGGACTTTTCATTGGGTCTGTTCATGGTCTGTAATGCAATAATGTGTAGGTTTGTAATGCAACCTATTGAGAAATGAAGCATCATCAGTTTACTCCGGTCCTAACAGCTTTTCTGAACTACAGATGGACGAAACCCTGCTCCTGAAGGATTGTCTTAAGGGTAACGTGCAGGCTCAGAAGCGTTTGTACGAATGTTACGCCCGGAAAATGTTCGGGGTTTGCCTTCGTTATGCTCCCGATGAGGCTATGGCCGAAGACCTTCTTCAGGAAGGTTTTATAAGAGTCTTTACCCGGCTTGGCACCTTCAGGAACGAGGGATCCCTCGAGGGCTGGATTCGCAGGGTAATGGTGAATACAGCACTCGAATACCTTCGCAAAAGGGATGTGCTTCGATACAGCACACCCCTGGATGAGGATGCTGCAATCACCGAATACGATGAACCCGAAGCTGCCAGGCGCCCGAATCCCGGTACGGTTGCCCGGCTTATCAGGGAAATGCCACCAGGCTTCAGAACCGTTTTTAACCTTTACGCTGTGGAAGACTATTCACATAAGGAAATTGCCGGAATACTCGGAATCAGTGAGGGAACATCAAAATCGCAATACGCCAGAGCCAGGGCATGGCTGCTAAAACGCCTGCCTTCAGAAAATACAAGCAATTAATGAAAAATTCAACCGACCCATTTAAGGATTTTATCCGCGAAAGCCTCAGAAATTATGAGGCCAACCCACCCTCCGGGACATGGGATAAAATCCTTTTGCGCATTAGCCCGCGCAAAAAGATTGCTCCACTGTACGTGTTGATACCTGCTGCTGCCTTTGCATTGCTGCTGGGAGCAGGCCTCGTGTTCTTCCTTCCGGCAAAACGAACGGCTACGGTATCCGAAAATACAGGCGTCCATGTTCAGCCTCCCGCCGCAGTAACAGAACGGACAATAACCGAAGCAGCCGGAAATACGACATCTTCCGCAGTTCCTGAATTCAGCACCGGTACTGGTAATACTTCCGCTTCCGCTGCAAGCTCCGGCTCGTCTCTTAAGGTGGTGCCCGGAGCCCTGGCCGTAAATCCCGCTGATAAGCAAATCGCAGTCCCTGCAAATGAACTCACCCCCGACCAGGACCCTGTAGAGGTTAAGTATGCTGAAACTACTCTTGCAGAAGTCACAGATTCTGATGTAACAGCACTGCAGGATTCTTCTGAGGATGCCATCGCCGGGCTGAAACCCGAAATTGCTCCGGATCCCGGTACGGAAACCGCCTTAATACCGGTATCCACCGGTTTGCCCGGGCAGGATCATTCACCCGAAAAGGTTTCGCGAAACTGGACGCTTGCACTTCAGTACGGCTCGCTGCAGGATTTCAGCGTGGAGGAACAGGATTTAGCTATGAATTCCCGCGACAACAGTTACAGCTTCGACCGCACCTCCTCCCGGGTAGCTATTGAAACATCATTCTTCGAAGACATTGAAAACACTTCACACAATCCCCCGGTATCGTTCGGACTTCTGTTGTCAAAACCTTTTGCCCGGCGCTGGGCCGCCGAAACCGGACTTCTTTATACCCGCCTCGGATACACGGTTCGTACCACCGAACTCAACGATGCTTACAAAGAGTACTTTACGTCACTCGATTACATCGGCATTCCCCTTTCACTGCGATTTAATCTGATCGATGGCCGCCGCGGTGGTTTATATATTTCGCAATCGGCTGTCTTTGAGAAAGGATTGGCCTACCATACTTCCATTACCTCCTATACGCGAGGAGATGTGGAAGAGGAAGGCAAGATCAGGAACCGGGTATCGGGTCTGCAGATGTCATCTCTCACGGCTCTGGGCGGTGAAATCCGGATTTTCAACCGTGTGTCGCTTTTCGGGCAGGCAGGACTTCAGTGCTTCTTCCTCAATTCAACCCAGCCTTACAGCATCCGCAGTGCACGGATGGCATGGCCTTCATTTCAGTCCGGACTCAGAATGAATATGAAATAATCTTTTGCGGATCGTGCAACCTTACCGGCCACTTGTTCGTCTACTGGCTGTTGATAAATGATACACACGCCGTTATGAAAACAACAAATTATCACTTCCCCGCTATACTGTTTCTTTTTATAGCCATTTTTATGAGCTCATGCCGTGATAAGGTTTTCGAAGAGATAACCTATACCGCCAATGTGCCTGTATATATGAGCTTCAGCGAACTCAGAAGCGCGGTTAAGAGTACGCAGGCCCGCCAGCTGGTACATCCCGGTAAAATTTATTTTAAAGATAATTACTTGTTTATCAATGAGTACGGAGATGGTGTTCATATAATCGACAATGCGGATCCTTCACACCCCGAACCAATTGCCTTTCTCGAAATTCCCGGGAATTACAATATGGCTGTCAGAGGCAGTATCCTGTATGCCGACAGTTACATCGACCTGGTGGCACTGGATATTTCAGATCCGGCAAATCCCGTTGAAACAGGCCGGGTCAAAAATGCATTTCCCAATTTGTTGCCACCGTTTGATTTCAATATGCCGGTGTACGGAGTTGATTTTACAAAAGGTGTAATAACAGGATTTGAACAAAAGGTTGTTACGGAGCTGGTTGAAAAGGAATATGGTTTTCCGGGAGGCAGAATCACGTTCGATAATATGGGAGTCACAAGTCTGGGATCCAATGAAGTATCTGTCTCTCCCTCCCAATCGGCCGGTATCGGTGGCTCAATGGCCCGTTTTACCATCAACGGACAATTTCTCTATGCCATTCACAACGATGCACTTAAGGTTTTTGATCTAGCCGGCACCGACAGCATCCGGACAGGGGCGGAAATCTACCTCGGCCGGCAGGTTGAAACCATTTTCCCATACAACAACCACCTTTTTTTGGGAACAACAACCGGGATGCTTGTTTACAGCCTGGGCAATCCTTCCGATCCTGCCTATGTTTCAGTTTTTGAGCACATCAATTCGTGCGATCCGGTCGTTATTGAAGGAAATTATGCCTACGTAACCCTGCGATCCGGGACACAATGCAACGGGTTTGCCAATCAGCTCGATGTGGTTGACATCTCATCCGTTGCTCACCCTTTCTTAGTAAAATCGTATCCGATGTATAATCCGCACGGACTCGGAATCGACAACCATATCCTTTTTATATGCGACGGCGATGCCGGCCTGAAGGTGTACAATGCCGCCGACCCAATGAATATTCATATGAATCAGATTGCTCATTTTCAGGACATACGAACTTACGATGTTATACCCTGGAATGGGCTTCTGATGCTGATCGGAGATGACGGACTTTTCCAGTACGATTATTCCGATCTTTCAGACCTCAGGCTCATCAGCAGCATACCTGTAGTTGAGCCCTGAAATCTCATACAGATGATGAAAAATTTAAAGATTTCCCTTTTTTTGGTAATGATGCTGTTGGCCGGTCTGTTCTTACCTTCGGGTAAGGCAGCCGGTTACAGTAATACCGGGTTCACCGATCAACGTACAGCTGAAAATTCCGGTGACGATACGAAGGATGTTCCGGAAAATTCTGGAATTACAGGCCCTTGTTTATACAGCCATACGAGTGCCGGATTTCTCACAGGCAAAGGAGAAAGCGGCTTTGTAGCCAATCCTTCGGTTACCTCGGCTGCCGGGCTCAGTTGGAACAGGCAGTTTTATGCAGGTATAGGAGCAGGATTTGAACGGTATAATTGGAGCGTATTGCCACTTTTTGGAGAACTCAGGTATAAAAACAAACAGTATGTGTGTCTGCCCATGATATCGTTCAGAGCAGGTTATACGCTTCCGCTGGAAAAAACACACGATGGTAACAGATATCAATCCTCTGGCAACACTGCCGGTGGTGTTTTCTTCAGCCCCGGACTCAGCTTTCGCCTTGCCGGGAAAGCCGGAACGATACTGACGGCTGAAATTGCCTATCAATACCAGGAGTTGAGGCTCAACGACGTTAAATACATCTGGGATATCGGATCATCCACTAACATCCGGTACTATTACAATCGCATCGCCATCAAACTGGGGATTCTGTTTCGCTGAACCAGGACACTCTTGTTACACATGACTCCCAGGCTTATTTACAGGAAGAGTTTCAGCGTGATGCGGTTTCCGCTGTCATCGGTGACCGATAGCAAATACATACCTTTTCCGTTTAGAGGCATTTCAATGTTTACGTCATTTCTTCCTCCGGTCAGGTTGTAGTACGTACGGGAAATCATTGCTCCGGCAAGGTTGTGGATTTCTATGCTGCATTTCATGGCCCGTGCTGAAATTATACCCAGGCCGGGAGTATCTCCTTCCCGGGCATACACGAATGCATGGAACAATTGAGCCGGCCTTTCCGCGATGCTGTTGGGCCCTTTGCCAGCCACCACTTTCATCATCACGGGAAGATGATCGGAATTGGACGCCAGTGCATTAAGTACAGCCGAAGGTACCGATATATTGGCAGGATAATCGGTTATAGATTTGTTAAAGTGGTGGCCGTCCTGCCCGATTGCTTTATAGGAATCTTCCAGATACCGGATCCCTTCAGTACCATTCATTATGCTGCCCGAGGCAAGTATAAAGTCAAAACGGTCGTCGAGACCGCCGCTGGCCTGGCATCCGTTGCCGGATGAGGAAACCGATTGTGTATGGACACCGGCATATGCAGAGTTGTTGCTCCAGTTTCCCGGAGTGTCAACCGGGTCATAAAACCGGAATGCCTGGTTTGCAGTAATCGGATTTATCAGATTCTGATACGCTTCCTCCGAAGAGGTATAAAGATTAAAGTCGCCCATTATAAGGTAATTGCCGGGAAGTGCGTTGGTACGAAGCCATGTCATAACAGCCGAAGTCATACTTGCCCTGGCTGCTGCATTCGTGCTTCCGGAACTCGCTTTCAAATGGGCTACGATGCAATTGATCCAGGTAGTGTCGCCCGCTGCCAGGCTGCTGTTGCGGTAATACAAACGGTACAGATTGATGTCGCGTACATACGATTGAGGTACCGACTGTGAGTGCAGAACAAACTTCCTTGAATCGTAAAAGAATCCGTTAATAATACTCGACCCGGCAATATTTGTAATAGAAGCACGTCGATAATAGTCCACATCGTGATTCAATACATTGTTTAACAGTCGGGTGTGGTAAAAGTCGTACTGACTGACTTCATTCACCGTAAAGATGTGGGGTTTTGTATGGGCAATGATGGTACGCAGGTATCCGTCCTTTACTTCATGATTGTTGTTGGCCGAAGTGCAGTAGGAACTGTAATTACCATAGTTCAGGATGTTGTAGTGCATTATTGTAAGGGTATCCTGTGCATTCAGCGATAAGGCAATAAGTGAAGTCAGTATAAGCGCGGCAAAATTCTTCATTAAGGCAGAGTTATATTATATGCTGGGGGAGGGCAAAGGTACAATTTTTCTGCCTGATTATGTGATGGTTTCGGTTTAGCAAAAGCACATAGCCCCGGGAAAGGCCCGTATCCTATCCGTCAGGCATCCCCCGGTTATGCGGTCGATTACCTTGCAGCCATGTTCAATTTTATTTATGAACCTTACGGATGAATTCCTCTATTTCAGGGACGCCACCCTGGTACACCAGATATCCGTTATATGGTTCCCTGGGTGTAATTTCATCGTTTACCGGAGTCAGCATCAGTCGTTTAACCTCTTCAGGGTCATTGGTCTGGCCAAGAACCCAGCCCAGTTTTATGTAAGCGGCTTCGGGCAGCATATTGGCAGCCGGAACTATTCCTTTTGCCATCAAATCGCGCCCGGTGTCGTAAACAAACATATGCGCATACCCCCACAACGTTTGAACCGTCATATATATGTGAACTCCGGCTGCATGTGCACGCTCAATGGCCGGATAAACAGGCTTGTTAATATGCCCGAGACCGGTTCCGGCAATCACGATTCCCTTGTAGCCGTTTTCAACCAGCGAATCGATGATATCGGGCTGCATATTGGGATAATAGTAAACGATAGCTACTTTCTCCTCAAAATAGGGGAGTATGGTTACTTTCCGGTCTTTACGCCTTGGATTGTAGTCTTTTTTAATAGGTTCAACGCCGCCGCGGGTAACCGTGGCCAGCGGAGTATCTCCGATAGTACGGAATGTTGAACGGTACGACGAATGCATTTTGCGTACACGCGTTCCCCGGTGCAGGAATCCGTACTCATCGCTGGTTGGACCAAACATGCAGACCATCACCTCGGCAATATCGCCGTGCCCTGCAGCCGTGCAGGCATGCATAAGGTTGAGCGCGGCATCCGAACTTGGCCGGTCCGATGAACGCTGCGATCCGACGAGTACTATCGGAACCGGAGAATTCTGAACCATGTAGGTGAGCGCTGCAGCCGTGTGATGAAGAGTGTCGGTGCCGTGCCCGATTACAATCCCCTCAACGCCATTCTCTATCTCCTTGCCAATGGCAATTGCCAGCTTCCGGTAGTTTTCGGGAGCCATGTTCTCACTGAAAACTGCAAATACTTTTTCAGTGGTCAGGTTGCAAATCTGTGCAAGCTCGGGTACAGCTCCGTACAATTCTCCGGGCGAAAATGCCGGGATCACGGCTCCTGTCCGGTAATCAAGCCGGGAAGCTATGGTACCGCCTGTTCCTATAAGCTTTACCCTGGGTAAACCCTGGGTATACGGAAACTCTTTCTCGGGAATTTTATAGTTGGCTTTTTTATATCCGGTTTCCTTCATTCCCGTGATCGTTGCAATGTCAATCCCCACATTATAACCGGTAGCAATTTTCAATACAATATGCTGGTCGTCGTCGTTCTCTGCACGGGGTAAAACGGTGCCCTTAAACAACCCCCGCGTAGTTGCGACCTCGGCCTGCCCCCATACCCGCACATTAAACTTTTTTAATACTTCAAGCGAAGCGCCTTTGTATCCCTGGAAAAAATCGTCAGCCATAGTGTGTCGTTCTTTAGTCTGTGTCTGTTGAATGCTTCGTCTTATTTCTCTCCGATAATTTCTGAAAGTTCCGCTAAGGGTACGTTTCCGATCGCCACCCGGCGCAATTGTCCCATTATCCAGTGTTTCTCATTGCCTTCTTTTTCCGAATGCCGGATTTCACTGAATTTGGTCTTCAAAAACGGAAGTTGTTGCAATAACTCTTCCTTGCCGGTTTTTTTAAATCGTATACTGGTCAGGACCGAGTCGAAATCAAGTTTGGGATGAGCATAAACGTGCGGAAGCATCAGCCATGCAATTTCAGGTGCCAGACCTTTGTCCCGGATGTACTTAAGAAGTCCGTATACGATCTTGATCGAAAATCCTGCAGCAGGGCGGATGTGGCCTTCAATGTACTTTAACTTGTGCCCAAAGAGTGTACCCGTGAATGAAGGCTTATAACCCAGATCGTTAACGATTTTTTCAATCATCGGAAACAGGTCTTTTCTGAAGATATAGGTATAGGTGTCTTCCGGAATTCCCCATTCTTTCATAATATGATACCTGTCGATTACCTCCTGTGGCAGGTTGTTACCGAGACTGGCAATATACGTATCCTCCAGGGGAATGGGGGCGCTGTCGGTATCGGGATACATTCGGTCGGCTCCCGGCAATACGCGCTCAAAAATAGTGGTGCCGTCTTCGAAAGATTTTCTGGTTTCAGGAGGTATGCCCTCAAATGCCATGCGGCAACGCTCTTCTATGGTTTCCAGCGCAGTTGGCAAGTCATCCTCCGGACCCCAGATCAGAAGCTGGGCATCCTTGCCACCGGCTTTCACAAGCTTCCGTATTACTTCCCAGTCCTTCTCCGGTATTGTCTGCTCAAAACCCTCAGTATGAGCCATGTTTGGCTTTTCGATGCAGGCAATTACTTTCAACCGATCGGTTAATTCGTTGGCAAACATCTTGCCGGGCTGGGTAAAATGCGATAGTGCTCCCGCAAAACCAGGAAGGTTTACTGCTATGATTTTGTGCTTCTTGTTTTTCGCCTCAACAATGGGAGCATATTCGAATTTGAAGTCGTGGTAATCGATAGCTGCATGACTTATTTTCCAGGATTCATATCCCGGGATATCGCGTTGCAAACGGTCGCGCAACAGCAGAAGCGACCACTGCCGGAAACATTCGTTATGCGTGAGCTCGGGAATCCAGCGGGTGTGCGCAACCCCTTTTATCTCTACCCTTGAACCGCCACGGCAACTCACATTAACGTCTTGCCGGCCGGCTCCGATACCCGTTCGTACCTTGCCCGTACTCCGGTTCAGAAAGCGGATGTAATCCCCCGCTTCTTTTACCTCATCGGGATTTGTCATGTCGGGATATGTAACCGTTTCAATAAGTGGCATTCCTAAACGATCGGTGCGGTAAATACGGGTATGCCCTATGTCGGATACCTCGCGGCAGGAATCCTCTTCCAGACTTAATTGTATCAGCCGTATCGTTTTATTCTTTAACGGAATCTCTCCTTCCACGCCTATAATGGCCGTACGCTGAAAACCGGTGGGAATGCTGCCGTCGAGGTATTGTTTCCTGGTAATGTGTACTTCACCTACTATATTCAGTTTCGAAAGCAGAGAAATCTCTATGGCAATTTCCAGAGCTTCCCTGTTCAGAGGAAACGGCGGAGTGTCGTCAACTTCATATGTACACGTGGTCTCATTCTTCAGACGGTAAATTATATTTTTCCGGGTTTTGAATTCCATCAGAGCCGTTCCGTCATATTCTCCCAATTCGCTGAGGGTGGGGCGCATGTGACGGATTACCTCGGCATCGAAATCTTCAGGCTTCTGGTATATACCTGCCGGACAATGACAAAAGAGTTTTTCGCGGGTTTTAAGCTGCTGATGAACCTCCAGCCCCGACATAAATCCAATGGCATCATAGGTCTCCTGCCTGGCATCACACCGCAGCACGTATCCGGCCTCTTTTTTCGTTTTCTCGTAATTTTTTCTGGGATCAAATTGCTGACTCATCGCGTACAGACTTGTTTAGATGGCTTCAAACCTACACGAATTTTCGGAATCAAACAAAATTATGCTGTTTGTTTTGTCAACAGACGCGGGTATGACCCCGTCCCTTGCAAATCTGCTTTAGTTTGTTGATAATTAAAGTATTCAGAGCACTATGCAACTATTTTGAATTTATTTTTCCACAATAGTATTTTACAGGACCTGCAATTTTTTGAGAATTCATACCTAAGGTTTGCATTTATCACCCGCGATTATTCCATTGCCTCTCAAACCCATTGTCAAGTTCAGAGCTTTTTAACAAACAGACCTGTTCCTCAATTTGAAAATGCGTTTGCAGCACCCGCATGCAAATAGTGACTCCGTTTTCCCGGATCTGCCATATTTATGTGTATGGAATGATATCGCAAAAAAGCGAAAGCAGAACCGGGCATTCGGTTTGTTCCATCAGATGAATTTTCCTGTTGTTCCGGCTGTAGGAATTGAAGTTCACACAGATACAGATGAAATTTCATGCTAAAGGAAAAAGAAATACAAAACTGTCTGTTTAATATTTATTATTTTATATTTGCTTTCCTGAAATTCTATACGCGCTTGATACGGATGCCGATGAACCAGAGGATTTCATTTCCAAAAGTAGCAGTTTTCCTTATACTGCTTGTGTTGTTATGTATACTTGCCTATTTCGCATCCAGATATTACCGGGATGAATACGAGAGGGTGAGAAAGGAGAAAATAAGTGAACTTGTTACGGTATCAGAGCTCAAGACGGCGCAAATAACCGAATGGTATACCGATGAATTCGACGATGGTCATGCCATTTCCCAAAGTTCATTCATCGTTCCGGCAATTCGCCGCATTTTAACCAATTCCGGAGCAGCAGAAAATCACGAACTTTTATTTTACCTCAACGACCTCAAGTCCGAACACGGATACGAAGATGTAATGATCTTCGATACCGAAGGTAATCTGTTTATTTCAACCAGGGAAACAGCGGTGGTGCCGAATGACTTCACCGATGTACTGTCACAGACGTTCAATAAGAATAAGGTAGAGAGCACTGGTCTTTTTCTTTGCAGTAATTGCAATAAGGCCCACATCGATTTTATCGCTCCGGTTACGATTGATGCAAATCTTACGTTGTTCATGGTGCTTCGCATCGATCCTTCCGAATTTTTATATCCGCTTCTTTCGTTTGATCCTACTTCCAGTCCGGGAGCGGAGTCGATTTTGCTCATGCCCGACAGTACCGGACTTCTGATGGTGAGTCCGTCCCGTTTTCATGAACACCCGGCGCTGAAGGCGTATTTTTCAATTGGTGAATACACCGGGGATTCTTCTGTGTACACCCCCGGGTATTCCGCTGTTATTGAAGGCGCCGATTACAGAGGTGTTGATGTAATAGCATACGTAAACAGAGTGGATGAGACACCCTGGCTTTTAGTAACAAAAATTGATCGTGAAGGTGCGTATCTTCCGCTTAAACAGAAATTAGGCTTGCTTCTGGTTGTTTTTGTTCTCCTTGGATTGTTTTTGATTTCCTTCTTTTCTCTTATTTATACCAACCATCGCCGCGTAACTCTGAAAACCCTGCTGCGGGCCCGTGAAGAATTCCGTACAACCATATACAGCATTGGCGATGCGGTAATCGTTACCGATAACCGGGGTTTGATCCGAAACCTGAATCCGGTTGCAGAAAATCTTACAGGCTGGAAGGAAAAAGACGCTTCCGGCTTAAACGTAGAACAGATCTTTAATATTATTGATGAAGAATCGGGCACTGTTCTGGAAAGTCCCGTTGCAAAAGTGCTGGCTGAAGGTTCCGTTGCCGGTATATCAAGCCATACTATACTTGTGAAAAAAGACGGTTCCGTCATTCCCGTTGCCGACAGCGCTTCCCCCATACGCGATCGCGACGGATTGATTACAGGCGTTGTCCTTGTATTCAGAGATCAGACGCGGGATCGTGAACGGCAGGCTGCCCTGCTCGAAAGCGAACGCAAATACCGGCGAATGTTCTCCGATAATCCGCAGCCTATGTGGATTTACGACCTGGAAACGCTCGCATTCCTTGAAGTGAATGATGCTGCCGTGAACCACTACGGGTATTCAAGGGAAGAGTTTCTCACCATGACTATAAAGTCTATCCGGCCACCGGAAGATTTGCCGGCACTGGCGGATGATTTGTCTAATACCGAACTGAATCACAATTTTGCCGGAATATGGAGGCATGTACGCAAAAACGGGGAGTTGATATATGCCGAGGTTATTTCTCACCTGGTTGATTTTCAGGGAAGAAAAGCCAGACATGTGCTCGTAAACGACGTTTCAAGGCACATCCTCTCCGAAATTCGAATCAGACAGCAGGAAGAGTATTTCAGAGCTATTATCGAAAAGGCTCCCGATGGCATCGTGCTGCTCAACCCTTCTTACCGTATTACCTACTCAAGTCCCTCAGCCCTAAGACTCATGAACTACGGTTCTGTAGAGGAGATGCCTTATGCTCTCGATATCGTTTTTGCGGAAGACCGGGATTACGTTGATAAAGCAATAAATGAGCTGGTGAATAACTCTGACGCAGTTACCACATTGGAATACAGGTATTTGCAAAAGGATGGTTCGGTTCGGTGGGCCAGAAGTACTATCAGTAACCTCCTGAAAGAACCTGCCGTCAACGGCCTGGTTATAAACTTCATCGATGTCACGGAAAGGAAAAAAGCTGAAGCAGAGCTTAGTAAGCTCATACGCCTGGTCGACAGCAGCCTGAATGAAATTTATATCCTTAACGCCGATACGTTCACTTTTGAATACATAAACCACGGTGCAATAAGCACACTCGGCTATTCCGCATCCGAATTGACAGGCATGCATCCGTCCGTAATTTCGGATTTTTATACTCCGCAGCAGCTAAAGGAAATCCGGCAGACGCTTATAAGCGGTGAAAAGGACATTCTGGTTTTCGAAACCATGCATAGTTGCAAGAACGGCGCCCGTTATCCCGTTGAGGTTCACATGCAGTATCATCGTTTGGAGGAACAACATTTCTTCTTCGGAGTAGTTATCGATATTACCGGCCGGAAACAGGCAGAAGAATCACTGATTTCAAGTGAATCGAAGTTCAGGAATCTGTTTGAGCATCATGCGGCAGTTAAATTACTGATCAATCCTGAAACAGGTGATATTGTTGATGCGAACAATGCCGCCTGTAATTTCTATGGATATTCACGCGATGAACTTACCGGGATGAATATCGGTCGGATAAACCTTAGTCCGATGGATAAATTGCTGTACGAAATGGACAGAGTTAAGCAAAAGCAACGCATACATTTTGAGTTTAAACATCGTCTCAAGGATAACAGCATTCGGGACGTGGAAGTTTTTAGCAGTGCCATTTCGATGTCGGGCAGAACTTTACTCCATTCCATCGTTCATGATGTAACATCAAAGAAAAGAGCCGAAAGCCAGGTCAGAGTGCTTATACGGTCAATCGAACAGAGTCCGGTAGGTATGGCTCTGACCAATGCTCAGGGGATTGTTGAATTTGTCAACCCCAGGTTTTTACAGATTACAGGCTACGATTCCGCCGAACTGATTGGTATTGTACCGTCCTTCCTCGATCCCGGAAAAACATCCAGACATTTTGCTGCTGAAATATGGGATGTCATTCACAACGGCAGAGAATGGAGCGGCGAATTTCTTGAAAAACGAAAAAACGGTGAGCCCTACTGGCAGAATATTGTAATTTCTCCCGTTCTGGATGCAGATGGCAATATCAGTCACTATATCCTGATACTGGAAGACGTTACGGAACAGCGACGCCTTTTTGTCGAACTGAAAGAAGCCAAAGAAAAGGCAGAGGAAAGCGACAGGCTGAAAACCGCTTTCCTGGCAAATATGAGCCACGAAATCCGTACCCCTATGAACGGAATTCTCGGTTTTATGGATCTCCTGCAACAGGAAGACCTTTCGGGAGATCTGCGCGATGAATACATAAGCATCGTAAAAGCTAGCGGAAACCGACTGCTATCAACCATTAACGATATCATCGATATTTCAAAGATTGAATCAGGCCAGGCAGTTCTTAACTACTCGGATCTGAGTATCAACCAGCTGATGACGCGTCTGCATAAATTTTTCAAATTCGATGCTGAATTAAACGGCATTGAACTCCGCGAGCCGGTTCTCCTTTCCGATAAGCCCGATGTTATTCAGACGGATCCTGTTAAGCTTGAATCTATTCTGACGAATCTGATAAAAAATGCCTTGAAATTTACCCGGAAAGGCTATGTTGAATTCGGCTGCCTGCTCCAGGATCAGATGCTTGAGTTTTATGTCAGGGATACCGGGAAAGGTATTCCTGCGGAACGGCAGTCCTCCGTTTTCGAACGCTTCGTTCAGGCCGATGTCACATTCTCCAGGGAACACGAAGGATCGGGCCTGGGACTTGCAATCTGCAAAGCTTATGTAGAGATGATGGGTGGTGAAATCTCCCTTGAATCCGAGGCCGGTAAAGGATCCGTTTTCTTTTTCTCTCTGCCGTATGCCCCGGTGCATGAACCCATGGATTCCACCCTGAGCCGTTCAGGACACGGATCGGATTTTCATGTGAATGGAGCGATTCTGGTTGCGGAAGACGACGACATCAGCTATTATTACATCAGTCGCATCCTCGCCGGTAAGCCCTATCGCCTGATACGCGCACTCAACGGACAGGATGCCGTTATTCAGTGCCGCGATAACGATGAAATTGCGCTGGTGCTCATGGATATTAAAATGCCGGTCATGGATGGATATGAGGCTACCCGCCAGATAAGATCGTTCCGGAAAGATCTTCCGGTTATCGCTCTTACTGCCTATGCATTCGAAGAAGACCGCCAGAAGTCGATCCGGGCAGGATGCAACGACTATGTGAGCAAACCAATCCGGATAGAAATTCTGTTCGATTTTATCAATAAATACGCATCTTCAAATTAAGCATTAAGACTGCCCGTATTGATGATCTGAACGGGATTCCGGCGGTTTTTCAGTAACCCCGGCCATTCTTTTCAAAACTAAACTTATCTTTACACCATCTAATTTTGTTACACATGCCACTCGATACCATCGTCAGCCTGAATAATCTCAGCGTTTATCAAAGGAATATCCTTGTACTTTCCGAAGTTACCCTAACCATCGATAAAGGAGAGTTTATCTACCTGATTGGGAAAACCGGTACCGGGAAAAGCAGCCTGCTTAAAACACTTTATGCTGACCTTTCGGTAAACGAAGGCGATGCCGAGGTGGCCGGTTACAATCTTAAAACGATCCGACCCGGCGATGTGCCTTTCCTGCGCCGTAAACTTGGTATTGTGTTTCAGGATTTTCAGTTGCTGTCCGATCGAAGCGTAAACGATAACCTTCTTTTTGTTTTGCGCGCTACCGGATGGAGCGATAAAAATGAAATGCAGGATCGCATCAAAGATGTACTCGAAAAAGTAGGTCTAAAGACCAAAGGATTTAAAATGCCCCACCAGTTGTCGGGTGGCGAACAGCAGCGCGTGGCTATTGCCCGTGCCCTGCTCAACGACCCCGAACTGATCCTTGCCGACGAGCCAACCGGCAACCTCGATCCCGAAACATCCGAAGGAATTATGTCCCTGCTTATCGATATCAGCCGGGCAGGCCGGGCCGTACTGATGGCTACGCATAATTATGCCATAATGGAAAAGTTCCCCTCAAGGACGCTGAAATGCGAAGGCGGTAAAGTTCTATTTTCCGAAAACGGCTTCGATCAGCCGGTCAGCATTGCCTGAATTGGAATACGTGCGGTTTAATACCTTTCTCCTCTTTTCCATTTCATCCTCTTTAAAGGGTATATCCTGTAATTCGTTCAGCTTCTTGCGGATATCTGCAGCCGATTCGGCTATATGGCACAAGGATTCCAGTCCTGTTCCGCTCAGCATTTGCGAATTTACGATACAGTGACGACCATTGTAAAGGGTATTCAGCAGTTTGAGTTTTAAACCGGTAGCCTGAAAGGTCACCAAAACATTCGCATGAGCATTCCGGATCAACTCAAACAACTCCTCATCGTCCGGATTTGACCGTACGTCGATATTATCGTACCGGGCCGCCAGATCCACGATCCGTTTCGGCGGATTCATGCCCGCAATAATAAGCCGGTGCTTGCAGCCTGCAAACACTTTTCGGATCAGGAACTCTGCCGCAGCTTCATTCTCCGGTACTTCAATATTGCCATGGTAAAGTGAATAAGTGCCGCTGCCTTCCGGGATATTCAGCCCGTCGTTGGCATGAAAACTTGGAAGATATCGTATATCGTGGCGGGGAAACTGACGCTTCAGGTATGCCGTATCGCTTTCCGATACTACAAGCATACATCCTGCATGCCTGAGTTTACGCTGAAAGAGCCTGAGTTTTAAGCTTTCAACCAGGAAATAGGCCTTCTTGCCTATGTGCCGCTCGGCTTTGAAAAGGTTCAGGTAATAATCGTGCTCAATGTTGCTTTCGCGATAGATAAGTAAACGCCCGCTTAGCCTGGGATCGTCTATGTAGTAGCATGAATGCATCCCTTCAAACAAAACAGGATAATCATCCTTCAGCAAATTAGCCATCAGCTCCTCCGATTCACGGCTTTTGACAATGTACGGAATGAAGCTGAATGCCGATCGCAATCCTGTTTTTCGTGAGTAATAAAAAACCTCTTCACAGTAGGGATCAAGTTCCCGAGCGCGCCCGCGGCCGGGATATTCAATAATGTGAAGATGCAGCCTTATCCCTTCACGGTGCAAAGCACGAATTTTATAAAATACATCGATAACTCCGCCGTAATTGGGTGGGAAGGGAACATCAAATGCAACGATATGCAGGTGTCGATCAGACATATTTCTTATACAAATCTTTCAAAATGAGCTCTTCTTTTTCCCAGCAAAGTTCCTCTGCTGCTTTCGCGAGGTTCTGTTTCCAGAGCAGGTAACGGATTTCATCGCTGAGCATTTCCCGAATCATCTCTGCTATCGCCTTCGGATCATGACTTTCGGTTATCATCCCGATACGGTAATTCTCAACAATGGAGGCTATCTCGGGTAAACGTGATGCCAGCACGGGAATGCGGGCGTGAATATAGTCAAAAAGCTTGTTGGGCAGACTAAACCGGTAGTTGATGTTGGTGTCTTTGTCGAGCGTCAGCCCGAGATCAGCCAATCGCGTATGTTTCATTAGCTCCGGATAAGGCATCTTGTCTCTGAAAATCACTTTGTCGCGCAGCTCAGGATCCTGAGATTTGTTTTTCAATAGTCCCAGCACATCCCCTCCGCCAATTATCAGCAACACTACTCCGTCAAGATAACGCATGGCATCCATCGCCTCTTCAGCTCCGCGCTGAATGTTGATTCCAGCCCCCTGAAGCAGCACGATTTTCCTGTCATCCGGCAACCCGAGTTCATCCCGCGTCGGATTCGATCCCGGGCCGGGAGTCCTTGGAATATTACGGACAACATGCAGGCGTTTGCCATACTTGTCTTCATAAAGTCTTGCTATGGAACCGTTTACGGTGATAATATCACCCAGCTTCGGAAAAATCCACCCCTCAATTCGCTCCCATATGGCCCGAATCCGAGGCCGGTTTACCAGTTCAGGAGTGCCCGTGTAATACTCATGACTGTCATATACTATCGGAATCCGCTTCAGCAAATGTACCATAAAGTTGGCTGGCAATGTGTCGAGATCATTGGCAACTAGTAAGTCACACTTCCGGAAAAGCAGAAGAAAAAATAATCGTATGTTGTACTCGGCATAAAACCATGGACCTCGCCGGAATAAAAGCCTCATTCGTACCGTTTCATACTTCCGGCCGCTCAACGGAAGGCTCTCCCGCAGCTTCCGCCCTGCCAGGGTAACCCGGAATCCCATCCCTGTAAGGGTCAGACTAGCCTTGTCAACCCGCTGGTCGGTACTCAGATCGTTTGTTACAGAAACAATTACATTTTTCAACTTTGTCGAAGCATGGAGTGGCGTGCAAAAGTACCTGTTTTTTACTACTTATGAAATTATGTTGACACCTTGTTTCATCTGAAATAACCATTCCCTTCAGCCGGTGCCGGATGTATTTTTTTCATTTTTAGACCGGCAACGGCTGCATGGAAAGTTGAAAAATGTTTACTTGCTAATTTTTAAGCTGTAACAGACAAGGGCACGGCATATAATCTTTTTACCTTTGTGCCATGAGTTCAAAATCTGAATTGCTGCTGCAGTATAATGTAAATCTGAAGCCTTTCCACACCTTCGGTATGGATGTTCTGGCATCCGCTTTTACTACTCTAGAGACCGAAAGCCAGATTCCGGACATGCTGAAACTTATAAATACACGTAAAGGGAAATTCCTGTTTCTCGGGGGTGGCAGCAATGTACTTTTTGCCGATGATTACAACGGGCTCGTAATCCGGAATTGCCTTAAAGGCATAGAGATCCTCGATAGAGACGAGAATTTTGTTTACGTCCGGGCAATGGGTGGTGAGGAATGGGACGACCTGGTTCAGTTTACCGTTCGCCATAACCTCGGAGGTCTCGAGAATCTGACACTTATCCCCGGTAAAGTCGGCAGCAGTCCTATTCAGAATATCGGCGCTTATGGTGTGGAAATGAAAGACAGCTTTTATATGCTGGAAGCTGTTTCACTGCGTTCCGGTGAATTTCGTGAGTTCTTCCGCTCCGATTGCGGCTTCGGATATCGTAACAGCGTCTTTAAACAGGAACTGAAAGGACAGTATTTTATTATTTCCGTAACCTTTAAACTCCGGACCTGTCCCGTACCAAATACTGACTACGGAGCTATTGCAGCCGAGCTTGAAAAGAACGGACTCCGGCCCAGCGTTCAGAATGTTGCGCTGGCCGTTGCTTCCATTCGCAGAAGCAAACTGCCTGACCCTGCCATTACAGGCAATGCAGGAAGCTTTTTCAAAAATCCGGTGATCAGCGAAAGTCAATTCCGCCAGCTCAAACAGCGTTTCCCGGATATTCCGTCTTATCCTTCGCCCGATGGCGTTAAACTGGCCGCCGGCTGGCTTATCGAGAAGTGCGGCTGGAAGGGCGTTCGTGAAGGCGACGCAGGCGTACACCAAAACCAGGCCCTGGTCCTCGTTAACCACGGTAACGCAACCGGAAGCCAGATTCTCGGATTGGCACATCGTATTATAAATTCAGTGGAGCAGACGTTTGAAGTGCAGCTCGAGACGGAAGTAAATATCCTCTGACAATTCGGGCTTACCGTAATAAACTGGAATTTTATTTTTGTTTCCATTCCCTTATATTAGTGTCCCTTTACGATTGGTATCATTAAACCCGCTGTCGGATGGACGCAACACTTATTGGTTTTGTATTTTACCTTGCCGTAATGATGGTTATCGGGGTCATAACCTACCGCCGGAATGAATCCAATGCCGATTATTTTCTTGGCGGACGAAAGATGAACCCGTGGGTCGTCGCTCTCTCCGAACGCTCGGCAGGGGAGTCGGCCTGGCTTCTGCTCGGGCTCCCCGGAGCTGCTTTTGCCTTCGGACTGATCGAAATATGGACAGCTTTGGGATGCCTGCTGGGAATCTTTTTCTACTGGTTTGTCATAGCTAACGATATCCGGCAACGTTCGGAAGCGGTTAATGCCATTACCCTTCCCGATGTCTTTTCCAACAGTTTTGCAAAAGGAAGCCTGCACCTCCGCTTGGTTTCCATGACGATCATCGGATTCTTTTTTACTTTCTACCTTGCCGCTCAATTCAACGGAGCCGGTAAAGTGCTGAATGTTACCTTCGGAATCGGACAGTTTTACGGAATGCTCATAGGTGCTGCCGTGATTATTCTGTATACCATGATGGGCGGATTTCTGGCTGTTGTATGGACAGACGTTATCCAGGGCGTTCTTATGTTTGTGGCTATGGTAATCCTTCCCATAGCTGGACTGGCAGAGCTGGGATTCTTTGATGGCGGGCTGGCAGATGCATGGGAGGCGGCAGGTCCGGGATTTTTCAGCCTCACCGGCGGTAAAACCGGATGGGCTGCCGCAGCTCTTGTAATTGGCGGCTTAAGCTGGGCTTTTGGATATATGGGTCAACCGCACCTTTTAACAAAGTTTATGTCGATCGGTGACCCGAAAAAGATGATCGTCAGCAAACGTATTGCAATTGTCTGGGCCATTCCCGCCTTTACCGGTGCTATGGCGATAGGAATCATAGGCTTCGGGCTTTACGGACAGGGCTACTTCAGCGACGTGGAACGCGTTATGCCTCACCTTGCAACCCAGCTGATGCCTGCCTGGTTTGCCGGAATAATTATTTCCGCAGCAATCGCTGCCATGATGTCGACCGCCGATAGCCTGCTGTTGGTCGTTTCTTCCTCCGTTGCCGAAGATTTCTGTCACAATATCCTGAAATTGAAGCTTTCACCAAAAGCAATGGTGACTCTCAGCCGCCTGGTTACTTTTTCAGTCGGAATAGCTGCATTTATCATTGCCATTACTTCCGAAAAACTGATTTTTAATATGGTGTCGTATGCCTGGGCCGGGCTGGGATCTTCGTTCGGACCTGCAATGCTGCTTTTGCTGAAGTGGAAGAAAACCACCTGGCAGGGTGTTATGGCCGGGATGATCACAGGTTCCGTTTCCACGGTACTCTGGTCAGAGATTTCTGTTCTGGATCAGGCTGTATCCGTGCGCTTTACTTCCTTTGTGTTTGCTCTTGCAGCCGTATGGATTGTAAGCCTGCTTACGCAGAATAAAAAGCGGTAATTCCGGTTTCGGGTTTAATTCGTACGGGCGATGACCCGGGTTTAGCAACTTTCACCTATAACTCGTTCAATGGTGGCCCATAGCCGCTCTGCCGATTTGTCCCAGGTGAAAATACGCGCACGCTCAAATCCTTTTTCGATTAAACGGCTGCGGAGCTCACCGTCTTCTGCTATTCTTTTCATAGCCCCTGCAATGCTCTCCGGATCAAACGGATCAGCAAGTAATGCAGCAGTACCTGCCACCTCAGGCATGCTCGTGACATCAGAGGTTATAACGGGGGTGCCACATCGGAATGCCTCTACAATCGGAATCCCAAAGCCTTCGAAATAGGAAACATAAGCGAGCGCTAACGCAGAACCCATAACATAATTCATTTCAGAAGTTTCCAGCCGATCCGTAAAAATTACGCTGTCCCGGTACTGCATAGTGTTATAAACCATGGCAATCTCGCCCGTCCACCACTTTTTTGCTCCCGCAATCAGCAACTTCGTACCGGCAGTATCCGTTTTTCTGAACAGGTCGAAAGCCCTGAATAAATTGATAAGGTTCTTGCGCGGATGAAGCGATCCGACAAAAAAGAAATAAGGTTTGCCTTCCGAATAACGGGCCCGCGTTTCCTCCTTCCCGGCATCATCCAAAGGCGCATACGCTTCGTTGGCTCCGTTGTAAACCACATCGATTTTAGAAGGTGATATGCCGTAATGACGGATGATGTCGCTTTTCGAAAATTCCGATACCGTGGCTATGCGTCTGGCTTTACGCGCATATCTGGGAAAAAAGGTCCGGTAATACCACCTTTCTGCAAACGGTAAACTCTTCGGATAGTGCTCGAAATTGAGATCGTGAAAAACAGTTAACGACGGAACTTTGCTCCCAAGCGAGAGGTAGCCGTCGGGCGAAAGGAACACATCGGCCCCCAGCTTCTTCAGCTGATAGCGAACCGACAGTTCGAACCAGATGAAATATAGAACCGGATGCCGGGCCGGAGGACCAATAACTACCGGAGTAACATTCGGACCGAAAATAAAACCGGGATGATAAGGTCTGTCGAAAATAAAATAAAATTGATGCTCCGGATGAGCAATAGTGATCCGCTTAAGGTTTTCATACGAAAACCATCCGATCCCTTCCAGCCTGCCCTCAAGCAACAACCGTGTATTTACCGCAATTTTCAATTTACTCCTTGTTGATCCGCCTTTTATTATTGCAAGGACGGTATTTATTGCCAGAATAATAATATTTTTGCGCAAATTTAACATTTAAAGCTTAACGGTTCGGGATTTCTGTTCATTCCCTTCCGGTATAGCACGGCCAGTTGCTCATATTAAGCCGCATGCAGCGAAAATTCCTCACAAACCTGGGATTCCTGTTATTCCTTAACCTGCTGATAAAACCCTTCTGGATTTTCGGCATCGACAGAACCGTGCAAAATGTTGTGGGCGCTGAAGATTTCGGCTTTTATTTTACCATCCTCAATTTCTCCTTTCTTTTTAACATTCTGCTCGATTTCGGTATTACCAATTTCAATAACCGGAATATTGCCCAGAATACCCACCTGCTGAACAAGCATTTCTCAGGTATACTGATTATGAAATTCATGCTTGCCATCGTGTATTTCGTAATCACTTTTTCTGCCGGATTGATGTGGGGCTTTCGGGGAACGGGTCTCTGGATGCTTGCCTTGCTGGGCTTAAACCAGTTTCTTATCTCGTTTATCCTCTACCTGCGCTCCAACGTTTCGGCCCTTCTGTTCTTTAAAACCGACAGCGTGCTTTCGGTACTCGACCGTATACTCATGATTATTTTCTGCAGCATTCTGCTCTGGGGCAATGTTACCAGTCAGCCAATGCGCATCGAATGGTTCGTTTATGCACAAACTCTTTCATATGTGCTGACAGCCCTGGTGGCGCTGATGGTCGTGATCAGGAAAGCTTCATTTACACGCCTCAACTGGAATGTGCCTTTTTTTGTGATGATCATAAAACAAAGCCTTCCGTTTGCGGTACTCGTTTTATTGATGACATTCTACAACCGTTTCGATTCCGTTTTAATTCAGAAGCTCATTCCGGGAGAAGAGGGGAAAATTCAGGTCGGAATCTATGCGCACGGATATCGCCTGCTGGATGCCGCCAATAACATTGCTTACCTTGTTTCCGTGCTTCTGTTGCCACTGTTTGCACGCCAGCTTAAATCCGGAGAAAAAGTTGAAAACCTGGCCAGGCTGAGTTTTACCCTGTTGTTTGTGCTTTCCGTTATTGTTGCCGCCGGCTCTTATTTCTACAGCTATCCGATAATGGATCTGCTTTACGATCACTATATATCCAACTCAGCCGTCGTTTTCAGTGTGCTCATGGGCTGCTTTATAGGCTATTCCACTACTTATGTGTTCGGTACACTGCTTACCGCAAACGGTAGCCTCAAGCACCTTAATCTGGTGGCTGCAGGCGGGATGCTGCTCAATATCGGCCTTAATCTCGTTCTGATACCCTGGTACGGTGCCCTTGGCGCCGCCTGGGCTAGCCTTCTTACACAGCTTCTGATGGCCGCAATTCAGGTTGTTCTGGCAGTATTCATGTTCAGGTTCCGCTTTAACCCCCGATACCTGATTACTCTTGTGGTTTTTGTGGCTGGCGTGATCCTCATCAGCAGGATCACTTCCGGTTTGCCATTGCACTGGGTAAAATCATTCGCACTGATGATGGGAGCCTCCATCATTCTTGCACTTACACTCGGACTGTTTAATATCAGGCGATTCCTGCGCCTGGTTACTTCCAGAAACCTGCAGGACTGACATCAAACCCTCAGCCACGACAGAATTATTTTATTTAATGCATTGTAATAACTTCGGTATTTATACACGGAATATTGTTCGTAACTGAATGTTTTTTCCCTATCTTTGGCAACCCCTAACGAACCAACATAATATATGTCGGAGAATAAACTAACAGAAATCAGGGATTTCGACTCAAGCAGCCTTGGAAAGTTTTTGTTTTCCTGGCGTAAGCACCTGATTATCATAGGTTTGGTCGCAGCGATCTTGTCAGCATTCTTTTCGTCCAGTCTTTTTATTACTCCACTGTACCGCTCCTCTGTGGTTCTGTTTCCGGTTTCAAGCAACTCGGTATCAAGGGCACTGCTTACCGATCAGCCTGCTGCGAAGACAGATATTCTTGAATTCGGAGAAGATGAGCAAACGGAACAAATGCTGCAGATCCTCAGTTCTAACAAGATCAGAGATAAAGTAGTCGCCAGGTTCGATTTGATGAAACATTACCGGATCAATCCTTCATCGAAATATAAAAACACTGAACTTTTTCGTCAGTATGAAAAAAATATAACTTTCAGAAGAACAGAGTTCATGGCCGTCAGAATCTCTGTGCTCGACAGAGATCCGCAGATGGCAGCCGATATTGCCAATACCATTTCAGATCTCCTCGATTCAACCAAGAATGCCATGCAACGCGAACGCGCTATGAAGGGATTCAGGATTGTGGAGCAGGAGTATAACAAGCTTCGTAATGAGATTGCTGAAATGGAAGATTCGCTCAGGATTATTCGCGAACTTGGCGTGTATGACTATGAATCACAAGCTGAAATGTTCAATCAGCAGCTGGCCATCGAAATTGCACGCGGAAATACCAGAGGGATTCAGTCGCTCGAAGAAAAACTAAGCCTTCTTGCTAAGTACGGAGGTGCTTATGTATCACTTCGCGATATGCTGGAGCATGAGAAAAAACAACTCAGCTACTTGAAAGCCAGGTATGAAGAGGCTAAAGTGGATGCACTGGAAAACCTTCCGCAAAAATTCGTTGTGGAAACAGCGTTCAAAGCAGAGAAAAAATCATACCCCGTGCGCTGGATCATAGTTCTGGTTTCAACCATAGCAGCACTCCTCGCCTCAGTGATCGTTATTATCACAATTGAGAAATTTCCGGCTCTCAAAACGATGGGTAGCCCGAAAAAAAAAACTCCATTTCAGAACAACACGATTTAAATTCAGCATAATGGACAACATAAAGCCTCACACTGAGAACTATTTCAGTAACATCCGCATGATGAAGATCTTTTTCAGGTGGAAATGGCATCTCCTGATTATAGCTGCCGTCGCCGCCCTCCTTGCAGCTGTATTTACCAGCTCCTTCTTTATTAAACCGAAATTTAAATCGTACGCTCTGGTTTATCCGTCAAATATCGCTCCGTATTCCGATGAAAGCGAAAGCGAACAGATGCTGCAATGGCTTCAGTCACAGGATATCCGCGACAGCGTAATACGGAAGTTCAACCTGCCGGAGCATTACCGCATCGATTCGTCCTACAAATACTTCCAATCAACCATGCAATATCTTTACAATAAAAATGTAAAGATCAGTAAAACACAATACGAGTCGATCGAAATCGTGGTTACAGATACCGACCCCGTTATCGCACGCGATATGGTTCTGGCAATTATTGATTTCTGTAACCTGAAAATAAGGAATATCCACAGGTCTAAATACGAAGAGGTAGTACAAAGTATGGGTATAACCCTGCAGGAGAAAAAAGCACAACTCGATAGCATCGAAGCGGCTCTCGCCAGCCTGCGTGAAGACTATGAACTGATCGATTACGATGCTCAGGCCAGAGAAATCACCCGGGGATACCTCCGTACCGTCGACGGATCCAATTCAACCAATATCAACATGAAGGATGTGTTGCGGCTGAAAGAGAATTTCCAGGCTAAATCCGGTGAACTGGCAATACTTACACAGCGCCGTATCGATATCATGAGAATATTTACCGAGTTTGAAATGATTTACGACCGGGCAGTATACGATGCCAACAAACAGTTCACGTTTACAAATGTTGTAACTCCCCCGGTAGTTGCCGACAAAAAAGCTTATCCGGTTCGCTGGCTTATCGTTGTTTATTCTGTTTTCGCAACCCTCTTCTTCTCCGTACTGATTATTTCAGTTATCGAAAATAAACGCATCAATCAGGAGATGAAAGACCTCGTAAACGGTTAATTGATCCCTGAAAACCTTCTGATACGGTGGCCGATAACCTTAAAATTAAGTGGTTTTATATTCTGAGCGGGATATTTATCCTGCTCAATACTGTTCTCGTCGTTAAGGAGATTTACCTCGGGATAGCGGTGCCACTGCTTTTTGTTATCGCACTGATGTATCTCTTCTGGCTCGATAAACTCCTTCTTCTTATCGTTTTCGTTACACCACTGGCTATAAATATTTCCGACAGTGAACTGGGAATCGGTATTTCTATACCCTCCGAACCGCTTATGGTCGGCGTTCTGATTCTCTTTGTGCTGAAAACACTCTTCAACGGTCAATACGACAAGAAAATCCTTTCCCACCCGGTAACCATTGCCGTTTTCTTTAGCCTTTCCTGGCTTCTGATTACCAGTATTACGAGCTCAATGCCCCTGGTTTCCTTTAAGTTTCTTGCCGCCCGGCTCTGGTTTATTGTTCCTTTCTATTTTCTTGGCATTTTACTGTTTAAGGATGTCAAAAATATCTCACGGTTCAAATGGCTCTATGCTGCTGCACTTATCATTGTAATTATTTATACTACCATTCACCATTCTTCCTATGGGTTCGCCGAACGGCAGGGCCACTGGGTTATGAAACCGTTCTATAACGACCACACTGCATATGGAGCCATACTCGCATTCTTTGTGCCTGTTTTCGTAGGTTTTATGTTTAACTACGAACGCTCTCGCACATACAGATTCTATGCAGGTGTGGTTTCATTGATTCTGATTCTGGCCCTTTACCTGTCATTCAGCAGAGCTGCCTGGGTGAGCGTTGCCGCAGCAATTGGCGTTGCCGTCCTGGTAGTTTACCGTATTAAGTTCCGATGGATTGCAATAGTGCTTATTGCTGCAATCGCGTCATTCTATACGTTCAAAACGGAGATTCTTTACGTTCTTGAGAAAAATAAACAGGATTCCTCCGCCAACTTTATCGAACACGTACAGTCTATTTACAATATATCTTCCGATGCTTCCAACCTGGAACGTATAAACCGCTGGCAATCTGCTATTCGAATGTTCGGCGAGCGTCCGGTATTCGGCTGGGGCCCCGGAACCTATCAGTTTGTTTATGCCCCTTTCCAGCGCTCAAAAGAACGTACCATTATCAGTACCAATGCCGGTGACCTCGGAAATGCCCACAGCGAATACATAGGCCCGCTCTCTGAACAGGGAGTCCCGGGATTGATATCTATTATTTGGATCGCTTCTGCTGCCCTCATTACAGGTATAAGAGTTTACCGGAATGCCAGAAACAGGGAAATCCGCCTCTACAGCCTCGTTTCCGTGCTTGCCCTTGTTACGTATTTTATTCACGGGTTCCTCAATAACTTCCTTGATACCGACAAAGCTTCGGTCCCATTCTGGGGATTTATTGCTATGATCGTAGCAATGGATCTGTACCATAAAGACAGCGTGGAAGTCGACACTTCCCTGCTTTCCGCGAAAAAAGAAGAATCCTGACAGTATGCAGGTCTGTATTCAGGAGCCAGGCTGCCTCCGGTTCATTACAAAAGCAAAAAAAAACTGCCGTAATTACAGCAGTCTTTTTTGAATTTTGCATTTAAATCTCTGCCTGTAGCAGTGGTTTTCCAGGGATGGGCAGCTAATCCGATGTCAATCAGTTACTTTATTGCTTCGTCGCTGATTCCCATTGAAGCGATAATGCCCGGGAGCTGACGCAGTGCAGCCAGTTCTTTCCACTTCTTGCGCGCATCATCTGCCGGGACTCCAAAATAGGTTTTTCCGCCTTCCAGACTCTTATCCACGGCCGATGTAGCCAGAATAACGGCACCTTTGCCAATTACCAGATCCTTGTTTATTGCAACCTTTCCCCAGAGAATTACATCGTCTTCTATTTTTGTAACACCGGCGATGGCACAATGTGAACCGATCAGGCAGTTACGGCCTATGCTTGAATCGTGTCCTACCTGCACGTGATTGTCCAGTTTCGTACCACTCCCGACAGAGGTATCACCGGATACACCCTTGTCGATTGCACATAAGGCTCCGATCTCAACATCATCACCAATTACTGTGCGGCCGCAGGATTCAAATTTGCGATACCCTTCAGGCTTGCGCTGGAAATAATAGGCATCGCCGCCAATCACACTGTTCGACTGAATTATGACCCGGTCGCCGATAATGGAGTGGTCGTAAATACTTACGTTTGCATGAATGATGCAATCCTTCCCTATAACAACGTGATTCCCGACAAATACACCGGGTTGTATTACCGTGCCCTCGCCGATTACAGCCGAAGCTGAGATCATCGAAGTGGCTCGCTCAAATGGTCTGAATTTCTTTACCAGTGAAACGTAAGCAGCAAAAGGGTCTTTGTGAAACAGCAGTGCTTTCCCTTCCGGACAGCTGACTTCCTGATTGATGATAATGGTTGTCGCCTTGGAATTTAATGCCTTGCTGTAATACTTTGGATGATCGACAAAGGTTAAATCTCCGGGCTCTACCATGTGAATCTCATTCAAACCGGTTACCGGAAGTGAAGGATCTCCTTCGTATTCAGCCTCAATCAGGTTGGCAATGGTTGCAAGCGTAAGTGTTGGGTCAAGCTGCATGGTTCTGCAAAATTGATGAAAGGAAAAAAACCGGGCTGGTTTGCCCGGTTTTATTTTCTGGGTTATGATTTTACCCTCTCGGAATAATCACCGGTACGTGTGTCAACTTTTATTCTCTCCCCTTCGTTAATAAACAAAGGAACGTTAACCGTTGCACCGGTATCCACAGAAGCGGGCTTCAGCGTGTTGGTAGCCGTGTCCCCGCGTAATCCGGGCTCGGTGTAGGTTACGGTAAGCTCAACGAACGGAGGTAGTTCACAGGTTAAAGGCGTTTCCGTTTCGGCATGAAACATAATCTCAACCGATTGACCCTCCTTAAGGAACTGAGGCGCATTGATCAGAGCTTCTTCAATCAATACCTGCTCAAAGGTTTCGTTGTGCATGAAATTATATCCGCTATCGTCTTTATAAAGAAACTGATAGGGACGACGCTCAACACGGGCTACATCAATCTTAACTCCTGCACTGAATGTGTTCGGAATTACTTTGCCCGTTTTGAGGTTTCTTAATTTTGTCCTGACAAATGCGGCACCCTTTCCGGGTTTTACATGCTGAAATTCCACCAAAGTGTATAAATCACCATTGAATTCAATGCATAAGCCATTCTTAAAGTCAGCAGTAGTTGCCATAAAATCTGATACTTGTTATTTTTTTTTCGTGCGCAAAGGTAGTGTTTTTGCTTCAGGTTTTCTATATATGTTGGTGACAGTCTTTAAAAAAAACCGGATTTTAGCTTCGGCAACTCCAAAGCATGCTTGCAAGCGTAGACTTCCGTCATCGCTTCTGTGCGCCGAAGGCTAGTTTGTGCCCTGAAAGTGCTTATTCCGGAACTGTTTCTACGCAGCTTATAATGCCAAGCTCTGCAGCTGAAATCCAGTTCTCTCCGTAAATTCCTTTCAGCATGGTAAAGCGGAAGTACCGTACCTGAGCCGCTTGTTCGAATTCTATCGTTTGCTTCGACGGGTTGTTCTGCATATTTGCAAACTCACCCGAAGCCATCGGTAACCAGTGAGTGCCATCGGTACTTGTTTCAAATTCATACTGAAGCACCGTCCCGCTATAGTTTCCATCGTTTCGGGGCGTGTAAGTAAAACCGCATACATTAAGCGTGTCATCCATGTCAACCGTAACGGAATAAGGGGGAGGCGGCAGTACCCCTTCCCAGGCGGTATGCCACATGCTGCCGGGGTCTTCATCAATTATGTTCTCCGCCGGGAATGCAGGATGTGAAGGTTCTGCAGCTGCAATGCGCCAGTTTGTTTTGCAGACATCGTATGTTTCAGTAATGATATTTCCACTTTCAGAAAATTCCCTGTTATAAGCCCGGGCTTTCACGATTCCTTTTCCGGGCAGGAGAAACGGAGTGATATACCGGTTCGATTCCCGGTCCGGATCGCTTCCGTCAAGGGTGTAGGTTATATGCGAAAAGGGAGTTTCACTGGTCATGCTTACCCGGCCATCCTTGCTTCTGCGTATGACTGGATCGCTGAGTATTCCCGCGGTTAAAAACAGCCCGGCTTCTGCAATCAATGCCTCACCGCGCGAATTCTTTATAGTTATACGAACCTTTGAAGCAGAAACCGGCTGTAAACGCAGCAGCCGTTTGTAGCCTATGGTCGTGCCGCTGGCCACTTCATCCCATTCGCCTTCTTTCATCGTTTCTATCGTAAACTCCTCAACCCTTTGCCCGCGTTCAATATATTCCTGAAGTAAAACCGCATCAAAAACAACATCTTCAGGAAAAGTTAGCACTGCTTGTGCCGGTGTTTTACCCAGCCTCACATACGTTTTTCTGTCACCGTCAGCCACGGCTTTTAACCTGGAGGGTATTACTTTTGCCTGCAACGAAAGGTTATCCCCGAAAGATGAACTCACCCAGTTGCCGAATTCCTTAAGCCGGGCCACATCGGCTTCATGTATCAGCCCGCGCTTATCCGGGGGGATGTTTAATAGCAATACCGCATTCATCCCCACGGAATTAAAGTATATATCAGCCAGACGGGCCAGGGATTTGATACGGGGCGTTTCGCTTTCATGAAAAAACCATCCGGGGCGAATGGAAACGTCTACTTCAGCAGGAAACCAGAAAACCTGATTGGCATTTTCAAGTATTTCTCTGCTTCCAAGGTCTGCGCTGGTTTCATTTAATCCCAGATTTTGGTTAATCGCCTGCATTTCGGGTCTTCCTCCGGGTGCAAGTGCCGTTACGCTCCATTCGGTTGTCCTGCCGTAACCACTTTCAGTCCCCACCCAGCGCACATCTTCCCCTTTGATGGCTACAACGGCCTCCGGCTGCAGGCGGTGGATCAGATTATAATATGCTGCCCAGTCGTATTCCTGTTTTTTGCCACCAGGCCCTTCCCCGCATGCCCCGTCGAACCACACTTCATCAATGCGCCCGTAATTGCTGAGCAACTCGGTAAGCTGCTGCATAAACAACTCATTATATAAAGATGAATTCCCGTATACAGGCGAATTGCGGTCCCAGGGCGAGAGGTATACCCCAAAACGGAGATCCGCATCTTCACAGGCATCTTTTAACTCCCTGACAACATCTCCTTTGCCATTCTGCCACGGTGAGCTCTTTACCGAATGCATTGTGGTTTCAGTAGGCCAAAGGCAAAACCCGTCGTGGTGTTTGGCCGTTAATAGTACAAGTTTTATTCCGGCATCCTTCAATGCAGAAACCCATTGTCCGGCGTCCAGTCTATCCGGATTGAAAAGCTCTGGCGATTCTGTGCCATCCCCCCATTCCCGACCGGTAAACGTGTTGATGCCAAAATGGATGAACGCTGTTACTTCAAGTTTCTGCCACTCCAGCTGCCTGGCATCTGGAACCACCCGGCCTGCCTTCAGTGCCTTGCGCTCTGCAGTCATTTTCTTGTCAAATTTAACATGCCTAACATAAATGTGCTTTGTTTCACACGATGATAAATTCAACAGGCACAGGAATGCAATCGTCAGGCGAATTAAGTGCCTTTCTGCCCGGAGTACTATAAAAACGCTATTCAACCATTTCATGACAATAACTGCTGGCAGGGTTTGGACGGTTTTTCCTGGAATTTTTTTAATGCTTAACCATAGAGTTCAATGCGATTAACACCGGTAAATTTACGTAAATTTCAACGGGTGTATTGTAAAAAAGCCGGATTGCCAACTTGCTTAAATTGTTAAGACGCTGAATGTGAAGGCATGATACCCTGATCTCTCACATTTCCTTTAATTCAGCGTATCGGGGATGTCAAAATCCGGGAAACAGGAAGTTACCCTGATTCGTTGGAAAAATCTTTCTTAATTACACCCGTTTTTGATCGTATACTTTTTATCAGAAAAATATTTTAAAAAGTAATTGAAAACAAAATATTAATTTTTATACCATATTTTTAGTAGTGCAGAGCATTTTCTGAGATTAATTTTCTTAAAATATAGAATTGTAAAATATTGTAAAACAAGTATATAGAAGGTCATAGCAATAATAAATTAACTAATTTTAACTAATTTTTAATTTTGGTATGGCGTTTGCAGGATGAGGGTAACTAACCCGGATAAAAAGAACCTTTAAAAACTAAATGCCATGAAAGCGCTCAGAAAATTATTCGCAATGGTACTTATCCTCGCCACAGGTTTTGGAGTGAGTGCCGCAGACTACAGCCAGGAACGGTTAAATCTCCCCGGAGATAACCTTAACTTGTATGCTGTAATGAAACTTTTCCAGGAATCCGAAACGATTGAAGGTTTTGAAAAAAGCCTGAATGCCGAAGATTCCTACATCAACAATTTAGACCTCAACGGCGACAACTACATCGACTACATTACTGTTACCGACTACGTGGATGGGTTAGACCACACCATAGTACTTCGGGTCGCCATCAATGCCAGAGAGAGTCAGGACGTTGCGGTTATCACTGTCAATAAGGACAGGCATGGGAAGGTTTATGTGCAGATGGTCGGAGACGAGTTACTGTATGGTAAAAACTACATTATAGAGCCTTACTACAATGCAGACGGAACAGTTCGTGAAACGCCCAATCCTGCCTACACCGGAAAAGCCAGGGTTGTCAGTTCAGGTACAACGGTTGTAACCGGACCCACGTACGTTGAGGTTCACACCTGGCCAGTGATCCGCTACATCTACATGCCTACCTACGTAGTATGGCACTCCCCCTGGTACTGGGGATACTACCCCACATACTGGAGGCCCTGGAGAGCTTACTACTGGGACTACTACTACGGATACCATGCTCACTGGCACCATCACTACTACCATCATTATCGTTACGTCAACTACTACAGATATACGCACTATACCGACTACTACTACAATCGTCACCGCAACTACTCAACAACGGTTCGCACATACCGCGACGGCGGAAGGTACAACCAGACCTACTCACGCCCTGATCTGCGCAGCGAAGGATCGGCACTGTACGCACAGCGCCACGGCGACCCGGGCCGTTCAACTGCACAACCTGCAGTAACAACAGGCAACCGCACTTCCACGGCAGTAGGATCGGGAAGAACTACAGGTCAGACCACCAAAACTCAACCGGAACGCCCTGTAGTAAACAACACACGTACTTCAGTTCCCGACATTGGCAGTCCTGCTAACCAGGGAAGGGTAAGTACAGGTACCGGAACTGTCGGACGGAGCACTCCCGCAGGTAAGGAGGTAAAAGTTACACGCACCGGCAAACCAGCAGTAAACAATACCCGCTCCTCAGCTCCTGAAATCGGTAAGCCTGCAAACCAGGGAAGGGTGACTACAGGAACAGGAACTTCGGTAAGGAGTAATCCCTCAGCGAGAGAGGTAAAGACAAGCCGGACTTCAGGTCCGGAGGTCGGAACCCCTCGCACCAGCAGCCCTAAAGCTGTTCAGCAGCCGGAAAGGCGCACCTCTGCCCCTGCAATAGGAAGCAGCAGTGCCGGATCCAGTCGCAGCGCAGCATCGGTAAAAACTGAAAGTAAAACACAGTCACGCAGCAGTCAGAGGGTTACATCGGGCAGGAGCTCAACGGGTTCTTCATCCAGACAAGCCACAGCTGCTCCTGCAAAATCATCCCGCTCAGCAGGCGAAAACAGCGGACGTAACAGATAACACTAATGTTATTCAAAAAAAAGAGGCTGTATTGAGCGACAGCCTCTTTTTTTATTGGAGAAAACAATACTTAATTATTCTCTTCGGCATATGCTGAAACCGGGGCACAGGTACATATCAGGTTCCGGTCGCCGTATGCATCATCGATGCGGGTTACAGCCGGCCAGTATTTATCGGTGATATCAATCCCAACCGGGAATGCTGCCTTAGCCCTGGTATACGGAAGCTCCCACTGCTCTGCAGCAATCATAGCCAGCGTATGCGGGGCTTTTTTAATAACATTTATCTGCCGGTCTGCTTTTCCTTCAGCTATTTCATCAATTTCCTGACGGATAGAGATCATTGCATCCACAAACCGGTCAAGCTCCTGCAAGGGTTCGCTTTCGGTTGGCTCTACCATAAGGGTGCCATGAACCGGGAAAGCAACTGTAGGGGCGTGAAACCCATAATCCATCAGGCGCTTGGCAAGATCGATCACCTGCAGGTCGGCAGTCTTGCTGAACGCATTGCAGTCGAGAATCATTTCATGTGCAACACGGCCGTTTTTGCCTGTATATAAGATTTTGAAATACGGTTCAAGTTTGGTTTTAAGGTAGTTGGCGTTAAGGATTGCAATTCGGGTTGCTTCTGTAAGCCCTTCTCCTCCTAAAAGTTTAATATAACCATAGGAAATCGGAAGGATGGAAGCGCTGCCAAACGGAGCTGCAGCAACGGCACTGATGCGGTTATCGCCTCCGGTTTTTACCAGTGCATGACCCGGCAGGAAGGGCTTCAGGTGACTGGCCACTCCAATGGGTCCGACACCGGGTCCGCCGCCTCCGTGAGGGATAGCGAAAGTCTTGTGTAAGTTGAGGTGACAAACATCAGCACCAATGAACCCCGGGCTGGTCAGCCCTACCTGAGCATTCATGTTGGCACCGTCCATATATACCTGTCCGCCGTTTTCATGAATAATGCTCACGAGATCCAGAATGGCTTCTTCAAAAACGCCGTGTGTGGAAGGATAGGTAACCATGCAGGCCGACAGGGTATCCTTGTATTTTTCTGCTTTTTCTTTTAAATCGGCCATATCGATGTTGCCGTTGGCATCGGTTTTAACAACCACCACGGTCATGCCTGCCATAGCTGCGCTGGCGGGGTTGGTACCATGGGCCGATGCGGGAATCAGGCAAACGTTGCGATGTCCTTCGCCACGGCTGATGTGATATGCTCTGATAACAAGCAGTCCGGTATATTCACCGGCGGCTCCGGAGTTGGGCTGGAAAGAAACAGCAGCAAATCCGGTGATTTCGCAAAGAGCCTTTTCCAGATCGCGAATCATCAGATGGTAGCCTTCGGCCTGTTCTTCCGGGACAAAAGGATGCAGGCTGTTGAATTCCGGCCAGCTGAGGGCAAACAATTCAGCAGCAGCATTCAGCTTCATGGTACAGGATCCCAGGGGGATCATCGAACGGTTGAGTGAGAGGTCTTTGCCTTCCAGCTTTTTGATAAAGCGCATCATTCCGGTTTCGGAATGGTACGTGTTGAAAACGTCTTCACTCAGGAAAGCCGATTTTCTTCTGAACGCATCGGGAATGGTCTTTATGCGGCAGCATTCTTCCGGAATGCAGACATATTCGAGGAACTGTTTTTTGGCAGCTGAGGCAAAGATGTTAACCAGGGTGTTTACGTCTTCAAGGTTTGTTGTTTCGTCAATGCTGATGCTTATCAGTCGATCGTTGATGTACCTGAAGTTAACTTCGTTTTCCAGAGCCAGTTTTCTGAATTCGGCCATACGTACCGTTTCCGGAACCTGAATCCTGACGGTATCGAAGTAGGTTTCATTCAGTTGGGTGTATCCGTATTTGAGTACTTCGGTAGCAAGAACTCCTGTCAGTATGTTGATGCGTTCGGCAATTTGCTTTATTCCTTCAGCGCCGTGATAAACGGCATACATCCCGCTCATAGTTGCAAGAAGGGCCTGTGCCGTACAGATGTTTGATGTTGCGCGTTCGCGTTTAATATGCTGCTCACGGGTTTGCAGAGCCATGCGTAAAGCCCTGTTGCCCTGTGCATCCACCGATACACCGATAATACGGCCGGGAATATTGCGTTTGTATTCTTCGCGGGTGGCAAAATAACCGGCATGCGGACCGCCAAAGCCCATCGGTAATCCAAACCGCTGGTTGGATCCGACAACTACATCGGCACCCCATTCACCCGGAGGAGTGAGCAGGGCTAAGCTCATAAGGTCGGCTGCAACAGCTACCATGATTCCTTTTTCGTGTGCATTTGAAACAAAGCCGCTGTAATCGTGTATTTCTCCGGTTTCGTCGGGGTACTGAACGATGGCTCCAAACCAGGTTTCGTCAAATTCAATGGCCTTCCAGTCACCGGTTTCTACTTTAATGCCCAGAGGCTCGGCCCGGGTATACAGAACATCAATAGTCTGAGGGAAGAGTTTGTCTGAAACAAAGAATCGGCAGGCTCCGGCTTTAACGGCTTCGCGGGGCCTGGAATTATAAAGCATAATCATGGCTTCTGCTGCAGCCGTAGCTTCATCGAGCAGCGATGCATTTGCCAGGGGCAGACCGGTAAGACTGCTGATCATGGTTTGATAGATAAGAAGAGCTTCAAGCCTTCCCTGTGAAATTTCTGCCTGATACGGGGTGTAGGAGGTATACCATCCCGGGTTTTCAAGAATATTGCGCTGAATGACTCCCGGAGTAATGCTGTTGTAGTATCCCAGCCCTATGTACGACTTGTAGATCTTATTTTTTGAACCAAGGCTTTTCAGATGATTGAGATATTCATATTCATTCATTGCAGCCGGAAGGTTCAGCGGAGCATTCAAACGTATTTTTGAAGGGATGGTTTCGTCAATGAGTGCTTCCAGACTTTTTGCACCGATGGTTTGCAGCATTTCTTCCACTTCGCGGGCCCTGGGTCCGTTGTGACGGTTGATGAAATTGTTGGTAAGTTTCGACATGGGCTGAGAGTATTATAATTCGATTGTTAATGCCTGTTTAAATGTGCGGCAAAGATAAAGATTCTGCGATTTACCGTAAAATTTGAACAAAAAGTTTAATGTATTTAAATAAATGAATATCAGTAATATGGAATAATCTGAATCTTTATTTTGGCCCGCACAAGGTATTCATGACCTGTATTTGCATGCATTGAATCGTGGCATTAAGAGGCTGCAGAAGGCGTGATTGCGAATTGGGTACAGCCTTCGTGGAAAGATCATGAAAGCCGATGTTGTTTTTTTTACCTTTGCACCTTCACTATTTTCAACCTAAAACTATTGTTACCATGGGTATTAAAGTACGGTTAACTGTCATGAATTTTTTTCAGTTTTTTATCTGGGGTTCATGGCTGATCACCATCGGGGCTTTCTGGTTTCAGCACAAACAGTGGTCGGGTGCTGAGTTTGGTGCTATTTTCTCAACTATGGGAATTTCCTCTCTCTTTATGCCGGCTATTGCAGGAATTATTGCCGACAGGTACATCAGTGCTCAAAAGCTCCTGGGGATCTTTCATCTGGCCGGTGCTGCCCTGCTTTATTATCTGCCAAATATCGACGATCCGGGTGTCTTTTTCTGGGTAATGCTCGTAAATATGATGTTTTATATGCCAACCATTTCACTGACCATAGCAGTAGCATACACATCATTGAAAAAGAGCGGATTGGATATAGTTACGCATTATCCTCCCATTCGGGTGTGGGGCACGGTGGGCTTTATTGTTGCAATGTGGATCGTCAGTCTGCTGCACATCGAGACTTCCTCGGCCCAGTTTTATGTTGCAGCCGGAGCTTCACTGTTCCTTGGCCTTTATGCCTTTACCCTTCCCGATTGTCCTCCTGCTGGTCATAAAGGTGAAAAGAGATCCCTGTTTGATGCGATGGGCCTCAATGCCTTCTCTCTGTTTAAAAACTACAAGATGGCGTTGTTTTTTGTGTTTGCCATGCTGCTCGGTGCTGCTCTTCAGCTTACAAATATGTATGGGGATACATTCCTTCACGATTTTGCCAAAATACCCGAGTTTCAGAATCTGATAGCGGTTAGGTATCCGGCTATTATTATGTCGATTTCACAGATATCGGAGACTCTTTTTATTCTGGCAATCCCTTTCTTTTTAAAGCGTTTCGGAATCAAGAAGGTGATGCTTTTCAGTATGATTGCATGGGTGTTCAGATTCGGACTTTTCAGTTTCGGCGATCCGGCAGGCGGATTATGGATGATCATTCTTTCAGGGATTATTTATGGAATGGCTTTCGATTTCTTTAATATTTCAGGGTCGCTGTATGTTGAAACACAGAGTCATTCGGGCATACGGGCAAGCGCACAGGGCCTGTTTATGATGATGACCAACGGATTTGGAGCCCTGGCGGGAAGTTACCTCAGCGGTATCCTCATCGATAAGTTTTTCCTTCTTGAAGACGGATCAAAAAACTGGCCTGAGATATGGATGGCTTTTGCTATTTATGCACTGGTGATTACCGTAGCTTTTGCTATACTATTCAAGCACAGGCACAATCCGGATGATTTTGTAAGCGTTAAGCACTGATTTTTATTCATTCTGATGAAATATTCAACTTCTTCCTTTTCCGGCTCTTTTTTTTCGGCCGGATAAGGAATTTTTATTTAATCATATCGTCAGAAAACATTACTTTGAGGGGTCAGACGCATTTGTTTGGTAACGAAAATAATCTTAGGTTTGTAAGTCCAAATTATCCAAACCATGAGCATAAAGCGATACCTTTATTTATCCATGACTCCGGAAGCCCTCATTTCTTCCATGCTTCCACCCGAAGAGTTTGGCGTTTATTACGCAGTTGGTACAAACAAGCGTACATCCGGCCAGGCTTTATTTTTTGAAATCGACCCCGGCTTTAAGAGCGACTATTTCAACATGGCGAGTATAGAAACCCGCTGTGTTCCGCATGTTGACGGGAAACCCAAGCGTTCTGTATATCTTTCGACGTATCGTGTTCTTGAGAATATTCCGCTCAGTGCGTTCCGAAATCTGTATCTTACTACCTCCGACGGTAAAGTGCTTGAGCTGACCAAATCGCAGTACATCCCGGAAGAAAAGCCTATATTGCATCTGTATCAGCAACTTTGTCCGGTAACGCCCAGGGTTGTGAGCAAGCTTGCACCGCCGAAATTTACGGAATGGGTAACTGACCGGCATAATCCGATTTATTTCCCCAAAATTGTATTTGTTGAACTAATACTTAACCGGCTTGCAGAGGATCCTCTTACTGCGCCCGTTGGTAATCTTCCATACGCCAACAAGGATCATCTGCGCGATTGCCTCATCGGCTTGTACATGGGTTACGAAAAGCCAACCAAAACGGTTAACCGTTTTTATCAGGGTGATGTGCTGTACCGTACGGTGAAAAACGGTTTCTTCGTCGGCGACAAAGAAGGATTTCTGTTTTACAAGTTCCCTGAAACGGATGAACTGCAGAAACTTTATTATCCGTGGTGGCGTTCGGCGCTAAACCTTGAGTTTCCCGAGAAATAGCCGTTATCTTCACATTTTATTCAAGTCCGGTGAATCCATGGGGTTTGCCGGATTTTTACTATCCGTTCAGTCATTTTATTTGTGAAAAAGCTAAAGCTCCCTGCCGGGGTATTGCCATTAAGCAATACTGGCGGGGAGCTTTTGCATTAAATGAACGGGGGCCTGCTATTGTTTGATTCGCATACCGTAAAAAGAACGATAAACGAAGAACAATCCAATGATGAGGAAGAAAACTCCGATCAGGGGTGTCCAATCGGAAGCGCCAGTGGTTTTGGCTGACTGACTCATCTTTACTGCAATCTCAACTGCAAGCAATCCAAACAGTGTCGAGAATTTGATAATGGGGTTAAGTGCTACAGAAGAAGTATCCTTGTAAGGATCGCCAACGGTATCGCCTACCACGGTAGCCTCGTGCAGTGGAGTTCCTTTTTCTTTCAGGTCAACCTCAACAACCTTTTTTGCATTGTCCCAGGCACCTCCGGCATTGGCCATATACATTGCCTGGAAAAGTCCGAACACTGCGATGGAAATCAGGTAAGAGACAAAGAAATTGGGATTGAAGAAGGCAAAGGCAAGAGTAAGTGAGAAAATGACACCGAAAATGTTCCACATTCCGGCCTGAGCATATTGTGTACAGATTTTTACCACCGCTTTTGAATCGTTGATATCGGCTTCGTCTTTATCAAGTTTTATATTGCGTTTGATAAACTCAACGGCTCTGTAAGCGCCAGTGGTAACCGCCTGCATGGAAGCTCCTGAAAACCAGAATATTACGGCTCCGCCGGCGATAAATCCAAGAAGTACAGGAGCATCCGTGAGGCTCAGATTAAGAAGGCCGAGCTGATCGAGCAGAAGGATAATGGCAAAAATCATGGTAGTAGCTCCGATTACAGCAGTACCAATGAGCACGGGTTTGGCAGTAGCCTTAAATGTGTTTCCGGCCGAATCATTGGCCTCGAGGTAGTGCTTGCCGCGACTGAAGTCGGGTTCGAATCCGAAATCGTTTTTGATTTCATTGCTGATTCCCTGAATCTTCTCGATTTGTGATAGCTCGAACACCGACTGAGCATTATCGGTTACCGGGCCATAGCTGTCGACGGCAATGGTTACCGGTCCCATTCCGAGGAATCCGAAGGCGACAAGACCGAAGGAGAAGATTGCGGGATAATTCATAATAGCTTCCAGACCAAGTCCGGAGATGGCAAATGCACCAGCCATAAGTCCCATGATTACCATTCCTTTCCAGAATGCACTGAAGTTGCCGGCAACCATACCCGAGAGTATGGTAAGTGAAGCGCCGCCTTCGCGGGAAGCGGTAACGACTTCGTTTACATGTCGCGATTTGGAGCTTGTGAAGGCTTTTGTAAATTCGGGAATGATGGCTGCCGCCAATGTTCCGAGGCTGATTATAGAAGCCAGTTTCCACCATAGACCGGAGCCTGGCATGAGATCTCCAATAAGCAGATAACTAACGATATAGGTAACGATAATGGATACGATGGAGGTAATCCAAACCAGGGAGGTCAGCGGAGCTTCGAAATCGAAGTCGTTTTTTTTGCTATAACGTCCGGAGGAATACCATTGGTTAATCTGATAGGAAAAGATAGAGGTGAAGACCATGAGTATTCGCATTGCGAAAATCCAGACGATCAAAGTACTCTGAAAGTCGATACCCATCGCAAGGACGATAAACGAGATCAGGGCAACGCCTGTTACGCCATAGGTTTCAAACCCGTCGGCAGTGGGGCCAACGCTGTCGCCTGCGTTATCGCCGACGCAATCGGCTATAACACCGGGGTTACGCGGGTCATCTTCTCCGATGGCGAAAACTATCTTCATAAGGTCAGAGCCTATGTCGGCGATTTTTGTAAAGATACCTCCTGCAATCCGGAGTGCGGAGGCGCCGAGCGATTCGCCAATGGCAAATCCGACAAAACAGGCCCCGGCGCTTTCACCGGGAACAAACAGCAGGATAATCAGCATCATGATCAGCTCAACGGTGATCAACAGAACTCCCACACTCATACCTGCCTGCAGAGGAATAGATACAACATTCCATGGCTTTGATTTAAGCGCAGCGAACGATGTGCGGCTGTTGGCCAGGGTGTTGATGCGAATGCCAAACCATGCTACGCTGTACGACCCGAGGATACCGAGAACAGACCATAGCAGCACCAGTGTAACCTTGCCAAGTTCCATGTGATTGAGGCCGAAGAAATAATAGAATATAGCAGCCCCTATGATAAGAAACAGAATTATAAGGAACCTGCCTTGCTGAAAAAGATAGATTTTGCAGGTTTCGTAAATGATATCGGAAACGGCCAGCATCGAACGGTGGGCCGGCAGTTTTTTTATCTTCATGAACTGCAGAACGCCAAATGCCATTCCGAGGGCGATTATAAAAATACCCCACATCAGAAGAGTATGGCCATTCATGCCAAACTTCTGGAAATAACTCGTACTTAAATCCGGAATCGGGAGATCGGCTTCACTTGCCCGGGATAAAACAGGTAGTAATGCTGCAACAATCAAAAATGAAATTCTCTTCATAAATGTGTTTTAGTTAGATCTGTATCGGTTGGTGTGTTTTGATGTGACAAATATAGAAAAGTAAATACTAATTTCTTGTTGCATTTTTCAGCTTTTTTTTGCAACTTACTGTAAATATGAGATTTTCGGTAATGCTTTAAGAAGAGTTCAGCGGCTTAGTTGCTCATTTTCCGATATTTCCGCAAACGATTGCACTAAATGAAAATCCAATTCGGATACAGAATTAATTTCAGCTCCGGGATTTTATGGTGGTAAAATCCTGATCGCGTATTCCGGCTTCTTTTGGCTTCTGTTTGAAAATAAGTATGCATGCTTATGCCGGATTGCTGTGAATTTGAAGCATTTGAAAGTACTTATGTTATACTCAGTCAGTGCATTGCTAAAGTGTGACAGGTTTTTATATATGCAAATGACGGGCATGAGGCTGTATTAACCATTATGGTTATTACCCGGAAAGCATTTTTATTACATTTGCCGGAATTTTCTCAGGTATATTACCTATTTTTATCATCGTAAACGAATTTTGACTGCGGATGGAAAAGATTGCGCTGAATTTACTCGGGATGATCAACAGTCAGTCACAAAGTGGTGCATATACTTTAATTTTGGGGGAGGCAGAAGGAAAGCGGCGCTTGCCTATCCTTATCAATGGGTTTGAAGCTCAGGCAATTCTGTTCCATATTGAAAAGATCAAAATACCACGTCCACTTACGCACGACTTGTTTAAGAACTTTGCTGACACCTTTAATATTCGCATTAAAGAGGTGATTATCAGTAAGTTTGCTCAAGGTATATTTTATGGTACGCTTATTTGCGAAGATGAAAAGGGAATCCGGGAAATAGATTCACGGACTTCAGATGCAATTGCACTTGCGGTTCGGTTTGGCTGTCCGATATTCACATACGAAAAAGTGCTGACGGATGCGGGCGTTTCTATTGATGAGGAACCGGATATAGATGATCTTGCTACCGGAAACCTGGACGATGACAGGGAAGAATTTGATTTTGATAAATTCTCCGATACGGAGCTTGAGGAAATGATGAATGAGGCCATAGAGAAGGAAGAGTACGAGCGTGCCTCACTAATCAGGGATATCCTGAATCGCAGAAAATCCGGCTTGTAACCGGATTTTCCTCATTGGGGTCTGGCAACCCTTCTGATCTGCATTGATGCATCTTACTGCTGAAGCACTTTTTTTCCGGCTTCAGCTTTTTTTAGCCTTTCCTGTTCAGCTTCTTAATAATTTTTGCCGCTATCCGTTTTGTGTTGAATGGAATATCGCTTACTGCTTTTTCAGCATCAAGCTGGATGCCACAGTCGCTCAGGGGCAGGTAACGGGCAGCTATACAACATGTGCTGAAGGGAATGTCGTTGGCAATCGGTTCAGGATCCGGAGCTGAACACAAACCCGTAAAGTGATCGACCCATACGTTTCGTGTGCTGAAGGGAATGTCGTCGATGTAAGCCTCCGGTTCCGGAACGGGCATCGCAAACATAGGATTGAATGCCTGGCCTGAGGAATCATCGCCCGTGCTGAATGCAACCGCAGCTGTATCGGTTGTTGAAGATTCTCCTGCACCTGCCTCAATCGTGAATCCCATCTGCAGAAGCAGTAATAACGTTAGCTGGATAATTATTTTCGTTTTCATGGTTTGAATCTTTTTGGTTCCTGGCACAAGGAGTATGTCTAAAAGTGTGCCAAAATTTATAAATAATTGATATTGAGGCATATAAGTAATATATAATGCGTATTTTAACCCCTGGGTGTCCGTTTTCGGATAGTCGGTTTCCGGAAGCGAACATGGAACTCCGGAAGCGCAGGAAAACTCCCGGCCATACCCTTATCCAAAGGGGCAGTTACTGAAGGAAACCGGTTTTTTTGTCAGGAGTGTCCGGTGTCTTTTAAAGGGGTGCCAATTCAGGAACCATAATTCAGCAGAACGGTAAGCCTGTCTTTCCGAAGCATTTGCGCAGGGGGGGGGCGCGAATTCAAATGCGGGGCTGCTGACCGGTCGCCGGCGTATTTTAGTTTTTAATGAAAACGGCAGCTCCGTGCGTATTTCCGTCGGTGACCCGGATAAGATATATTCCGGGTCGAAGCAGGCTGATTTCGGGTTCCAGGAAGCCGTTATTCTGTATGTTGCCGGATTTTAGCACAACATTACCACTTCCCGTAGCTATGGAATAGGAAATTTCACGTTTAAATACTCCGGTTTCTATGCGAAGAATCTCACTGGCAGGGTTAGGGTATATGCGCAATGCGTTAATGTTTTCCTCATTGATACCTTCGCAGATCTCAAA
Organism: Bacteroidales bacterium UBA6248; assembly: GCA_002441345.1. GTDB lineage: Bacteria > Bacteroidota > Bacteroidia > Bacteroidales > Lentimicrobiaceae > Lentimicrobium. Next base: position 97,130 of record DJVU01000055.1, read on the forward strand.
CTGAACAGAACATTCGTCGAAGCCGCTGCACTGGCCTTGTTCGAACTCTGCTCTTACCAGTGCCACACCTAATCCCACACCCGTTGAGTCAAGGGTAAACGTTCCGTCGGCCGACACCATGGTTCCATTAACATACCACCGGATTGCCTCATAGAAATGCGGGGAGGAGAAGGTGATGGATTCATAGGCACAGATTACGGTATCGTTACCGAGCGTCAGGTGTTCGAAAGGTATCACTTCAATGGTGATGGATGCGGTTTGCCAGGTACCTGCGGCATCCGATACAAAAACCTCGTATGTGGTTGTGGAGTCCGGTTCTACAGTAATAGACTGGGTAGTTTGCCCTGTGCTCCAGAAGAATTCGTAAGGTGGCGTACCTCCGCTGACGGAAACGCCAATTGTCAGGGATTCGCCTTTGCAGACCAACTGATCAGGATCCGGGATAAGAACCATCGGATCGAAATTCTGGATAATATCCTTGTATCTGGCAGCAAACATGCCGTTTTCCTCGGTTATCGAGAGCAGGGGAACGTCATGTCCCGTTCCCAGCCACTGGTATTCGGTATAATGTCTTATAACCGGGAATCCCATCTGCAGGGAATCGATGTAAAGACTGTCGTACTCGTAGATGCTCGATTTAACACGCAGCACATCGAAAGATCCGAGCGGTGTTGTCAGGCTTCCCCAACCATCCACGTGGTTTACCCTTTTTCGCATTATACTGAAGTAGCCCATTCCTGGAATTCCGAGGCTGTAACTGGAAGTGCTTGAGTCGGGCTGGGAAGTATATTGCAAAGGGAAGGAATAGATGCGTTCCGGCTGGTCAAATTTCATTGGAACGGGAATTCCCATTATGGTTGCGGCATATCCCGGTCTAACGTAGGAAGCATTGGTTGCCATGTAATACACATAGGCATCGCTGATTTCAAATCCCGGAACAAAGTCGATCATTTCAACGGGAGAAGCCAGATTGGCGACCGTGGAATTAAAAATAATCTGGTAAAAAGGAGGAGTTGAATTTATGCTGACATAGCGTTCAACGGATTGGTTTTGAGCTGTTAATGACGAGAAATCCCATGTAAAATCCGGACCGGTTGCGTCCGGTTCAAATCCCGGTATGTTCGTAGTTGTACTGATGCGGATTGTATCGCCGACAAAAGGCATGTCGTTACGGGTGATTACAATCTGCGAAAAAGCCTGAAGTCCGGCAAAGATGAAGGAAATGGCAAGTATAAACGATCTCATGGGTTCTGAATTAAAGACTTTCAATAAAGTACACATTTGCTGTCGAAAACAACATGCTAAAATACATCAAAAATTGGTTGGACTTATTAGCTGATTATGGTTTTGCGAAATTCGCGAAATATTTGCAGTCCGGATTTTAGCAGTATTTCCGTTATCAAATCTGATTCAGACAGTTATTACGGGAGCCGTGTATCAGAATGCCGGTTCAACCGGTTTTTTCCGGTTTCGTCTGAAAATTTCGGAGAACCGGTCGAATTCATATCGGTAATAAACGCCTACGCCTTGCTTGTAGTTGGCGTTGTAAGAAGATATTTCGAAGGGGTTGTTGGATTTGTTATATGCTTTAACCCTTAATTTTCCGTCGGGGGTAAGTTTAACATCCACTGTTACATCACCAATCAGGTTGTTGGTATTTTGTGCCGTACTGCTGTTAACAAGGCCAAAATTGCCGTCGATGGTAACCCTGTCATCAAACAGGTGGGTTGAAAGAGCTAATTCCACAGCATCGGTGGTCAGGGCATCTCCGGTGCGGTAGTTAACGCCAATATCGATGTCGTCGCTGATTTGCGACAGCATACTGCTGAGCTGGGTTGTGATCATTTCGATGGAAGAAGATCCGACGCTTCCGGCCAGGTTATTGGTTCCGCTAAAACTGAACGACTTCATCAGCAGGAGGGAAACCATCTGTTGTGTCATTGCTACGTTATTAGTGGTGTCGATTGCAGAAAACACAGCTCTTCGCAGTTCTTCTTCAGCATCGGGCAGACGAATGCTAAAGGAGATATCGGGATTGTACAGATTATTTTTAAGATGGATTACGCAGTTAACCGGTACGTTGCGGTTTGCATATTCGGGGATAGCAGCAAGTTCGGGTATTCCTTTGAGTGAAGCCCGGACTTTATAAACAGCCTGAACATTAAGGTCGGCATCGTAAGGGCTTCCGCTGAAGGAGATGGTACTTCCCCTGTCGATGGTAAAAACTCTGTTCAGAATATTCCGCAGGGTAAACAGGAAGCTTCCTTCCTCAATAACATATTCTCCGAACATGGTAAAATCGCCCCGCGTATCGATACCCATTCGCAACTGACCGCTGCCTCTGGCTTTAATGTTTCCGATGTTATCGGGCAGGAAGAGCTGAATTCCGGCATCTTTGTTCACATCCATCATTATGTCGAGGTTAAGCCCGGAGGTTGTTGGTACAAATTTCTGCGGTGTTGCAGCTGAGTCGCTGGAGTTAACAAACCGGATGTACTCGTTTTCGGAGGCGTCAACGTTGAGGTTGATGGGGATGTAGATGTTTGTCTCTTCATTGGGCCGTGCCCTGATGCTTAGTCTGAGGTCATCAAACGGCCCTGAAACGGAAATATTTCCTGTGGCGAACACGCTGCCATAGAACAGTTCGTTGTCGCGAAAGGTAGTATTGAGACCTGCGAGATTATTCGCCTGTATATCTATGTCAAGAAACATATCCCTGAAGAAATTGTGCCTCAGTTTGAAGTTCATCAGGCCGGTATTTCCGAGCGAATCGTAAATCATAACGTTGGTTGCGCTGATAAGTCCGGGATCAATGGTAACTTTGTCGGCCAGGGAATAGGTTACATTCAGATAGTCGATTTTCAACTGTGTCCTCAGCAATTCGATATTCCCGGTGAATGCAGGCTTATCGAAGGTGCCGGTCATTTTGATCCCTCCTGTTGCATATCCCCGTAAATCGGAAGCAAAACCCTTGAGGAATGGATCCAGCGTTGCCAGGTTGTAATTTATGGTGTTGACTGTAAGGTCAAAATTATTGCCTTCATATACTTCGGGGTAGATATATCCTTTGGCTGAAACCGGGATATGGGTACTGACATTGCCCTGATAGATGACGTTCAGGTCTACCTCGAGTCCCGACCTTGCATTATCCCAGCGCGTATCCAGTTTGGCATTGCCGAGTTTTTCCCCGTTAAAGGCAAAGTCGTTGAGCGAAATGGCAGCCTGAATAAGCGGTGTTCCGTAAATGTCGCTGAGCGATAAATTTCCGTCCAGAATCCCGTCGAAATCCAGTCCCTCTCGGTTTATAAGCAGGTCGGCATTGGAGATGTCGAATTGTTTGAATGTAAGATACAGGACATCTGCAGGATTTTCGGAGATTCTTCCGTTGATTCCCAACTGCTGAATATTGCCTTTTACAATCAGGTTATCGATTGAAACGGATGTTGAGTCGATGATGACATCGCTGTTTTGAGTGGTTGTAAACAATGAGTCGTTAACAATAAATTCAGCGTCTGTGATGCTGGAACGAATCCGATGGCCGGGTTCAAATGTGAAAATGCCGTTGATATCTCCCAGGTTTCGAATGCCTGTTTCGTTGTTTTTCCAGTTGATGTTGTACGTAATGCTGTCGCCGCGCATGCTGGCGATGAATCCAAAATTGTCGATTCCCAAACGTTGAGGGTTGTCTTCGGTGGGTTCTCTGAAAACGATGGAGGAGGTGCCTGTATTCACTTCCATTGAATTTCCAACGTTTTGTCCTTTGATATACCAGTTGTTGAATGCAATTCCATTGAAAATAATTTCGTCGGCCTGCCCGTTGAGCAGCATCGTTTGCGTAGCAGAATTAAAACTCCCGAAAAGGTATGTTTTGGATGATAGGTGGAGCGAAGGCAGAAAAAGCGTAGTAAGATAACTTACATCTTTGATTTCAATGCTGTATTCGAAGTGTTGTTCGGTTGCAATTTTTCTGGTTGTAGCCGGAGCAGGCTGAAATGAAGGCAGATATGCATTGATGATGTTGAGAAAAGAAGCGTAGAGATCGGAAAATACCAGGTTCCCTGTAAATTCTGCATCTGCAAGATCGGAGTTAAGGGTGAGCGATTTAAGACCGGGCTGTGTGACTTTTGTGACGAGTTCGATTTGCTCTACGGGATACAGATCACCCGATTCCTTATAAAGGGTATTGTAGAAACTGAGGGAGCCAAGCAGGTTGTCGAGGTTTGATCCGGAGAAGTTCAGATTCATGGTTGTGCTCAGGCAGGAGCTGCTGTCGCGTTCCCAAAGGTTGAGTTTATTCAGGTATGCATTCTCAACGACAGAAACGAAGTCAAAGCGTGGCAGCTCTTCTGAAAAATCGATAAGGCCATTGAAATCCAGATTGATAAGCTCATCCCGAAGACTCAGTTCTCCATTAAATTCCTTGTTGGCAAATTCACCGTTCAGGTTTATGTTGTGAAATTCATTGCCCATGATGCCGATACGCTGGACGGTACCACCCAGGGAAGCGCTGATTTCGCCGCCCGAACTTATTCCTCCGTTTATGTCGGAACTGAAATCGAGCAGACCGAGATATTCGGGAGCTTTTACGCTTTTGCCGAGCTGCCAGTTGATTAAGTTTAAGTGTCCGCTGTAGGATACGTTCATCTGCTGATCGGTACGCAGGCTGATGTCGGTAACGATGGTTCCGGTACCCGTGTTAAACGTGGCGGAAGATACAAAGTCGTTAATAAATCCCGTAAAGTATCCTTTAATCCTTATTTTTCCAATGTTGGCAACTATTTCGGGGATGCCCAGGGTTTTGTTTCCCGGAAGGGTAAACGAGGAAATATCGTTGTAAGAGGTGGTAAAATCGTTGACTTTCAGGTGGATGAATGTCTCATAAATATCCGGAAGTCCATCCATTGAAATGTTGCCGTCGAAGTACGTATTGTCGCGGTATGCGAATCTGAAATTGCGTGCTTTCAGGGAGGCAACCGTACCCTTTACGTTACCGTGAATTTTTACCGTTTCTGTCATCCCCAGCAGGGAAGGGGCAAAATAGCCTATGTCGCTCAGATGCAGCGTGGTACGGTCGAAATCTCCCGACATATTTACACTGTCGATAAAATGCTGGTATGCCTGGTAGCCGTTGTGCCTGAATTTTATGCTGGCGTTTATTACTGATTCCGGAGTAACGAGATGTAATTGCCGGGCAACGATGGAGTCGCTGCTAATCAGGCAATTTGCATTCATTCGGTTGAGTGTGAATCCGGATTTTTCAACCATTGAAAGCTCCCGGATTGAGGCGGTTATGCTATCCTGACCCAGGTGCAGCCTGCGTATATCGAGGTTCAGATTTTTAATTTCCAGGTGGTTGTAATCCATGCCCGTTTCCTGCGGTTCATGCAGCTCGTTGTGGTAGGAAAATGCAGAGTTGGAAAGTTTTATTCCTGAGATGCCTATTTGCCAGGGTTTGCTCACTTTTTCTCCGGCAGAGGGTTCTTTGGCTCCGCCAAAATAATCGGCCAGAAATGCATAATTCACCAGGCTGTCGGAGGCATAGCGGACGATGTTGACTTGCGCATCGGTAAGGCTTATGCCAAAGATACCGAGGTATTTGCGCCGTGTGTCTATTTTCCCGATGTCGAGGCGAATCCTTGATGTCTTTAAAATTGTTTGCTTATGCTGATCTTCTATCACGACACCCAGCAGTTCAACATCGAGAAACCAGGATATATCCACCGATTGAACAGAGATGCGGGTGTTGAGTTCCTTTGAAAGGTAACCGGTAAGCAGATGCACCACTTTTGTCTGAACCGCGCTTGTTCTGAAAACGCCGTAAAGCAGGCTCAGGGTCAGCAGAATGGAGACCAGAGTGGTGACTGATATTTGAAGGGTCTTTTTGATAACTTTGCAGTGTTAAATTACCCTGGAGTTAATATTTCATCCGGCAGTCCGGCAAGTTACGAACCGGAGCACCGGAACGTTAAAAGCGGAATTAACTTACAAAGGTCAGAAAAATCGGTATACTGAGCTTAATGCAGGTACAGATTTTCTTCACTTTTCAGGTAGTTACAGAATAAACGAAAAATTATGCCGGTTTATATACTTGGAATTGAATCATCGTGTGATGATACTTCTGCTGCGGTTCTCTGCGATACTGCCATTCGTTCGAACGTAATTGCGAATCAGCAGGTGCACGCCAGTTTCGGGGGTGTGGTACCTGAGCTTGCATCCCGGGCTCATCAGCAAAACATCATTCCCGTGATTGATGAGGCCATCCGGCGTGCCGGTATTTCCCGTCACGATCTGAGTGCAGTTGCATTCACACGGGGTCCGGGTTTACTCGGATCGTTGCTTGTAGGAACCAGTTTTGCCAAGTCTTTCGCACTTGCACTGGGTATACCTCTGCTTGAGGTAGATCATATGCAGGCTCATATTCTTGCTCATTTTATCCGCGAAGCGGATTCGCCCGATCCGGTGCCCCCGTTCCCGTTCCTGTGCCTTACCGTTTCGGGAGGGCATACACAAATTGTTCGCATCGATGATCATTTCAGAATGGAAGTGATTGGGCAGACTATTGACGATGCAGCCGGCGAAGCATTTGACAAGGCGGCAAAAATTATGGGACTTCCATATCCGGGCGGGCCGTTAATAGATAAGCTGGGGAAAGAAGGTAACCGGGATGCATTTACGTTTGCACGGCCTCATATTCCAGCCCTTGATTACAGCTTCAGCGGTTTAAAGACCTCATTTCTTTACTTTCTTCGCGACAAGCTTAAGGAGGATGAGCAGTTCATTGAAAAGAACAAGGCCGACCTCTGTGCATCCATACAATCGGCAATTGTCGACGCGCTGATGGATAAGCTCCTGAAAGCCGTTGATGAAACGGGGATCCGCCACGTAGCGGTAGCCGGAGGAGTGTCTGCCAATTCAGCCCTGAGGGCCGCATTTCTTAAACAACAGGAGATGGGCGTTTTTACAGCTTATATTCCTGAATTTCAATTTACCACGGATAATGCGGCCATGATAGCCATAGCAGGATATTTCAAATACCAGCGTTCGGAGTTTGCCGGCTATTCTGTATCTCCCTATTCAAGGGCAGGCAGCCGGAGCCAGGTTTAACTATGCTGTGGCTGAAGAATCTGCTATTCCAGTCTGATAAAACCTTCGCTGCGGCTTAGCCGAAGTTTTCCGGAAATCCTGTCGAATTCAAATTTGCGGTAAGGAATACTGCCTTGCGGCATATTTTTGCTTATGTACTCATTAAGCAGGTAGTTGTGAAAATTGAAGGCATTCAGGTAGCCGGTATTACGGGCGGCTTCATACAGGTCAAACACTGTAAGGCTGTCGATGGTAAACAGGTATTTTACCTCGCCGGAGATGGCGAAATACCTGAAGCCGGCATCGTAACGGTCGCTTGCTGTGTGGCTTTTAAAAAGCACCTGCATCACGGAGTCGTTGTGGTTAAGCCCCGTTACCTCGTGCCAGGTATTGATGTTTACGCTGGTAATGTAGAACTCGTGGCGGTATATGTCTTCATCACTGAATCGTGATTCGTCTCTTATGGGGGTATAGAACTCCTCCAGCTCCAACTGAGCCAGGTTCAGGATTATTTGTTTGTTGCCGTTTTCAAGAAACTCATGTATGTTCTGGTCGCGGTAAACTTTATATCCCAGTTGTCTGAGGCCGTATGCCATTCCGGAACCGTAGCCCTCTGTAAAGAGGGTGTCGTCAATATTTTTAATAAGATCGGTATAATTCAGCAGAACAGATTTTCGCTCGTTTTCGTTCAAAGAGTCGGGGTTGATGGAGTCGGGAACTTTAAATCCCGCCTTATAAATCATGTCGGGCAGAATGAGCATGATTGATGCTTTGCTTTTCTGCGTATGGTACTCGTGTGCCAGCCGGCGCTCCGTTGAACAGGAGGTCAGCAGTAAAATCAGGCCTGCCAGCACAGCGACAGGCCTGATTTCTGTTAAGGTTCGTTTAGCTGACATAGGTGTGTTCAGACTTGTTCTGCTTTCCCTGTAGCTTCCTGCAGTGCCAGGCCAAAGCCATGGCCAAATTCTCTGGCTTTTTCCAGTTCGGAGCTGTCGGGCGTAAATTTGATGAACATGTTCTTATTATATACATTGAGTTTCAGATTCTTCAGGTTTGATTCGATCATACCTGCTCCTTCACCGCTCCATCCGAAAGAGCCAAATGCGGCAGCCAGTTTACCACGGTCACGGATTGGATTGATAAGAGCGAATACCTGATAAATCTGTGGGAGTATGTTCTGGTTAATGGTTGGCGAACCGAGCAGAACTCCCGAAGACTTTGCCAGCTGCTCATCGATGCTGCCGGCATCCATTTTTTCGATATCGGCGACAAAAACTTCAATATTGCCCGATTGCCTGATGCCATCTGCTATACCCATTGCCAGCTCTCCTGTATTATGATAGGCCGAAACGTAGGCAATAAATACCCGGTTAGCCTGAGGATTGCCCAGTGTCTCCTTTGCCCACTGCTCCGACATATCCACGTATCGTTTCCAGTTTTTCCTGAGTATGGGGCCGTGGCCGGTACAAATCGTTGCAATGTCGAGTGGACGGATTTTCTCAATGGCCTTGAGCATAAATTTACTGAAGGGTTTCAGAATTACATCAAAGTAATACTTGAACGAGTCGTCGTAGTTGTCAACAAGATCCTCAAACATCGCATCGGAGCAGTAATGGGCGCCGAATGAGTCGCATGTAAAGAGTATACGGTCTTCTTCAAGCCAGGTGTAGATGGAGTCAGGCCAGTGCAGATTTGGGGCATTGAAGAATCGGAGGGTTTTATTCCCGAGGGAGAGGGTATCTCCGTCTTTTACCTGAAGGAAGCGGAAATCGTTTCCAAACATGTCTTTCAGGTATCTGTATGCATTGCCGCTGCCCACAACGGTTGCGTGCGGGGCGATTTTCAGAAGGTTTGCCAGATTTCCGGAGTGGTCGGGTTCGGTGTGGTCGAGAATGATGTATTCAATTTCGGAAGGATTGCAAACCTGCCTGATTTTAGCTTCATAAACACTCCAGAATTTCTCTTTGGCAGTTTCAACGATCGCTTTTTTCTCTGCATTGATGAAGTAGGAATTGTAGGTGGTTCCGTAAAGCGTTTCCATTACCACATCAAACGTAACGATGTCGCGGTCGAGTACCCCGATCCAGCTTACATCCGGGGTAATTTCAAGTACTTTATTGTCTGTCATAGTTTTATTATCGTGTTAATTGTTAAAAATCTATGGTCATCTGCTTGGCATCGTCATCCGGCGGCAGTTTTCGATCTGTGTGCGATGGAAGTTCCAGAGACTTTGTTTCCGGTTCAGGTGCTTCAACAGGTTCCTGTTCTTCCTCTCCGGGAGGGGTGTAAGGTATTGGATCAAGCATTCCGATCTTCTTTATGGCACTGGTAGTAAGGCGTTTGCCTTTCGCCCGGTAACTTTTAACGTCAATAAACTCTGCAGCATTGATTTCTTCAACGTCGATGACTTTACCGTTGAGCTTTTCGTCAAAAATCATCTGGAATCTGGGCAGCCAGTCGGTAGAAGCGGCAACAAGTTTGGAAGATTCCTCTTCGCCAAGGAAATCCACTTTTTTATCGCTGATTTCCACCTGGAAACGCTTCAGGTAGTAATACTGTTTCTCCCCATTGAAGTAAACGGCTGTTACCGGCTTATTTACGTTCAGTTTTTCGATGATAAGCAGGTCTTCATCAAAATGGTTGGTAAGGTCGAAGTTATAGAGTTTATAGCTTCCTGACTGCATGATTGTCAGGATTTTATCGTCGCCTGCGAAAGCTCCGAGAAGTTTTCCGCGTCCTTCGGTATTCAAGCGTCGTATGGATTCATCGAACCAGATGTCGCGGGCCCCCAGGGTTGAAACGCCGGCTTCAGCCTGCAGAATTTTCTTTACGGCATATTTGGTCAGCGTATTGCCTTTTGAATTCCGGCCTTTGATTGAAAGAGTGCTGAAGTCGAAGTCGAAGATTGCCTTTTTCAGTTTTGGCCTGGGTTTCAGCAAGACTTTTATAACTTCGGCCTCACCGTTGGGATTGGCTGTAAAGTAGAGCACTTTCGAGCCTTTGGTGCCCTGAGTAAGGTCGTACTCCTTATCTCGCGTAACTCCGAGTACCGAAAAGCGCTTTACGAATGCACCACCGCTTTTTCCATCCTGATATACCATATTATAAACAGTACGTTCATCGTTTTTCCGGAATATGTCGATGTGGATAATGTTCTCTCCAACGAAGAATTTCTCGGCCACTCGTGTAACGAGCAGTGTTCCGTCTTCCCGGAAAGCGATAATATCGTCGATGTCGGAGCAGTCACAGACAAACTCATCCTTTTTCAGGGATGTGCCTGCGAAGCCTTCGGCACGGTTCACATAAAGTTTTTGCGTAGCGGCGGCTACCATTACGGCTTCGATGGTGTCGAAGTTTCTGAGTTCGGTTCGTCTTTCCCGGCCTTTTCCATACTTCCGTTTTATATTCCGGAAGTATTCGATGGTGTATTCGGTAAGGTTGGCCAGGTAGTGCTCAACCTGGGCTTTTTCATCGCTCAGGTTCTTCATAAGCTCATCGGCTTTAAACGCATTGAATTTTGAAATGCGTTTAATCCTGATTTCGGTGAGTTTCAGAATGTCGTCGGTGGTGATTACGCGGTAGAATCCGGGTTTGTAAGGTTCGAGGCCTTTGTCGATAGAAGTAAGTACTTCTTCCCAGCTGCCGCATTCTTCTATATCGCGGTAGATACGGTTTTCGATGAATATTTTTTCGAGCGACGAATATAGCAGGCTTTCCATCAGCTCCCTGTGCCGGATTTCAAGTTCGGTTTTAAGGAGTTCCATGGTGTTGAACGTTGAAATGGCCAGCATTTCTTTCACATCCAGGAAGCGTGGTTTACTGTCTTTAATTACGCAGTTATTGGGAGAGATGGAAATTTCGCAATCCGTAAAGGCGTATAGGGCATCAATTGTAGTATCTGGCGAAACTCCGGGCATCAGCTGTATGAGTATTTCAACATTTTGCGCGGTATTGTCGTCAATTTTCCGGATTTTAATCTTTCCTTTATCGTTTGCACTTACAATGCTGTCGATCAGGCTTTCGGTGGTGACGCCAAACGGGAGCTCGGTTATAACCAGTGTTTTTTTGTCGAGCTGGCTGATTTTGGCACGCACTCTTACCTTTCCGCCTCTGAGTCCGCCGTTGTACCGTGAGCAGTCGGCCTGTCCTCCTGCCGGGAAATCGGGAAACAGTTCAAAATCTTTACCCTGCAGAACCTTGATGGAGGCGTCGATAAGTTCGTTGAAGTTGTGCGGGAGAATTTTTGAAGCAAGTCCCACGGCGATTCCTTCTACACCTTGTGCCAGCAAAAGGGGAAATTTTACGGGTAGGGTGACGGGTTCCTTGTTACGCCCGTCGTACGATAGTTTCCAGGTTGTGGTCTTTGGGTTAAAAACAACATCGAGTGCAAACTTGCTCAGGCGTGCTTCGATATACCTTGGTGCTGCCGCGCTGTCGCCGGTATGAATGTTTCCCCAGTTTCCCTGGGTGTCGATAAGCAGTTCTTTTTGACCAAGCTGTACCAAAGCATCCCCGATGGAAGCGTCGCCATGGGGATGGTATTTCATGGTATGCCCGATGATATTTGCGACTTTGTTGTAGCGGCCGTCGTCGAGCTCGTACATGGCATGCATGATACGCCGCTGAACCGGCTTAAAGCCGTCGATAATTTCGGGTACGGCACGTTCGAGGATAACGTATGATGCGTAATCAAGAAACCAGTTTTCATACATGCCCGAAAGCTGGAGAATTTTATGCATCTCCACCGTTTCGCCTTCCTGCTGTACTTCCGGAATTTCTTCCGGTAATAATTCTTCTGCTTCGTTATTGGTTATATTTTCTTCCATATTCTATTAATTCTATCCCCTGATGTGCGGCTAATTTACAGATTGCGTTCGTGAAACCTGCCATTGTTGAAAAAATCTTAATAACAGCGATTCGGCCAGCAGCATCAGCATGGCAGCAGCGATAAACCACTTCCAAAGCTTTTTTCCTGATGTATTTCCTGTTATTGCTGAAGTAATGGTTGCGGCATTTTCATCCATAATCGAAAGTCCCGGAATATTATCGGTCAGCTTTTCGAGTTCTTCCTTATCCGGTATTCTGAGGTCTGATTCCTTGCGGTTGAAGTTAAATGCCAGGGTGCTGATGGTTTGATCGCCATAAACCAGATCATAAAAACCGGCTTTATTCGCCTGATTTTTAACAAACAGGTAATAAACGCCGTCGATTTTACGCATTTCGGGGACAAACTCATGATCCTCCTGCAGGTTTTTAAGCCTGAATACCTGGTCGCCGCCTTTGATATTTTCATACACCCTGATTCCACCGGTAGTTCCGGTGTAGTACATAAATGGCTGAATGTCATCACTTTGGAATGCAATATTCAGTAATGACGGAACAAATACCGCATGTCGAGGAAAATTTCCAGCCATGTCGGTAAAGGGAATGGCACTCTGATAAATGGTGCCGTTTCCGGTGTTTAATGCGATCAGCAGGGGGTCTCCGTTTTCGAGGGTAATAAGGTTTTCCCCTCTGGAATTGGAGGCCAGTACATATCGCACATGTTTGCGGATAACCGGCAGGTTGATGTTTTCATCCTTTGCAGCTTCACGTTCAAATACATCCCTGAAAACGGGGTGATTTGTATTTATGCCGGTTACCATTACCCTGGCGGTATCGGTATGGCTTGCGCCGGTAATGGCCAGAGTTGAAGCCAGCTGGTTAAGGGGTTCGGTTCCGGCTTCAAGGGATGGGAGTATCAGCAAATTGCCGCCCTGGTTAATGTATGCGGAAAGCTCGCGCAGTGCTCCGGAGGAGATGCTTTTAAGTTCATTCAGCACGATCAGACGGTAGGATGGAAGCGTGGAATAGTCAACCTGCCGGGTGTTTACATTGGTAAAGCTGATGGTGGAGTCAAGACTGAAGACCGATGACAAATAGGGATTCGGCTCGCCTTCGTTGATTGCAAGCACAGGGATGCTGGATGAAACGTTGTATGTGAAATAATAAACATCGTCGAAGGTAACCGGGAAATCGTTGATTACGACGGTAGCCTGAAAGATTCCTGTTTCGGGATTGTTGAAGGAGAGGGTAACGGTGGAGGAACCTCCGGCAGGGATGTCGGCACCTGCCACGGCTCGCTGAAAGCCGTTGATCATCAACTTAACAGGAATTTTTTCCAGGTCGTTGCCGGAGCTGTTTTTAAGGTTTACCTGCAGGCTGGCCACTTCGTTGTGCCGGATTACCGGATTGCTGAACCAGCAGGAATCGATATAGAGGTTGCCGGTTTTTTTACCTTTCATAGGAACCAGAAAGGTGCTGAACGAAGCCGAGCTGTCGGGAAGAGCCGAAAGCAGCGTGCTTTGCTGAAAATCGGAAAGAACATAGGCCGCCGCAACCGGCGTGCGGTTTCGGTTAATAAGATCCCGCTGCCGGGCGTGAATTGCTTCAAGCGATTGAACGGAAGGGCTTAAAACCGTTTCACGCACCAGCTGAACAAACTCCTCACGGCTGACGAAGCGCTGGTGTTTTCCTTCAAAATCATTGGTCAAAAGCTGGAAATGATCGTCGGCATCGTATGCCCCTGCAATGCTTAAAGCGGTATTACGGGCGTCGTCGAAAAGCCGGCCCTGTTCTCCTGTGGCTTCCATGCTGTAAGAATTGTCGAGAAAGATACTGACAGTATTCAGTTTGCCTGTCTGAATTCCGGAGGGAGCGGGAAAATAAGGCTGAGCAAAGGCAATGACGAGAAAAACGATGGCGGAGATGCGTGAAGCAAGTACCAGATAATGCAAAAGCCGGGAACGTTTCCGTGTTTTTTTTCTGAACTGGTTAAGGAGCCTTACATTGCTGAAGTATACTTTCCTGTACTTCCTGAAATTGAACAGATGTATGGCTATCGGGATTAATACCGCCAGCAGGCCATACAGCATTGTTGGATTAATAAATTGCATAGTTACAGGATAGCAGGTGCTTGGTTGCATGCAAAATTAAACAAATCCGCGTTACTGCAGGGGGCCGATTGTTGCCGGAAGCCAAAAAAAAAGCCCCGGGATCAGGGCTTTTTCGTATTCGGTAAAGAAGAATTACAAGTGCAGCAACAGCGATTCATTGTATTCTTTTTCAATTGCTCTTTGGTGTGTTAACTCTTTATGAGATAATGCTATAAGTATCTGAGACGTATCTTTTTCCGATGCCCTTGAAGCCATTTCGCGATAGAGAATTACCGATGATCTGGTTTTACGCATTGCCAGTATCAGAATACGTGAGTAGGGGAGTGCGGTGATAGCTGCCACTCCGTCGCTGCAGTTAAAGAGTTCGAGGCTGAGCGGGAAGCGGGCAGGAATGGCATCAGACACTGTTTCCTGCAGTCTCAGCAGGCTGACCATCTGCGCGTATTCTTCGCGTGAGAATTGCTGATAAACACGCTGAATCCTGGCGTTCCGGGCATTTTCCGCCAGTCGGGTGTAAAATTCCGCACATTCCCGGGCCGAATTGATGGCATAATGCAGGGCTTCGTCGAATGATCTGAATGTTTTCATGGGTAAAACGTTTTTTTTGTTAATGCAGTCTTACTCCCGGATAATCAGGATATTTAGTTAATAGCTTAAAGTGAAAAAAGTAATACCGCAAGACTAAAAAAAACATTGGTTCCCGGCAGCCATACTTCGGCTGTCGCCGCATCCCTCCGGTCACCGGGGCAAGGGCACTGAGAAGCACTGGAAAGTTGTAATGCTGTTTAATCAGGCATTATTCCCGGGTTTGTCGCATCGGATGGATTTAGCCTGGAAAGAAGGGTGGATAAATAATTGGACCCATTGTTTGTAAATGGCTTCTACCGGCACGGATCAATTGTCCGGTCAGCAGTGAAAAGAAAATCCTTTTTTTAGAATGCCGATCAGTTTTCTTTCAGCACGTATTCGTCGTATTCGGTTTCAAATCGCAGCTTGTGGGCTTGTTCTTCTCTTATCAGGCCTTCAAACACTTCCCTAATGTTATCGTCGGCTGCACGTGCTGCCAGGTCGGTATACAATCTGGCGGCAGCATTTTCCTTTTTCATGGCTACAATCAATGCTTCGCTGTATGTAAGCCTGGGTCCAGGGAGAACATCCGGCAAGTAGTCGCTGATACGCAGGTCGGCAACCTTTTCCGGTATCAGGACGGGTTGCCGTGTTTCGCGCATATGCTGCAGTCTGGATTTGTGGCCCATCTCTTCGTGAGCCAGTTGAGTAAAGACCTGTTTCATTTCAGCATTTGAGGTCATGGCCGTCATGCGATGGTAAAAATCGACCGACTCCTGCTCCGATTTCATTGCAAAATCGAGTACGTCATCTACAGAGGTAAAGCTGATCATGGTTTTAATGATTGTTAAGCAAAGATACAATAATACTTCCGCAGGGCTGTGCCGGATTGCAAAAGCAGAGGGCTGTTTTTCTGTTGTGGAAGAAGTGTTTCTGAGCAACCTTCGGGAAGTGAAAAGTTAGGGTGTGCTGCCGTGGCAAAAAAGAGCAAGCCCCTGTTTGACAGGGGCTTGCATAGTAATTGGCAGTTAAATCAAGTAGTTTATACAACGCCCTGATCGAGCATGGCACTGGCAACTTTCAGGAATCCTGCGATATTGGCGCCTTTAACATAGTTAATATAGCCATCGGCCTGTTTGCCATGTTTTTCGCACTGTGCGTGGATGTCTTTCATGATCTGGTGGAGGCGGAGATCAACTTCTTCAGCCTGCCAGCTCAGTTTCATGGTATTCTGTGTCATTTCGAGACCTGAGGTTGCAACACCGCCGGCATTAACGGCTTTTCCGGGAGCAAACATCACTTTCTTCTCGATGAAGAGGTTGATGGCCTCGGGTGTGGAGGGCATGTTAGCGCCTTCAGCAACGCACACAACTCCGTTTTCTACGAGTTTTTTTGCATCTTCGAAACCGAGTTCGTTCTGGGTAGCACACGGCATAGCAACGTCGCATTTAACTTCCCAGGGGCGTTTGCCCTGATGGAACTGAGCATTGGGGAATTCGTAGGAGTATGGTTTTACGATATCCTGGTTCGAAGCTCTGAGTTCGAGCATATAGTCGATCTTCCTTCCGGAGATTCCGTCGGGATCGTAGATGTAACCGTCGGGACCTGAAATGGTAACAACTTTACCACCCAGTTCGTTCACTTTGGTAACAGCACCCCATGCTACGTTTCCAAAACCGCTGATGGCAACGGTCTTGCCTTTGAAATCAAGGCCTTTGGTTCCGAGCATTTCCTGAGCAAAATAAACTGCTCCAAATCCTGTAGCTTCAGGCCTGAGGATACTTCCGCCCCAGTTGCGGCCTTTTCCGGTAAGAACGCCGGTATGCTCGGAAGCAAGTTTCTTGTACATTCCGTACATGTATCCGATTTCACGTCCGCCAACACCTATGTCGCCGGCTGGTACGTCGGTTTCGGGACCGATCATCTTCCACAATTCAAGCATGAAAGCCTGGCAGAATCGCATAATTTCGCCGTTTGACTTGCCTTTGGGATCGAAATCACTTCCGCCCTTTCCGCCACCCATAGGCAGAGTGGTAAGGCTGTTCTTGAAGATCTGCTCGAATCCGAGGAATTTCAGAATGCTGAGGTTAACACTCGGGTGGAAACGAAGTCCTCCCTTGTAAGGGCCGATTGCGCCGTTGAACTGTACCCTGTAGCCAATGTTTACATGGACCTTGCCATTGTCGTCAACCCAGGGAACTTTGAAAGTCAACACCCTGTCCGGCTCAACGATACGTTCAAGGATACCGGCTGATTCGAACTGTGGGTTCTCGTTATAGACCTCTTCAATGGACTCAAGAACCTCGCGTACTGCTTGCAAGTACTCGACTTCTCCCGGATGTTTCTTCTCCAGGTCGGACATGATTTTTTCCAGATTCATCTTGTGGATGTTTTAGGATGAGTAATTATGTGAATTTTGTAACAATGTTAACCAAATAACAGGGCAAATTTATGCTTATTAAATTGACATTTCCAAACAACTTTGAAAAAGATTTTTTCCTTTGTCTGCTTTTACCATGATTTGGCTAATTTTTTATATATCAGATAGTTTAGACCGTTTCTAAACATCTTCTGTACCACTTGATTTGCAAAGCTTAGCGAAGATTACCCGGTAAGCTTACTTCCTCGGTCATAGCTCCCTCAACCTGAACCTGATCGTCGATATACCGGATTGAGCCGATAAGATCACCGGCCTGGTTGAATGTTTTTTCGGTTCCATTTTTCATATTGTTGCGGTAAGGTATCTCCTTCCACAATTTTCCGTTCGGATAAAATGCTTTCTGAACACCGGTGCCATCAACGTAATTTCCTTCCCCAATCCTGAACCCGTACTCATTGTAGTACGTCCAGATACCATCATACATTCCCCTGTCGTACTGCCCTTCGATCATAATAACGCCGTTGTCGTGATACAGGCGGTACGGGCCGTGCAGGGTGTCGTTGCGGTACGAGCGCTCATCCACCTTTACACGGTTTTCGGTCCAGCGTGTCGACAGACCGTTGCGAAGACCGTTTTTATATTCCTCCTCCGATTCCTTACGACCGTTGTAGTACCATCGTGTTGCCGTCCCTTCGGCTTTCCCGTTACGGAAATCAATTTCCATCTCCTTGCTTCCGTTCAGGTAATACCACGTGCTTAACCCGTGTTGTTGCTTTCCTTTGTAATATCTCACCGATTTCAGGTTGCCGTTTGAATGGTTTTCCGTAACTTTTTTCGTACAGGAGGAAAGAGAAACCGCCAGTAACAGTGCCGGGAACAACATCCCGGCAAGGCTTAATTTTTTTAACAGACTGCTTTGTAACATATTTGTGTAACGGTTTTTTTTTCTGATTATTTGAAATTCTGCGTGACCTGTTCTTCGGTTTTTAAACAGGATTTTCACAAGTCAGTTTTAACTCTTTTATCTTTAACTTATTATGCCCCGGGTTCCAGATGTATATTTTAAGAGTTTTTAAGAGAAAGTCCCCGGAAGGGGGATCAATTCCAAGTCTGATGGTACTCCATTCTCCGCTGCGGGCAAACAGCTCGGCACGGGAGGCTTTCCAGTAGACTGTTTCCCCATCTGCATCATGAAACGATGCTACCAGAAGGGTTCCTTTTAATTCACCGGATAAATGCACGATCGCTGAAGCCGTCAGCCTGCTGACCGGTTTGCAGTCTGCCCCGGCAGGGATGCCTTCGTATCCGGGATAGAACTCCGGGTTTTCCCTCCCGGATGTTTCAGCAGTTGCTATGGAGTCAAAATCGTTCTTCAGAAAAACCACCCCTGTCTGCCGGTTCAGGCATTCCGGTTCGTCATGTCTGGAAAACAGCGTGGCAGCCGTCAACCCGCTGAAGTTTCTGTCTTTCACGATGCAGGGGAAACGCGCAAGTATCATGTCCCTTATTTCGGCCGGGACAGGTTTGGTAAATGCATACAGGAAGTAAGGCGTTGAACACGTATCTAAAATGGTTTTCAGGGTGTCGAGATCGGCTTCGCCCCGGCTGCTGTACTGTTCAAAAGTCAGGTCGCAATCCCCTTCGCGCTCCAGATAATAATGAATGTACCAGGGATTGTTTACGCCAATGGCCTGTGTGATGTTTTCCTTCCCGAAATCGCTGTTCCATTCGCAGATGGCTTCAGCAACGCCCCTGAATTCGCCGAAATGCTGCCGGTGGTAGTAATCCTTCACGATAACCGTATCAGCCAGGCCGGTAATCATCACCAGCCCAAGCAGTACGTTCATGAATTTAGCAGGTATTTTTTCGGAAAATGAAAAAATGAGGGCAGGTAAGAAAGGGAAAGAAAAGATCAGCACACTATCCTGAAGTACCGGATTTACCATCCTGGAGTAGGTATAACCGATCAGGAGAGGGAGCATGAAAAACAATGCTGCCATGAATCGGAACCGGTTACTGCCCGGCAAAATGCTGAACCACAGCACCTGCGTGATTGCAATAAGCAACAGTAGGCCAGCTATTAAGTAGGAGTTGTTAAAGATGTAGGCGATATGCAGCAAAGGCCAGTTCAGCCCTGGCTTGCCGAGCCATTGTCCGACGCCACCCACACCCAAATGAAACAGGGTAATGTAAATGTGCGGACTGAAGAGCAGGGATGCCCCAAGTCCTGCACCCAGATAAAGCCACAGACGATCGCGTTTCAGCAAAAAAAGTCCTGTTAAGCCTACGATAAGCGCCAGCAGAAAGCTGAAATAGTGATTGTACATGCATGCTGCCGTGAACAATGTGTATGCGACGGCGATGTCTTTCCGGGGCTTTTCATCGTTGAGCAGCCGCGTCCAGAAATAGATCATGGCCATCGACAGGCTTAGTCCTATCCCGTAAGGTCGTGCAATCTGGCTGAAAAGGAGGGGAAAATATAAAAATGATACGAAAGCTCCGGTCAGCAAGCCTGCATTTCTTCCGAACCAAAATGCAAACAGCCGTATGGTAAACCATATACCTGCTGCTCCGGCCAGTGCAAAGGGAAGGCGTACGATCCATTCGCTCATCCCGAAAAGTTTTACCCAGAAATACATAAATGCCTGAACTCCGCCCGGATGCCCGTCGACCATCACGCCTTTGGTGACAAGATCGCTGAAGGAATCGAACCGTGTACGTCCAAGGGCGCTGAGTTCATCGTTAGAGTATGAAAAATCGAGTTGAAGGACCCTGAGAATAAGGCCAATGCCGACGATTATCAGCGTCCAGCGGATGTATTCCCTTTGCGAAAGCGGATTGCCCGGCGGCGGAATAATAGCGGTACGGAATTTCATAACGGACGGAAACGGTTAACGAGAGGCAGCGTGTTGTCTGGCTATTTCGAAAAGCAGGATCCCGGTTGCCACGGAAACGTTTAGCGATCCGATGGTTCCTTTCATCGGTATGGCCACAATCTGGTCGCAGCGTTTCAGATACTCTGGCGACACACCGTCTTCCTCCGAACCCATAATCAGGGCGGTAGGCCCGCTCAATATAGCTTCAAAATATGGCCTTTCGCCGCGCTCGGAAGCAGCAACTATTGATAATCCGCTCTCTTTCAAATAGTCGATGGTATGTTTAAGGTTCGCACTCCGGTGTACCGGCAGGGTAGTCAGGGCCCCCGCCGATGTTTTTACGGCGTCGGCATTCACAGGAGCGCTGCCCCTTTCGGGGATGATTAATCCGTGAGCTCCGGCACATTCGGCTGTACGGGCGATAGCACCCAGATTGCGAACATCGGTAATCCTGTCGAGAATGACAAAAAGCGGCACTTCTCCTCTTTCATAGACCGACATCAGAAGATTTTCAACGGGCTGAAATGTAATGGGAGAAATAAAACACACAACACCCTGGTGATTCCCTCTGATAAGGCGGTTCAGCTTCTCACCGGGGACATACTGAAAAGGAATGTTGTATTCGCTCATCAGCCTGCGGAGTTCGGGAACCAGTTCGCCCTTCAGTCCCTGCTGAAGCATTAGCCTGTCGATCTCCTTACCAGCTGCAATGGCTTCCATCACAGGTCTCATACCGTAGATCAGATTGCTGTCTTTTGTCATATTTCTGAATGCGTTGGAGTTGCAAAGATACAGTTTTGGTCTCAGCCGGCAAGAAGTCGGAATGATCGATACCAAAGCCTGATTCAGGTTATGCCGGAAGGGAAATTTTCAGCAATATTGGGATTACTTTGTTAATTTTGAACCTTTGTTGTATATATGAATAACTTCATCGTTTACAAATCCTCGGCAGGGTCAGGTAAAACCTATACCCTGATGCGCACGTATCTGTCGATTGTACTTCAGAATCCCGATGCATTCCGGAGGATACTGGCCATCACCTTTACCAACAAAGCAGCAAACGAGATTAAAGATCGTATTTTGCTGAATCTTAAGTTAATTGCTGCTTACGATGAAGAAACATCTCCGCAGCATTCCGCTATTCTCCTCGCCAAACTTAAAGAAGAAACCGGACTGGAAGCAGCCGATCTTTCGGAAAGGGCAGCCCGTGCTCTGTCAAAAATTCTTCACAATTACAGCGATTTCGCAGTTTCTACCATCGATAGTTTTGTACACCGCATCATTCGGGCATTTTCTTTCGATCTGAAGCTTTCGCTCAATTTTGAAGTGGAAATGGATCATGAAATTCTGGTTCGTAAAGCGGTGGATGACCTGGTGTCGGCTGCCGGTACCGATCCTGAACTTACGGCCATACTCATCAGCTTTATCCAGGAGAGCGTTGAGGACGATGAGAACTGGCAGATCAGCGATACCCTTGCTGCTTTCGCGGGAAAGTTGTTCAGGGAGGATGCCCGTGAAGCCGGATTTCTGCCTGCAGACGGTGTCAAAAAAGCCAGGGAAGCCATCCGCAAAGCGGAGGATACGTATCGCGAATCGCTGATGCAGATCGGCAGCAAAGCCCTGGAACTGATAGCAGGAGCTGGATTGACGGTGGATAATTTTTCCTATAAGGATAAAGGAATATACAAGTTTTTCAGTAATCTTTCGGAAGGAGAAAAACTTTATGAAATTGGCCGTAATGCTTCCAATACAGTTGCAAGTAATAAGTGGCTCAACAAGGAATCGGAAAAGCGGATCAGCGGCGATGTACTCAAGGAGCTTACCGGTGCTCTGGAGCAGTTATTCCGGAATGCGGAAGCGCTGATTTCTTCAGATGGTTCGCGCATACGCCTGCTGCAAATGGTGCGCAGGCAACTGTACCCCATGGCGGTGCTTCAGGAGCTTCGAAATCGTCTTGAACAGGTTAAAAAGGAGAGTAATGTTGTGCCGATTGCCGAGTTTAACAGAATCGTTGCATCCATTGTTATGGAAGAACCCGTGCCGTTTATCTACGAACGTACGGGGGAACGCTTCAGCCATTACATGATCGATGAGTTTCAGGATACCTCGGTACTGCAGTGGATGAACCTGCTTCCGCTGATTGAAAACTCACTGGCAGCCGGGGGACTTTCCATGATCGTGGGCGATGGCAAACAGGCCATTTATCGGTTTCGTAACGGCGATGTTGACCAGTTTGTACGATTACCCGCAGTGCATAATCCCGGCAACAATCCGCTTATTCAGCAGCGCAGCCAGATACTTCAGCGGGAGTATCGCTTCGAATCCCTTCGCTCCAATTTCCGGTCGCGCAGCGAAGTGGTGAATTTTAATAACCGCTTTTTTACTGTTTCAGCACCGCTTTGGCTTGATGAGCGCAAGCAGGTTTATACTGGATCAGAACAGGAGTTTGATGCCGGTAAAAGCGGCGGACTCGTACACGTGGAATTTTACGGCGGCGATCCGGTTGATTATTCCGGCGCAATGATCGAACGGGTATATGATCAAATTTGTGCACTGAACCGCGAAGGATACTCTTACGGAGATATTGCAGTTTTGACCCGGACCAACAACGAAGCCACCGATATCACGGTTTATCTGAATACCAAAGGTTTGCGGGTGATTTCTCCCGTTTCGCTCCTGCTCAGGAACAATCCGGAAGTTGCTTTTCTTGTTAACTGGCTCAGGCTGCTCAACGATCCCGGAATGGATATTAGCAGGGTTGCCATAACCGGATACCTGGCCGATACCGGAATGGTGCAGTTTGAAAGCAGACACGAACTCTACCGACAGGTGGTGCGTACTGCCGGTTTTTACAGTATGCTCGATCGGATCGGATGCAGCATAAACCTTGCTGCTTTTGGCCATTTGTCGTTGTTCGACAAGATGCAGGAGCTGATCCGGGTATTCAGGCTTGAAGACCGGGCACCTCTGTACCTGTCGTTCTTTCTCGATGAAGTACTAAAGGTTTCCTCATCTCGTACCGGAAGTCTGCAGGTATTCCTGGAGTACTGGGATCAGAAATCAAAAAACCTTTCAGTGGTTATGCCCGATACAGGCGATGCCGTTCAGCTGCTGACCATCCACAAATCAAAGGGTCTGGAGTTTCCGGTGGTTATCTTTCCATATGCTGACTGGGAAGTGAGTAATTTCTCCGGAACTGCATGGCTGCCATTCAGGGATGAGGCCGTGCCGGATCTTAAAACCGCCCTTATCAGCATCAACAAAAAGCTTGAAGGAACAATTTATGAAGAAGTTCTGCTGGAGGAAAAGGATAAAAAGAAACTGGATCTACTGAATCTGGTTTATGTTGCTTTTACACGTGCTTCGGAGCGGCTTTATATATTTTCAGGGATTTGCAAACAGGACGCAAAGGACAGCGCTGATGTTAAGTCGCTTACCGGAATGCTTGGTAATTTCATTAAAAATGAAGGAATTTGGGAAGAAGGGCGTTTGATATACAGCTGGGGCGATGGTTCCGTGATCCGGGGCCGAAGACAGGAGATAGCTCAAACCCTTGATGCCGGTTTTACGTCGAATGCCTGGCATCGTAACCTTACGTTTGCCTCCCGGGCTCCGGACAGCTGGAGTGCGGAGGCTCCGTCAGAAAGGCAGAAGACCGGTAAC
Organism: Bacteroidales bacterium UBA6248; assembly: GCA_002441345.1. Classification (GTDB taxonomy): domain Bacteria; phylum Bacteroidota; class Bacteroidia; order Bacteroidales; family Lentimicrobiaceae; genus Lentimicrobium. The sequence goes on from DJVU01000055.1 coordinate 120,634, forward strand.
CTTATCCATCTGGCACTTTCGCAAATCCGGATCCTCTCCGATGTGAATCCCGTGACCGCAGATTTTGTCCGGAAAAGGCTGATCCGTAGTGATGAATCAGAGGCTTTTGCTGCCAAACTCCGTGGAGTGGTTAATCATCCCGGTTTAAGTCTGTTTTTCAGCGGGACAGCTGAAGTGTTTGCTGAATCCGCGATCCTTACCCCTGAAGGCAGGATGTACCGGCCCGACCGCGTTGCCGTTTCCGGTGGCTTTACCGGAGTTATCGACTACAAGACCGGCCGCAGGGACGATAGCCACACTGTGCAGGTGCGGCGCTATGCCTCCCTCCTGGAGGCCATGGGGTATCGCTCTCCGACAGCATGGCTTGTATATATAGATCAGGAAACGGAAGTATTGCGGGTAATCTGAATGGCTTTTAACCAGGGTTCGCTTTCGCTGATTTCATGGCATCGGGCTTCCAATTATGCCGGAATCGGTTAGATATGTGCCTTATGGTTCAGCTATTCTGGTATTTTCCGGCTGTGAAATATCAATCACGATTAAAATCGGTAATTTTGCTGCATGATCCAGAGATTTGGCCCTGAATGGTTGTTTTCGCAGGAAGGGAATTATACCTTGATTGATGTGCGTTCGCCTTCAGAATTTGCAAAAGGACACATCCCCGGGGCTGCAAATATACCCCTGTTTTCCGATGAAGAGCGCGCCCTTGTAGGTACGCGTTACCATGATGCCGGTAAGGATGCTGCATTGCTGGTAGGACTTGATTTTGCCGGAGTTAAGATGTCGGATTTTGTAAAGCGTCTGACCTCCCTCACCCGCGGCAAAAACCGGAGTGTTGCAGTATACTGCTGGAGAGGTGGTATGCGCAGTGCTTCCATGTCCTGGCTTTTCAGCACGGCAGGCTTCGATACAGTGGTACTGGAAGGCGGGTACAAGGCTTACAGGGCGTATATCCGCGAAGAAGCCGGCAAGGGAGCTCCCATACGTGTTCTCGGAGGAATGACAGGATCCGGTAAAACAGAAGTGCTGGGTAGAATGCAGAAAAAAGGCTGTCAGGTGATCGACCTGGAGCATCTGGCACACCACAAGGGTTCCGTTTTCGGATCGCTGGGGCAGAAAGCCCAACCTTCCAACGAACAGTTTGAGAACGATCTTTACAACGAATGGCGGCTTCTCGATCACAGCCGGCCGGTATGGATTGAGGACGAAAGCCGCTCCATTGGAACCGTCAGCCTTCCGCCTCCCTTCTTCAACATCATGAAGAAAAGTCCCTTGATTCTGCTAAGGATTCCTGCAGAGATACGAGTACAGCGACTGGTAAAGGAGTACGCATGTTTCGGCAATCCGGAACTTTTAGCCGGTCTTGATAAGATTGCCGCCTCCCTGGGCGGGCAGACTGCAGCAGCGATCCGGCAGCATATTGGCGGAGAAAACTATGAAGAGGCTATACGTCTGATACTGGGATACTACGATAAAACCTATCTCAAAGCGTTGGAACGCTTTTCAGACCGCGAAGTGATCACGCTTGATCCGGGAACCGGTGATGCGGAAGCAAATGCTCATTTGGTAATGAATCTGGTTTCTGTAAGATGATCTCAGCCTGTAATTGCCCGGCAGTAAAACACGCATACAAACACTTTTAGTAGTATTGGTAATGAAACAGATATACCTGGATTACAACGCCACCACGCCGGTGGATCCGGAAGTGGCCATGGAGATGAATCCATACATCGGCGAACTCTTTGGAAATCCATCCAGTTCGCATGCCTTTGGCGTTAAAGCCCGGCTTGGGGTAGAAACGGCCCGCTCACGGGTTGCCTCACTTCTGGGATGCAGTCCCGAAGAGATTGTCTTTACCAGCGGAGGAACCGAATCGAACAACATGGCCGTTAAAGGAGTGATGTATGCCCATCGGTCAAGGGGAAATCATCTGATTATTTCAGCAGTGGAACACCCGGCTGTTACCGAAGTTGCCCGTTTCCTCAGCAGACAGGGCTTCGAGGTTAGTGTGGCGGAAGTCGACCGGTTTGGTATGGTTGATCCCGCGGAGGTCAGACGGTTGATCAGACCGGAAACGGTATTGATTTCGATTATGCATGCAAATAACGAGGTGGGAACCGTTCAGCCCATAGCCGAAATATCTGCCATCGCCAGGGAATACGGTATTCTGCTGCACACCGATGCTGCACAGTCGGCCGGCAAAATCAGCGTAAACGTAAACGAACTGGGAGTAGATCTTTTATCGGTGGCCGGGCATAAGCTTTATGCTCCCAAAGGTATAGGCGCATTGTACATCCGCAAAGGCGTTACCCTTGAAAAGCTGATGCACGGAGCCGGTCATGAGCAGGATTTGCGGGCGGGAACCGAGAATGTGCCCGAGATTGCCGGACTGGGCAAGGCCTGTGAAATTGCTGGTAAAGGGCTGGAAACGTACCGGAAGCATACATTTGCACTGAAGCAGATATTTCTTCGTATTCTTCGCGATAACAACATCGATTTTAAGGTTCACGGTCATCCGGAGCAATGCCTCCCCAATACACTGAGCGTGGGATTCCGAAACCTGGATGCGGGAACAATTCTGTCAGCGCTGCCCGTGCTGGCAGTATCGGCAGGGGCAGCCTGTCATACCGGTGCACTGTCGGGCTCATCCGTGCTGGGTGCAATGAAAGCAAATCCCGCTTATTCCGCAGGCACCATTCGTATTTCATTCGGACGGTATTCAACGGAGACGGAAGTTACGGAGGCTGCCAAACAACTGGCTGAAACACTCCGGAAACTGAATGCGGGTTCTTCACAGCAGGGTGTTGCAGCCGTAGCTACCGGAAAGGTGCGCTTAACCGAATACACCCACGGGATGGGCTGTGCCTGCAAGATCAGACCGGCTGACCTGGAAAAGGTGCTGGTGAACCTTCCAGCGGTAATGGATCCGAACGTTCTGGTGGGAGCCGATAAACGCGACGATGCGGCAGTCTACCGTATCAACGCGGAGGTAGCTCTGGTACAGACCGTGGATTTTTTTACTCCCGTAGTGGATGATCCCTTTCTTTTCGGAGCTGTTGCTGCTGCCAATGCCCTGAGCGATGTCTATGCGATGGGAGCTATTCCGGCTTTCGCCCTTAATATAGCAGCGTTTCCGGTAAACCGACTTCCTCTTACGGTGATGCAGGAGATTATGCAAGGCGCTTCCGAAAAAGCGAAAGAGGCTGGTATATACATCCTGGGCGGACACAGCATCGAAGACAACGAACCGAAATTTGGAATGGTTGTCAGCGGATTTGTACATCCCGAAAAGGTGCTTACCAATGCAGGTGCAAAACCCGGCGATCGCCTTATACTTACCAAACCCCTGGGAACCGGGATAATTTCAACGGCCGTAAAAATGGGACTGGCCGGAAAAAATTCAGAAGCGGAAGCCGGACAGGTAATGGCTGCTCTTAATAAAACCGCGGCGGAGCTGATGAAATCATACGATGTAAATGCCTGCACCGATGTAAGCGGCTTTGGCCTTGCCGGTCATCTCCGGGAGATGGCACTGGCTTCGGGTGTGGATGTGCATATCCAGTTCAATAAAATTCCTCTAATTGCAGGTGTGGCTGCATTGGCAGCTGCCGGTGCCGTTCCCGGCGGAAGCAGGGCTAACCTGAGTTTTGCTTCCGAATGGACCAACTTTGGTGAGCTCTCAACAACCGACCGTTTTATCCTGTGCGATGCCCAAACATCCGGCGGGCTATTGATCAGCATGCCGGAAACACAGGCTGAGGCACTGGAAAAATCCTTGCTTTCAGCCGGAATTCGTTGTGCACAGATCGGTTTCGTAAAAGGAGAAGGAAAAGGGAATATTACTGTTAGGTATGACGGCTGACAGACAGTAAGAAGTCTCACAGTCCGGTTATTTGTTTAGAAAATTGCAGAATCACACGTAACGGATGTTATACTTTAACGGCAAATGTCATTTAAGGTGCATCGGTAAGTAGTACGGAAGCCGGAGTTTCTGGAATACTGGTGTCGAAGGGTTCCGACGATGATGCAACCAGCGGAGCATTGGCAAATAATTTCAGCGGAAGCTCTGAAACTAATCCGGTATTCAATACCTTAACTTTTATCGAAGGCAGGGATGACGATGACCCGAACGGGCGGTTGGATACCTCCAGCACTTCAAAGGCAACTATGCCCAGATTGGCTCCTTTCAGACTTCCGTTAAGGGGGTTGTAATTTATGCTTACATCGCTGTCGTATACAACGGCCAGTACCACACTGCCCTTCAGCATGGCTAAGCCACTTGCCCGGAGCGGGGTTACATCCGGAATTTTATCCAGAAGATCTTCCCTGTCAAGCCCGTTACCTTCAGAACCCAAACCTGGCCCGGCCAGCAGAAAATTACGTGTGCCGTTATCGGCAGGACCAGCTGCTTTCCAGGAAGCGGGAATGGTTTTCAGTGCAAAGAGTCCCTCATCCCCAACCTGACCGGTATAAAGGGTAATGGTTTTGCCTTCGTTCGATGCAAACCATGCCAGTGGCTTGCGAAGTCCCACTTCTGCCAACTGATCGTTGACATCGGTATCGGAAAAATTGTTCGGTTCACTCCCGTTGTCGATGGCATCTTCATCAATAAGCAGAAAAATGGCATGTCCATTGTTCAGATTGTTGCCATTGTTGTCGTCTTCCTTGTCGCATGAAGAGAGTATAAGTCCGGCGGCAAACGTTATTAAAACGAATGCGAGTTTATTTAATATTCTGAAAATCATTTTAATATTGATTTATAATTCGTGGTTTTAAGCAAACAGCATTTTGTCTGTTTTTGTTCAAACTCACCTTTGCTGCCGGCCATAGAAAGCCTGCACAAACCGGCAACTTAAACGTACCGGAGGTTGAAAAAATGCTGGTGGTTCCGGATAAAAGCCGGTCTAATACGCTTTTTATGTATAATTCTGCAATAAATACATGCCTGCGGGGTTGCGGTGCCGTGTGTTTTGATGACCTTTGCATAAAAGGTATCATTTTTCAGGTATGCTGGCTTTTCGTAATTTGAAGCAAAAAAAGAAAGGAATCAGGGTTCTGGTGGCAGGCTTGCTGGTGTTGCTGGCCGTTTTTTTTGTTTTTCTGGTTTACGATGCCCTGAATCCCTTTCCGGGAAAGGAGGTTTCCTGGTCAACCACGATACATGGTGCCGACGGATCGCTTTTGCATGCTTTTCTTTCGGATGACGAAAAATGGAGAATCCGGGCCGGGATGGATGAAATAACGCCCGAACTGGAGAAAACGATACTTTTTAAGGAAGACCGGTATTTCAGGTATCATCCGGGAATTAATCCCATTGCTGTGGCAAGGGCCGCCTTCAATAACCTGAAGAAAGGCCGGCGAACCTCCGGGGCTTCCACCATTACCATGCAGCTTGCCCGGATGATGCGTCCGGCTCCGCGTACGATTTCTGCCAAGCTGCTCGAGATGGTGAGGGCTTTTCAGCTGGAATGGCATTTTACCAAAGACGAAATTCTGCAGATGTATTTCAACCTGCTTCCGTATGGCGGCAACATAGAAGGAGTAAAAACAGCTTCCCTGATATATTTTGGAGAGACTCCTGAAGAACTGAGCCTGGCACAGACCGTTATGCTTACGGTAATACCCAACGATCCAAACCGGCTGAAGCCGGGCAGAGGTCAGACGGCATTGCTGAACGAGCGAAACCGATGGCTGCGGGCGATCGCAGAAGCCGGTCTTTTTGATGAGAACATTGTCCGGGATGCCCTTGAAGAACCACTTCCGGAAGGTATTCCCAATGTGCCCCGGCAGGCACCCCACTTGTCATACCGTTTGCGGCGGATGGCGGACAATGCCATTTACACCTGTATTAATCCTGACGTGCAGTACAGGGTAGAGACACAGGCCGCCAATTATGTGCGTACCCTTAGGGCAGCCGGGGTTGAAAATCTGGCCGTGCTCGTGGTTAACAACCGTACGATGGCGGTGGAAGCCTACATGGGTTCCGCCGGTTTCGGGGAGGATGCATTTCAGGGTCAGGTAGATGGTATTACAGCGCTGCGCTCGCCGGGTTCAGCATTGAAGCCTTTTCTCTATGCTCTGGCGTTTGATGCAGGAAGGATAACACCCAGGCTGGTCATTACAGATGTGCCGCAGAATTTTGGAGGCTACCGCCCCGAAAACTACGACGAAACATACCGGGGCAGTGTAACTGCCGGGCAGGCACTGGCGCTCTCGCTCAATCTGCCAGCCGTGGAACTTCTCGACCAGCTTGGCGTGGGACAGTTCGCCTCCTGTCTGTCGCGCATTGGTTTCCGGTGGATTGGAAATAACCATAAAAAGCTGGGCCTGTCGCTTGTGCTTGGCGGATGCGGCACAACGCTCGAAGAACTGACTGCCGCCTATGCCGCTCTCGCCAATCATGGAGTGTACAAACCGCTTCGGTACTTTACAGGACAGGATTCTGCAGCCACAGATACACTTTGTTCTGCCGGAGCAGCCTATGTTATTACCGAAGCGCTGACGCAGCTGCAGCGTCCCGACCTGCCAGTACAGTATCGCATGTCGGCAGGTCTTCCTGCAATAGCCTGGAAAACAGGCACATCCTACGGAAGAAGAGACGGATGGGCCATCGGTTACAACACAGAGTATACCATAGGTATATGGACCGGCAATTTTCCGGGTAGGGGTGTGGCAGGCCTGAACGGGGCTGATTTTGCCGTTCCGCTCCTGTTCTCTCTGTTCAGCAGCCCCGAAATCAAAAAATCAAATCAATGGTTTACCCCGCCTCCGGAGCTTGATTACCGGCTTGTTTGTTCCGAAAGCGGATTGCCCCCCGATACCTTTTGTCATCACCGGGTGATGGATTACTTCCTTCCGGGAATTTCTCCGGCACAGCGATGCTGCCATCTGAAACGTTATTATGTGAACCAGCCGGGTACGGTGAGCTACTGTTCGCAGTGCCTTCCCGACAAAGGGTACAGAGAGGTGCTTTTACCGTATCATCCGCCTGTACTGCTGGCCTGGTACCGGCAAATGCAACTGCCCGCCTCCGAAGTTCCGCCGCACAACCCCTACTGCCCGTCGGTAAAGTATACAGGTGCCCCGGTTATAACTTCCCTTACCGACGGAGCCGAATACCTTTTACTGAAAGGACGACGGCAGAAACTTCAACTGGCATGCAATACCGAAAGCGGAATCTCCACGGTTTTCTGGTACCTGAACGATAAATTCTACCAGTCGTCTGCTCCCGGCGGTTACGTTTTCTTTACTCCCGATGAAGGTTCATGGAAGATAAGCTGCTCCGACAATCTGGGTCGCAACAGCGACATAAGCATACGTGTGAGCTGGTATTGAAAAGAGGTATCGTACAGCCATACGGCAGACCAATGGCTTCGAAGGTCACCACGGTCTCTGAAATTGCCGGGGTGTGATTCCTCCTCTGCAATGGTTGGCTGCATTTAACTATCTTTGCAGACGAAAACATCGTTTATATGGCTTTAAAATGCGGAATCGTCGGGCTTACCAATATTGGGAAAACCACCTTATTTAACTGCATATCCAACACCAAAGGGCAAACATCTAATTTTGCATACAGCACCAATAAGTCGAATCTCGGGCAGATTATTGTTCCCGACGACCGGCTGTATGAAATCGACAAGCTTATCCATTCGGCCAGGGTAGTCCCGGTAACCGTTGAGATCGTCGATATCCCCGGTCTGGCTAAAGGTGCCAGTCAGGGTGAGGGCGTGGGCAATAAGTTTCTGGCCGACATTCAGCAAACCGATGCCATTATTCATGTGCTTCGCTGCTTCGACGACGATAACCTGCCCCATGTGGAAGGTTCTGTAAATCCGGTGCGTGACCGGGAAATCGTTGATCTGGAGCTTCAGATACGTGATCTCGACCTGGTGGAGCGGAAGATTCAAAGGTTTGAGAAGATCGCCAAATCGGGTGATAAAGAGGCAAAGCACGGAATTGAAATTCTGAATCGTGTCAAAGCTCACCTCGAAGGGTTTGAATCGGTTCGGAGTATGGACCTCGACGAAAACGAACGGAGGTATATTGACGATATGTTTCTGCTTACCGATAAACCAGTAATTTACGTCTGCAACGTTGACGATGCCTCGGCGGTAAACGGCAACAAATACGTGGATCAGCTGCGTGAGGCGGTTAAAAATGAAAAAACCGGGGTTCTGGTAATTGCCGGAGCCCTGGAGTCGGAAATAGCAGAGCTTGAAAGTGCCGACGACCGGAAAGCATTTCTGGACGATGCCGGATTAACCGAGCCGGGGGTAAATAAACTGGTGCGATCGGCCTACGATATCCTTAACCTGATGTCGTTTTTCACCGCAGGACCCAAAGAGGTGCGCGCCTGGACCATTCGCAAGGGAATGACGGCACCTCAGGCTGCAGGCGTTATCCACAGCGACCTGGAACGCGGCTTTATACGTGCCGAGGTTATGAAATACAAGGACTTTATCGACCTGAAATCGGAACATGCCTGCCGGGAAGCCGGAAAGCTATTTGTAGAAGGCAAGAATTATATCGTGGAGGATGGCGATATTATGCATATCCGTTTCAATGTTTAACATTCAGAAGTACAGGGGGTGAAATTTCAACCCTTTTTTACTGAATTCCAGTGCAGGAAGGGGAACCTTAAGAAATCCTGCTGTTTTTAATACTTTTTTCAGAAAGGGCGAGGATGTTTTTATCCGCGTAAGATCTATATCCGGTGCAAGGTAAAATTGCCTCCGGCGCTCAAAATGCGGTAGTGCATTCCCCCCGTAAAAATCAGGGTTGCTTCGTGCTCCGGTCATTCCGTCTGCGCCGTAGCCAAAGGCTACATTCAGCCAGGCAGGAAATCCGGATTCCTTCTCGAGAAAGGAATGAATATTGGCGGATACCCAGACCGTTTGACCATTATAATCCTTTATTGCCCGCTCAGCAATGGTGTTCCCGAGCAGAGCGGGCCGGTATTGTGCATATTCGGTGGGGTGAAACGACCATTTTAAAAGGAGCCGCTGTTCTTTCCACACCAGCTGCTGGCCGATAAAAGCTGCAGATCCCAGCCCGTTGGCAATCAGATCACCACCCGATGCGCCCCAGCCGGCAGAGAACCCATCCAGAATTTCAATAACGGTGAGATAGGCAAAGCCCAGGCTGCCGCCATAGCATGCAGCTTCAGTGTTGCCGGCTCCCGCCCAGCGCATCGCCTCATATCCCAAATACCCGACGTACCAGGCAGTAAAGGAATGCCCGGCCTTATCCATCTGAAGCCATTCGTTGTTGTCGTTGATAAAATGAAACGTATCCCGGGCATAGTCTTTATACCATAAATGATACAATCCGGTCATACTTCCGCCATAAAGCAGAACACCTCCGGCAATAAGTCCGGTCATCCGCTTCCGGTTGATTCCCGGGCTGTTGTCTGATGGTATGGTGTCGGCGGCTTTAGCTTCCTGAAAAAGAAGCGAAAATATCAGGCTAAGGAAAAGAGAAGCAAGTGTTATATTAATGCGCATGCGCGGCAGAGATGATGTATGGTTCAAGAATCTTCAGCGCTTTTTTTCGCCGGTCTTCAAGTATTTCGCTGCTCGTGGCTTCAGCCAGAAAACGGAGATAGGGTTCTGTATTTGAAGGTCTTACGTTGAACCACCATTCGGCAAACTCGATGCGGTACCCGTCGAAATCGTAGAATGCCGTCGCCTCTTCTTCTGCCGTGAATGCCTCTTTCAGGGCTTCCATGGCTTCCGTCTTTCTGTCGATGTGCAGGTTGATTTCTCCGGTCCCTTTATAACGGCTTATGCTTTCGATGAGTTGCGAAAGGGTTTGTCCGTTTTCCCTGCATCGTTTTACCTCGCCCAGGATAATCAGTGCTGCCAGGTAAGCCGAGTCGGAATAATAAAAATCGCGAAAATAGTAATGTCCGGCAAGCTCGCCCCCGAACAACCCTCCGATTTCGCGCAGCTTCAGGGCCGCATAGGCTCTGCCGACTCTCCACATATGCATGCTGAATCCCTGTTCTTCAACGGAGGCGGTCACCGATTTCGACGTCCGAATATCCTGAATGGCCTTTCCTTTCATCCCCTTACGGGCGAAATACCGGGCTAGGACAGCAATCATCATGTCGGGCTGTATAAAGGCTCCGTTTTCATCCACAAACATAACCCGGTCGGCATCGCCGTCGAAAATCAGCCCAATGTCGCAGCTCTCCTTTAATACAAGTTCGCTCAGATCCTTTACATTTTCAGGCTCCAGTGGGTTGGGCTGATGATTTGGAAAGGTTCCGTCGCGTTCTTCATAAAGATAGAGCGGTTGTTCGCCCAGCAAGTCTCTGATCAAAAGGGATCCCATCCCGTTGGAACAGTCCACAGCAATTTTCAGATTGCTGAAATCGCTGTTGTAAGGCTTTAGGAAATTCAGGTAATCATCACGGAATGAAAATGTTGAGTACGTTCCTGGAATAGTGGCAGGTTGAGGTATGCGATTTTCTGCCCGCTCAAGCAGTTCCGAAAGACCAGTATCGAATCCCACAGGCAGAGCTTCGGCACCAGAAATTTTCAGCCCGTTATAGTGAGCCGGATTGTGTGATGCGGTAATCATCACCGAAGCCTGATAGTTATATCTGGCTGTAGCCCAATAGATCATCGGTGTGGTGCATTCACCCGCCACATGCACGTCAGCACCCGAGTCGGTGATGCCCTTGCACAGATACTCCAGTATTTCGGGTGATGAAGTCCTGACGTCGTGTCCGACCAGAACCGTATCGGCATTCAGCAATCCTGGCAAAAAGAACCCGATCTTATAAACATCGCTTCCGTTGAAGTCTTTCGTGTAAACGCCACGTATGTCGTAGGCTTTAAATGCATTTCTCATAGTTATATAATCTGATGAACGCAGCTTTGCAGGGCTGATGACAAAATGTCACAGCGAAATTACTGCATTTTCACTGGATATCCATGAAAAGCCAGGAAACCTGATGAATCAGTTACCTGTAGATACGTCTCTGATTCAGAGCCTGACGGTATTTCCATGCATTCAGGTTGTGCTGCTCCAGGGTTCGTGCGAAACTGTGATAACCCGAAAAATCTTCGCGGGCACAGAAAAACATATAGTCGTGGTTTTCGTAATTCAGCACGGCATCGATGGATGCAATGGAAGGCAGGCAGATGGGACCCGGAGGGAGTCCTTTGTTACGGTAGGTATTGTAAGGCGATTCAATCTCCTTGTGAATGCTTAATACCCTTCGTATTCCATAATCGCCGTGCGCAAATACCAGAGTAGGATCGGCTTCCAGCATCCATCCGTTCTTCAGCCTGTTCACATACACTCCGGCCAGCCTGGCTTTTTCGTCGTTCTTATTGGTTTCTTTTTCTACAATGGATGCAAGTGTTATCACTTCATGACGGCTCATATTGATAACGTTCAGCTGCTCCTCTCTTTTGCCTTCCCAGAATTTCTCCGATTCTCTCTTTAAACGGCGGATAAAGGCTTCGGGACCCGTGTTCCAGTAGAACTCGTAAGTGTTAGGTATCATTATGGTAAACACGGTAGCGGGAGTTACTCCCAGGGAATCGAGAAAAGAACTGTCGGTAAGCAGGCGAATCAGCGAAGCCGAATCGGCTTCAATTTGCTCGGATATGCGTCCGGCCAATTGATCGGGTGTGCGTATGTTGTTGAATATTACATTTACTGGTGTTTGTAATCCCGACGACAGAATCCTCAGCAATTCCAGATTGCCCATATCGCCCGTTAGGCGGTAGCGGCCGGGTTTAACGGACTGATTGTATTTTTTAAGCCTGGCAATAAGTTCAAACGAGTAACGGTCGCTGATCAGACCTTTCGTATATAGGATCTCTTTTACATCCTCATACGTGCTACCGGTCGGGATGGTGATGAAAACTTCGGTTTCCGAACCGGTATATACATTATCGGAAAACACTGCCTGGTATATCCACCATCCGGCAATACCTGAAAGCAGCAGCAGCAGCAGAACTATCCAAAAGATATACCTGCCCTTTTTTTGGCGGGGCTTCCTCACATTGCTGTAGCGCGGGTGGTAGTATTCAGTCATGGCTTTCGGGGTTTGTATTCAGTATGTTTTGAAACAGAAATTCATCTTTCCACCTTCCGTCAGACAGTCTCCATTCTTTCCGGATACCGGTTTGCCTGAATCCTGCATCTGAAAAAAGGCGGATGCTTGAAGTGTTGTCTTCCGATATATGGCAATAAACCTGATGAAGGTTCAGGGTAGTCCTGCAATAGTCCATAACAAGTGAAAGCGCTTCTGCGGCATAACCTTTTCTTCTGTAGGCGGGTGCAATCATTATCCCGATTCCTGCCCTGCGATGCAGGGGGTCAAAGTCGAAGAGGTCGATGGCTCCGCAGGCTTGCGGAGGTTTTTTGCTGGTGATTATCATCAGCCGCAGCTGCCTCGAAGCATAAATATCGGTGCCCGTATTGAGCACATACTGTTCGATGGCAAAGCGCGAATAGGGGGCTGTGGTGTTGCTCACCTGCCAGATTTCCGGATCGTTTTCCCAGTTGTAGAGAATCTCAATATCTTCCGGTTCCGGTGCTCTCAGGTATATCAGCCTGCCTTTCATTGCTTGTGTTCCGTTGTATGAAATTATAGATTCTGTTAGCCCATGCCTTTTGAAGGCGATGGATTTATTGTGCCGCTAAAGACGAAAACAGCCGGACCTCTCAGGCGCACTTCCGTAAAATATTCGCCCTTCCTGGTCATTTTTACTTCCAGCCTGCCTCCCCGTGTGAGCACTTCCCATGATGTTTGTCCGGTTTTTACTGCTGCAAAGGCTGCCGATGCTGTTACGCCTGTGCCGCACGACAGTGTTTCATCCTCAACGCCTTTCTCATAGGTTCGCACACGGATTGTATTCCCTTCAATTGCCATAAAATTTACATTGGTCCCGACAGGAGCATATGCAGAATTGTTGCGAATTGACCGGCCCCGGGTTTTTACATCAATTGTTTCAGGATCGGGGGTCAGTACCAGATGATGCGGAGTGCCGGTATGTATGTCGGCTTCATTCTCACCCGTCCTGCCAACTGTAATGTCGCGCATGCTGATCTCAACCAGCCATTCGCTGTCAGAAGCTGCCGCAATTGTGGAGGTATGTGGTCCGTCGCCCGCCAGAAAGTGTGCCGTAATTCCTGAAATGCCTCTCATCAGCCCAAAGGCGGCAGCACAGCGGGCGCCGTTACCGCACATGGTTGCCGGACTCCCGTCGGAATTAAAATAGATCATTTCAAAGTCGTATCCCTCGCGTGCCGTTAATACGATCAAACCATCGGCTCCAATTCCGGTGTGACGGTTGCACATCGCTTCTATCTGCTCAGCTTCAGGAATTTGAGAGATCTCTTTTCCATCCAGCATTATAAAATCATTGCCTGTGCCGTGAAATTTCCAGAAACGAACCATGGATATTAGCTTTGACAAAATGTCATAGTATGTCGCAAGTGTCAAAAATAAGGAAATTTATGTGAAAAAACCTAATAATTAACTTGCCTGTTGTAATCACTTTTAAATCTTTTAAAATCACTTGGTAATATAATTTGTCACCCGCCCGGTCCGAATAGAATAAGTGTAAAAAAATCATATACGGTGCCCCGGAAGAATTAAATCTATTTCAGGCTAAGACTAACTATTTATGCGGATGTCAGAGATATGCACGTGAATGCGGGATGTTGGGATTTACATTAAACGCCCGGAGAAATACACTTCATTTTTACGGTTTTCTGTCGTTTTAACCGGCTCCCATCGGGCTGATTTTTCTTTTATGAAGTGATTGGATCAATGCATAGTACAGATACTATTCCGTTGCTCTCCCGGCTTTCTGACAGCCGGGAATGTGAATAATTAAGCTGAAAAAGGATTAACACTTTTTAACACCCCTTTCTGTAACATTGGTATCGGAATTGCGTTTAACCGAATGCCCCGGCGAAAAAGATCCGGGATGAAAGAAACTAAGAAAAACTAAAAAAATATAGCTTCTATGAAACGTATAGCCGGAAGTTTGCTCATTGCGATAGCCGGGGGAATCATTGCTCTGGCAGCATACAGTATTATAGACAAAAAGAATCAGCCTGCCCTGGTTGAACAACCCAGGGTTCCTGCCTACCTGGCAGGGCTTTCAGGTACTTCGGGTCCCATGGTTCTTCCCGATTTTACCGTTGCAGCCAATAATACGGTACATGCTGTAGTGCACATAAAAACCGAGTATCAGCGCAAGAGCAGTGTTTACGATTATTTTTTCGATTTCAGGGATTTCTTTGGCAACCGTTCGCCGCACGGTAGCCCGGCTCCCATACTTGCTACGGGTTCGGGCGTGATTATTTCGCCCGATGGTTACATTGTTACCAACAACCACGTGGTTGCTGAATCGGATAAAATCGAAGTAACACTTAACGATAAGCGAACCTACAGAGCCGAAATCATTGGAACTGATCCGTCTACCGATCTGGCAGTGATAAAAGTCAGTGCAAAGGATCTGCCTTACCTTGTTTACGGGAATTCCGATAATCTTCAGGTAGGGGAGTGGGTTCTGGCTGTTGGCAATCCGTTTAATCTTACTTCCACGGTAACGGCAGGAATAGTAAGTGCAAAAGCCAGGAACATTAATATTCTGGGTACGCCCGACGGCACTGCCATTGAATCGTTTATTCAGACCGATGCAGCGGTTAACCGTGGTAACAGCGGTGGTGCACTTGTAAATACCCGCGGAGAGCTGGTCGGAATCAATGCAGCCATTGCTTCGGGCACCGGTTATTATGCCGGCTATTCCTTTGCCATTCCGGTGAATATTGTTCGTAAAGTAGTTGAAGATCTGAAGGAATTCGGAACCATACAGCGCGGATTTCTGGGCGTAAGTATCCGCGAGCTCGACAGTAAACTGGCTGCAGAGCAAGGACTTGACGATATCCGAGGTGTTTTCGTGGCCGAGGTGGTTGATGAAGGAGCTGCCCGTGCAGCAGGCTTGCGTTCGGGAGATGTTATTATGAACATTGAAGGCGTTCCGGTTAACTCCACATCCGAATTGCTCGAAATTATCGGACAGCACCGTCCGGGAGATAAGGTAAATGTAGCGGTTAAACGCAATAATAAAGACCTGGCATTCAGCGTTACTCTAAAGAACAAGGACGGAAATACAGGGACCGTCAAGCGGGAAGAAGTAAATGTTGATGCCATCCTTGGTGCAACTTTTGAGCCCGTTAGCCGTAAATTAAAAGAAGAGCTGGGTGTTGAAAACGGACTTCAGGTAGTTTCTGTCAGGGACGGAAAGCTGCGGAATGCCGGGGTACGTCAGGGATACATCATCCTTCAGGTAGACGGAAAGTCGGTGAACTCCCGCGAAGACCTGGCTAAAGTGCTCGCCGTGAAAAAGGGCGGAGTGCTTATTGAAGGGATTTATCCCAACAGAACAAGGGCCTATTACGGCTTTGGAATGTAATACCATCGAACCCTTAAGGGCTCCGGGGATGTACGCAGGTGCATCCCTTAAGCCGTATTATCAGGGAAAGAAAATGCCTGCGGTCTGCGTTGAACTAAAGACCGGAACTAATTGTTAATAATAAGAATAAGGATGTCTCAAACTTGCCAAATCGGCCCAAAGCTCTGAAAATTAAAGGAATGCGAATTAATATCGTATCAAAAAATTCAGCGCGGAGTTGTTAAACCACACGGATACTGGTTTGAACAAGCAATACTAGGACAACACAAAAGTTTGAGACTGCCTTTTCAAAATACCCAACGATATGAGACAGCTGAAAATCACTAAATCGATAACCAACCGCGAAACTGCATCGCTCGATAAATATTTGCAGGATATTGGGAAAGAGGAGCTGATAACCGCAGAAGAAGAGGTTCTGCTGGCTCAGCGTATCCGGCAGGGCGACCAGCAGGCACTTGACAAACTCTGCAAGGCAAACCTCAGGTTCGTTGTTTCTGTGGCCAAGCAATACCAGAACCAGGGGCTCAGCCTTCCCGACCTTATCAACGAAGGTAACCTGGGTCTTATAAAAGCGGCTCAGCGCTTCGACGAAACCCGTGGTTTTAAATTTATCTCCTATGCCGTATGGTGGATCAGGCAGAGCATCCTTCAGGCCCTTGCAGAACAGTCCCGAATTGTAAGGCTTCCGCTCAATCAGGTGGGATCGCTGAATAAAATCAAGAAGGAATCCTCGCGTCTGGAACAGAAGTTCGAACGGCCGCCTTCACCCGACGAGCTGGCAGAAGCGCTCGAAATTCCGGAATACAAGATCGACGCAGCACTCAGGATTTCTACACGCTACATTTCCATGGATGCTCCGCTTACCGAGGATGAGGATATGAAGTTTATCGATATCTTCATCGACGAGGATACCCCTGTTACCGATGCCGGTTTGATGAGGGAGTCGCTCGCCCGTGAAATCCAGCGTTCGCTTGCAACCCTTACCGAAAAGGAAAGGGATGTCGTAAACCTCTATTACGGACTCGGAATGAACCACGGTCTTACCCTCGAAGAGATCGGTGCCAAGTTCGACCTTACGCGTGAGCGCGTCAGGCAAATAAAGGAAAAAGCGATACGCCGGCTTAAACACACCTCGCGAAGTAAGCTTCTGAAAGCATATCTGGGACAGTAATCACGAACTGCTACTTTCACGTAGAACCTTCCGAAAAGTCTGGTTTTTTTTACAGCTTTTCCCCGGGCAGCCTTGTACTGCGCTGATTTAATGCAACTTTTTAACATCCTCCTTCCAGGAAATTTTTTTCCTTTCGTAAGCCCTGACTGTGGCAGATTTGGAGCCTTTTGGTAAAAATTTTTCCAGGGGAAATGTATTGATATCCGATTTGAAATAGTATTTTTGCCACTCAAAAGCGTTTAGCTTGATTTTGAGGTACAAAGCCGGGAGTTTTTTTTTGTACTTCAGGGAAACGTTAGACTCACCGGGAACCTGACCGAAATTTGTGATTTGTTTAATGCTTAATACTTAGCAACTGGTATTAGCCTATACCTTTCGAATGGATGACAGAATGGGCGAAAAGCCTGTAAATGTTTTAATTGCCGAGGACAATATTTTGAACCAGCGCATTATTGAGATTTTAATCCGTAAGATGGGCTGGAATTATAAAATGGTGGGCGATGGGGCAGAGGCCGTTGAAGAGATCCGGAATGGATCTTACGATGTCGTCCTTATGGATATCGACATGCCTGTAATGAATGGCTGGGATGCCACCACTGAAATGCGGAAAAGAGGAATCAAGGTTCCGGTAATTGCGCTAACAGCCTATTCCGAAGAGTCGTTCCGCCGTAAAAGTTTTGAAGCTGGAATGGATTATTTTTTGTCGAAGCCTTACGATAAGGAACAGATTTATGAAGCTGTTATGCAGTTTGTAAAGCATTGACAATAACCGCATAATCTGAAAACTTTTCATATTTTCTTAACAACCTCTCGCTATTTGGCGGGAGGTTTGTATTTTTGCCTTCAGCCAAACTGTGTGGTGCTATCGACTACCAATTTGATACTGAATTGGTTGCTTGAATTTTGTGCAGGTTTCAGTTTGGTAAGCCTAAAGGGAATCTGTTAATATTTACTGGAATACACATTATCAGGCTGTATAATCCATAAACCGGAATTACGGCAGGGTAACTGGTTTGATTAAAAATCCAAAAAAATATACCTGCGATGCCATCATCAAAGTACGTATTTGTTACAGGAGGTGTAGCTTCCTCACTCGGGAAAGGCATTATCTCGGCTTCACTGGCCAAACTGCTTCAGGCCAGAGGGTTCTCGGTAACCATTCAAAAGCTCGATCCTTACATCAACATCGATCCGGGAACGCTTAATCCCTACGAACACGGGGAGTGTTTCGTTACCGACGATGGTGCAGAGACCGACCTCGATCTGGGGCATTACGAACGCTACCTGAACATTACAACCTCACAGGCCAATAATGTCACCACCGGCCGGATTTATCAGTCGGTAATCGATAAGGAAAGACGCGGCGATTATCTGGGCGAAACGGTACAGGTGATTCCGCATATTACCGACGAAATTAAGCGCCGTATCAAACTGCTCGGCAATACGGGAGCATACGATTTTGTTATTACCGAAATCGGTGGAACTGTCGGCGATATCGAATCCCTGCCTTACATAGAAGCCGTCCGGCAGATGCGCTGGGAAATCGGTACCGATTGCCTTGTGATTCATCTTACACTTGTCCCTTATCTTGCTGCAGCCGGTGAACTTAAGACAAAACCGACGCAACATTCCGTTAAAACTCTGCTTGAGCAGGGAGTGCAGCCGGATATTATTGTATGCCGTACGGAAAAACATCTTAATGAGGGTATGCGCAACAAAATCGCTCTTTTCTGCAATGTAGACCCTACGGCTGTCATCGAATCGATTGATGCACGTTCGATTTACGAAGTTCCGATGCTGATGCTTGATGAAAAGCTGGATGTGGAAGTGCTCGAGAAAATGCGCGTGAAATCGCCGCATGCACCAGATCTTGCCAAATGGGAAAAGTTTCTGCACCGTCTTAATAATCCGAAAGGGCAGGTTACTATTGGTCTTATCGGCAAGTATGTTGAATTAAAGGATGCCTATAAGTCGATCAACGAAGCTTTTGTTCATGCCGGAGCGGTGAATGAATGCAAGGTTATCGTTAAAACGGTGCATTCCGAATCCATTAATCCTGAAACGGTAAATGAGGCACTTGCCGGTCTCGATGGAATTCTGGTGGCTCCCGGCTTTGGCAACAGGGGCATTGAAGGCAAAATCGAAGCCATAAGGTTTGCACGCGAGAATAACATCCCTTTCCTGGGTATTTGCCTCGGAATGCAATGTGCCGTTATTGAATTCGGCCGGAATGTTCTGAAACTGGAGCATGCGAATTCTACGGAAATGGATCCTGAAACGCCACATCCGGTGATTGACATTATGGAAGCCCAGAAGAAAATCAGCAACAAGGGCGGTACCATGCGGCTGGGAGCTTATCCCTGCACCATTCAGCCGGATACCCGTGCCCGGGATGTTTATGAAACCTCCGAAATACGCGAACGGCACCGGCACAGGTATGAATTCAACAATCATTACCTCGAACCCTACCGGAATGCCGGTATGGTTACATCCGGAATCAACCGTCAGGACGATCTGGTCGAGATTATAGAATTGCCCGGCCATCCCTGGTTTGTTGGTATTCAGTTTCATCCTGAGTACAAAAGCACCGTTGCCAATCCGCACCCCTTGTTCGTACATTTTGTGAAAGCAGCCTCGCTCTTCAGTCAACGAAAATCGGAATAAGCCGTTGCACAATCCGGTAAAAAACCATTAAGATGGCATACGGTGGCAGTCGTTTAAAGATTGGCACTTCAATGTCAATGCTTTTAATTAATTTTGTCCACTGTTTTACATTCAATACACCTTCATGAATAAAAATTCGATAATTGGACTGGTGCTGATTTTTGCCCTGATGATGGGGTATACTCTGCTCATGTCGCCTTCTAAGGAAGAGCTGGCTGAGAAAAAGCGTATTCAGGATTCGATAGCTGCCGTTAATCAGGCAGTGCTCGATTCATCCAAAGCACAGCAGGCCAGAAGGGATGTGCTTTCTCAGGCCGCCGCTGCGGTCCAGGAAATCCCTGCCGACGTTGATTCGTCCACCGTAACAGCAAACCTGCTGTCGGCTTACGGCCCGTTTGCAATTTCTGCTCAGGGCGAGGATCAGGCTTACACCATTGAAAATGATGTTCTTAAACTTACTATCAACAGTAAGGGCGGACGAATCGGACAGGTAGAGCTGAAGGAATATAAAACATTTGACGGCCACCCGCTGGTTTTGTTTGCACAGGATTCTTCTGCTTTTGAACTTGCTTTTTTCAGCGATACAAAACCAATATCCACCGGAGGGCTTTTCTTCAAACCGGCATGGGAGGATGCCCGTTTCGAGGGAAATCCGGAAATCAGGATTGGAGGGAACGATTCGCTGCAATTCGCTATGAGGCTATATGCAAATGCAGCCGATACAGCCTCTTTGCCGGGCAGTTACATCGAATACCTCTATACGGTACGAGGCGGTGATTACATGGTTGGCCTCGAAATCAGTATGGTTAATATGGAAGGCATCGTTGCCCATAATACCCGGGAGCTGAATATCAACTGGAATGCCCGCCTGATGCGGCAGGAGAAAAATATTGAGAATGAACGATTAAACTCAACCATTCACTTCCGACACTCCGATGCGGAAGTTGATTATCTGAACGAGCGCAAGGATGACCGTGAAACAATTGCCACCCGTCTCAAATGGGTTTCGTTTAAACAGCAGTTTTTCTCATCCGCACTTATCGCAGACGATTTATTCCTGAGTGCCGATATCTCGAAAATCCGTGAACCGGAAAAGGAAACCCGTTTCCTTGATTACATGCAGGCTTCCCTTGCTATTCCGTATAAACCCGGCACAGATCAGTCCGTCGGAATGTCATTTTACTTCGGTCCGAACAAATACAACCTGATGCGGAAGTATAAACTCGACCTTGAACGTCAGATTCCTCTGGGCTGGAGTTTCTTCCTGATGCAGTGGATCAACCGTTTTGCAGTAATTCCCGTATTTAATTTTCTTGAAGGATTTAACCTGAATTATGGTATCATTATTCTTATTCTTACCATACTGCTGAAGATCGTACTCTTTCCGATCGCATATAAAACCTACCTGTCGTCAGCCAAAATGCGTCTGCTGAAACCTGAAATTGATGAGATCAATAAAAAGTTTCCGAAGCAGGATGATGCAATGAAAAAGCAGCAGGCTACCATGACGCTGTACAAGAAGGCAGGGGTGAATCCGATGTCGGGGTGCGTGCCTATGCTGCTGCAATTCCCGATTCTTATCGCCATGTTCCGGTTCTTCCCTGCATCCATCGAACTCAGGCAGGAGTCGTTTCTGTGGGCGAAAGACCTGTCGAGCTACGATTCTGTGCTCGATTTGCCCTTTACCATTCCGTTTTACGGCGATCATGTCAGTCTTTTTACTTTGCTGATGACCATTTCCACCATCATCTACACCAAGATCAATAACGATATGATGTCGACCGGACAGCAGATGCCCGGTATGAAGACGATGATGTACCTTATGCCGGTAATGTTCCTCGGATTCTTTAACAGCTATTCTTCCGGATTGAGCTACTACTATCTGCTCGCCAACCTCCTGACTTTTGCCCAGATGTTTCTGATCCGCAGGTTTGTAAATGAAGACAAGCTTCATGCGCAGATTCAGGAAAACAAAAAGAAACCTGTGAAAAAGTCAAGCTTTCAGAAGAGACTTGAAGAAATGGCGAAACAGCAGGGAAAAAGGTAGGATTTCAGATTTGTCATCGGAGAACTTCTCCGCCTCAGGTCTTCCGGTCCGGACCTGGAGTTAATGAGGAAAATTCTGATTCATTTTGAATTAACCAGGTCAAGGCATCCTATCCGCTGCCGTGCCCTGTCATTTTTAAAAAGCGCCTTTTTACGTCATTTTGAGCTTTAGCAAAGTGCCGATCTGTCATGGGCGAAGATGTCACCGAGGGTAGTTTCGTAATCCTTCCCAAAAGCTGTAATTACTTATTATCTAACTGCTGAATTTGCTGTATATTACCTCCGGAGCTTATCCAAAAGCACACTTTGCCTTAGTCTCAGCCTCAATCCCGGCTTCAGTTTACCCTTGTCCTGATTATCACGCAATTAAAAATTCCATGGGGTATATATTGATTGAAAAAAAATCATACCTTTGCACCCCGGTTTGGACGGCGCCTGCGCGATGCTTTAGTGTTGGTGATCCTGTCTGTCTGAACCCCGTAATTCATATAGTATTAACCCGGCATCGCAGGAAGCCACAAAGAAAACACGAATGACAAACGACGAATTAAACGTCAACGGGGAGTTGACCAATGCTGAAAACAAACCCGCAGAAGAAACTGCAGCGGTTAATGAAACCCCGGTTGTAAACGAAAGCGAACCCGTTGCTGAAGAAGCTCCGGCCGCAGTTGCAGCTGTTGCTGAAACCGAGGACGACGAGCCTACCGTTGAAAAACTGAAAGCTCCTCTTACACAACAGGTTTCACTTGAAAATTTTGATTGGGATGCCATCGGAAAGAAGCATGAGAACTACACTGCCGATGAGCGCTCACAACTTGAATCACTGTATGACAAAACGCTCAGTTCCATTGTTGAACACGAAGTGATCGACGGAACGGTAGTAGCTATAAGCAGCCGTGAGGTTGTGGTTAACATCGGGTTCAAGTCCGACGGTGTTATTCCCCAGTCGGAACTCCGTTACAATCCTAACCTGAAGATCGGCGACAAGATTGAAGTTTATGTTGAAAGTCAGGAAGATATGGGCGGTCAGCTTATTCTTTCGCACAAAAAAGCACGCATCCTCCGTTCATGGGAGCGCGTAAACCAGGCCTTCGAAAAAGAGGAAATTATCAACGGTTACGTGAAATGCCGTACCAAAGGCGGTCTTATTGTCGATGTATTTGGCATTGAGGCATTCCTCCCCGGTTCACAGATTGATGTGAAACCCATCCGCGACTACGATATTTACGTAGATAAAGTAATGGAATTCAAGGTTGTGAAAATCAACCAGGAATACAAAAACGTGGTGGTTTCGCACAAAGCACTTATCGAAGACGAACTCGAGCAGCAGAAAGCCGATATCATCAGCAAGCTTGAAAAAGGACAGATTCTTGAAGGTACCGTTAAAAACATCACCTCGTATGGTGTATTTGTTGACCTTGGCGGTGTTGACGGACTTGTTCACATTACCGATCTTTCCTGGGGACGAATCAATCATCCCGAAGAAATTGTACAGCTTGATGAGAAAATCAAGGTTGTTATTCTCGACTTTGATGAAAACAAAAAGCGTATCGCTTTGGGTCTCAAGCAGCTTACCCCGCATCCGTGGGATTCGCTGGATGAAAACATCAAAGTTGGCGATAAAGTTAAAGGCCGCGTAGTGGTAATTGCCGATTACGGTGCATTTATCGAAATCGCTCCCGGTGTTGAAGGTCTGATCCACGTTTCGGAAATGTCGTGGTCGCAGCATCTGCGTACCGCTCAGGACTTCCTGAAAGTTGGTGACGAGGTAGAAGCTGTTATCCTTACCCTCGACCGCGAAGAACGCAAGATGTCGCTGGGTATCAAACAGCTGATTCCCGATCCCTGGACCAACATCAAGGAGAAATACCCCATCAGCTCAAGGCACGAAGCTACCGTTCGCAATTTTACCAACTTCGGTATTTTTGTCGAGCTTGAAGAAGGCGTTGACGGACTGATTCATATTTCGGATCTTTCCTGGTCGAAAAAGATCAAGCATCCGGCAGAATTTACCAAGATCGGTGAGAAAATCGAGGTTATGGTACTCGATGTTGACGTTGACAACCGCCGCCTGAGCCTGGGTCACAAACAGCTCGAGGAGAATCCCTGGGATGTTTTTGAAACTGTATTCTCCGTTGGATCGGTTCATAAAGGAACCATCACCAGCGCCAGCGATAAAGGTATGGTAGTTGCTCTGCCTTACGGTGTGGAAGGTTTCGCTCCGATGCGCCACCTCTCCAAAGAAGACAATACCACCGCTAAGGTTGAAGAATCGCTCGATTTCAAGGTGATTGAATTTTCGAAGGAAAACAAGAAAATTATTCTTTCGCACTCACGCATCTTCCAGGATGCCACCGCTTCGGAGCGTGCAAAAGAATCATCTGCAAAAGAAAGCGCTGAAAACTCAACCAAGCGTGCCGTGAAAAAACTGAAAGATAACCTCGAGAAAACAACTCTGGGCGATCTGGAAGCACTGGCAAACCTTAAATCCGATATGGAAGCTTCCGAAAAGAAAGCTAAAAACGACAAGGCTGAATAAGCATCTGTCATTTTGTAATGTAAAGAGGTTGTCTATCCGGGCAGCCTCTTTTTTTAACCCCTGCATTTTTTTACCTTTATCCCGGCAATTGGTCCGTTATGCCCGGAAACCTTTCCGTTTGCAAATAAACCAGGCGGAATTCATGCCAGATAATGCCGTAAACCAGTTTTCATGAAAACTTTCTCCGTAACCGTTCTGGGCAACAGCGCAGCCCTTCCCACCCGAACCCGGAGCCTCTCGGCACAGGTGGTGAATCACCGCGAGCGGCTGTTTCTGATCGACTGTGGCGAAGGGACGCAGATGAACCTGAAACGAAATAAGATACGTGCCGGAAAGATCGGTCATATCTTTATCAGTCACCTTCACGGCGATCATTTTTACGGACTGATAGGACTGATATCCACGTTTCACCTGCAGAACCGTATGACGGTACTGCATGTATACGGTCCGGAGCCGCTCGAACAAATTATACGGATTCAGCTCGAGGCCTCCGATACCCGTTTGTCGTATCCCCTGGAGTTTCACACGACGCAAAGCCAAAAACCTGAAATAATCCTCGACGATGGCAGGCTTCAGGTAATCACGCTGCCTTTGCTGCATCGGGTGCCCACAACGGGATTCCTGTTTTCCGAGAAGCCGCTTCCGCGAAAATTGATGCGTGAAGCTGCCGATCGTTACGGTGTTCCCCTCGAAAAATATGAAAGCATCCGCAACGGAGGCGATTTTACGGATGAGGAAGGAAACCGGATTCCCAATTCTCTGCTGACCCTCGATCCGCCGTCCTGCCGTTCGTATGCCTATTGTTCCGATACGGGCTATCACGAACCCCTGGCAGGGATGATATCCGGATGCAACCTTTTGTATCATGAAGCCACGTTTATGGAAGAACTGAAGGAAGCAGCCAGGGAAAAGCAGCATTCCACGGCTGCCGACGCGGCGCGCATCGCAGAAAAAGCCGGTGCTGACCGTTTATTGCTTGGGCATTTTTCTGCCCGTTACGATGATCTGCAGCCGCTCCTGGACGAAGCCAGAGCCGTTTTCGGGAATTCTTTTCTTGCGGAAGAAAATGTAACCTACGAGGTTTGAGTATTGTACAGTATGCCTGAGAACAACCGGAGCAGGGTTTTCTTGTCGTAAGGCTTGGGCAGATAATGTGTGCATCCGTTGGCAAGCAATTTTTCCCTGTCGCCGTGCATGGTGTAGCCCGTTACCGCAATAATGGGTGTATTCTTGTTTGTTTCAAAGGTTTTCACCTTGTGTGCGATCGACAGCCCGTCGGGGCCGGCTCCCAGGTTGATGTCCATCAGAATGGCATCGTATTTCTTTCTGCGGATTTTTTCAATCGCTACGTAACCGTTTTCCGCCATCTCAGTATTGCATATTTCCCTGAGATACAGTGCTGCAAGGCGGCGGTTTACCTCATTGTCCTCAACGATGAGCACATCGGGTACAGGGCCGCGGCTGAGGCGGTGGGTGCGGATGATCTCTGCGGTTTCGCTGTCGAGTGCCGGTTCGTTTACATCCGGTAAGGTCAGAGGCAATGCAACGTAGAAATCGGAGCCTTTGTCCTGCACGCTCTCTACCCAAAGCCGCGCATTCAGCAGACGCGCAATCTTGATGCAAAGCGATAACCCCAGGCCACTGCCTTCAAAGGTTCTGGAAAAGCCCTCGCTCACCTGCCTGAACTCTTCAAAGATCAGCTTATGATGCTCCTTTGCGATGCCTATGCCGGTGTCGCTTACGCGGATAATGACCTCGTTGCTGTTTTTATCGACGGTATAGGCGCTAACCGATATTCCCCCGTCGATTGTGAATTTCAGTGCATTATCGATCAGATGGTGAAGCAGCTGCCCCAGGAGCTTTTCATCGGCCATCACATACAGGTTGGGCGGCAGCGATGTACGTAAATACAATCCCTTGTCGCTGGCCACCGAGTAAGCTACCTTCAGAAGGGGTTGAAAGAGAAGCCTGGTATTGACAGGACGCAGCGAAAGTGTGTTTTTGTCGGCTTCGATAGCGGAAAGGTCAATGATGGAGTTAAGGGTCGACATCAGCCGGCTCGCCGATTTGAAGATGGTGGATGCCATCGACTTAAGTCGTGCATCTTCCAGTTCTTCGGTCAGGATTTCCGAAAATCCCAGGATGCCGGTCATGGGTGTGCGCAGTTCATGGCTCATATTGGCCAGCAGGGAGGATTTCAGGCGGCTGGAATCTTCGGCTGCATTTTTAGCGCTTATCAGCGCCTGGTCGCTGCGGATGCGCTGTATGGCCAGTGCAATCTGCTCCGAAACAAAATTCAGAATCTCTTTTTCATCTTCTCCGTAGGTGATGTCGGGGGAGAACGACTGCAGACAGATTACCCCCATCACCCGGTCGTGGGTTTTAAGCGGTATGCCGAGCCACGATACAGGCAAACGCCGCGGACGTTGAATCAGTCCTTCGGCAATCATCAGAGCGATGCCCTGCTCCGAAACGGCCAGGGGTTCTCCCGACTTCATCACATAGCCGATCAGTCCTTCTCCCGAAGCTTCATCGCCCGGTTCGCCGACTTTTTCGCTGCAGTAGGGGAATGTAATTCCGTTTTCATCGTCGCCGGAAAGTGCCAGGATGAGTCCCGGAGCCGGCATATGCGTGGCAATGATCCGGTGAATGGCTTCCATCAGCGGGTTGAGGTTGTGCTGCGAATGGCTGAGCTGGGAGATCTGGAATGCAGAGGCTCTCAGATTTTCGGCCCTGCGGTGTGAGGTGATGTCCTGCAGCGTTCCCGACCAGCGCAGCAAAGCACCCTGACTGTTGTACTCTGCCTTGGATTCGTGGTGTATGAAGCGGATCTTGCCTTTGCCGTCAACGATGCGGTAATCGGCGCTAAGTGCAGCTCCGCGGCCCGATCTGAGGCGGCTGAAGATGCTTTTGTAGGCTGTGCTGTCGTCGGGATGAACGATGGAGGAATGATCGAGCGTTTCCAGCCCGCCTTCGATACCCTGAGGGGGAAGGCCAAGCAATTCGAAGTAGTTCCATGTGCGGTTCAGATTTCTGCCGTTGAAGGAGATATCCCAGCTGCCCGTTTGCGAAATCTGCTGGATGTGTGTAAGCCTGTCCTGGCTTTCCTGAAGCGCCTGCTGAACCTCTTCCAGATTGGTTTCACTGCCCGGTGCAGGCAATCCCGCTAAGGGAAACAGGTTGACAACCCTGTACGATCCGTTGCCCAGGGTAATAGCCTTTTTGGAGATTCCGCATGAAATTAGCCTGCCGCCAGTTGCTGTAATTGTACAAATACCGTTGTCGGCATCGCCGGGTGAAACGCCGGGACGTATCGAATCCGGCGGGATAAGTGTGGAAATGTTGCGCCCGGTTACTTGTGCGGCAGGAAGGCCGGTGAGCCCGGTAAATGCAGAATTAACTCTTATTACAATCCAGAAATTGTCGGTTAGAAGAGCCGGAGAAGGATAATGGTCGATCCATTTGAACTGCTCGCTGAGCATAGACTCATTACTCCCTGTATCCTCATTTTCAAACCAGTTGGGCGACATCCGTAACTTTTTTAACGTAGTGGGGTTTGTTCTGACAGGCAGTAAAATTAATATTATTGATTAATAATCCAATGATTTTGTTTTTGATTGGATGGCTGCAGATTATAAGTGTTTGAAATCAAACTTTATAGATTACTCCGCTAGATGGCGTATAACGTCGGAAGCACAGAAACAGCCAAAAATGGCCGGCATATAGGAGATGGTGCCAACGGTTGATTTTTTATTGATTTCGCCCTCCGAAAGCTCCACCGCAGTGCGAGACACCTCCTCGGGCGACCACACCGCACGAAATCCTTCCCATATCCCCAGCTTGTGCAGACGCTTGCGCATGTAATATGCCAGCTTACAGTTACTGGTTTCCGAGATATCGGAGATTTTAACCTGCATGGGGTCGAACTTGCCTCCGGCCCCCATGGAACTCACCAGTGGCATCCCCAGCCTCAGGGTGTGGTATATAAGGTAAACCTTAGGCGAAAGCGTGTCGATGGCATCCACCACGTAATCGTAACCCTCTTCCAGGATTTCGATCATACGCTCGTCTTTGATGTATTCCTGTATGGCAACCAGCTGGATTTCGGGATTTATATCGAGAAGTCGCTGAGCCATTACCTCCGTCTTTGGCTGATGATGCGTGCTGATGAGCGCCGGAAGTTGCCGGTTTCGATTGGTATGGTGCACGCAATCGCCGTCGACCAGGGTGAGTTTACCCACTCCCGCCCGGGCCAGCTGCTCGGCTGCATAGGCCCCGACACCTCCAAGTCCCGCTACCAGCACGTGTGCCGTACGTAACTTCTCCAGTTTTTCGTTGCCAAGCAAAAGTCGCGTTCTCGATTGCCAGTCGGTTTGTTCCATCGTTTATGGTTTTGTCCGCAAAGGTAAGAAATGTATGCCCGTGCTATAGATAATGCCGGCCAAAGGATAAAGGTGAATGCCGATTATATGGGTTCGGCGGCGGGGTAACTATGTTCCGGATGTTTTTGTGACTTCCGGCGAATTAATCAGGCAATTCGTGTTTTCCGGCATTTACGACCAAAATAAACCTATATCCGAAATTTCATCATCCGCGTAAGCTTTATAAAAATATTACTTAAGTTTGCTGAAAACCTGTTGTACTCAGTCATGAAGATATTAGCACACATAACCATGCTCCTGCTGTTGCTGCCCTTCGCCGGCGCCACCCAGGACCGGAAAGAGTGGGAAGATGAAACCGTATTTGCCATCAACAAAGAGAAGGCAAGATGCACGTACATGCCTTATGCTACTGCAGATCAGGCGCTGAACGGGCGGTGGGAGGACTCTCCCTGGTACCTCAGCCTCAACGGAACCTGGAAGTTCAACTGGGTGAAGCATCCCGACCTGAGGCCGGAACTGTTTTACCGGCCCGGCTACGACGTTTCGTGGTGGGACGATCTGGAAGTGCCTTCGTGCTGGCAGATGAAAGGGTACGGATTCCCCATCTACACCAACGTTACTTTTCCGCATGCTGCAGCACCGCCCTATATCATGGAACCGGTACCCTCTCACTATACTAAGTACGAATTCCCCAATCCTGTCGGATCTTACGTGCGTGAGTTTACCCTGCCCGAATCGTTTATCGGAAGGCGCACTTTCCTGCATTTCGCCGGAGTTGAAAGCGCCATGTATGTGTGGATCAACGGGAAAAAGGTGGGCTACAGCGAGGACAGCAGGCTGCCGGCTGAATTTGACATCAGCCCGTTTCTGCAGGCAGGGAAAAATACCCTGGCGGTGGAAGTATACCAGTGGAGCGACGGCAGCTACCTCGAAGACCAGGATTTCTGGCGTATGAGCGGGATATACCGCGATGTGTACCTGTATTCGGTACCTCTGCTGCACCTGCGCGACTACTGGCTGAAGGCTGCGTTTACTGAAGACATGAGCCGTGCGGAATTTTCCGTGGAGGCCGTTTTTGCCAACTACGGTGCAAAAGGCAGTCACCGCCTTGAAGTTTACCTGCTCGAGCCGGGGGGACGCTTCGAGGATGCCCGCCCGATCATCGTACATGAGGCGCGCAGCGGCAACCGGACGAAACAGCCGGTGGTGATGAAAGCTACCGTTAATAACCCGCGCCTGTGGTCGGCGGAAACGCCTGAACTTTACAACGTTCTGCTGATAACCCGCGATGCCGGAGGAAACGTTCTGATGGTTCAGCAAAGCGATTTCGGCTTCCGCAAGATCGAAATCCGTGACCAGCAGCTGTGGGTGAACGGAAAAAGCATCAAACTGAAAGGGGTAAACCGCCACGACATCGATCCGTATGACGGACGTGCTGTTTCAAGAGCCTCGATGATACGCGACGTGCAACTGTTCAAACAGTTTAACATCAATACGGTGCGAACCAGTCACTACCCCAACGATCCCTATTTTTACACCTTGTGTGATCGTTATGGAATTTACGTTATCGATGAAGCCAACGTGGAATCGCACGGCATGGGCTACGGCGACGCCTCGCTGGGACACGTAAAAAGCTGGCAGCCGGCGCATGTGTCGCGCATCATGAACATGGTGGAACGCGACAAAAACCATCCCTCGGTTATCATGTGGTCGCTGGGCAACGAAGCCGGGCCGGGAATCAATTTCGAAGCTGCTTCGGCAACCCTGAAACAGCGCGACCCCGAACGCCCCATCCATTACGAACGTTATAACAGGGTTGCCGACGTGGAGTCGGTGATGTATCCCGATGTGGAATGGTTTTCAGAACAGGGCAAAAAAGACAATCCAAAGCCCTTTTTCCTGTGCGAATATGCCCATGCGATGGGCAATGCCGTCGGTAACCTGAAGGAATACTGGGATGCCATTTACACCTATCCGCGACTGATTGGCGGATGCATCTGGGACTGGGCAGATCAGGGATTGTACAAGGAAATACCCGGCAGGCCGGGTGAGTACTTCCTGGCTTACGGTGGAGACTTCGGCGACCGCCCCACCGACTGGAATTTCTGTGCCAACGGACTTACCACCGCCGACCGCCGGGTAACACCGAAAATGGAGGAGGTGAAACGAATCTATCAGAATGCAGCTTTTGCAGCGGGCAACCTTGAAAACGGGGAGGTGCTGATTACCAACCTGAATGCCTTTGTCAACCTGAATGCTTACAACGGACGCTGGGAACTGAGCGAAGACGGGGTAATACTGCAAACGGGCACTTTTACAGCTGATGTACTGCCGGGTGAAACGCAAAAAGTGATTGCAGGATTTACAAAGCCTGAGCTGAAGCCGGGCAGGGAATATTTTCTGAACCTCTACCTGCAGCTTGCCCGCGATGAGTGGTGGGCCGAACGCGGACATACTGTAGCAAATGCCCAGCTGCCGCTGCCGTGGCAATCGCCCGAAGCACCTGCCGCTGCCGGACGTGCATTTCCTCTGGTTGTTGAGGAAAAGGGCGGTGCCGTCACCATTACCGGAAGGGATTACAGCATGACATTCAGCCGTAAGGCAGGCACCCTGATAAACTGGGTGCACGATAGGGTGCCACTGATTGAAACAGCGCCTGAAGCCGTTTACGGGAAGAATGCGGAGACCCGGCTTATAACACAGGATACCACGGTCAGCAGCAGGGTTTCCGGGCCGCGCACCAATGTTTTCAGGGCGCCGGTCGACAACGACTACATCTTCGGCGGGGGGCCGGGACCCATATGGCAGAACCAGCAGCTGCACGCCCTGGCGCACCGGGTGAAATCTTTTGAGGTGAAGCAGGAAAGTCCGCAGCAGGTAATTGTTCGCATCGCCCTGCTCTCGAAAGCTCCCGGCGGATTCGAAGTGGAATCGGAATACGTGTATACCGTAACCGATCCGGGTCGCATCGACGTGGATGTTAGCATTATACCTCAGGAGGTGGAATGGCAGCTGCCAAAACTGGGAATTATCCTGGAGATGCCTGCCGGTTTCGATAACGTACGCTGGCTGGGTGCAGGTCCGCACGAGAACTACCGCGACCGCAGGGTTTCGGCCATGATCGGGCTTTACAGCCGTAAGGTAGGGGATATGCAGGAAGATTACATCCGTCCGCAGGACATGGGCAACCGCAGCGACGTGCGCTGGTTTGCCGTGACAGACCGAAAAGGTATCGGCATACGTTTTACCGGCCGCGGACTGCTTAACTTCAGCGCCCTGCATTACCTGCCCATCGATCTCGACCGGGCCAACCACCCTTACGAACTAACATCCCGTGCCGAGACTATTGTGACTATCGATGCCGCGCACCTGGGGCTTGGGGGCGGCAGCTGCGGTCCCGGTCCTATGGCGCAGTACCGGCTCAACGCCAAACCCGCCAAACTCTCCTTTACCATGCAGCCCGTAGTTCCCGGGCGTGACTGATGGAGAGAGAGGGGAGGGGTGTGAGTAAAGGCTCGCGATGATTGTAGTCTATTACATTTGAAATAGTGAATGGATGTATAAAGTATGGCTTAATTCTAAAAAGCCAACTTTTGTTTTTTTCGCTTAAGTAACTTTGTTTTATGTCAATGTTATAGGAATCAAATAACTGGAATTCCAATGCTCTCTAGGTATTTAAAACTTGAATCATAATATTCAGGTTTTCTAGTATGATCATCATTAGTTCCTTCGGGGATCACGATTATCATACCTTGCCTAGCTCTTGTTAATAATACCCTGTAAGCATTAATCAGATACCTTTTTCTTTCAGGTTTGTGAATATTCTGCCATTTGCTGCCAACAAATGAAAATGTTTTCCATTCTTTTTGTGAATATCTGAGATCGCCATCCCAGGTGACGCAAACCCAATCTAACTCAAGTCCTTGGACATGGAATTCAGTTGCCACATCTTCCAGATAGAATGATGATCGAACATCATCTTTATTATTCAAAAACCAATACACTGGGTTCATTGGAGACTTGACATCGATTGATATGGGTTTTAATCTCATCGCTTGTGATGATACGATAATACCATATCTTTCGCTTCCTCTAGATTTTTGTTTTAGCCATTGCTTGGCTTTATTCAAGTCTCTTGTTAAAGCAATAGGATACTTGTCTTTAATTTTTAAGTATGTAGCTTTGGCTTTTTCCTGGTCAAGGTCTAGGAGTTGTTTAATAAACAGAGATAAATTTTCAGCTCTAAATGAACGCATCGAAACGTCGAGGTGCAGATTGGCGTCTAAAACAACATTCGTTAATTGCATCAATTTTGAAATTGATTCAAAAGCAGAATATTCGGAATCTGTTAAGTTCGGCGAAATAAATACATCCCAATGAGGATAACGATGCATAATAGCATTTAACCATTCTGAAATCCCTGCTTCTCCTGTGTTAATTTCCTGCCCACCACCAACTAAACAAATTATAACTGACCAATCATGGTGCCGATCAAGACATGAAATTAGGAACTCTGGTTCAGAAAAACTAAAATTCTGTTGCCCTTTCTTCTGTTTCATAAATTTGACCGTTTGTTCTTTATCCCAGGCCCTTTGTGCCTCGTCAAAAATTGCAACGTGATCATAAGGGGGGGTGGCGTCTACTAGATAGGTGTCGCGGTAGTGGTGAATATTTTGAATAAAGGCTTTTACACTTGCTTTAACTTGGCCTTTTTTTAACCTAATTCCATTTTCTCTTTCATGTTGAATTTTATCTCTGGTAAGGGCTTCTTGTAGGATTGCAACTAATGGCCCATTACCTGATAAATACACACTGGAATTTTTATTTTCTTCATCCAGATGGGTAGTAGCTATTTTTAAACCAACTAGAGTTTTGCCAGCTCCGGGAACCCCTGTAACAAAACAAATTATTTTTCGACCTTCAGTTTTTGCTTTTTGAATAACTTCAGAAATTGTTGAGGTTGTTTTACTGAGGTTCTTAGCTTCAGCATCATTTCTTGTTATTGCATCTACTGTGTGATTATAGTAAAGTGAGAGCGCAGCCTCAATGATGGTAGGGGTTGGGCAATAGCGACCTCTCAAAAAATCCGTAGAATTAATTGTTTGATGGTCCCCGAAAAAATCCAATGTTTGTTTAATAGCTAGGCCTAAGTCATTGCCATTCACTTTTATTGGAATTATTAAGTTGTCATCATGTGAGGTTGTGGCAATTTCTATATAAGAGTATTTTGCCTCCGTTGCTACCAGAATTGGTGCCAATAAAGCCTTGTGGCTTGGTTCATGAAAGTTCTTGAGATCTAGCGCATAATCCCAAACTTGTTCAACGTTTGATCGATGATATTTTATTTCGCCTACCTTAAACTCAATAACGAAAACTACACCTTTAATAATAACAATTACATCGACTCTTTTACCCATTCTGGGAATGGAGAATTCAAAAAAGATGCATCCATCGTAATTTCTTAATGCCTTTTTAAGTAATGGTATCTGTAACTCCCAGGCTTTATTCTGTTCACGAGTATTATCAAATTGATTGTTAAGCGTTATTTCTCCAATTATTTCTTCTGTGCTCTTGGCGTTGAAAGCCAGAATATTGTCTTGGTAATAGTAATTGAGCATGATAAATGAATTTTGATTGTTTTGAGCTTTTATTGTAATTCCAGTATTAATTCAAGTAGATTTTGCTATATTAATTTAAGGTAGTCTGACCACTTAAGACGATCCTTCAAACAAATATATTCGTTAATTTCGACAGGAGAAGAGTCTGGCGAGAGACTTTTATCTCGCCTGATTTGTTGAAAACTCATCCAGCTCACCTGTCAACCTTAGTTGCCGGTACATCCTCAATAGAGGAATAATCCTGTTATTCGATGCAGTTGTTTAGAATACCCCCCCCCCTAAAAAATCACCAACCCCAACCATCCTACCTCAACCTTTCCAACCCACCCTTCCGTTTTGCCAGGTTTTTATAATCCCATTGTATTTCGCGGGATTTTTTCAGCCAGCGCCGGAGGGCGATTGCGTCCACTTCAGCGGGACTGTTGTAGAATATGGAGGCGTCTTTGAACTTTCCGCCCGGTACGTTCAGGCCTTCCTCGTCGAATCCGGCTCCGCTCCAGAACATTAGCCGGATTCCTTTTTTCTGTTTGCTGTAGCCGGCAATGGGGTTGCCTTCGATAAACCAAACGGGATGCGAATGCCATATTTTGCCTTCCGCTCCGGTGAGTTCGGCGTCGATTATCCCGGCCAGAATGTCGCAGATTTCTTTGCCTGAAGGGTCAAGACCGTTGTTGTATGTCAGGATGCCAGGGTTCATGCTGTTGCAGGTTATTGGTGAGACAAGTTTTTAGAATCGTTTAATAAATGAACACATAACTTCCGGATATGGTTTGCAATTCACCGGCGGCACGAGAGCCGGACGGCTGTTAAAAGCGTTGCGGATCCCCTGCACGAGGCGACGAATGGCTAAGGCACTGCCCTGGCTTATTTTTGAGCGGTGGTCAGCATTTCTTTGATTCCGCTGATGGAGCTTAAGACTCCGGTGGCCTCGAACGGCATATAAATAACCTTATTGTCTTTGCCGCTCACCATTTGGCTAAGGGTGTCGATGTACCGTACTGCCAGAAGGTAATTTACCGGATCCCCTTTCGTGGAAGCAATTGCCTGGGTGATCTTTTGAATCGCCTCTGCTTCTCCCTGTGCTGTCCGGATTCTTGCCTGCGCTTCTCCTTCTGCTTTCAGAATCTGAGATTGTTTTTCACCTTCTGCATTGTTTATTTTCGATTCTTTATCGCCTTCCGATTGCAGAATTTTGGATTGTTTGTCGCCTTCGGCTTCCAGCACTTTGGCCCGCTTGTCTCTTTCGGCCCGCATCTGTTTTTCCATGGCAGCCCGAATCTCCTTTGGCGGATTTATATCCTGCAATTCTACCCGGTTCACCTTCACTCCCCACTTTTGACCAGCTTCATCCAGTACATTTCTAAGTTTTGCGTTAATCAAATCTCTGGACGTAAGTGTTTGATCCAGATCCATTTCTCCGATTACGTTTCTCAAGGTTGTCTGGGTCAATTTCTCGATGGCATCCGGCAGATTGGATATTTCATAAATTGCTCTGACAGGGTCGGTTATCTGAAAATAAATAATCGCATTTATTTCCGTGCCAACGTTGTCTTTGGTTATCACGTTCTGTTTCGGGAACTCATACACGGTTTCCCTTAAATCAATTTTTGTCACCGTTCGGGTGGTTACGATGATTCTTCCATCCACGCCGACGTCCTGCCGTACAAACCTCCACATGATTTCTCTGGGGCGGTCGATAATCGGCCATATAATATTTATCCCTGTTGGCAGCGTCCGGCTGTATTTTCCCAGCCTTTCAATTACGATTGTTTCCGATTGCTGAACAATTTTAAAGCCCAGCGCGGCAAAAACAATTACAAAAAGTGCAATTGCTCCTAAAATGATGATGATACCCATGACTTAGTTCTCCTTTTTTATTGATTTGACTATCAATATTGTACTGTCAACTTTAAGAATTTCTACTTTTTCACCGGCAGTCAGAATTTCGTTGTTTTCGGATTCTGCTTTCCAGTCATCCCCTTCCACCATAACCCGGCCCTGATTCAGGGAGTTGTCGATGGTAACCGTTACCTTGCCGGTTTTACCGACAAGCGCGTGCACATTGGTTTTCAGATCCCCGCTTTTTCTGTGGCCGTATCTGAGAATGAAGGGTCTGACTCCGAAAAAGCTCAGAAGCGTGCCGGCGGAAAAAGCCAGCAGTTGTACCTTAATATTAAAGTCCATCGCCGATGTAATCCCGGCGAAAATGCAGCCAATGGCCAAACAAGCCGCCAGAAATGCAGGCGTAAAAATTTCAGCAATAAAAAGAACGATCGCTGCAATTATCCAGATGTGCCAAATTTCCAATTCCATATGTTCTGTTTTTGTGGGTGTCTGTGTTTATAAATGATGCTGTTTATTTAGGAGTTGTGATTTGAAATGCGATTGGTCCGACAGAGATTTTATCGTCTGAAAGTCAGGGTAAACTGGCGGCAATTGCCGGACATCGAATTTCTTTTTTCCAAAAAGTCGCCTGTAAGGTTTCAGTAATCAATCCCATAGTTTAGGTCGTAATCGTCGTTTGAGAGTATCGAAAAAGTCCAGACAGCGCTTTGTTCGTTGAAATAATTTTCTGACGTTCCCGAGCGGATTATAAAAGTGGTTGTTGCGCCCCGGTAAACTTTTACAATTTCATTATTTTCAACTTTTGAAGAAACCATTTCGCAGCCGTAGCTTTTTATGGCATTTACATATTCGGTGTATTTTTCTTTTTTGTGTACCTGAATAAGTACTCTTGTTTGTGAAGATACATCGCTAAACAGATAAATGAGAAATGAAACCGCTCTGCTCGACATATTATCTTTCTCATACGTAAATGCAACTGAGCCAAATTTATCCCAGGTTGGTTCTTTCGCTTCCAGGAATTCCCAACCTTTTGATACTAAATAGTCTTCCGCATTTCCAATGTCTTTTTTTTTGATTTCCAGTAACTGACTCATTGTTAAATTTTGGGCAAACAGGACAGCGGGTCCAGTAAGAATAAAAATTAGTAGAATGGCTTTTTTCATAATGAGTGCTTTAAAAGGTTATTTCCGGATTTCTGAAACATACTTTTTCATTTAATGCTCCCGGGTACATGCATTCTCCACCGTTGTTTTCTCAAATTAAACAGGTTAAAAATTATTGGATACTGTATTGATATGTTTTGCAGCTGCCGGGCTTTCTGAAGCACGCGCGAACCGTGTATCTGTGCCTTATTGCTGCAGCTGTAACAGCCTTCTGCAGATTCTTAAAAAACAGGACAATTAATAAGTATGCTATGCGATTTTAGATTATACGTAGAATGGCTTCGGTTACATTAACGCATCGGGAGTATGTCTGTGAATGGCAGAGAGAAGGCAGCAGTACGGGAATCAACCTAATGTATGGCCGATGCTAATTTAAAGGTATTTTAATGGTTTGTCAATACTTTTCTTTGTAATGCTTGTGGTTTTGGTCAATACAGGTATGATTTAAACGGGAATTAAATGCAAAATAGGATAGTAAGAGGATGATAAGTTTACCTGTTTATATTTCTCAACGTGAGGATAATTATCTGTGTATTTCCTGATTCGGATATATATGGGATGTCTGTTGGTTCATTTGTTCGGACAGATTTATTGAGGTTAGGTTTTCTATTTCACCATCCGCCGTTCTATTAGGTGTGCCGATGGATACGCCCTCCTGCCATTTGTGCAAGGATGCGATTTCCGGTACATGTTGTGAAATACATGATTCTTTTCCATGCGTTTCGTTTGACATTTGCTGTATTTATTGTGTTCAGTAAAACAGGTGTATTGTCTTTATAAAATTATGATTTTCAGAGGCCTGTTTTATCGCAAAAAGGAGTTGAATCTGATTTTTTTGAAAACATATCCGATTTCTGGTTGGTAAAATAATCCGAAAAAGCTTTCTCTGAACGATCGGATGGCGGTTTTGGTTAAAGCAAATCGCACTGTTCAATTTGCTCCCTCCAGCTTTACGGACAGAACCATATGGAATACCACGCCGGTTACCGTGCCGTAGAGCAGGGCGCCCAGGGGAAAGGCGAGGTATGCGATATAGGATGAAAGAATGAACAAAGCCCAGCCCAGGGCGCTTGCGAGGATCCAGAGATAAGCGTTTCGCAGAACGGGTTTCAGCATTCTGAATTGAAGCAGGCCTGCAATTAAGCCGGCAAATGCAAAAATTGCGGCTTCGGGAAAATGGTTGTCCGCGTTAAACAGGTTTATCAAACCCCTGTAAATTCCGAGCCTCCAGAGCACGATTCCGGCAATGGTTTCGGCAATTACGAATCCTGCGACCAATGCCAGAATCCAGCAACGCGTTACCACAACGTATTTTTTCAGCAACTTCCTTTGAAGCAGTCCGGTACCCAATCCCAATAGTGCACCGTTTGCCACATGCATCAGCGCGTTCGACAACCAGGATCCGTCGTCGCTCATGCTGTAACCCAATGCCCCGTGTATCAGCAGCAACGCAATCATACCAGCGATGTAGCTTACAACTATTGCCCAGGTGTGGTGCAGTGCCCAGTAAACGCTTGTTCTGTTTTTCATGGTTTGATGATTTTTGAATTGTCCGTACTGACAAAATATCACTTGAACAGGTAAAAAGCATCCGGTTTCCGATACGGCTGCGCAAGCGGTTGGGCGAACGAAGCTTCTGTTATCATACAGGTTGCTGTCCGACCGACAGATCCGTAATGCATTAAGTCTTTAATACTGAAATCCGGGAAGTGAATCAGACGCCGGAGGTAACGCCTGAGCCTCCGCATAGAATGTATCTAACTTACGGATATTCAGGGTTTTTGTCAAGCCATTTTTTGCCCGGCAGTACTCTAGGTTGCCATAGTTTCCGATAGCATGGAATGAAGCGGAATTTTATTGGGGCATTTGCGGCATTGCCTAAGTCGGTTGACGGAAATCCGGTTCACGGATACCAGGCCGGGTAAACACAGAGTCCCCTTGTCAATATCCCTCCATCTTTACAAACCCTGTCCAGCCCTTCTCGTTCAGCTTCAGGAAATAGTAGCCCGGTTTAAGGTTGTGGATGGAAATCAGAGGGTTATCTGTTGAAAGAATGCCTTTCTGGTGAATGCGGCCGTACGCATCCAGTATGGTGTACCGGCTTCCGTGGAGGGGTTTAGTGCTGAGGATACGGATTTCGGTGGTGGCGGGATTGGGTTGTATGCGCAGGGTCTCCCGTTCTGCGGCCTCCTGCTGTGCATTCAGGATTACCACGCTCAGCGTTTTTACTGCCGTGTCGGACAGTCCGCAGGATCGGGCGGAAAGCATTACGTCGTAAACGCCGGATTCCGGGTAGGTATGCACCGGATTTTCATCCACGGAAGTGAAGCCGTCGCCGAACTCCCAGTAATAGGTATCGGCAAATCCGGAGAGGTTGGTAAACGCCACTTCTCCGTTGCCCGTTTGTGTGCAGCTGAAATCGGCCGAGGGATCCATAGTACCTATGTGCCAGGTTGCCAGGCTGTCGTACACAACCGCCCGTGCTGCGGCACGTATAACGTAGGCTTCCGCGGCCGGAATCCCCGGGTTAAAGGTTATGTCCGAAGGATCATTCCGGAAAAATGCGGTGTAAAAGCTGCAGGCCGCGGCATAGGTTCCGGCTGCAGAGGGATGACTGCCATCGGGGGAGTAAAGCTCCAGCTGGGGATAGTTCTGCCGCAGATACCGCCAAACGGCGCCCACCGGCGACAGTATGGCCCGGTTGTCGGCAGCCATCAACCGGTACCGCAGGTTCAGCAGGCTGTCCATACCCGCGTAGGTACACACGGGCGGCCAGACCGGACAATTCTCAGCATCCCCGTTTTTTCTTCCCCAGGTCATGTAAAATACCGTTTCCGCGCAGTTGTTGCCGGCATTGATGATGCTGTCGAGCACCCTGGCATAGGGAAATACCATCTGCTGCACCTGAGGCAGTGGAAATGAGGGTAGCTGGCTTTGTTCCTGAAGCACCACGTAATCCCATCCGCCGGCAGTTATTTTTCCGAGCGAGATTGTATTGGTTGAATGGCCCTGCAGGGTATACCCTCCGGGTGTATTGCTGTCGAACCACAGGGTGTCACCGGCGGATGCCGCAACATCGGCCACCATCTGCGGAAGGTTGTTGGCGGCCGTATAGCTGTTTCCCAGAAAAAGGGCACGCTTGCCCTGCACCTGACCGTAAAGGCCGGTGCAAAGCAAAAGGCTTGTAAGTAAAGCAATGATTTTCATTCGTTTCTGTTCAATGGTCTGGAGCCCGATCTGCCGCTTGCCACGCATCCCGACGGCAGCAGGGTGCGATAAGCCCCGGCTTCCGGTATCGCTGATTGCAGGATGGCAGTGCCTTCGAGCCCGTCAAACATAATAATTTTCTATAAACTAAACTGCATACATTTTAAATATTGTGAAAAAGAATTTCCGATTTGCGCAGCAGATCTGGTCGAATACAATGCCTGCATTTCTGTCCGGACAATAAGAATGTCCGATGGAGAAAAGTAAAAGCAGATGCCTCTGATTCGGTACCGCATTCCTTGTTATTTTGTAATATTGTATTCGTAAACGGAAGTTTCATTATTCTTACGATCAGGTTGTTATTGCAAGCCAAAACGCAATGGTGATACAGTCAAAGCGCATACTTCTGGTGATTGTGCTGGCAGGACTTATCAGTCCTGTTCTGGCTCAGCAATGGGGATTTATCCTTGAGCAGGGCTTCGGGCGTTCGGAGATTGCCCATGCAACCACGCACATGGTTAATCCGAACGACGATGTCCTGCCCGGATTTTTTTCGCTGGGAGTTTCTGCATTTTACCGTCCCGAGCGAGCCCTGGTGCGGTTTACGGGCGGCATCGCCTATCAGAGTCTGCAAAGGGATCCGCTTGAGATGCAGCTGCTTCGTCTTCCTTTGGGGGTAGAGATCGTGATGGGGCGTAAGTTTCAGCTGATGCCCGGGGCAGGGCTGTACGGAAGCGTGTTACTACGGCAGCAGGGGGTTGAGCCCTCCTTCGAAAAAACCCTGCGAAACCTGCATGCCGGCTGGTATGCAGGTTTGGGTGCCGGTTACAACTTCAACGAGGAGTTTATGCTCAGCATTTCGCTGCGCAACGGCATGGGACTCACACCCAGCTACTCCATCGACCGTGTGTCGCCGGCCGGCGCACCGTATGTGGTGGAAGCACGTCAAACCGATGGCTTTCTGCTGTTTGGCATTCGCTATACCATGCCGTTGAAGCATAACAACGCGGATGTACCGGATTAATTCAGGCTAATTTTTTTCCGCTTTCGCGGATGTTCCGGTATCCGGGAATCTTTGGATTCCATTGTTAGTCGCAACCTTGAAAAAAATATTCCTGACACTGACCAAACAGAACAATAAATGCTGATAGAGGAAATTATAGGCAAGAGAGTTACAAACATTTATTTATTGTCGAAAATTGAGGTTGGAGGCTTTGACACAGGTGAGTGTTTTATAGAACTTGACAGCAAAACTGTCATTGACATTCCTTTCAGTTTTAGTAAGGAAATTTATTTAAAAGAATTAAAGAAAGATGCTATCAGCCTTTTTGCTGATTTTTCTGGCTTATCTGTATACCACATCAACAAGG
>DJVU01000062.1 GCA_002441345.1 Bacteroidales bacterium UBA6248
GCCCTTTTCCGGTTTCCGTGTTAAAAACCTTTTAAATTAGAACAGTATGGCAGGGTTTAAAAGCAGAATGGTAAATTTAATGTTGCGAAACAGGCATTTATTTGAAGGTAAACTGCGAAAACCGGTGTTCGATTTCAATACGTCTATCCCTGCATTCAGGGAGCAATGCGAGAAAGGTGCTGCACGATTTGGCAAGTTGCCGGCGAACGTCAGCGTTCAGAAGCATGCGATTGATGGTATTAATGCAGAAATGCTGGTACCTTCGGGTTCCGGTCCGGAAAAGGTTCTTATGTACGTTCACGGTGGCGGTTATGTTTCCGGTTCGTGCAGCGACCACCGCGGAATAGTGGCAAAACTGGCTGTTAAAACAGGTGTTGCGTGCCTGCTGTTCGATTACAGGCTCGCTCCGGAGCATCCTTTCCCTGCTGCTCTCGACGATTCCGTAAGCGTTTACCGATGGTTGCTTTCATCCGGGTATAAACCCGAAGACATACTTATAGCTGGTGAGTCGGCCGGAGGAGGCCTTTGCCTGGCGACACTCCTTGCGCTGAAAAGGAAAAACCTTCCCCTGCCGGTTGCTGCGGTAGCCATTTCACCGTGGACCGATCTGACCTGCTCGGGCGAATCGTATAAGACTAAAAATAAGGTGTCGCTGGCTCCTATGGACTCATGGTCCGTTTTCAGTCATTACTATTCGGCCGGCAGCGATCCTTCCGATCCCCTGATCTCACCACTGTTTGGTGATTTGTCGGGCTTGCCGCCCATGCTGATAACTGCAGGGGATGCCGATGAGCTGTACTGCGACGGAGAACAGTTTGCCCGGAAAGCTAAGGATGCTGGCTGCGATGTCGTATTCAGACAGGGCGAAGATATGGTTCACTGTTACCCTCTTCTTGATCCCATGTTTAAAGAAGCAGCGGAAGCTATGAATGAAATAGTAGATTACATACAGAAATATTTGAAAGTCTAAAAATTGTTCTTCCTTATTTACCTGAAATGAATCCGGCTTTCCGATTTGATTAATCCTAAAATTATTTGCTGGAACTCTATTATGAATATCATCGATTTACACTAAAACAATTGTAGTAATATTCTGTATAAAGAGCCTATAGTGTAAGAAAAATACTAAATAGAATAACATTTACATAATATTAATTTGAATATGTTTACAAAAAGCATTTCCAAATGGAGTTTATTATTTGCTGCACCTATGATCAGTCTTTCCGGTTGCAGCAAATGTGAATATTCTTTCACCCCCTCCCCGCAGCAAAATTTTTCTCCATAGTTTTGATTATTTCATATTTTTTTGTAAATTAGTACTTCTGAGAGACAGAATGAACAGTATGCCGATCCGCTGTGCATTCCGTATTAATCACTGAAAAAAGCTCTCTCTGTGTGTGCATCTATGCGGAAAAGCGTGACCAACTTCGTCCTGCCATCGCAATCAAACCGCGGCCTCTGTTAGGCTTTGTTCGGGTAAACTCTGCATCTGACG
Source organism: Bacteroidales bacterium UBA6248 (assembly GCA_002441345.1). Taxonomy (GTDB): domain Bacteria; phylum Bacteroidota; class Bacteroidia; order Bacteroidales; family Lentimicrobiaceae; genus Lentimicrobium. The sequence goes on from DJVU01000062.1 coordinate 1,496, forward strand.
ATACTCCGCTGCGATTTGATCCGGGTCAATGTGCAAAATCACTCCGCAACCTGACACGGAACAGAGTTTTGCATGAAACGGTAAGTTTGTTTCACTTCCGGTCTGAAATTCCTTATGCGGCATTCTTCCTTTCTTCTTTCTCTGTCAAACTCCTCTGTTCGTTATACGGCTCCAATCCGGGTTGAAACAGGCTAACCATAACTCATCAAAGGTTTGGTTAATCTTTTTAACTTTTGAATCATGAAACGATTTCTTTTTTTGATTTCCATTCTGCTGTTAACGGCCTGGCAGACTTTTTCGCAGGATAAGGGTTATTTTGCCGTTGCTATGGGAGCCGGCATTCCGACTGGCGATTTTGCAAGTACTGACCCTGATAATTCTTCGGCTGGACTGGCCAAAACAGGATTTTTGTTTGATCTCAGCTTTGCATACAAATTCGGCGATACTTACGGTATAGCCGGCTTAATAAGAGGACAGGCTCTGATTACCGATGCGCAGGCAATTGCAGACCAGTTATCGGTCATGTTCCCATTTGGCACCAATGGTAGGGTTGAAAGCGGTGCCTGGTCAGCCGGGAGTTACCTCGCCGGTGGGTACGCATCATGGCCCTTGTCGTCAAAAACCAGTGCAGATGCCCGCCTGATGGTTGGCCTGATGTCAGCTACCTCCCCTGAATTCAATATCGATATTTTATCGGATGGAGAGATGTTTTGGATTAAAGAACAGAGTGCTACCGGCTCTTCGGTTGCTTTTCTGGCCGGAGCAGGACTGAAGTACGATGCCGGAGAGAAACTTTGCATTCTGCTTAACCTCGATTATCTGTACGCAAAACCCAAATTTAAGGATGTTGAGACAACCTCAAGTCTGGGGATGCGCAATTACGCAACATTCAGTCAGCCAATGGGAACGATAAATATGGGGCTGGGTATTGGTTACAGGTTCTGAAAACAGGATGCAATTTTTCTTCATACCTGGCTGTAACCGGGCAGCGAGGATTTTGTCAGCGTTATTAACTTTCAGTCCCTCCCCCCACACAGCCGTCGCGTGAATCGATCTATTAAACTCTGCAGGCGGCTGATTGTTATAATTCTGATATCCGGAGACTTTTTAATATACCGGGCAATTGGTATCGGGCTTCGGTTAATTATAGTATGCCAATCCTCAACGCGATAAGAAATGAAAAAGGAAAATATGCTGTCAGGCCCGGAAACGGAAGAATTCTTAAAACTCCTTGGCGAACGATTCCGGAGTAATATGCACAGGCATCCGGGCATGGAATGGGATGCAGTGGAAACCAGGCTCCGGGAAAATCCCTGGAAGATTATGTCTCTGAAAAGGATGGAAGAGACGGGAGGTGAACCGGACGTGGTAAGTTTGATGCCTGAAAACGGAGACCTGACATTTTACGATTGTTCAAAACAAAGTCCGAGCGGGCGCCGCAGCATCTGCTACGATCGTCAGGCCCTGGAATCACGAAAACAGCATAAGCCTGCAGACAGTGCCCTGGATATGGCTGCCGCAATGGGGGTTGAAATCCTGGACGAAGAGCAATACCGCATTTTACAACAGTTCGGCGAGTTTGATACCACCACCTCGAGCTGGATACAAACACCCGACGGAATCCGGAAACTTGGCGGAGCTCTGTTTGCCGATTTCCGTTATGGTAAGGTTTTTGTTTATCATAACGGCGCTGAATCCTATTATGCTTCCCGGGGATTCCGGAGCATGCTCCGTATCTGACATTCTATCCTACTTGTGCAGCATTAAATAAAAAGATATAAGCCTGGTCTATGAAAAAGATCCTGATTCTGCTTTTTGTCAGCCTTATGGCGGCAGAAGCGCATGCGCAAACGTTTGTAAGAAAAGGCTCAAGTGTTTACGGAGAAGTGCTGTGCAGCTGGGACGGCCGTTACCTTCGGAAAGGGAAAAGTCCTTACGGAAAAGTAATGGTCAATTACGATGGAAATGTAATCCGCCAGGGTTCGAGTGACTATGGAGAAATTCTTTATAACTGGGATGGCCGCAATCTCCGGCAGGGCAGAAGCGTTTACGGAAAAGTGATGTACAACTGGGACAATGGGTACATCCGCCAGGGAAACAGCGACTATGGTACTATTCTCTACAATTTCGACGGCACCATAGTCCGAAAGGGCTCAAGCAATTATGGAACCATTGTTTATAACATTGAAGGAAAGCTTCCCGTACCTCTGCTGATTTACCTGCTGCAATAGAATAGCCGAAGCTTGCTGCTGTCTGAAGTGCTTCTTTTCTCCGACAAATACATAATTTTTATGGCAATGCAGATAGAGGAATTTTCTGTTTTCCGGGGAATTGCGTTTCCGCTGATTCTCCGGAGCTTTGAGAGATATGGAATATTTCTTCTAATAAATTGTATTACAACATCTTAGAGTATTTTTGTTTTAGGTGTTCGGGCGATGAACCTGACCTTGCTTTTTTACCCGATAATTATGCTTTCAGGATTTGTATGCCAGTGCACATGCGGTGAATAACCCGCCCGGTAGTCCTTCCCGTAAAAAAAAACCTTTACCTTAGTACCCCTGTTTTCTATTCTTCAAATCTAATCAGTCATGATCAGAAAAATATTATTTATGGTGCTGGCAATCAGTTTGTCGGCAGGGGTTAAAGCTATAGACGATGTCCGTTTGCTGCGCTTTCCCGATATCAATAAAAACCTGGTCGCCTTTGTATATGCAGGCGATATCTGGACGGTTTCTGCCAGTGGGGGAGAAGCCAGACGTCTGACTTCCCATGAAGGGCTGGAGCTTTTTCCGAAGATTTCGCCCGACGGGAAATGGATCGCCTTCTCGGCCGAATATTCCGGCAGCCGTCAGATATGGGTGATGCCTTCCGAAGGAGGAACGGCGCGTCAGCTTACCTGGTACAACGAAGTTGGCGTGATGCCACCCCGCGGAGGTTACGACCATGTGGTTCTCGACTGGACTCCTGACAGCAGGGAGATTCTTATCCGGGCCAACCGTACCACCTTTGGTGAACGCAACGGAAAATATTTTCTCGTGCATATCGACGGGGGTTTTGAACGTCCCCTGCCTATCGTAAACGGCGGGTTTGCCGTGTTTTCACCCGATGCAAAAAAACTTGCCTTCACTCCCGTCGACCGTGAATTCCGGACCTGGAAACGGTATAAAGGCGGTCGGGCCACCGAACTGTGGACCTACGACCTCGAAAGCAATACCGCCGAACAGATTACAAACTTTGCCGGATCCGATCAGTGGCCAACATGGTGGGGCAGCGATATTATCTTTGCATCCGACCGCGACCTGAGGCTGAATCTCTACCGTTATAACACAACCACCAGACAAACCACACAGCTTACCTTCCACAAAGATTTTGACGTGATGTGGCCCTCCGGTGAAAACGGACAGATAGTTTACGAAAACGGCGGATATCTTTACAAACTCGACATTGCCAGCGGCCGTAATGAGAAAATTACCGTTAGCCTGAATTTCGATAATCCCAACCTGGTAGCCTATTTTAAGAATGTTAAAGACGACATTCACAGCCTGAATATATCGCCCACCGGAAAACGCGCCCTCTTCGATGCAAGGGGAGACATTTTCTCGGTTCCGGCTGAAAACGGAGTTATTGAAAATCTGACACAAACGCAAAATGCCCGCGAAATCAATCCCTCCTGGTCACCCAATGGGAAATATATTTCTTACTACTCCGATGCCACAGGCGAATACGAAATCTACCTTCTCGAAAATAAAAAAGGTGCCAAACCCCGTCAGCTGACCAGCAATTCCACTGCATGGAAATACGATGCGGAATGGTCACCCGACAGCAAATACTTGGTTTACAGCGACCGTACCATGCAGCTTCTGCTGGTGGATGTGGAAACCGGCCGTCAGACCGTGGTTGACAAGGCCGTTGAAAGCGAAATCCGGACCTATGCATTTTCACCGGATTCGGAGTGGATCACTTACAATAAAGAGGGTGCAAACGGGTTCTCCGCCGTCTGGGTTTACAATATTCCCTCAGCCAAAGCCACTCAGCTCACCGACGACCGCTTTGACGATTTTTCGCCGGTATTCAGTAAATGCGGAAAGTTTATTTTCTTTGTTTCAAACAGAGATTTCAATCTGGAATTTTCGAGCTATGAGTTTGATTACCTCTACAACAAAGCATCGAAAATTTATGCGGTTGCTCTTAAAAACGACGGATCAAAGCTCTTTAAGACGAAGAACGATGTGGAACCCGTAAACGAGGAGAAACCGGCTGCAGAAGCAGGCAACGGAAAATCGAAGGGCAAAGCAAAGGATGAGCCGGAAAAGAAAGAGGATAAGCTGAATGTTACCATTGATTTTCAAGGCATCAACAACCGCGTTGAAGCATTGCCGGTGCCTTCCGGCAATTACCGCATCATCGGTCCCGCCGATGGCGGACTGCTTTACGTGAGCGATGGTAAACTAATGCGTTACAATGCTGCCGATGAAAAGACCGAGGAGATTATGGACCGGGTATTTATGGCCATCCCTTCAGCCGATGGAAAATCTTTCCTCTACCGTTCGGGCGGCGACTACGGCATAGCAAAGGTGGCTCCGGGGCAAAAACCGGCTACCGGCAAGCTGAACCTTGACCGTATGGAGATGAAAATCGATCCGCGAATGGAGTGGAACCAGATTTATACCGACGGCTGGCGCATTTTCAGAGATTATTTCTACGTGAATAACCTGCACGGCGTTGACTGGCCCGGACTGAAAAAACGTTACGGCGAGCTGCTGCCTTACGTGGGAAGCCGCTTCGACCTTGATTACATTCTTAATGAAATAGTTTCTGAGTCGAATGCTGGACATGCCTATGTTGACTGGGGCGACATTAAGCGGGTGAAACGGGTGAATACCGGTCTGCTGGGTGCCGAACTTGTGGCCGATGCTGCAGCAGGACGCTACCGCATCGAAAAGATTTATAAAGGGGAAAACTGGAATGAAGCCCGCCGTTCACCGCTTACCGAACAGGGGGTTAACGTTAAGGAAGGCGATTACCTGATCAGCATCAACGGTCGCGAAATCACCACAAAAGACAACCCGTATCTTTTCCTTGAAAATCTTGCCGGTATGCCCGTTGAAATTGCCGTTAATAAGAATGCGGATGTTTCCGGCGCCGTTACATCTGTCATCAAACCCATCGAAAGTGAAGTGGAACTGAAGCATTTCAACTGGGTGGAAGAGCGCAGGGCTTTGGTTGACAAGCTTTCGGGAGGACGCATCGGATACATCTATGTGCCCAATACGGCCCAGGATGGAAACCGTGAGCTCTACCGCGGTATGTATACCTATCATAACAAAGAGGCTCTGATCATCGACGACCGTTACAACGGGGGAGGTTTTATTCCCGACCGCATGGCCGATCTGCTCGACCGCCGCACGCTTACTTACTGGCACCGCAACGGCATGGAGCCCAGCAAAGCTCCGGGAGTTGCACACGACGGGCCCAAGGTGATGCTGATCAACGGGTACAGCTCCTCCGGAGGCGATGCGTTTCCTTACTTCTTTAAAAAACTTGGTCTCGGTAAACTTATCGGTACGCGAACCTGGGGTGGCCTTGTAGGGATATCGGGCAATGCACGCCTGGTGGATGGCGGATACATCTCGGTACCACGCTTCGGTATTTTCGATGAAAACGAAAACTGGATCATCGAAGGCATCGGGGTATACCCCGACATCGAAGTGGTAGACCGCCCCGACCAGCTGGCCAAAGGCATTGACCCGGGTATAGAAAAGGCAGTGGAAGTGCTGCTTAAAGAGCTGGAAGAGAATCCGGTGAAGAAAGTTAAATCACCGGCACCTCCCGACCGCTCGGGCTGGATAGAAGTGGAAATAAAATAAGAATCCCGGAAAATAGATTCCGCAAAAGAGCCCTGTTTAACAAACGGGGCTCTTTTGTTAAATGCGTAATTATTTTACCGGATAGCAGAAACTCGTCAGGAGCTATTGACCCATCCATTGACGGAAGCTGACCGACTTAAGCCGGCTTACCATCAGATCGCCGCTGAAAGGAGGCTTGAGGCGCAGCTTCAGCTTGCCTCCAAAATGGTTTTCAATGCGTTCCACCGCTTTTACATGCACGATAAGTTGCCGGTTGGCGCGGTAAAATACTTCGGGATTCAGCTGCTCTTCCAGAGCATCAAGGGGGAAGTCGACGATGTGCATGCTATTGCCGAAGGTAACGGCTGTTGTAATCCTGTTTTCGTTGTGGAAATAAGCGATTTCATCCACATCGAGCCGGATGTAGGCATCTCCCTTGGAAATGAGGAAGCGGCTGCGGAATTTCTTTTCACCAGTCCGGATGGCATCCAGAATTTCGGAATAATCCGTCACTCCCCCGGAAGGCACTGAAAGTCCGGAGATATTTTCATATTTGATGATGGCCTGTTCCAGTTCTTTTTCCCGGAAAGGCTTCAGAAGATAATCGATGCTGTTGACTTTAAAGGCCCTGATGGCGTAGTTATCGTAAGCCGTAGTAAAGATGACCATGCTCCGCACCTCTGTTTCTTCAAATATTTTAAAGCAAAGTCCGTCGGCAAGTTGTATGTCCATAAAAATCAGATCGGGCTGAGGATTTTGCAGAAGCCATTCAACGCTTCGTTTTACACTCTCCAAAGTCCCGGCAACATGCCACATAGGCCGTAATTTCCGGATCATCCCTTCCAGAAGCCTTAGATTGTAATCTTCGTCTTCAATCAGGAGTATGTTCACTTTCCTGTTCATAACAAAGGAATATGTACTTCAAACGATGAGCTGCCCGGCATAACCTCAACCGGCCGGCTGGTAAGCAGGGCATATCGCTGTTTAAGGTTTGTGAGTCCCGTTTTTTCGGAATGGGACGCTTCCTTGGGGTTAACATTGTTGGTAATGGTTATCGAGTCTGCATTGCTTCTGATAACAATGTGCAGAGGAGAATCCTTCAGTGCAACGTTATGTTTCAGGGCGTTTTCCACAAGTTGCTGAAGAGCCAGGGGGGGCAGCTCCCGCATTAATTCCGCTTCTCTGATATCGTTTTCAACAATAAGGGCACTGCCCATGCGCTCCTTGTGAAGAGCTGTATATGCTTCCAGAAATTCAAGCTCCTCTGTAAGTTTTACCGTTGCTTTATCCTTGCTTTGAAGAACATATCTGTATACATCCGTAAAATTCTGCGTAAACTGAACCGCAGCCTCCGGATCATAGGTTATCATCGATTTCAGAACGCTGAGATTGTTGAAAAGGAAATGGGGATTTAACTGGGCCTGCAGGGATTGGTAATCGCTTGCCAGTTTCAGGGCTTTTATCTCCTCCAGCTGCCATATTGATGTAATCCATTTGTCGATGATTCTTAGGGTTATCGACACAAGTATCAGTATAAAAGTAAAAATTAGGCCGAACAGCGTCATCAGCTGCAGGATGGGATTCGAGAAAAACAGAATATCGCTTCCTGTAAGCATCAGCAGAACAAGAATCAGGCCGCCCAGCAATAAACTCAGAATTGCATGCAGAATGATCCGCAGGCTAATTTTTTCAGGTATAGGCAGGTAGCGCTCGGCAATGTGGTCAAAAAGTACGTTTCCTTCGCTTATAATATTAAAAACCAGTATAGTGCGTACATATTCCAATGTGGAAACATCTGCATTTCCATCTCCGGCAAACCAGGTTGCCATAAATAAAAACAGCCATCCCACACCACTTACAAGGGCAATTCTGACCAGTACACTTTTCGGAGTGTAGTCGGAAAGCCGGCTGATGATGCGCAGATTTTTACTTTGCGTTTCGCGTTTATTCATAGCTTTCTCAAAAGTACGCCTTTTTTAACCAGAACTTCCGGTACTATAGCCATTCGTCCTCTTCCTCCGCTTCTGCAATCCATAATATCTTCCTGTGCCCGGATAAGGTTATTCGCTCAGGGTACCGTTGACTTTCTTCCAGGCCGTTTCCATTTTCCGGAATTCGGCTTTCGCATCAATAAGCTCACTGTATGCTTGCTGCCATTGTGTTTGAGCTATTAAAAATTCGCTCATGGTTTCCGTACCGACTTCGTAATTGTCGCGGCTTAGTCTGAGGTTTTCGCTTGCCTGTTCCAGGGCGTTTTCGTTCATGCGTATGCGCTCCCATGCCAGCAGCAGACTCATCCCGGCCTGTTCGGCTTCGAGCTGAAGCAGCTGGTTTATCCTGGAGAGCTCAGCTTCTTTGATCTGTTTTTCAATTTGTGCCGATCGTATCTTTCGCATGCCCTCACCCCAGTGAAACAAAGGAATTTTAACCGAAGCCATCACATTCAGGCTGGTATTGTCGAATTCGGTTCCGCTGAATTCAATACCTCCGATGTGGTTATAGGATGCCTGCACACCGGCGACCGGTAAAAAATCGGCGCGTGCCATCCGGATGTTCTGATCCTGAAGTGCGATGTTTTTCTCAAGCAGCTTGTATTCAGGCCGGTTGATTGCATTAGCTCGTGCCGGTCCGCTCATTACAGGAGCAGCGGTTTCTATTACCGTATCGCTTGCTACGATCTGCGTTTCGGGTGATAATCCGGTAATGCGGCATAAATCCATACGGCTGAGTTCATAGCCGTTATGTGCACGCTGAAGATTAAGCCGGGCTTTGTTCAGCTCAACCGTGGCTTTCATCAGGTCGTTGCGTTGTGCAAATCCTGCCTCATGTGTATTCTGCACCTTTGCAACGAGCTCTTCCAGCATTGCAACAGCCTGTGCGGCCAGCTTTACCTTCTCGCTCAGCGATACAAACGTCCAGTAAGCGTTGTCGGCTTCCAGCAGGGTATTATTTTTATGCAGCTCTATATTCCGGGAGGCCATCTCAACGCCAACCTCAGCCATCCGGTTGCCGGCATCGATTTTTCCGCCGGTATATAAGGGCTGCTGCAGCGAAAGCCCGACCTGATAAGCGCCACTCAGATTCACGTTCAGGGGCAGCCAGGCATACATGTTGAAAACAGGATTGCCGTCCGGGCCGATCACAGGCTCACCGGTAACAGGATGAATCATAATATTCGGTTCCAGCTCCCCGGTCACAGGATTTGGCTTTACCGTAGGAAGGGTGAGCTCCATTTCGAAGTCCTTGTCCTGGTAAATTGCAGTCCCGCCGGCAGCGAGCGAGGGCAGCCTCAGGGTGCGGGCAGCCGACTTCTGTTCGCGCGCTTGCTCAAGCTGAAGCCCGGCAATCTTCAGGTTATCGTTCGTCGCGATTGCCCGCTGCCGGCATTGCATCAGGCTCATTATTTCCTGGCCGCTTACTGTGGTAACGGTTATCGTTGAAAGAAGCAGTGCGAAAATACGTATCGTATTCATAGTAAGGTTCATTTACGGTTTAACGGTCCCGGGTCTTACCCTGTAAAAGGCGGCATAAAGTATGGGAACAAACAGCAGTGTAATCAGGGTGCCGATAAGCAATCCGCTGATGATGGCTACGGCCATACTCGCATACATGGGATCGGACAGTAAAGGCAGCATGCCCAGAATGGTTGTCAGAGAAGCAAGCAGTACGGGACGTGTCCGCGAGATGGTGGCGTTCACAAGTGCCATATGTTTTTCAGCACCCGAAGCAATGCGTTGCTCTGCTTCATCGAGAAGAACAATGGCGTTTTTTACTATCATTCCCATCAGTCCGAACGATCCGATGATGGCCATAAAGGTAAACGGCTGTCCGGCCAGAATCATGCCGGGAACAATTCCCGTAAAGGCCATCGGGATACACAGCAGAACGATAAGCGGTTTCCTGAAATCGTTGAAAAGCAGGATAAGTGTTAGTATTATGAGGGTGATGGAAATCGGAAGAAATCTGAAAATGTTCCGGAGTGCATCGCCCTGGAGTTCATGCTCGCCCACCCAGGTGAGCGTGTAGCCGTCGGGAAGCAGGATGTTTTCCATGGCCTTTCGGCTGGTATTTAGCACTAGTGCCGGACTGTAATCGTCACCGGGCTCGCATTGTACCTGAATAGCCCTTCGGCCATTGATGCGCCTGACCACCGGTTCCTGCCAGGTAAGGTCGAGTCCGCTGGTAACGGCACTCAGCGGAACAGGACGGATGAGTTCGCGGGTGAGATCCTCTGCCGATTTTATTCCAGTCATCAATTCGCGAATGGTTTGTTCGTTAAGGCCTGATATATCAGGAATCATATTCCAGACGGGAATATCGCCTGGTTGTTCGATGCGCGACCCGTCGGGATTCCTGAGTTTCATCACAATGTTCACCCGGGTCTGGTTTTCGTAGTATGACCCTATGGGCAGTCCGTCGGTTGCTGCCAGAAGGGCGTTGCTCACATCCTGGCGGGTCGTGCCGGTTCTGCTTGCTGCCTGCCGCGCATACCGGGCCGTGAGCACCTCACCGGCTGGTTCCCAGTCGTCTTCCAGAGTATACTGGTCAACGTATGGATTTTGTCTGAAAATTTCTTTTGCCTGATCGCTCAAATTACGCAATACCGCAGGGTCGGGACCTGAAAATTCGACTTCAACGGTATGTGAGGCCTTGATCGAGAGATTGTACTTCCGGATCCGCGTGCGCGCATCGGGAAAATTGTCGTGCAGATATTCTGCTATTTGTGGCTTCATCCGAATCATGGTTTCATAATCTTTGAAGTTCACGATCAGCTCTCCGTAATTGTCACCGGCTTCCCCCATCGGACGAACAAGGCAGTAACGGGATGGAGTCTGGCCATGACTCGATGCTACCATTTTTACTTCATCAAGCGAATTAAGGTATTCGGTAATGCTGTGAAGGTCGTCGTTAACCCTTTGCGGACTTGCTCCGGCCGGAAGACGGTATTCTATGTATGCCTGATTGTAGTTGAAGTCGGGGAAAAACGATTTCTTAATGTTGCCGAAGTTGAGGGCAGCAGCTGCCAGCAGGATGGCCGATGCAGTGAGTGTTGCCGTTTTGTAATGAAGCAGAGTGTTGAGCATCTTTCGCAGCATATCATAAAATTTTCCGCTGAAAAGATCTTTTTCATCGGTTACAGCCCGAAACTTTAAAAGTTTACCGGCAAAAAGCGGCACCTGCGTCATCGCAAGCAACCAGCTTATAAGTAATGATATACAAAGCACTACAAAAAGATCGCGGGCATAGGTGCCGGCTGCATCCTGCGAAAGATAAACAGGGAGGAACGCCGCTATGGCGATAAATGTGGCACCGAAAAGCGGCCAGGCCGTTTTTTTTGCCGGATCGATAAGCGCCTTGTGCCGGGGAATTCCTTTCTTCATGTTAACAAGAATGCCGTCAAGAACTACAATGGCGTTGTCGACAAGCATCCCCATGGCAACGATAAAGGCTCCCAGCGAAATGCGCTGAAGCGTACCACCGGCAGCCAGCAATATGGGAAACGTAGCCATAATCGTCAGCACCAGCCCCGATCCTATGATGATTCCGCTGCGAAGTCCCATCGCGATCATAAGCACCAGGATAACAATGGCGACGGAAGCAAAAAGATTGAACATAAAGCCGTCGATCGACTTTTTCACCAGGTCGGGCTGGAAGAAGACTTTTTCGAAGCTGTAACCAAGTGGAATATTTTTCTGAAGCTCGGCGAGGCGTTTATCTGCTCTCTTTCCTACTTCCACTATGTTCTCTCCCGATTCCATCGAAAGGGAAATACCGATTGCTTTCCGGTTGTTCAGGAAAAAGGTGTTGCGGAGAGGGTCGCTGTAAGTCTCCCCGACCTTTGCTATATCGGAGAGTTTAAAGATATTGCCGTTGATTCCTTTTACGAGTGTGCCTGCGACATCCTCCGGACTTTTTATCCGGCCATCCACCTCTATATTGATGCGCTGATTGCCGGTTTGAAGAGGTCCGGGATAAACAGTGGAGGTCTGACCATTGATGGCTGCCATTACCTGAAGGGGATAAATGCCAGATTCACCCATCCCGGAAGGGGTAAATACAATTTCGGTTACCGGTTCCTGCTCCCCGTATATTTCAACCCGCGCCACCCCTTCAATGGCTAGCATTTCACGCTTAATGTAACGGGCCATGCGACTCATCTCCTTGTAGGAAAATCCTTCGGCTGTCATTGCGTAAAACATTCCGTATACATCTCCGAAATCGTCGTAGATCATGGGGGCCATGGCACCTTCGGGCAGTTCGGGAATTACTTCGTTCATTCGGCGCCTCAGGTAATCCCAGCGCTGCTCGATTTCATCCTGAGGTACGGTCAGCTCAAGCGTAACAGCCACAACGGAAAGATTGGGCATCGATTTCGACCGTATGCTTTCCACGTTGGCAAGGGTGTTGAGATGTTCTTCAATCGCATTGGTAACCTGCATCTCTACCTCATGCGCCGAAGCTCCCGGATAGACTGTAACAATCTGGCTCTGCATCACCACCAGCTCAGGGTCCTCAAGCTTGCTGATGCTGCGAAATGCAAGAATGCCACCGGCAATCATTGCAAAAAAGATAAAATAGAATATTGACTTCCGGTGGAAAATATATTCCGTTATATGCATCATAGCAATCCTCCGGTATTGGATTTTGAGGCAGGTTCAAGTGGCATGACTTTTTGGCCTTCGTTAAGCAGACTGACTCCGGCAACAACAACGTATTCACCAGGCTCAAGACCTTCGGTTATGCGTATTCGTCCGTCACCGGTCAGCATGCCCGTGGTAACTAACCTGCCTGAAACTATTTGTGTCTGCGGTTCGTAAATCCAGACATGCGCCCTGCCTTCCCGGTGAAACAGTGCATCCAGAGAAATGCAGGTTTGTAATCCGCTCGGATTGCTGTAACTGATTTCAACCTGTATATCCATTCCGGGAGCCAGTTTTGTTCTGGAATCCGGACAGAGTCCAAGCCGCAGACTGTAGAGTTGATTCTGGTTGGCTTTTTTGCTGTAATTCAGTAGTCTGAGGTCGAAAGGCTGATCGGGCAGGAAAGGCTGAATTCCGGTATAGGAGACTATGTCATCGCGTTTAAGATAAAGCGAAACAGGGATGTCGATTTCTATCTGATAGAAGTTAAGGTCGAGCAGGGTGGCAACAGGCATGCCTGCATCGATCAGTTCGTTTTCACGGAAATTCACTTTCTGGATATACCCGTCGACGGGAGCCAGCAGACGGGTATCGCTGAGCTGATCTTTCGCATGCCTGAGCTGTGCGCCAGCCATACGCTCCCCGGTTACGGCCTTGTCGTAATCGCTAATGGAAATGCTCCCCCGGTTATAAAGTTCAATAACGCGTCCGGCATCGGCTTTCACCTGATCGTATTGCGCCTGTGCGGCTTGTACCTGTACTTCGTAATCGCGCGTATCCATACGGGCAATCAGCTGACCTGCTTTTACATAGTCGCCTTCCTTTACCGCAATATGGTCAATTGAGCCCGCAACCCGGAAAGCCAGATTTATTTCGCCCGCTTCCCGTAAAATTCCGGGGAAACTTTTTTTCTCCAGGGAATCAGCCAGGCCCGCCTGCGCAACTTTAACTTTCCTGACAATTTCCTGCGGTCCCGGATTGCTGTTGCAGCCGGCAAACAGGCCCGTGATAAGCAGAACCGAAACCATGCGTCCGATTGATCTCATAAAGCTTATGGGTTAAGGTAATTCAATGTACGTCCTGCAAAAGTAAAACCCCGCCCGCTGCTCCGGTCAATCAATCTGACTGAATTGCTGAAAATGGCGGCTGAAGTGTAAATCCGCCGTTCTACATTTTATCGCTTTAAGGATCTGGTTTATAATTCACTGTTCTGTAAAAACGGAAACTTGATGCGCTCAATCCAGGGAAGGTGATCTTCTTTTTTCGACAAGACTTTCATTAACAAGGCAGGTGTCATATTTGTATGTTTTGAAAAGGCCTTGTAAAATGTGGAGCGGTTATAAAATCCGCATTGTGACCATATGTAATCTATTTTGTAAAGCCTTGTCTTTGGGTCGAGCATCATTTGTATGGCATGATGGATCCTGAGCTCATTGATTAAAAACGTATAGTCCTTATTATAAGCAGTTCTCAGTAACGACGGTATTTGCCGGCGGCTGATTCCGGTGTTTTGTGCAATGAGTTCGGGTGTAAGGTCTCTCTGCAGATACGCCTTCTCTTCAATCAGGTATTTATTTAGTTTTTGTATTTGTACTGAAGCGATGTCGTCGATTTCCTGTTGATTTGATATTTTCCTGTAGACCGGCGCGGGCTCTTCCAGTATGTTGTCTGCCGGATTCTTCGGACTAACGGATAATGAATCGGTTATTTCCCGGGTTCCGAATATCTTTTGTAAAGCATGAAATGCCTCTGAACGCTGGCGGTAAAGAAAATAGAGTGTCAGTGTTAAAAGCAGAACCACGATCAGTGCGGTTACCGTAATAATCAGTACGACTTTCCGGATTTTCCCGTTTTTTCTTTCAGCATCCAGGGCTTTAGCCATGCTGACGATGTTCAGTTCTTTCATCCTGGTTTCATGCAATGCACGCATATAGGTCATGGTGAGCTGGTTCTGAAGAGTATAAACACTGTCGCGTACCTGGTCCAGCTCTGCCATTACCTCGTAAGCCTTATGGTAAAGCCCTTGGGTGGCAAACAGCAAATGGAGCTGCTCGAGTGCATGCAGAAGTTCTTTGCCCATACCGTTTTCCCTGAACCCGTCGATGGCTTCGGTGCAGGCTTTTTGCGAATGGCTGTAGCGTTTTGTTTCACGATAAATTTCTGAAAGGGCAGAAGTGGTCATATAAACACCTTCAGGTCGCGATGCAGACGCCATGAAATCCCTTACCTGGAGCAGGATGGCTTCTGATTTCCGGTACTCCTGCATTTTATTGCACAATAATCCCTGATTATAGCGTACTGTATAATACAAAAGACTGTCGCTGAGTCTTGCTGAAAGCGCCATGGCTGAATTTAACATCATCCCGGCTGAATCGTAAATGCTGTTTTCCAGATATGCGATACCGAGGTTGAGGGTTATCGCCGCTTTCTCTCTTCTGCTTCCATAGCGTTCAAGCAGATCAAAGGCTTTCCTGTAAAATTCCAGGGCACATTCGGTATCTCCGTTAAGCATCATAACCTTCGCAATATTCCACAGGGCTTTACCCTGCTCGCCGTATAGTTCCTTGTTTTCGAAATACTGTGCGCTCTCGGTAAGCATTAAAAGACCTCCCTGAATATCGCCCATCTGGGATTTGAGTGCGCCAAGGCTGACTTTATGCCAGTTCTCGAGATCCTCCGACTGGATCTGCCTTGAAAGCCTCAGGCCTTCTTTCATAATGGTATAGGATTCGGGTAACAGACCCTGCCCGGCCAGAATTTGACCGCATAACAAGTTGCATTTGGAAACCAATGCCGTGTCGTTTACCTTCCAGGCTTCTTCTTTCGCTCTCTTGTACCAGAAAAGTGCAGAGTCGTAGGAGGATCGCCGGTGGTGAGAAGAGGCTTTTATATACTGAGACTCTGCTTTTCCCAGGGATTTTGAATGCAGCGAATCGGCCAGAAGGGATTCGTAGAGCGACAATAAACTGTCAACTGAAAAACCGGAACGTATGTCTGATGCATCCTTCGGTTTCCCGCCGGGAGCGATTCCCCCGTGTTCTTTACAAGCCGATTGAATAAGAATCACAAAAATTAGTACAAAATAATTCAGGGGCGCAAAACCGGGGCGTCTCATTTTTTTTATTAATGTAAATTCAACTTAAATCGATCGGGGAATTCCCGTTAGTTAGTAATAAAATTATACTTGCTGTATTATACGGAAAACGGCGAAAGGTATAAAAAAATTCATTTGAAAGTAAAGAAAAATGCATTCTTTTGATTGCTTAAATTTCCTTTCGTAATCCTCTCGTGCTGAATCTGAATTACTTAATCTGTAAGCATATTTTCAGAAAGATGAGCTGTTGTAAAAAAATAATCCCTGTTTAATATTATATCCCTGTGTTTACGATGGAGAGACAGCAATAGATGACGGAATTTCTGTGTTCAGAGGCATCCGTCCCGGGCAAGTCTTGTTTCACTTTCCTGCACCGTTTGCCGGCACTGATTTCCGGTTATGTCTACTGCTGCGGGTATGGCATTACGATATGCAGGGGGTTGCCTACCGAGACTATTGGTAATTAACGGTTTGAAAATAGCGTTCATGCGATCCGGAATCAGGGCACAGGCACAGGCGGAAAACTGGTGTCGCCGTTTGATAGCATAGGAGAAGAAGCAGGTAGAAGCAGCGGAAAGATAGAAGAAGCGACCCGCCTGCGCCTGTGCAGAGTTCCGGATTTTATAGGGTTGTCCGATCCTCTTTGCGGATTCGGTATATTCTGATGCCGCCATAGGAGATAATCAGTCCGATCATAAGCGTCAGTCCCGATGAAATAGGAGCTGAACCGCCGGTACTGCCTACCGTCCCGTTGTGACCCCTGTACGACGGGTCATCGGGTACCCCTCCGGGCGATTGCCCGGAAACAGCAGGGATGTATGTATTAATCAGTAAGGTTAAGATAAAAAGCATGATGCGAATGCGTAACGTTTTCATATAAAGAAGGATTGGGGTTTAATACTGTTTACCGGACTTAAGAATACTCAGTTAATTGCAATCTTATGGCTGCTGATCCC
This sequence comes from Bacteroidales bacterium UBA6248, assembly GCA_002441345.1. GTDB lineage: Bacteria > Bacteroidota > Bacteroidia > Bacteroidales > Lentimicrobiaceae > Lentimicrobium. Next base: position 18,033 of record DJVU01000062.1, read on the forward strand.
CGAAGGGGTTTCAATGCTGACAATGTAAATCCCTGGCATAAGATCCGGATTCACGCTGCCGCTTCCCTTCTGGTTGATTTTTAATTGACGAACGATACGCCCGCCCGGATCAGCAATGCGCATTCGGGACGCTCCTGCCGACGATGCATTGGTGTAATAAATTGTATTTCCGCAGGAATAAACACTTATCCCCTGCACCGTGGTTTCGGGCATTCCGCTGATGCCGCCGGTATGTAACCGGAAGCGATAGGGATCGGTTCCCGGCTCATGCACGAACGTATACGCAGGCTGATTTCTGAGGTCTGTTATTGCATTTACTAAACGATCTTCCAGATTAAGGGTAAACCCTGGCTCGAAGTTTTCGGTCCCTTCAGCATGAAAGCTGACAGTTCCCGGTTTGCCCATGCTGAAATAGAAGGGGATGGTTGTGATTCCCTGAGCCGGGGGCAAGGCATTGATGCTGAGTAACGCAGGGTCGGCCATGGTGAAGGATGCAAGCTGTGGGGAAGCTTCATCCCCGAACAGCTTCAGGGCATCGGCTGCATCTGTGGAAAAAACATTCGATCGGTCATTAAACTGTATTGCAAGTTCATCCATGCCACCAGATGCCGTTGCTCTGATTTTTAATACGTTAGGAAGAGTCCCGGATGTTTTTAAGAATTCTTCCGAACTGTGAATCCGTGCTGCGTCGCCGATAAGCAAAATCGGGTCGGGACTGGTTGCACGCACGAAAAATGCCTGCCCCATGGGAATATGTCCCGACACCGAGTTTGTTCCGGTTTCGCCGTTCCAGGTTCCGTAGTTTTTGTAATTCGGGTTATAACCCCAAATGGTACCGGCAACTCCCGATTTTATCCAGCCTTCTGCATCCCAGTCGATAGCAGAAGGATATGGATTGGGTATCAGATTAAATCCAAAACCATCGCCTGAATAGTTGACTGCAGGCTCAAATTCCCCGGCATTGAGTATGCCCGACATACGGTACGTAATACCAGTCCCGTATGGATAATATGCCAGCAGACCTTCACGGGACGGCAGTTCGTTATTGATCGGGGAATTCCAGGCAAACCAGGAGTTTTCCGGTTCCAGATAGGTGAAGATATAGGAATCACGCCAGATTTCCGACAGATAGGTCTCGCCGCTCAGCGGAACCGATACCAGATGGTAGTGCTTTTCCAGGTGACCGTTGGTTCCGGTAAGGTAGCGTTCAATGGTTGCTTCCACACCGGGTGTATAATGGATCAGAGAACCGCTTCCTTCCGGTCCCGATTTCAGGATAAGGCCGTTTTCGCCGGCTTCGTTGATAAGTTCGCCTCCGATACTCAGGCGGGCACCGGGGAGGACCTGCAGACTGCCTTCAGATCCTACGGTAAGATTGTGTACACTCTGACATCCGTCGAGAATGCAGTTTCCATGTATTACCGGACAATCATCAAGACAACCAGAGTTTCTTACTCCACTCAGCCCGGGCACCTCTCCCACATCCCAGCGCTCCGCATCGCTCCAGTAGCCATCGCCGGTAAATTCCGGAATGTTGTCGAAGGAGGATTCTTCGGAGAGCGAAAGACCCGTTGAATTCAAAACAAAAGCTTTGAAGTAGATAACCTGACTACGAGGCAAGGATTCGAAAACAATCGAAAAATCGCCGTACGTTGTACATTCTTCGGAAATACTTTCCGAATATTCATCTACCCCTGGGGAGGTGCTGAATAGAAAACCACGGGCAAGTATTGTTCCTGTTTCTCCGGGATAGATCGTAGCAGAAAATCTTGCAGACTCAAGTCCGATATTTGTCACAGATTGTTCCGGAATATAAATTCTATCCAATGAGGAAATTTTAGGATTTCCTGGTGCTGTGGACCCTAAGTACCTGGTCATGCCGGCGTTGTAATTGTATTCAAAGATTCTGAAATAATACATTGAATATGAATTAGGTAATGAAATAACGGCATAGGATTCCGTTCCATTATAAACTACTTGCTCCCCAGAGGTGTATGGCTGCACTACTTCGGCAATGCTGTTATCGGAAGGAGTTGAAAAAACGTTCTCTGTGTTCGCTTTTATAATTCTCCTTTGGCCGTTTCCTTGGGTAAATGTTATTTTAATTTTACTATCATCAATGGAAACGAATGAAATATTAGAGGCCTGAGAAGTCGGAGCAGTTGGCATAACACCTGAGATCATTAAACCTTTGAGACTTACAGTTCCATTTGAAACGACAGCCGATCCATTAATAGCTAATTCTGAAGTCATTATAATTCTTACAAAAACGGATGCCTGATTTGAACATTCCTCAGGTAGTAAAAATGTTCCATAACCAGTGAGAGATAGGTTTGTTGTGAAATCTCCACCATTTACTGAGAACCACAATAAATTATCTAGGCTGTATTGGATGGCGAATTCTTTTGGGCCTGTTGAAGTCGATTTCATTTGGAAACTTAATTTTATCGACAGCAGGTTTAATGTATTAAATCCACTTGTATACCAGTATTTTACTCCGGTTCCATTCTCCCAGCCATTGACCGATGCGCCGTTTAATGCATTATACGTCACATTTCCCGATGCCGTTTCCAGTAGCCTGCATCCCTCATTGCCGGATGAGTATTGCGCAGGTACATTGCTGGCCGTTAACGGAAAGTTCAGTATGGTCTGACCTTTTAGGGAGATTGCAGTCAGCAACAGCGCTATAAGTGTAAATTGCCTGAAATTAGAGGCTTTAAGCATAACAATACGTTTTAAATGTTAAAACTGTGTATATTAATTGCGGCATTACCGTAAACCGGGCTCAGATGCCGTTTGCCAT
>DJVU01000074.1 GCA_002441345.1 Bacteroidales bacterium UBA6248
GCCAGCGTACGGGGGGTGACCAGCAGAAACTTGGAGGCCTGCTGCGAATTGATAAACTCCGGCTGCCCCCCATTCTGATTTTTTATGGATTTCAGCAGGTAATACTCTTTAAGCTCACGCGTCGCCCTGAGGCATTCGTGCGCTTCCAGCAATAGTCTGCTGAAAGGGATGTTTTCCGTGTTTTTGCCGTCCGGATAGTTTTGCCCCGGAATTTCTTCGTTTCTGCCGGCATCGTATCCGGAACGGGAATTGATTTCTTCGTTTTTCATAGTTATAGAATGAGTGATTTGATACGCACAGAACCACATCCGGGCATCCCGCCGTGATGTTGTTTACCTTCCCCTTAGCCGGGAAACCGTATGTTTCTTTCGTGCATTTTTCCGTTTCATCTTTATCGTCTTATATATCCCCTGGCCGCACAGCATCACACCCGAAACTGATTTGCATATTATACCAGGATAATTACAGGACAAGGATTTTTTAAGTGTTTGAATGTATACCATCTACGAAAGCTTTTAGCGGGATTTAAGCTGATGTTTACGGGTTCGGCTCAGCACACCTTGCAGGAGCAACCGGATACAGCAGGTATCTGTCCGCGCCCTCAGGAACGTTTCTCCGGAATTTGCTTTTTTCGGAAAAAGAATGGCTGATTGCCGGCAGAAAGTACAGTCCGGACTCCTGCCCTGGTGTGGATCCGGAACAGGACTTTCAGGGCCTTTCGGGAATGGCTGCCAGGTTCCGGCGTACGAAACGGTTTCCTTCCGCTCGCTAGAATATCCGCCTTCCGGCAGAATCCTGCGCTGGCACTACCGGAATACCGGGTAGAAACCAATAATGTTCCCGTACGCGGAATCAGGGCTGGTTTGTAGGGGAAAAAAAGCGGATGGTGCGGGAATCGTAAGGGAACTGCTTTTGCTATTCCTTTGTTATTCAGCAGTTTCCAACTAGTATTACAGTATACAGCCTTTGAAGGACCGATACGCCCGGCACGGGCAATTTGTTTCGTATTGGGCAGCATAACGGCAGTTGTTTGAGTGTTAATGGCAGTGGATTCGAAGTCCGCATTCAGGCTTTCGGACGATAGATAGTAAAGGCCAAATATAAGGATAGATTTGAAAACAAAGCATACGAACATCACATTTTCTCCATGATTCCTCTATACCAGCTCCGTCTTTTCTCTTGCTTTTACAAAACAAACTATAGAGAAACTATAGAGAAATCATAGAGAAAGTATAGAGAAATGCAGGATAGAAGCTGGGTGACTGACATTTTTTCATTTCATTTTCACCGGTTTGCATCGGTTTTCATCCTGCTGTCAGGTGGCATTCTGGCAGTCGGAATGCAAAGGAATGCAAAGCGATGTAAAGCGATGAAAAAAAAATTTGTTACGCATTTTTTGCGCAGAATTTGCCTGTCAGCAAGCATAAGCCGCGAAAAACAATAGCGGATACAAACTCTAATTTTTACTCGTATGGCAACCTACACTCAAGGTATCCATGGAAAATTCACCGGACGCGTCGGCACCATTGTCGGCTCTTCCTGGAAAGGCAAAGGGGTAATGCGGATCCGCCCCTCCTCGGTTACAAACCCGAAATCGTTCCGTCAGTTGAATCAAAGAGCCAGGTTCGGACTTACCACCCGTATGGTGCATGCAAACAGTGTACTGGTACGCATTGGTTTTCAGCCGTATGCCGGCAAGGTATCGCCGCTGAATGCCGCCGTATCGTACAACCTGCAGAATGCAATCACCGGTGAATATCCCGACGTACGGGTTGATTTTTCAAGGGTGATGCTGAGCCGCGGAGAGCTGGCAAAGGTGCGAAACCTGCAGGCGGTGGCTGTGGCACCCGCAACGCTTCATCTGCAGTGGGACGACAATTCCGATGAACCCGGCGCCAGGGCAGGCGACCGCCTGATGGTAAGCCTTCTGGATGCGGAGGAATTCCAGTCAGGCGTACACTATGCCGTGGCACTGCGATCGGCTGCCGAAGCCAGCATAACGGTTCCTTTGAGCTGGGCAGGAAAGACCGTTCATGTATACGCGTTCTTTCTGTCAGAACTGGCGCTGAATTCATCCGTGAACAGAAAGCAGGTTTCCGACACCGTCTGGGCCGGATCCCTGGTCCTGGAATAGGATTGAATAAATTGCACTGACACCGGTGCCGGAAATTGCCGGCACAGGTGTTTTTAATTTATACAACAGTCTTCGCCAGGTAAAATAAAATCAATCCAATCCCATCCTCCCACTCCTGGCTGGTCCTGTTGCTTACCGCCTGTGAACCACCTTCGGATGTTTTCGGAAAACAAGAATTTTTTGTATTGCTTTGCCCACTGCCAGTCAATAATATCTATTATATTTGTTTATGAGACCATTAAATGCTTAAACTATTGCCTTTCTATACCTTCGCTAATCTATTGTATACCCTCTTCAGATATTCTTAACCCATGAACCGGACAAAATACACCATCGCTTGTATACTCTTCGCTTTTTGTGCGATAAATGGCAGGGCTCAGGTTTCCCTTGATTGGGCCAGATCGAGCATCGGGAGCGGCAACAGTCAGA
>DJVU01000057.1:0-2529 GCA_002441345.1 Bacteroidales bacterium UBA6248
GAAAAAGCTTACGGCGACCAGTGCGAAAGTTGTGGAACCTCACTCAGCCCAACAGAACTGATAAATCCGGTTTCAATGATAAGTGGAAACCAGCCGGTGCGGGATACAAAACACTGGTTTTTACCCCTCGATAAATACGAGCCGTGGATGCGCGAATGGATACTTGAGGGTCACCGGGATGACTGGAAAACCAATGTTTACGGTCAGTGCAAATCGTGGCTCGACCATGGTCTGCAGCCCCGTGCCGTTACCCGCGACCTCGACTGGGGTGTAAAAGTTCCCTTACCGGAAGCCGAAGGCAAGGTTTTGTATGTATGGTTCGATGCACCAATAGGTTACATCTCGGCGAGCCGCGAATGGGCTGAGCAAACCGGCAAGGACTGGGTTCCGTACTGGAAGTCGGAAGATTCGAAGCTCGTTCATTTCATCGGCAAAGACAACATTGTATTCCACTGCATCGTATTCCCGGGCATGCTTAAAGCCGAAGGATCCTATATCCTGCCCGACAACGTGCCCGCCAATGAATTTCTGAATCTGGAAAACGACAAGATCTCCACTTCCCGCAACTGGGCAGTGTGGCTTCACGAGTATCTGCAGGAATTCCCTGGCAAGCAGGATGTGCTGCGCTACGTACTCACAGCCAACGCCCCGGAAACAAAGGACAACGACTTNNACCTGGCGCGACTTTCAGGCTCGCAATAACAGTGAGCTGCTGGCCATTTTCGGCAATTTTGTAAACCGTACCCTGGTGCTTACGCAGAAGTACTTTGGAGGGAAAGTACCCGAAATGGGACCCCTGGAAGATTACGACCGCGAGGTAATGACAGAAATGGCCGGTTTCCCGGAAAGGATTGCCCGCAGCATCGAGCTTTACCGATTCCGCGAAGCCCTGAACGAGCTGATGAACCTGGCCCGGCTTGGGAATAAATACCTTACCGATACCGAACCCTGGAAAGTGTTTAAAACCAATCCCGAAAAGGTTCAGACATACCTCAACATTTCGCTGCAGATCTGTGCCAACCTGTCGGTACTGTGTGAGCCTTTCCTCCCCTTCAGCGCTTCAAAGCTTGCGCAGATGCTTAACATCAGCCCCCTGAAGTGGGCGNNTACTGAACCAGGCCGGACTTCTCTTCGAAAAAATAGAGGATGCTGCCATCGAAGCGCAGGTTCAGAAACTCCTGGAGACGAAAAAGACCAATGAAGCTGCAGATGCGGTAGCCAGGCCGGCAAAAGATCTGATTGAATTTGACGATTTCGGAAAGGTTGACCTGCGAACGGGTACCATCATTGCCGCCGAAAAAGTAGCTAAAACGAAAAAGCTGCTGAAACTTACCATAGATACCGGAATCGACAAACGGACGGTGGTTTCGGGCATTGCCGAGTATTACGAGCCGGAAAACATCGTNNGGCCAGCAGGTTACCATTCTGGTGAACCTGGCACCACGAAATCTCAAAGGCATAGAATCGCAGGGCATGATACTGATGGCTGAGGACTTCGACGGCCGTTTGAGCTTTGTTGCTCCGGTTGCATCCGTAAAAAACGGCAGTGAAGTTAAATAAGGACAAAACACCGGGACTGAGAGCCAATAGCCGGGTGTTAAACATTAGATAAAGGTATGATAGCCATCGATANNGACTCTGAACTCCGACGACCTTGCAAACGTGTGTTTTGTATGCGATCTGCAGCGGTGCAAAGGCGCCTGCTGTGTGGAAGGCGATGCCGGAGCTCCCCTCGATGAGGAGGAGATATCGGAGCTGGAAGATAACATCGATTACATCAAACCGTTTATGCGAAACGAGGGCATTGAAATCATCGATAGCATAGGAGTGTTTGATTACGATTCCCATGGACAATTTGTTACGCCTCTGGTCAACGGAGCCGAATGTGCCTATGTTATTTTTACCGACGATGGCATTGCCGCCTGTGCCATCGAAAAAGCGTGGGAAGCAGGCAAATCGGATTTCCGCAAACCCGTTTCCTGCCATCTCTATCCGGTAAGAATCAGCAAATACCGTGAGTTCGACGCCGTGAACTATCACCAGTGGCATGTGTGCAGGCCTGCACTGGAGCTTGGGAAACGGCTCAGCGTGCCCGTGTATAAATTTCTTCGCGATTCACTTATACGGAAGTACGGCGAACAATGGTATACCGAACTTTGTGAGGCCATTGAGAAAAAATCCGGCACTGGTAAACGTTAAGCAAAAAGGCTCCCGAAAACCGGAAGCCTTTTTGTCATTGAGAACATAACATCTTGCTATTCAANNAGCATCTATTACCTTGGCAGCAGCCTGGATTTCAAGTTCCTTGTCGATATGGAACATGCCGGCCTTATCGTTCCCAACAAGTTTCATCTTATCAAGGATTCCGTGCGCGGTGCTTTCCTCTTCAATCTGCTCGTTGATATACCACTGCAGGAAGTTTCCGGTTGTGTAATCTTTCTCATTCAGTGAAATTTCATACAGTTTGTTGATCTCGGCAGTGATAAACTCCTCATGTTTCAGAACCTGTTCAAATACTTCCAGCAGGTT
>DJVU01000057.1:2583-4042 GCA_002441345.1 Bacteroidales bacterium UBA6248
TGTTTGTACAGCCATTCGGATGCTCCGCGGTAACCATTGGTTTCGCACCATGAAGCCATGGCCATGTAAATTCTTGATGAATGCTCTTCGTTCATTATCTGAACATTGATAGCATCTGCAACTTTCCTGGAAATCATAATCGTATGTTTTTAAGGTTAACATTCCTGAGCTGAACAATCAGCGAAGTTAGGCATTTTTCAGCGCTTCCGCACCACCAACAATCTCGAGAATCTCTTTTGTGATGGCAGCCTGTCGCGCTTTGTTATAGGTTAACCGCAGTTCCTTCAGCAGTTCCGAGGCATTATCGGTAGCCTGTGACATCGCTGTCATCCTTGCACCAAGCTCGGATGCATAAGAGTCGAGCAGGGCTTTGAAGAACTGGGTTTTCAGAATACGCGGAATCAGTTCTGTCAGTATCTCTTCCCGCGAAGGATCAAAAATATAATCTGTATCCTGATCGTGATGCCCGGGCTCGCCGTTCCCGTTTTCGACCGGCAGGAATTGCTCCACCTGAAGCTTCTGAACCACCGCATTTTTAAACTGATGGTAAACAAACAGAATACGGCTGTATTCCCCGGATACATAAAGCTTCATAAGGTGATCGGCCACTTCGGAGCTATCGGCAAAGGTCATCGATTCGTAGAGCTTGTCGTACGAAGCAATTCGGTTTACCGGTGTCTTCGCGTAAAATTCGCTAACCTTGCGGCCGATGGTTAGAAGAGAAATTTCCTCTTTCCGGTCTGATGCTTCCAGCAGAAGGGCATTCACCTGTTTGATGACATTTGTGTTAAAAGCGCCGCACAAACCTCTGTTTGACGAAAAAACGACCAGCAGGGTACGATTACCTTCTTTCTGCTGCGAAAACTCCTGCATGCTGTGACCGGTACCTGACGATAATTGCTGTAAGAGTTGTTTCTGCGAAGCTGCATACGGTCTGAGCTGAAGAATACCCGTCTGGGCTTTCCGCAGCTTGGATGCAGCAACCATTTTCATGGCGCTGGTGATCTGCTGTGTCGACTTAACGGATGTAATCCGTGTTCTTACTTCTTTCAGACTTGGCATANNTGCAGACTTTACCTGGCTTCATATTTTCTGACCATCTCTCTGGCAACTTCGTCGAGCTCCTGCTCAATTTCGGGAGTAAACTGTCCCTTGCGGAGTTTTTCGAGCAGTCCCGCGTGCAAATCGACCAGGTTCTGAAGATAATCAAGCTCAAAGTTATGTATATTATTCATGGGCACTTTCTGAAGCAAGCCCTTGGAGCCACAATAGATAATTGCTATTTGCTGCTCAACAGGCATGGGGCTGTACTGGGGTTGTTTCAGAATTTCAACGTTTCGTGCACCTTTGTCGAGAATTGAGCGGGTAACTGCATCCAGGTCGGAGCCAAATTTGGAGAACGCTTCCAGCTCACGATACTGCGCCTGGTCGAGTTTCAAAGTTCCGGCAACTTTTTTCA
>DJVU01000089.1 GCA_002441345.1 Bacteroidales bacterium UBA6248
AGATGGATGGTGTTGTCGACCATGTTCAACAGCTGCTGGCCGTTTTGCGAAATAGCGTCCGAAAGTTCCATTCTTTCCTTGTATTCAATACCCGGTTCGGCCAGTATCCGCGTAAAGTTGGTAATAATATTCAGCGGTGTGCGAATTTCGTGCGACAGGTTGGCCAGGAAAGCCGATTTTAATCGGTCAGACTCTTCCGCTTTGTTCAGCGCCCGTTCGAGTTTAAATTCGGTGGTTTTCCGGCGGGTAATATCGCGGGCTATGGAAATTACCGAGTGAGAGGTGAGTTTTGCCAGCCGCATTTCAAACATAAACGTGCCGTTGTGGGTATTTAGCGAATATTCAATGGTTTCAATCGAGTTGGTTCTTAAACACGTTTGAATACAGGCATAAATCTTATCGGCCATATTATCCGGGAAACCAACATCGTAAATGGTATTCCCGATAATGTTGGCATCTTCAATCTTAAACAAATCGCTTTCTTTGATGACAAAATCCTCGTACGTGCCTTCCTTGTCGATAACAAAGAATATATCGGGGATAGCTTCCAGCAAAACTTTATACCGTCTTTTGCTTTCTTCCAGTTCGGCTATCTTGAGTTTTATCTGTGTAATGTCCTCAAAAACAAGGTAAAACCGATTGTATTCGGGTTTTAAAATATACACTTTAAAATACCGTTCCAGGTTTTTGGCGTAAAACTCTTTGGTTTTCTTTTTCTGAATAAAAAGAGTTTTGTTGATGTCAAAATGGGTTCTGAAAACCAGGTTAAAAACATAGCCTGCCTCCTGGCCCTGAACTTCATGCAGGTTCAGTTTAAACGACGATTCAAAGGCATTGTTTACCTTGTCGATCCATAAGTTGACGATGTTGTCATCTTCATCGCGCTCTGCCCTGATTTGAACAATGGAAAAACCGGAATCCTGAAAAATTTTTGTTATTCCCTGGTTCAGGGTCTTTAGTTTCTCGCTGAAATCGTTTACCAGCTTTTTTATTTTCAGCCGTAAACTGAAGGTTATCGCAAAAAGGGCGGCAAATACCAGGAGCGGGTGGGTTGCATATGGCTCGTAAAACGAGAAGGAATCGAACAAACGGTTGGCTTTTGAAAGCTGAAACCCGAGGGTGAACAGCGACAAAATGGCGTAGGTGGTAATCAGCGATTCTGATTCAGCAAAATAGATAAGAACCAGCAGCCCCGCGGTTAACCACCACAGGCTGAAATATACGGTTTCAATCAGGGGCGGATGTTCACTGAAATCGGAAATATAATAGGCATAAATAAAAAGCGGCGCAGCAAAAAGGGTGTACAAGGTACAACTGATTTTCCCGCGCAGGCTGCAAACCAAAGCAAGTGCAACAATGGCCACAAGCCCGGCATTACAAACAAAACAACTGATTTCGGAAGACCAAAACAACTGATACCCCAAATTGATAATACTAGCAAACTGTGCTAATATTATAACAATAAAGAGACTGAAAATCCGCCGTCTTTCTTCTGCGGAAAGATGACTCCAGAATTTCTCCGAAATAATATGGTACAAGCGTTTACTCAATCGCATAAAAATAAGTATAAAGGTACAATTTCAAAGAGATTCGAGAGAAGTTTTCAAAACAAAAAAATGGCCTGGAAATCCGACCTGCAAAATATGACAAAAGTTTGGTTTTTGAGCGGCGCCCGATTATGTGATTTAAAATGAGGATTTTGGATGTGAGTGAAAAATTGGCTTCCTGATATTTGTTATAATTTACAACCCATCGATTCCTTAGTTTTGTAAAAAACAGGAGAGTAACAATTTTAAAATATTAATTATGTCAAAAGGATTTTTTAATGTACCTGTCGCTAAAAACGAACCGGTGTTGACCTATGCACCGGGTTCGCCCGAGCGAAAAGAATTACAGGCAAAAATTGCCGAATTGCATTCAACCGAAGCAGACCTGCCGATGATTATTGGCGGAAATGAAGTTTATACCGACCGGAAGGAAAGGATGTTTCCGCCACACGAAATTGCACACACACTGGGGTATTACAACCAGGGGGTGGCCAGTCATGTTGAAATGGCCATTGATGCGGCGCTGGAAGCCAGAGAGAAATGGGCCGCTTTGTCATGGCAACACAGGGCTTCCATCTTTTTAAAAGCTGCTGATTTGCTGGCAGGTCCGTACAGGGCTAAAATTAACGCGGCTACCATGCTGGGGCAATCCAAAAATGCCTTTCAGGCCGAAATTGATGCCGCCTGCGAGCTGGCCGACTTTTTCCGTTTCGGGGTACAGGTAATGTCCGACATTTACAAACTCCAGCCCGAATCGGCCAGGGGAATGTGGAATTACAATGAATTCAGACCACTGGAAGGATTTATTTATGCACTTACTCCTTTCAACTTTACGTCTATTGCGGGGAACCTGCCCGCAGCTCCGGCGTTAATGGGAAATGTGGTGGTTTGGAAACCTTCGAAAACCGCGGTGTATTCTGCAGGAGTTATCATGGAAGTGTTCAGGGAAGCAGGTTTGCCCGATGGCGTAATTAACCTGGTGTTTGCCTCCGGGCCGGTGGCTGCCGATGTGGTTTTAACCCATCCCGATTTTGCCGGTATTCATTTTACAGGATCAACAGCGGTGTTCCAAAGCATATGGAAAAAAATTGGCGATAATATCTACAAATACAAAAGCTACCCGCGCATTGTGGGCGAAACCGGAGGAAAAGATTTTATTTTTGCCGATAACACTGCCGACAAACAGGGACTGGCCATTGCCATGTTACGGGGCGCCTTCGAATACCAGGGGCAAAAATGCTCGGCTGCTTCACGGGTCTACATTCCTGAAAGCATTTGGCCCGATGTAAAGAAACTTCTGGGCAATGAACTGGCCACTGTGAAAATGGGGCCGCCTGAAGACTTTGCCAATTTTGTCAATGCTGTAATCGATGAGGCTTCTTTTAACAAACTGAAAGGATTTATTGACGGCGCACGTGAAGATAAAGATGCAGAAGTGATCTTTGGCGGAAACTGCGACAAATCTGTGGGTTACTTTATTGAGCCAACAGTAATTCAGGCCAAAAAACCAGATTATATTACCATGCAGGAAGAGTTGTTTGGCCCGGTGCTAACGGTTTATGTTTACGATGATGAAAAAATGGACGAAACACTCGACATTCTTGATAAAACATCCATTTATGCGTTAACAGGCGCCGTATTCTCGCAAAACCGTTACAACATCGAAAAAATTACCAAACGTTTGGAACATGCCGCCGGTAACTTTTATATCAACGATAAACCAACCGGCGCTGTTGTTGGACAACAACCGTTTGGCGGCGCACGCGGATCGGGTACCGACGACAAAGCCGGTTCGATCTTTAACTTCCTTCGCTGGACTTCGATACGCACTATTAAAGAAACCTTTTCTCCGGCAATGGATTATACATATCCAAATTTTCAGCCGGACCAGGAATAATATTACCAACGTAAAGTTGTTTATAAAAGAGAGAGTGATATTTATAACACTCTCTTTTTTTTGCGGTGCAGGAAAACTACTTTTGTAACAAATTCATTTCAATGAAAAAGGATCTTTTAAAATCGGGTGCATTCAAAATCCTCAGTAATAAATTTGTGATTGCTTCGGTGGTTTTTGCCGCATGGATTCTTTTCTTTGATGAAAACAGCATTTCCCGTCACCTGAGAGACCGTAAGCAATTAAGCGAAATGGTGCAGCAAAAAGCATACTACGAAAAGAGGATTGCAGCCGACAGGGAAAAATTTGAAGAACTTCACAAAGGAAAAGCCGAACTCGAAAAATTTGCCCGCGAACAATACTACATGTCGAAACCCGACGAAGATGTTTTTATCGTTGTAGAAGAAAATTAAAAACAATTCCTTTTTTCATTCGTTCTATTTTGTAAACAAAAAATTGCTGTTTGATGTAAAGCAGAAATTTCATATATTGTTGTTGCGATGGATCGAATTCACGACATATTCAAAATTAAATCGAACAATGTGGCGCCACAAAAAGGACGCATTTTAATTGCCGGGCCCTTTTTGTCGGGGCACTATTTTAATCGTTCGGTAGTATTTCTGGTTGCATACAGCGAGAAGGGAGCAGTAGGTTTTATCCTGAATAAAAAAGTGGATTTACCGATCCAGGATGCTTTTCCTGATTTCCCTGAATTTGACACAACCGTTTACCTTGGCGGGCCGGTTTCAACCGATTCGATTTACTTTATTCATAAATTGGGCGACCGGATTCCCGGAAGTATCCAGGTACTGGGGAATCTCTATTGGGGAGGCGATTTTGAAGTGATTAAACAGGAAATTTTGCTGGGGACTATTGATCCGTCAGAAATCCGGTTTTTTTTGGGATACTCGGGTTGGGATGCCGGTCAGCTTGAAAATGAGTTGAAAGAAGATTCGTGGCTGGTAACCGACGTCGATCAGAAATCGATAATGGAAGATCTTGATCAGGATTCGTGGTTCGATTTTGTAAAACGGGCAGGTTCGCGTTATACTGTTTGGGAAAATTTCCCCGAAAATCCTTCGTTGAATTAGTTTTAGCAAAACAAAAACCGCCCTTAAAAAAAGAACGGTTCCTGAAATTTATTTTGGATTATAATTTTACTTTTCTTATTTCGCATAACTTATTGCACGGGTTTCGCGGATCACAGTGATCTTGATTTGTCCCGGGTAAGTCATTTCATCCTGGATACGTTTCGAAATATCGTACGACAATTGTTCGGTTTCCTGATCGTTCATCTTGTCGGCTCCCACAATAACACGTAATTCGCGGCCTGCCTGGATGGCGTAAGTCTTGGAAACTCCCGGATATGAAAGCGCGAGGTCTTCCAAATCCTTTAAACGCTTGATATACGATTCAACCACTTCACGGCGGGCTCCCGGACGTGCACCTGAAATGGCATCACACACCTGGACAATAGGAGCAAGCAGGGTCTGCATTTCCACTTCATCGTGGTGTGCTCCAATGGCATTGGCAATATCAGGTTTTTCCTTGAATTTCTCGGCCAGTTTCATTCCCAGTACTGCGTGTGGTAATTCAGGCTCATCATCGGGTACTTTCCCAATATCGTGGAGCAAACCGGCACGTTTGGCTTTCTTCGGGTTTAATCCCAGTTCTGCAGCCATAATTGCACTCAGGTTGGCAACTTCACGCGAGTGTTGTAAGAGGTTCTGCCCGTACGACGAACGGTATTTCATCTTTCCAATCAGCCGGATCAATTCGGGGTGCAACCCGTGGATTCCAAGGTCGATGGCGGTGCGTTTACCGGTTTCAATGATTTCCTGTTCAATTTGTTTGCGGGTTTTGGCTACCACTTCTTCGATGCGGGCAGGGTGTATGCGGCCGTCGGTCACCAGTTTGTGCAGCGACAGGCGGGCGATTTCACGGCGTACGGGATCAAAGCCTGAAAGAATAATGGCGTCGGGGGAGTCGTCAATTACGATTTCAATCCCGGTAAGGGCTTCCAGGGTGCGGATATTTCGACCTTCACGGCCGATTATGCGCCCCTTGATCTCTTCGCTTTCGATATTGAATACCGAAACACTGTTCTCGATGGCGTGCTCGGCAGCCGTACGCTGAATGGTTTCGATAACGATTTTTTTGGCTTCGGTATTGGCTGTAAGCTTAGCTTCTTCCACTATGTCCTTTATGTGGACCATAGCTTCGGCTTTCGCTTCATCCTTAAGAGCTTCTATCAGTTGCTGCCTGGCTTCTTCGCCCGACATTCCCGAAATTGTTTCAAGTTTTTCAACCTGTTGTTTCAGCGCCTTATCCAGGTCGGTTTGCTTCTTGTTTAAAAGCTCAAGCTGTGCATTCAGATTGTCCTTTATAACAGTGACTTCTTTTTGTTTTCTCTGAAGTTCTTCAAACTTTTGTGAAAGAGTGGCTTCCTTTTGTTTTAGCCGGTTCTCGTTTTTTAGTATTTCTTTGTTTTTTTCCTGATACGAGTTTTCATAATCGGTTTTAAGCTGGAGGAACTTTTCTTTTGCCTGCAGATTTTTATCTTTTCTGACCATTTCGGCCTTTTCTTCTGCATCTTTCAGAATGTGTTCGCTCTTTTTTTCGATTGCCTTCCGCAGCAGGGTGCTGGTAACAAGTCCTCCTGCGACAATTCCGGCAACAACGGCCAGAATGAGTATTAGTGTCTCCATTTGTTGATTGATATTAATTGTTGGTATGTTGAATGGAGGGAGGAAGGACAAAAAAAACCCGCATTGAATCAATAGTTTTGGTAAACCCCAAAACTACATAAATGGGACTGCCAGGGACTTCGAACTTCCAATGCCCTCCGGAAAGGGACCTGGCCGAAGCCAGGGTAAGGCCTGTTCTACATCCGTTCTGAGCTTTGTCCCAAAGTTGAAAATGTTGAGTTTACAAACTTGGAGAAACAATGCGGGATGTCATTATTTTTTTCAAAGAACTTGGTGCAGACCGTTAAATCAAAGTGCCTCTGTTAAAACCTTGTCAATTTCAGTAAGTTTGTCAATCAGTTCGTTGTCGCGAAAGCGCAACTGGCTTTCCATTTCAACGGAGCTGGCTGCAAATTGCAGTGCCACCATTGCCAACAAATCCTGTTTGTCTTTATACTGAAAGTAACTTGCATATTTTTTCATTTGTTCGTCGATCGCTTTAGCCGCACTTCTTACCGCTTCTTCTTCCGCTCTGGAAATTGTCAGCTTATAAGGCCGGTCGGCAATGATTACAGTAATCGACAGTTCATCCACGAGGTAGTTAACTAGGTTTATTTATTTAAAAGTCCAATGCAATGGTCAATTTCCCGCACAAGCTCGTTAATCTTAAGTTTGACATTTGTCCGGCTCTCTTCCCTGTTCAGTGATTTCGCCAGTTTTAAAACAGTTAGTTTTTCCTGTAGTTCATTTATATTTGCCTCCAGTGTTTCAATCCTGTTTTTCAGCGCATTCACCTCTTCAGTTAAACGCTGATTCTCCGCTTTTAGTATGCTGCACTTACCGGTTAGTCTGCGAACTTTGTATTCGATTCCTGTAACCAGTGTAACGGCATTCTTCATTGAAACTACAATAAGACCGGCAAATATAAATATTTTTAACAAACGCAGCCCGGCAACAGGCGGCAGGCTTCATTTTTGTCAAATATAATCATTTTTCGATAAATCGCTGCTTTTTAATAGGATTTTAATTAAGTTTTCAGTTTTCAGTACGCTGAAAAATGCAATTTTTTTCAGCCCCGAACAGATGCCATAAACCGGATTTTATTTACTTTTACCAGTCCCGGGTCAGAGGTTACACAGGCATAATTCAATACTCTTTCCCTTCATCTTTTTCATTCCGGCTAACGGGCTTTTAATTGCTTCCGGTTCCTGATTCCCGATTTACCCGTTGCTAATCTCGTTGTTTATTTTTGTAAGACGCTTTTATTCAGGCATTTGTGCCCAGTCGAATTCCGTGGTACTGGTTTATCTAAGTTCCCGGTAAACGGAATTTTCGGTTATGCATGCTTTTTCCGTTGCATCAACCGCAATTATTTCGCAACGGCACACGTATGTCTGCAAGCTGTCTGACCGGATTTAGAATTATTACAGATACTAATTTTAAACTCAACCTGCTATGACTGAAGCATTTTTGCACTACATCTGGAAATTCCGGCTTTTTTGTAAACCATTGTTTACCACCGAAGGAGAGCCTTTGACGATTTTGTCTCCTGGTATTCATAATCACCATTCCGGCCCTGATTTTTCGGATGCCCGCCTCCGGATCGGAGACACCCTCTGGGCCGGGAATGTTGAAATTCACATACTGAGTTCTGACTTTAACAGGCACGGGCACCACAATGATGCCAGCTACGACAGCATTGTACTTCACGCAGTTTATACCGATGATGCTCCATTGAGGGGTACCCGCATTCCTGTCGTGCAGCTATCCGGTTTTATGGATCCCGGCTTGTTTAACGGCTATAAGCGCTTTGTTGATTCACAGCTTTGGGTTCCCTGCATTAACAGCCTTCGCGATCTGCCAGCCCATCTGCTGCATCTCTGGCTCGAGCGCATGCTTATCGAGCGATTGGAACAAAAAGCGGAAAATATCCGGGGATTCCTTGCAGCAGGGAACAACGACTGGGAAGAAGCCTTTTATCTGACTCTTGCCCGAAGCTTCGGATTCGGTGTCAATGCACTTCCGTTTGAAATGCTCGCACGTTCTCTTCCTTACCGGATTGTGGCACGCCATCTTGACAATCCGTTCCGGGTAGAGGCCCTTGTTTTCGGACAGGCCGGCATGCTGACGCATGATCTATGTGATCCGTGGGCTCAGGAACTGTTCAGCGAATATGCATTCCTGCGCAAGAAATACCATCTTGTTCCTGTCCCCGTTCATACCTGGCGCTTTCTCAGGCTGCGTCCGGTTAACTTCCCTACAATCCGCCTGTCGCAGTTTGCAGCACTGCTGACGCGCTCACCCCGCCTGGCAGGTAACCTGACTGTACATCAATCACCCGGAGAAATCATAGCTCACTTCGAAGATGTCCGGGCATCCGCATACTGGGATACCCGCTATACGTTTGATAAACCCGCGCCCTTTCGGGAAAAATACCTGGGAACGGATGCTGCCCGTCTGCTGATGATTAATGCCGTTTTGCCGTTTATGTTCGAATATGGAAGGGCTTTTGGGAACGATGAACTTTGCAGCCGTACCCTGGATCTGTATAACTCCATTCCCGGAGAGCGCAATGCCTGTATTTCAAATTGGGAGGTAGGAGGGATGCGTGTGGATACAGCTTTTTACACACAGGCGCTGCTGCTTATGAAAACGGAATACTGTGACCGCAAACGCTGCCTCGATTGCCGTATCGGAAATTACCTGTTGTCAGGTGAAACTGCCGGTACAGGATTGGAATAGGATTAATTTGATCAAAAAAAGAGACGTTTCAACTTTTTCCTTAATATTGCAGGTAGCAGGCCCGGTTCCGGCCCGGTGTGAGGGCTGGAATTCCTTTGCCGCCAAGGCCGGAAGCAATTTGACGTATTGGGTGGCCGGCATTTTATGGCCGCTGGCTGAATCGCAGAAAATTGGCTGAAGCAGGCTTTTCGGCGACGACATTGCCGGATAAACCCGTTTTCCTGCCCTGTAACGAATTGTGAAAGTGTGAGAAGTGTCTGATTTATAGCAAAATATACGGCTTTTACCGGAATATGACGAACTGGCAATAAACTGTTTAACCTATACACTGACGATGAGTACAAATACGGAAGCCTGGGGTTCCAGGGTAGGACTGGTGCTTGCAATGGCCGGCAATGCGGTCGGATTTGGGAATTTTCTCCGTTTTCCCGTTCAGGCTGTTCAAAACGGAGGAGGAGCCTTTATCATTCCCTATCTCTTTTCATTTCTGATTCTCGGACTTCCTCTGCTGATGATAGAATGGTCAACCGGACGCTTCGGAGGGCAGTTCGGGCACCATTCAACGCCCTTTATTATGGGTGCAATGGATCGCCGCCGGATCTGGAAATACGTCGGCGTGTTCGGAATTTTCTCAAATATAGCCATTGCTTCTTACTACTGTTACATCGAAAGCTGGACAATTTCGTACATATACCATTCCCTTACCGGAACATTCAACGGCCTGAGTCAGCATGAGGTAGCAGGTTTTTTCAGTAACTATCTGGATGTAACAACCTCTACCACCGGAATACCATATGAGGCCCTGCTGTTTTTTCTGATATGTCTCGCTCTTAATACCTGGATTCTTAGCCGCGGACTCAGCGGGGGTGTTGAGAAAGTTGCGAAGATCGGGGTACCTATGCTGATTGTTTTCGGCATTTTTCTGGCTTACAGAGGGATTACCCTGAAAGCGGGCACCCAGGGAGCCGTAAACGATGGTACCGTCGGACTGAATTTTCTCTGGACACCCGATTACTCCTCCCTGTCGAATCCTAAAGTCTGGCTTGCTGCTGCCGGTCAGATATTTTTCACCCTGTCGGTTGGCATGGGCTCCATTCAATGCTATGCTTCCTACCTGAAAAAGCGCGACGATATAGCCCTTAATGCCATGTCGGCCGGATGGATGAATGAATTTGTGGAAATCGTTCTTGGCAGCGCAGTTATTATTCCCATTTCCATTGGCTACCTGGGTATCGACCGGGTGGTTGAGCTTACGGGAATTGGCGGTCTCGGTCTCGGTTTCCGGACTATGCCCTTCCTTTTTGAGCAATGGGGCCCGATTCTGTCTGCTCTTGCCGGTGTCAGCTTTTTCGGACTGCTCTTTTTTGCGGGTATTACATCCTCCCTGGCCATGGGAACACCAGGCATGGGATTTCTTATGGACGAATTTAACTGGCCGAGACCCCGTGCAGCAATGGCATTCGGTGCCGTAATCCTGATGCTCGGCCTCCCCACAATTTTCTTTTTCAATCAGGGGGTGTTCGATGAGTACGATTACTGGGCGGGTACCGTTTCTCTGGTTGTTTTTGCACTTCTCGAAACAATTCTTTTCTCCTGGGTATTCGGGTTGAAAAAGGGATGGAGGGAAATAACCGAAGGTGCCGATGTGAAAATCCCGCTAGTCTACCGGTTTATAATCAAGTATATCACTCCGGTAGTTCTGATTCTGGTATTTACTGGTTCACTGATTCGGCCCGCTAACGACGACTGGCGACTGATAAGCAGGGGAAAATGGGAATTTCACAACGAAAGCATTATCGGGCAGCTTCGGCACCAGGGAATCGGACCAAACAAAACCTGGTTTGCGGCTTCGTTTTATGCTGAAGTACCGGGTACCGTCGATTCGGTATTTGTGCGCAGGGGTAAACCCGTGGTGAGCGTTACCGGACTAAATGGGAAAGGGATTTCCGTTACAAAGGAATACCGGTTCAATCCCGAAAAACATAAACTTGCCGTGTCGCCGGGCGAAACACTCGAAGCCGGGCAGATTTTGTATACGGGAAAAGTAATTAATAACGTCTTTTTTATCGATATGGCCCGCTTGCTTTTGATATCGCTGTTTTTCTTTATAGCGGTACTGGTATATATCGCATGGCGCAAACGAAGCAGAGAAGGGAGGAATATTTCATGAACGCAACAGCCCTGATTTTAATGATAAGTGTGCAGGTGACCGTTACCGCGCTGACAGTATGGTTTTTCTACCGGGTGCTGGCCTCAAAACCGCGTCCGGAACCCGATTCCTACACCGATAACGATCGTGAAGCCGAGGAAAGATAAACAGTTCCGGTATCGTGTTAAAGAGTATCTTCATTTCGGTAAGGCCGAAAGGAATGCTATACTTATTGTTGTATTTCTTACGATAATCCTTGCTTTTATCCCCCGCATCCATGCCCGGTTTATGAAGCCGGAACCTGTCAGCGATCCCGCATTTAGCAGGGAAGCAGAAGCATTTCTCGCCATGCGGCAGGAAGATGAACCTAAGAAGCAATCTTTTGATTATAACCGCCCGGATCATTCCGCACTTAGTGCCCGGTTTTCTCCCTTTCCCTTTGATCCGAACACTCTGGATGCGGCCGGCTGGCAGCAACTGGGTTTTTCATCCCGGCAGGCCGCTGCCGTCGTACGGTACCGCGACAATGGAGCCGTCTTCAGGAAAAAGGAAGATCTGAAAAAACTTTTTGTGGTGGATGATGATATTTATGAAATTCTGGAACCATACGTTCAGATAAAAGCTGGTGAAACTGCCATGCCGGCCAACGGTAACAACGAAACCATCCCGAAAACAAGACCCGTGGATGAGTCCCGGCTTGTGGAATTAAATTCCGCCGATTCAGCCGGTCTTACCAGGGTTCGTGGCATAGGTCCTGCTTTCGCCCGAAGAATCGTCCGGTATCGCGAAAAGCTGGGAGGCTTCTCCGGCCCGGATCAGCTGGGAGAAGTATACGGAATGGATAGTAGCCGGCTTGTGCTGATCAAACAAGGCGTTTTTGCCGATTCGGATCTCGTACAAAAATTAAATATTAATACTGCCGGGATGCAGGAGCTCAGAGATCATCCCTACATCGATTATTACATTGCAAAAGCAATCATCGACCGGCGCATTCGCAAAGGACCCTTCAGTTCACCATCGCAACTGAAAGAGATTCCGCTGATTTACGAAGAGCTTTTCGAAAAGTTAAATCCTTATATAGCAGTGGAATAAGCGGACAGAGCTTGAGTTTATAGTTAGTGAAAAGATAGGAGGTCAGTTATGAAGTTGCGTTCAGGAAAACCGGATGCCTTTGCCGGTAAGCGGATGCTTGAGGCTATTGTCTGTTTGCTTGTTTTTTTGCTCTTGCCGGCAACGAAAGCGAATGCACAGGTTTTGCCGCAGATTGAGCAGATGATAGCCGGGGCTGAGAAATACAGGAATACCGATCCTGCGAAAGCACTTCCAATGGCAGTTGCTGCGCTGAATGAAGCAAGGCGACTGCAGCACAAGCCCTCCATAGCCCGGGCGTTGCGGTATGCCGGCGTCATCCATTTTATGACCGGTGATCTGTCTGTTGCAGAAAGACGCTTCGACTCAGCGTATCGGCTCTATACAGCTTTGGGGGATATGCCGGGAATTGCAGCAAGTCTCAACAATCTGGGAGTAATAAATCAGGAGCGCGGCCTGTACGAAAAAGCTGCCGGCTATTTTGATAAGTCGGTAGAAATTAAATTCAGTCTCGGCGATACCACCGGAGCCTGCAGTGGCCTTATAAATACCGGAACCATACACAGTTACACGGGAAACTATGATAAAGCCCTGGATTATTTCAGCCTTGTGGAAGCCATTGCTTCGCAAAATTGCGATACTGCCCGTCTGATAGATGCAAAAATCAATAAATCAACGGTTTTTATCCGACAGAAAGAAACACGTACGGCATTGTCGCTGCTGAAGGAGGCATCCGAACTTTCGCGCCTGTCGGGCGACGATTACAGTCTGGCATACTGTTACAACAATATCGGAGGAGTATATCAAACAACATTTCAGAATCGTCAGGCCATTGATTATTTTAACCGGGCTCTTGCTATCAGGGACGATCTCGGGGATGTGGCAGGGATGGCGACAACCCTCGATAATCTGGGGAAAATCTATACCAGAGTGAAGGAGTACGATATTGCTCTGGCGCATTTTTTTCAGGCGCTCAAATACAACCAGCAGCTGGGAGATCAGCGGAGCACGGCCATAGGACTTAATTCTATCGGGGAACTGCTGCTTGAGAAAGACGACTATTACGGAGCACTGGAGTATTTTTTTAAAGCTGTCCCTATTGCCCGCGCGCTCAGGCTCAGGCACGAAGCTCAGGTTATTTACGGTAATATTCTGGTAAGTTATGCCGCTCTCGGTGAGCCCGACAGTGCCAGGGCTTACCTGGCATTATTCAACGCTGCCGGAGATTCGGGATGGTACGCGCAGGTGAGTACGGGTAATACAGCTGAAGCCGGAGGCTGGATATCTGAACGTGAGCCCGGACATCAGCCGATGCTTATCTACGTGCTGGGAGCAATGGTTGTAGTTCTTGCAGCATTTTCCGCCTGGCTGCTTTACCGGCTGGGGCGGGCGGCTCGCACGCGAAAACCGGAAAACAACAGCGATTCTCAGGGCTTGTAATCGTAGCGTATTTCCGGATCTTTCGTTTTGTCAGGTTTCGGTTCAGGTACCGCCGTTTTCGGATCCGCGGTCGCTTGCCAGGGCAAGCCACTGTCGTCGGGGTCGTCGCCGGACTCTTCCTCCCACTCGTATACTCGTGCCTGAGGCCCTTTATCCCTGTAAAAATATGCAATTACAATCCCGGCAATTGCCCCCATCAGATGCGATTCCCAGGAGATGTTGCGCTTAGGGAAAAAGTCGGGAAAGAAGCCCCAGACCATACTTCCGTAAAGGAAAATCACCAGCAGGCTGAAGGCCATCAAGCGGGGTTCCCTGCGAATGACCCCGCTGGTAAAGTGGAATGCTGCAAGGGCATATACAAGGCCGCTTGCGCCTATGTGTACCGCGTTTCCCCGGGCAAGCAGCCATACCCATAACCCGGTAATCAGCCAGAGCAGTGCGGTGAGTTTGAACGACTCGCTGCGATAATAATACACCAGTGCGGCCCCAAGCAGAAACAAGGGTGCCGAATTGGCAGTAAGATGTGCCACATCGGCATGCAAAAGCGGAGCGAAAAGTATTCCGGCCAGTCCGGAAAATTCGAGCGGTTTAATTCCCAGAAATGAAAAGGAAGTACCGGTTAACAGTTCAATTCCCTTGATCAACCATAGGAAAGCCGTAAAAACCCCGAAAACCAGGATCCCGGTATTAAGTCTTTTCTTTTCAGTATGAAGTTGCATTACACGGGATTTAGGTCATGATTTTTACAAAGATAATACAGCTCTGCAAAAATTATTCCCTGAAAGCTGCAGGCTTCCGCAGCGTGAACACCCGGCTTATGTTAAATCCGAAGTAGATATCTCCTTCCGTCCATTTTCCCGTTGTTTCGGTAATGAAACCCCGCTCAAACATCGGCTGGGTATTTGTAATGTGAATCTGAAAGACATGTCCGCCCGTTTCAATATCAAATCCGATGTTAAGCGGGTTAACAAATCCTTCGGCCACGCTGCCAGGCAGTACGTAATAATATTCGGCGTTCAGACTCAGTCTTTTGGTAAGTTTCAGCCGCCCGCCCATTCCGAGGGCCCAGGTATCGTTGTCGTCGCTCGTTTTTGCTACCAGATTCCTGTGAATAAAAACGGGAGAGAACTGCAGCGAAAGGCCGTCGCTGAACTTTCGGGCAATCAGCAGCTGGTGAACGTACGAAAATCGTGACGAGAAATAATTGGTGCGGGAGGTGTCCTGCCATTTCAGGGAGAACAGATCTGTGCCCGACATCCAGCTGAGACTCACGGGTATTGTTTTAGCTCCGGTCTGTTGCCTCAGAAGTTTTACTTTTATGAAGGCGTCGTAAGTTTTCTGATACGAGCTGCGTCCTGTACCTATGCTTATCCTGTCGTTAATCCCGTATTCAAATCCGAAGCGTATTGTCGACTGGTCGAGTCCGAACAGATCGTATGGCCCGGAATTAAGCTTTCCAAAACGATGCTGAATCATAAACAGCAAAACGCCCTCAGCGGGATTCTCTACCGAATGGCCCGACACTATTCGCGTTGTTTTAAACGTTGCCGCAGTGTATTCGGTAATTGGTTCATCTTCGCCCAGAAGGTCAAACAAGTCCTGAGCGGAAACCGTTTGCAGGGCAAATACCAGGAAAAGGGACAGGAAAATATGCGGCAGGGTGTGTTTCATTTTTTTTGTGATTGTCCGTTTTAATTTTGTGGAGCTCCCGCGTCGATCCAGGCTTTGATCCTTGCAAGTTCGCAGGGCGTAAGTTTATTGCCGTTCAGGGGCATGGGTGTTGCACCCTGCTCGTGATTTATGGCTTTCCAGAAAAGACCACCGGCAATGGCTGCCTTAATGCCGTTATAATCGCTGGTGACAATGTTCCCCGAAGGCGAAACGGCGCTGTGACAG
This sequence comes from Bacteroidales bacterium UBA6248, assembly GCA_002441345.1. GTDB lineage: Bacteria > Bacteroidota > Bacteroidia > Bacteroidales > Lentimicrobiaceae > Lentimicrobium. The sequence continues at coordinate 15,445 of DJVU01000089.1, forward strand.
GCGTTGCAGGTGGATGCCAGCAGCGGGGCAATATCGGTGCTGTACCGCACCCCGTTCGTATCACAGTTGCTCCCGTTGTCCGGGTACAGGTATTCCTCGTTATCGTAGTAACAGGAGCTCAGGAAGAGTGTGAGCAGGACAAGCGGTACAACCTGCAATATAGTGTGGTTAATTTTCTGGAGTGCCATTTTCTATCCATTTTCTGAGTTGAATGATGTTGCATTCCGGCAGTTTGGCTGCATTGAAGGGCATTGGAGTATAGTTGGGCTGGTGGCTAACGGCTCCGTAAAGGCTACCGTTCAGTGCTGCTGCCCGTATGGTGGCGTAGCTGTCGAGGCTGATGTTGCCGGATGGGGCGGCTCCACTGTGGCAACCCTTGCAATAGGTATTAATCATGGGTTGTATTACGGCTGAAAAGGTAAACTGTGTGGTGTCGCATCCGGTCGTGCATGCATTGTTTTTTGCACCCTGTTCAATCCATTTCCGGATTTTCTGTATCTGTTCGGCCTGCAGGGCAGTCATGGGAGGCGGAGGCATACGTTTATCCGGATCATCTTCCGTAATGTTTTCATACAGATCGCTGTCACCCGGATTGCCAGGCCTCACAACACCGGACGCCATCACCGATTCCCAGGAAGTGAGCACAATGCCGTCGCTGGCGGATGCGGCATCGTGGCAGCCCGACATGGTGCAGCCCGAGGTGAGAATCGGCAGAATATCGTTGGCAAAATAAACGGTATCCGGATCGCAGGGAATTCCCTGGCTGGTGGTGTCAGGACCGGGACCGGGATTATCGGGCAACGTATCGGGCTCGTGCCGGCAGGCAGTGATTGTTAATATCAGAATGAGAAGCGTGAATGCCACAAAGGGCAAGGTTTTTGTATGACTCATCGTCTCCTGTTTAAACCTGTTTATTTCAAAGCGGCATCTCTGAAAAGATCGCTTCGTATAAAAACCGGAATGCAGGTACAATTGTTTATACGTTCTGACAAAAAGTTACTATGTCCCCTCCGGAGTAAATTAATTGATAAATTTGCCGGTACGCATCGTACAAACAATTTTTTGTGATGTATATTATCCGGCAGCTGCCGGAAAGGGCATAAAGGCATTAAATCTTGGTATGATAATTTTAAAAATTACCGGAATGTTTTCAAGCAAAAAGATTCAGTTCGCACGAATTATACTATCCATTGTTTCAGCCGGTATTCTCTTTGCCGGAAGTGCTGCAGCCCAGCAGCGGAACGACCCCAGGGCTACGGTTCAGAAGTTTTCGTCCATGCTGCAGCTCATCAATTACTATTATGTGGATTCGTCGGATGCGGTCAGGCTGACCGAAAGTGCCATAACCGGCATGCTAAAAGAGCTGGATCCGCATTCGGTATACCTTTCGAAGGAGGAAGTGAAAAAGGCCAACGAACCGCTGCAGGGTAATTTTGAAGGCGTTGGCATCCAGTTCCAGCTGTTTCACGATACCATTCTGGTAATAGCCGCCGTCCCCGGAGGTCCTTCGGATAAGCTTGGGATCATGGCCGGCGACAAAATTATTACCATCGACGGTGAGGAGGCATACGGAAAGAAAGTAACGAACAACTTCGTTATGGAGCGTTTGCGCGGTCCCAAAGGCACAAAAGTAAATGTCGGAATCCTCCGTAAAGGCAGAAATGGCCTGATCGACTATGTCATCGTCAGGGATAAAATTCCGCTGAACAGCGTGGATGCCACTTTTATGCTCGATAACGAAACCGGCTACATCAAGCTTACCCGTTTTGCACGGACTTCGCTTACCGAAGTGCGCGAATCCATTGCAAGTCTGCGAAAAAGCGGGATGAAAAACCTGATACTGGATTTGCGGAATAATTCGGGCGGTTTCCTGGATATTGCCATCGATTTGTCGGATGAGTTTCTTCCGGCCGACCGGCTAATTGTATATACCGAAGGGCTTCGCAGTCCTCGTATGGAATTTAAAGCCACTTCCAGGGGGAATTTTGAAAAGGGCCGCCTCATCGTTATGGTTAACGAAAGCAGTGCTTCCGCCAGTGAAATTGTTGCCGGTGCAGTTCAGGACTGGGACCGGGGACTGGTGATTGGCAGACGGTCGTTCGGGAAGGGACTGGTGCAGCGCCCATTTACTCTGCCCGACAGCTCCGTGGTGCGCTTAACCACCGCGCGGTATTACACCCCCTCCGGAAGGTCAATTCAGAAGCCATACGATGCCGGGGTGGAGGATTATTTTGCTGATCTCACTAACCGTTTCCGGCACGGCGAATTTGTCTCAGCCGACAGCATCCGGTTTCCCGATTCCATTAAATATTTCACGCCATCAAAGCGAGTTGTCTATGGTGGTGGCGGAATTATGCCCGATGTGTTTATCCCCCTCGATACAGCCACTTCGTCAAAATATTATACAGATCTGTGGAGAAAGGGACTTCTGAATGAATACACCATCAATTACCTTGACGGGAAGCGGGAAGTACTGCTGAATGCGTATCCGGATGTAAGCACCTTCCGGAAAAACTTCGACGCCGGTGACGGATTTCTGAATGAATTTGTTGCCTTTGCAGCCAACGGGGGTGTGCCTGAGGATGCAGACGGGCTGGAGCGCTCGGGCCGTGAAATACGCTACATACTGAAAGGAATGATTGCCCGTAACCTGTACGATGTAAGTGCTTACTATGAGGTTATCAGTCCTGTGGATCACGAGCTTATGCAGGCGTTTGAGGCAATTAAGAACGATGTGCTCTTCCGGAAGCTGAGCATTGCGATGTAAGAATTTCCGGTAATTGCATAACCAGGGCAGCATGCAATCGTTTTTTTCAGATAAAATTCCCGGCCGCTTGGGAGTTTTGATTTCTATATGTACATTTGTTTACGCAAAATAATAAGCCCGTGCCCGGGTGCAAATAAGCTGTATAAACAATCTGACGCTTTATGGCAAATATTGAAACAAAATACATGGGCCTCACGCTGAGCAGCCCTGTTATCGTTGGGAGTTCCGGACTTACCAATTCGCTCGATAATATTAAGGAATTTGCAGCCCGGGGTGCGGGAGCCATTGTGCTTAAATCTCTTTTTGAAGAGCAAATCAGGCTGGAAATCGCTCATACGAGTGCACACGATATCACTGCCAACTACTACCCTGAAGCACAGGATTACATCACCAACTACAGCCGCAACCACCGCGTGGAAGAGTACCTGAAGCTGATCCGCGATGCCAAGAAAGCCGTCAACATTCCGATCATTGCCAGCATCAACTGTACCAGTGCCGAAGAGTGGACCTCCTTTGCCCGCAAGATTGAGGAAGCAGGTGCCGACGCTCTTGAGCTCAATATTTTTGTGATGCCCAGCGATCCGACCCACGGCGGTGAGCAAAATGAAAAGATGTATTTCACCATACTGGAGGAGGTTAAAAAACTGATAACCATCCCCATCGCACTTAAAATCAGCTATTACTTTTCGGGATTAGCCAAAACCGCACTCAAACTCTCCTGGGCCGGAGCCAAAGGTATTGTACTCTTCAACCGCTTTTATTCTCCCGATATCAATATCGATACGATGAAGGTGGTTGCCACCAATGTTTTCAGCACACCCGATGAAATTTCCACTTCCCTGCGATGGGTAGCCGTGCTGAGCGACAGACTTTACTGCGATATCTGTGCTTCAACCGGCGTTCACGACAGCAGCGGACTGATAAAGCAGCTTCTTGCCGGAGCCAAAGCTGTGCAGATTGCATCCACACTATACAAAAACGGGTTCGACCGCATCAACGAAATGAACGAAGGCCTGAGTCAGTGGATGGACAAACACGGATTTGAAAAAACGGAAGATTTTATTGGTAAAATGAGCTTCAAGAAAGTCGAGAATCCCGGTGCATACGAGAGGGTTCAGTTTATGAAGCATTTTGCTGGTATAGAATAAGCCGGTATTACAAAAATCCTGCATCAGGGCACGGTTAACCACCGTGCTCTTTTTTTAGCAGGCGGGCATGTATGGCATCCGCAGCCAGCCAAGCGCTTGAAAATGCTGCCTGAATGTTGTATCCGCCGGTGTCGCCGTCGATGTCGAGTACCTCTCCTGCAAAAAATAGTCCCGGAACCAGTAAAGACTCCATGGAGGAAGGGTTGACTTCCGTTAATGAAACGCCTCCTGCGGTTGCCATGGCGGTTTTAAATCCTTCCTTATGGAGAACGCTGAAAGGGTATGCGCAGCATTTTTGTACCAGGATTTTACGCTGTGCTTTGGATATTTCTGCCAGTGGTTTTTCGGGATTTATCTTTTCTTCTTCCAGAAGATGGGCTGCGAGGCTTCGGGCAAAACCGGCAGATTTAAGAAAACTGAGGATGGAAGTTTTTCCGTTTTCGGCGGAGGTTTTAAGAAAATCTTGTTCAAATGATGCTGCATCCTGGTTGCCCAGCTGTATTTCCAGTATGTCACCTGCTTCGATAAATCTCGAAAAGTCGATGATGCCCGGACCCGTAAGTCCGTTTCTGGTAAAACCGGTATCGCCGCGGTGTTCCCGGATTTTCCTGCGGTTCCTTATCAGGGTTATTGTTGCATTTTTAATGGAAACACCCTGAAGGCCACCGAAAGTGTATCCGGAAATAACAACGGGACATAAAGCCGGACGAGGTTGCGCTACGTTATGGCCGAACCTGCTGGCAAAGGCATAACCGTCGCCAGTGGAACCGGTAGAAGGGTAGGAGAGGCCGCCGGTGGCAATTAGCAGAAAACGGGAGGTATACACCTTTCCGCCAGCAGTTACCCTGAATCCATCCTCGTATTTTTCAGCCGCAGTAACGGCTGCAGAGGTTGTGATTCCGGTTCCTGCATTGCGGCATGCAGCGGTTAGTGTTTTAAGGATGTCGCCGGCTTTAAGACTTGCCGGGAAAATCTTTCCGTTTTTATCGGTAACAGCCGGTACTCCGCGTTCATTAAAAAAGCGAACGGCATCCCTGTTGCTGAAAGCAGCGATTGCCTTTTTCAGGAAATGACCGTTTTCTCCGTAATGTTTCAGAAAATCACCGGCAGGGCCGGCATGGGTATAATTGCACTGTCCCGTTCCGGAAATCATGAGCTTTCGTCCGGGCTGTTCCTTTTTTTCAAGAATAAGGGCTCCGGGGATTTTCAGAACGGCTCCGGCAAAAAGTCCTGCCGGGCCTGCGCCGATAATGAGTGTGTGATGATGCTGTTCCGGGTTCATGCTGCTGCAAATTTAACCAAATGACGGCTTCCTGACGAGTGAACTTTGAAGTTAATGAGAACTTATTATCTTTGCTGTGACAACACAATGCCACATCTTTTTCGATGAATAAAGTTTTAGTCGTCGACGACGACGTTACCTTCTGCCTGATGCTCGAAACCCTGCTGCAGAAGCATGGGTATGCCGTTGAGCATTCGTACTCTTTTACCGAGGGCCGCAAGAAAATGCTATCGTTTCAGCCGGATCTGGTACTTACCGATCTCAGGCTTCCGGACCACGACGGGCTTGAAATTCTTCAGCTTGTCAACCGTGAAGCACCGCAGGTACCGGTAATTCTGATGACCAGTTACGGAGATATCCGTACTGCTGTTAAGGCGATGCGGATGGGAGCATTTGATTACGTTGCCAAGCCGGTAAATCCGGATGAAATCCTGTCTACGATCCGCAGGGCTCTTTCCAGAAAGAATGCTCCCGAGTCGGATGTGCAGGTATCGCTGAGTGAAGGCGCATACATTGAGGGGGTGAGCGAGGCATCCGCACGCATCAGCGAGCATGCTGCCCTGGTTGCTCCCACCGGAATGTCGGTGCTAATTCTCGGTGAGAGCGGAACGGGAAAGGAATTTATCGCCCGTAAGATTCATGCACTCAGCCAGCGTAAAGACAAACCTTTTGTTGCCATTGATTGCGGCGCACTTCCGCGCGATCTTGCAGGAAGCGAACTCTTCGGCCACATAAAAGGATCGTTTACCGGTGCCATTGCAGATAAGCCGGGGCAATTTGAAGTTGCCAACGGTGGCACCATTTTTTTGGATGAAATCGGGAATCTGAGCTATGAAATTCAGATTCAGCTGCTTCGGGCAATACAGGAGCGTAAGATACGGAGGGTGGGATCCACAACCGAAATACAGGTGGATGTTCGTATTATCACCGCCACCAACGAAGATCTGAAACAGGCCGTTTCACGCGGCGATTTTCGTGAAGATTTATATCATCGCATCAATGAGTTTGCCATCATGGTTGCTCCCCTGCGGGAGAGACCCGACGATCTTCAGTTGTTTGCCCTTCATTTTCTGGGTCAGGCCAATTCCGATCTTGGGCGCTCCGTAACTTCATTCAGCAGGGAAACCATTGAAATATTCAACCGCTATTCCTGGCCCGGAAACCTGAGGGAACTTCGTAACATCATCAAACGTGCGGTTCTGCTTTCGAAAGGCGAAGCTATTACTGCCGATACCCTGCCCGACGAACTCGTTCGTGAGTCCGGCGAAACGGAGCCGGCAGTATATCCGGAACCGGAAACGGTTAATGCTACCGCTTTCGAAGAAATCGACCTGAAGGAAACCTCCAGGCGAAGCGAACGGGAGCTGATACTGGCAACGCTCGAAAAGGTGCGGTTTAACAAATCGAAGGCGGCCCGTCTGCTGAATGTGGACCGTAAGACGCTTTACAATAAAATGAAGCAATACGGCATCCCGCTTCAGTAATCTTCTGTTTTTTGTTCCAGAATATTTGCCAGCTTTTCCATCCCCGGAAGGAGTTCGGATATTACTTCCCTGATTTCGTCCTTGTCATGAATGGCTGCATCGCGCAGAGCCTCCAGTTTCAGCAAAAGGGATGTTTCCTTTTCAGCCCCCAGGTTACGGATGTTTGGAAGAATACGGTGCGCCAGCAAGGCCAGCTGTTTATAATCCTCTCCGGAAAATGCGTTTTGCATCGCCTCCGCTGTGTTTTTCAGGTTGTCGCGCAGTGAAATAAGTATTTTCTTCAGCGATTCCGGATCGCCACCGCTGAACGCCGTGAATGCATCGAGCCGAACCGTTGCAGCCGGCTTTCCGGGGACCTTATCTCCGGTTTCTTTAACAATGCCCGGAATGGTCTTCAGGATTTGAAAAAGCTCTGCCTGCCGGAAAGGCTTTATCAGGAAATACTGCATCCCGGCTTCTTTGTATCTGCTGAGATCGGATTGGGTGGCATGGGCGGTAAGACCCATTACGGGCGGCAGCGGTACTCCCTGCTCCTCCGAATGCCGGATAAGATGTCCGGTGAGCTCTGGTCCGCTCATTCCAGGCATCTGTATGTCGGTCATGATAAGATCGTAATTGTCTTTATTACGGATAAAAATCTCATAAGCCGCCGCACCGTCGCCTGCAGCATCCACACGTGCTCCCATTTCTTTCAGGAGCCCTTCAATTAAAATGCGTGTGGTTACATCGTCCTCAGCCAGCAGAATGCTCAATCCGTTTAAATCGGGGCGTTCTGTGGCATTTTCTGAAATTTTTTCAGGGATTTCACCATTGTACCAGGGCAGCGGCAGAACAACCCTGAAGCGGGTACCTTCGCCGGGATTGCTTTTCAGTGAAATGCTGCCATTCATCTGACCGGCCAGTTTGCTGCAGATGGCAAGGCCGAGTCCCGAACCTCCGTACTTACGAGTGATACCTTCGTCAACCTGTGTAAATTCCCGAAAAATGTCCTGTTGTTTCTCCTCCGGAATTCCTATGCCGGTATCGGATACTGAAATTTCGAGCTGTACCGTATCTCCCTCCCGTTTTGTATCCAGAGTTAGTTCAATTTCACCGGTTTCCGTGAATTTGATGCTGTTGTTAAGCAGATTAAAAATAATCTGTCGTATACGAAGCGGGTCGCCCAGGGTGGCCAGGCCGCGTTCGCCGGATGTAATGAATTTCATTTTCAGACCTTTTTGTTCGCCTCTGGGCTTTAAGGTTTCAAAGGCCTCATTCAGAAGTTCTTCCGGCTTAAACGGATGCGATTCGAGGGTGAATTTGTCGCTTCCGATGCGGGAATAATCCAATAGGTTATCGATTAGCCCAAGCAGATGGCCGGATGAATTATTGATATATCTCAGGTATTCCGACTGCACCTTGCCCAGCTTCATGGACGAGAGTTTTTCGGTAAAGCCAATGATGCTTGTGATAGGTGTTCGTATTTCATGGCTCATATTGGCAAGAAACATCTCCTTAACCTTGAGTAATTCTTCGGCAAGAGCCCTGGCTTTTTCTGTTTCGCGCCTGTAATATGCGCTTCGTGCCAGATCTTTCCATATGAGTATGATAAATACGATGATTGTAATTAAACCTGCCGTGGCAAGAATAAGGGCTGTATTCCAAAGCCTTTTTACAAGGATATTGGCATTCTCTGAACCTTCAATAGCCCGGTTAATTTCTTCTTTTTCGAACAGAATCAGTACGTTGCGGATTTCGTCGAGGATTACCTGGTCGGTTCTAAGCAGCATCAGTTCCCTTTCAAGTGCCATCTGCCGCTCCAGCCGCTCTTCTTCTCCCATCTGCTTAAGCTGCGACTTAACCCGGGCAATGGTGGTGTCAGGCAACCTGGTGAACGTGTGGATGGTGTCGGGTACGGATTCCTTCTGCACTTCCGCGACCACAACGCTGTCACTGTCTTGCTGCCGACCGGTGATTCCCGTCCAGAGCCTGCGGAAAAGTCCGGTTCTTTTCTGAAGTTCCGGTTCCTTTTTGTCGGACAGGGCAGGCAGAGAGTTTTCACTTACCGTACTTGTTGAATACGTTATGGTATCCATAAAGTGATCGAGCATCTGATTCAAACGCTCATCGCTCAGAATAGGCCCGGTTCCTGCCCGGCTGATCCGGAAATAGCTTTCAAGGGTTGCCCGCTTCAGGTCGAGCAGACTGTCGACCGTCTGCATCCTCCTGTACTGCTCGGGCTGGTTTACACTGGTGTACTTGAGCGAATCGGCAATCATTCGTATGGCCGCTTCGTCTTCCCGGTAACGGGTAAGGTATTTTTTCTGTCCGGTAGTGATGTATGCTCTTGCCTGTCCGTCGGCATCAATCAGCCGCGACAACATATTGCTGATAAGGGTGAGTTTTACGACAGGCTGTGAAGCTCCGGTGTCGGGAAGACTTAATTGCGTTGCGAGTTTGATAACGGCAAATACGGCTATCATTGATAACAGCAGGATCATGATAAATCCTGTGATAACCTTGCTTTTGATCCGCTCCCTGTTTTTGTTTTTTTTCATCCCGGAAAGGTTGCCATACAATTATTTATACTCGCTTGTGCGGATGGAAATGTGTTATTCGTTTTTTATCCTTCGTCTCAACGGGCAATTCTGTAATATGCGGGTCAACACCGCTCCTGATAGCGTAACTTTCAGAAGCGTAAAATACGTGTTGCAGATTTATGCAAAATTAGGGTAAAAGATATAGGTTTTAGTGCCGGCATTACGAAAGATTGCGAAAGCTTTGCTGCTGTTGTTTCTTTTTGTTCTGTCCGGTTGCAGCATCCGGAAAGCGAAAGCCCCTCGACATTGCATGGAAAGGGGCTTCGCATCGGACAGGTATACAGGAGCCTTATCGGCCGGAATTATTTTCAGCTTTCGGTTGATACCACCAGCATCCGTGATTTTTCCCAGAAAAGTTCGGGATTTTTGATTACCAGTTCTTCCGCTTTCTTTTCGTTTACAATGATTTCGTACGAACCGGCAGGATGTACCGATACCAGGGTGGCTTTTTTCACTCCCAGGGGAATGGAGTTCAGGTTGCGGATGTCAACTTTTGTGAATTCAGTGATGTTGACATCACCGGCAATTTTTTCGGAACGTCCGATGCCGAGAAAACCGCCTTCTTTGTTCAGAATGTGCTTTTCAATCAGCTCTTTACGGTCGCCGACAATAAAATAGGCCGTGTTGAGCTCATTGGTTTTATCGTTGATAACACCGGCAAGCTGACGTTTTTCGTCTTTCATACGCGAAATGGTGTCGGAAAGTACTGCTATGGAGAAATTCAAATTGCTGAGTTCTTCCTTGAGGACTACAATCTCTGCATCCTTTTCGGTAATCTGCTGATTGGTGAGTGCAATCATATTTTCAAATTCCGAAATTTTCATGTTGCTGTTTTTCAGCCTCCGGTTCAGATCAGCTATTTTATTCTTATTCTCCTGCATCAGTTCATTAATCAGCCGGATATCTTCATTTATCCGCTCTCTTGCCGGCTTGCTGAGTTCACGGCCTTGTCCGGTTTGCGAACTGATCAGCTTTTCACGCGATTTAATCTCAGCAAGGTTGGCTTCTATCTCATTCATGGTCATGAGGAAGTCGTTAACCAGTGAGTCCTTAACGGCAGATTCACCCAGAATCCGCTGGTTTTCCATCGATAACATATTGATTTGTTCCGTCTGCTTTTTGTTTTCACACGACATCAGGACGACGGGTAAGACAAGAAGTAATAGCCATAATTTTTTCATGGGATAAAGTTTTTAGGTTTGTGCCGCTATGTTCAAATGTTAAACCAAAAATTATAATATTTTTCTAACGTATTGAAAATCAATATAAATAAAATAATTTATAGAATTTCTAGTGTGTAATTTATCCCCAGAACGTTGAATTTCTGCTGATATCGGGAAGCTGGAATCTGTTGTCGAACAGGTATCCTGTCACCGTGTTAATTGCGACAGTATTTTTTATGCGCTCGTTCCAGTGTGTTTCGTGAGCGTTCCATCCCGTGTGATGGAAGGAATAGTCTGCAATCTGTTTGCAGCAGTATTTCCCAGCTTTGCATCAGCGTTTTCACATCATCGGCAAACGGGGGAAAGCAATTTCCGGGAAATACTCCGAAAAGGGTATCGCCCGTCAGGGCTATTTCGTTATCAGCAGTCACACACTGCGAACCCGGCGAATGGCCTGGAGTGTGTATTATTCCGATATTGATGGGAAAACCTTCCGGAAGCCGGTTGTTTTCCGTCAGGAAATCGGGTTTGCATGGAGTGGTTTTAAGAAAAGTGCTTCCGGAAGGTAAGGGTATTCGCATTAGCATTCGCGTAAACCATACGGTTCCGGCAGGCAGGGGCCCGCTGCCCTTTTCCAGGAATTCCGCTTCCGCGGGATGTACACAGACTTTTGCTCCGGTGAGCGAACGTATGAATCCGGCGTTTCCGCAATGGTCAAAATGGGTGTGGGTGAGGATGAGGAAATCCGGCGCCGAAACTCCGGCCTGCCGAAGCCTGCGTTGCAGCATTTTTCGGCTAAATGCTATGGATGTGTCCACAAGGATGCGTTTCCCGCATGTCTCAATCAGGAACACATTGCTTCTGCCGGACAGTATCCGGGTAATGCGTGTTCCTTTTTGCGTAATCCAGGTTTTCATACAATCGGACTGGTAATTGCCGGCTTCGCGTTTTTTCAGATGGTAATTAAATTTCAGGTCTCTTTTTATGGCCCGAATCGCTGCGCATCAGCGGGATACGCTGCCGGTTGCGTGCGCAGTCCATAACTTCATTCAGCCTTTTAAGCTGAGTTTCTTCCTTTTTGGCCGCGGCGATCCAGAATATGCAGTTTCTGCGGTACGATTCCGACGAATCGCTGAACCACTGCCATGCTCCTGCATCTTTTTTGAAACGTTCTTCCATTCCGGCAGGGAATACCGGATTCCGCCGCAACTCGTTGTGCTCATCCGAGGCCGTCTGGTTTCTTCGTTCAAAGGCTGCAATCCCCGCTTCATGCATCAGTCCGGCCTCCGTAAGTTCAAGAACTTTGGCGATATTCAGGCTGCTCCAGGTGCTCCCCGGTTTACGGGGGGTAAACCTTACCCTGTAGATTTGCTCATCAACTGCTTTGGTAAGTCCGTCTATCCAGCCGTAGCAAAGAGCAATTTCAACCGCTTCCTTATATCCGAACAATGTTGAATTGTGCTTGCTTTTGCCCTTTTTCAGAAATCCAAGCCATGCCTCAGGAGCCAGGTTGTGGTTGGATTCAAGCCATTGTCTGAATTCACATCCTTCCCGGAAAATAAGTATGCCTGCAGGAATATTCATGGGATAAATGACCAGTTTAACGTTGTAAAGTTAATTTTTATGAACATCGACTCCGCAAAAATGAAATATTAGTGTACCGGAATTGAACCTTAGACTAAAAAACAGGTTTAAACGAGGGGATTCTCCATCCTTTTCCTGATTCAGATACAAACGACGGGACTCAAAACCGGACCATTATTATTATCTGGTGATGCATTGCGAATTCCGGACCTTATTTCTGTAAAATACCGGGAAAGAAGAGAAGAAGACGAATCCGAACTTTTACTATTGTGTAACTTCAATAAACGTTTACAATGATGAGAATAAAAACTATGCTGTTGACTGCGGTACTTGCGATTGCTGCAGCCGGTTTTGCAGCCGGGTCTGATGAGAATCCATGCAGCTGGTGTACGCACGACGTGCCCGGATCGGCAGTATCAGCGCCCGATACAGGAATTCATTATTCAGAGGAGAAACATCTGAAGAATCTGCGGCAGCTTACTTTTGGCGGAGACAATGCAGAAGCATATTTCAGTTTCGATAATTCTATGATAGCATTTCAGGCCAAAAACAAGGCCTGGGGCACCAGCTGCGATCATATTTACTACTTTCCGTTCAGCGATGGGAATATGAAGAACCACATCCCTCAGCTTATCAGTGAGGGGGTTGGCCGGACTACCTGTTCCTTTTTCATGCCCGGAGATACCAGCATCTTATATGCTTCCACGCGTTCGGGAAGCGATGCCTGTCCGCCGGAGCCGGTNNGCAAACCTGAACGGAAAGCTGATCGACACCCTGGTTAAAGCTCCCGGTTACGATGCCGAAGCAACGGTTTCCCCGAAAGGCGATCTTATTGTATTTACCTCCGACCGATCGGGCGATCTGGAACTTTATACCTGCAAAATTGACGGCAGCGATGTTAAGCAGATCACATTTGAACTTGGTTACGACGGCGGTGCTTTCTTTTCCCCTGATGGCACAAAACTGGTTTTCAGGTCATCGCGTCCTAAAACCGAGGCTGAAATCAAAGAATACAAGGAACTACTGGCGGAAGGACTTGTTGCTCCCACCAACATGGAAATTTATGTATGCAACGTGGATGGCAGCGACCTCAGGCAGATAACCAGTCTGGGTAAAGCCAACTGGGCTCCATTCTTCCATCCCTCGGGCGAAAAAATTCTGTTCAGCTCCAACCATGCAAGTCCGCGCGGATTTGAGTTTAACCTATACATGATCAACCTCGATGGTACAGGGTTGGAACGCATTACCTGGGATCCTGTGTTTGATGCTTTCCCGATGTTCTCGTACGATGGTAAAAAGCTGATTTTTTCATCGAACCGTAACAATGGCGGAACCCGCGATACCAATCTGTTTATTGCCGACTGGGTGGATTAACTGCCGGATTCAGAATTGAACTAAAAAAAATCTGTCCCTGTGGCATCCGGGAAGGTGCTGCAGGGACAGATTGTTTTCAGAGTGCCCGTTATCTGGCGTTTACAGATGCTTCCAGCTCAATGGCTGCAGGAAACAGTAAGTTGTTTTCAAGATGAATATGCTTGTGCAGGTCGTCCTGAAACTCCTTCAGCAACTGATAAGCAAGTCTGTAGGTATTGCATGCATCGCCTGGTGCAGTGTAGCCGTTGCTCAGACTCTCGATCCGGCGGAAGCGTTCTCCCTCGTTATCGTGTTCCTGAAGCATGGCTGAAATCGGATTTTTTACGCTTCCAAAGGCAGGCTCTGTCATCGTTTTTCCGGAGGCGGAAGCCAGTTTGCGTATCACCGGAAAAAGGATGAGTTCCTCTTTTTTCATGTGTTTTGTCAGCTCTCCTGCCGAAGCCCTGAAAAGGTCAGCGATTTCGTACACCTCCGGATGGACGGAACCGTGAGCGGCAGTAACCTTGCCGAGCAAACCGGTCAGACGCGGGATGGCCTGCTCCACATAACGGTGGTGAATTTTCTCGATGTAATCGGCCAGCAAATCAGAAGGCCATGAACGGAAGTTCTGATTCCCGGCAGATGCTTCTTTCTGAGCATTTTCAAGTTCTGCAAGCACACCGGAATAGTCAATGTTTTCAAGTTCGCACACTTCTTTTAGCGGCCGGTTGCCGCGGCAGCAGAAGTCGATGCCGTACTTTTCGAAGACGGCAGCGGTTCGGTAGTCATCCGTTACGTAACTGCCAATGGTTTTGTTGTTTTGAGTATTCATGAGTCGTGGTTTTATCTGATTTTTTTCTGAAATGCCAGTTTGAACACAAACCAGAACAGGGCAAGTGCTCCTATGGCAAAAATGGTATCGCCTACCGTTCTTAGCCAGCGGAAGACGGTTAATATAGGCTGCTGCATAAATTCAGCCGAGCGTGCATACCACATGCCTTCGTTAACGCTGGCAACGGTTTGCATAAATCCGACGGGAAGAATGCTGAGGAAAATCATGAGAAGCAATCCGATGTTGATCGACCAGAACGAAAAGCTGAGCAGCTTTTCGTTCCATACCTGCTGCCGGTACAGGCTTCGGAGCACGAACAGCATAAGTCCGATGCCAAGCATTCCGTAAACGCCGAAGAGGGCGGCATGGCCGTGTACCGGAGTGGTGTTGAGACCTTGCATGTAATAGAGAGCGATGGGAGGATTGATAAGGAAACCGAAGATTCCCGCACCCAGGAAGTTCCAGAACGACACCGACAGCAGGCTGTAGATTGGCCACTTATAGTCGCGCAGCCAGGTGGTGGATGTGGATAGCCTGTAATTGTGGAATGCTTCAAATCCGATGAGGATCAGGGGGACGACTTCCAGGGCGCTGAAGGTGGCGCCCAGTGCCATAACGGCTGTTGGCGTTCCCGTGAAATAGAGATGATGGAACGTACCAAGGATTCCGCCCGAAAGGAAAATAATGGTTGCAAAAAGAACGCTGGACGTTGCGGTTTTCGTGCGCAGGAGTCCCATTCGTACAAAGAGGAAAGCAGCCACAACGGTAGCAAATACTTCGAAGANNGAACCACCCACCAGCGCCAGTATTCTGCTATGGCCAGGTTGGTCTGTCTGCCCCACATCAGTCCGGCACCGTAGAACAGTGCAATGGCGGCTGAGGCAATCAGGAACAGGATCAGAAGGTTCTTTTCTTCGCTTCTGCTGCGGAATACCGGTATCAGTGGCCTGATCATCAGAGCAAGCCAGATAAAGAGCCCGGCGAAAAGGAAGATTTGCCAGAAACGGCCCAGGTCAACATATTCATACCCCTGGTGTCCGAACCAGAAATTCTGGGCTAGTCCGAGCTTCTGCATAACGCCCAGCCACTGCCCGGCCATGGATCCGACAACTATCACCAGAAGTGCACCGAAAAGAACGTTGACGCCCAGTCTCTGAAATTTTGGGTCTTTCCCGGCTACGGCGGGAGCTATGTATAAACCCGTTGCAAGCCATGCGGTCGCAATCCAGAAAATAGCCAGCTGCACGTGCCAGGTGCGTGATATGGCATACGGCATGAACTCGGCAAGCGGAATGCCGTAAAGCCCGTCGCCCTCCACACCGTAATGTGCGGTTACAATGCCCATAACAATCTGGAGTAAAATCAGGAAATTGACCACCCAGAAATATTTCTCCACCGCTTTCATCGAAGGCGTGATGTTTTGCCTCATCAAAGGGTCTTCAACCGGTTTTTCCACTTCGGTTTCTTCGGTGGTTTTGGCGTGGTAGAATACCAGAATGCCAATACCGATAAGCAGCATGATAACGCTGAATCCCGTCCATAATACCAGGTCGCCTGTAGGCTTGTTGCCAACGATTTCATCGGGCGGCCAGTTGTGGGTATAGGTGATGGATTGTCCGGGACGCTCGGTTATGCAAGCCCAGGAGGTCCAGAAGAAGAATGCATTCATCATTCGCATACGCTCCGGATCCCTGATGGCATTGACAGGAATGGCATAATCACTTCTCAGTTTCTGATACGAAGGATCATCCATAAACAGACTTTGGTAATGACGGCCCAGGCTTTCTATGGCTTCGGCCCTCAGAGGAGATACGGTTATGGTTCCGGTGGCCGGATCGTAGGTATTTTTTCTGAGCTCTCCCTGAAGCCTGCTTTCAAGGCCGGCTTTTTGCTCGGACGTCAGATTGTCGTATGGCTGCCCGTATTCCTGTCCGGCCCATTTGTTCAAAATGTATACTGCCTCGCGGTGAAGCCAGTCGGCCGACCAGTCGGGTGCAACGTAGGCACCGTGCCCCCATACACTTCCAACTTCCTGCCCGCCGATGCTCTGCCACACATTCTGCCCGTCTTTGATATCCTGGCCGGTAAACAGCACCGTGCCGTCGGTTGTAACAACCTTTTCGGGCACAGGAGGAGCCTGCTGGTATATCTCATACCCATAATAACCTAATACGGCAAAGGAAATAATAACAACAAGGGCAAAACCAATCCAGAGTTTTTTCTCTTTTTTCATATTGCTGATGTTTAAGTTAAGTGTGAATTATTGTGTTGATTAGCATTTCCGGTTTCCAGGGAAATGACTTTGTTTTGCTTCCGCCTCCGGATCAGACAAAGGAGGAATATGCAGATTTCCTGTTCGGTTTTTCATTCTCCGGATTCTTATGGATTAATGACATTCTTAGTTGCTTACGTTTGTCTCCCGGCGCAGAAAAGTGTTCCCGTCCTTCAGCCCTCTTGCCAGTTCGCCAAGGGTTGTGGTGTCGAGAATATGTTTCAGATCCCGCCTTATTGTATTAAATTTATCGTGTACCGGACACGGCTGTGTATGCGAGCAATGTTTCAGTCCCAGACCGCAATTCACGAAAATGGCATTCCCGTCAATGGCAGTCACTATGTCTGAAATCCGACCGGCATCTATCTGCCCTGAATCCATCTCAAATCCTCCGCCTTGCCCCCTTACCGATGTGATAATACCTGCCTTCGACAGTATTTGAAGGATTTTGGATGTATACGCCACAGGAGAATCAATCTCTTCCGCAATCTCGTTTAAGTAAGTGCGCTCCTTCGCAAGCGACTTGCCGGCAATAAATACACAGGCTCTTATTCCGTATTCACAGGCTTTAGAAAACATGTTATGTGATTAAGTGTATGCAAATCTAGGATATTTCTTTAATCGGACAAAAATATCCGATTAAATTTTTACCAAGAATTTATGTCCGGCAAGACCGGGAAAACGGATGGAAGTGTTCTTTTTTCCGGAATTTGTTACTTTACCGGAAGGCCCGGGGCATTCTCCACTGTTTGTCTGATTGATAAAATCTGTTCCGGATTTTGGTTTAAATGGCTTTTTTCAGCCTGTTGCGAATCAAAGGACTGTCTGGCAGCAGGGAATCCCGGCCGATATCCGGATTCCGGAATGCTTAGACCTCCCGTAAGGAGTTTTGATGAAAAGCAGGTTTTTCATTTTGCATCAAATGCCGTAAGTTTGCCAATTGAAACTTGCCCGGGAAACCTTTATTACAACCCTGAATATAAACACCATATGAAAAAAGACCCAGCAATTGCCGCCGCCAACAACATCCGGATCCTTTCTGCCGCCATGGTAGAGAAAGCCCGTTCGGGACATCCGGGAGGAGCCATGGGCGGAGCCGATTTTATCCACATTTTATATTCCGAATTTCTGAGATACGATCCTCTGGATACGGCGTGGCACATGCGCGACCGCTTTTTTCTGGATCCTGGCCATATGTCGCCTATGTTGTATTCGGTGCTTGCCCTTTCGGGGATGTACAGTCTCGACGACCTGAAAAATTTCAGGCAGTGGGGCAGTGTTACCCCCGGTCACCCGGAGCTTGATCTTGCCCGCGGGGTTGAAAATACTTCAGGACCTCTTGGGCAGGGACATGCGATGGCCGTTGGTGCTGCCATTGCCGAACGCTTTCTTTGTGCCCGCTTCGGTGAGTGGATGTCGCACAAGACGTTTGCATACATCTCCGACGGAGGCATACAGGAAGAAATATCGCAGCCTGCCGGGCGCCTGGCCGGTCATCTGGGGCTTAGCAATCTCATCCTGTTTTTCGATTCTAACGACATACAGCTTTCCACCGAAACGGATGTCGTTACAAGTGAAGATACAGCCATGAAATACCGGGCATGGGGCTGGAATGTAATGACCATCGACGGAAACGACCATTCTGCCATACGACAGGCACTCAGCCGGGCAATGGAAGAAGCAGAACGACCGACACTCATTATCGGCAAAACGGTGATGGGAAAGGGGGCTCTTACACCTTCGGGCGATAGTTACGAACGCAAAACCGCCACCCACGGCATGCCCCTGAGCGAAGCAGGAGCTTCGTTTGAAAAGACCATCAGCGCCCTCGGCGGTAATCCGGATGATCCTTTTGCAATATTCCCGGAAGTGCAGGAATATTATACCCAGATGCGGGAGGCAAAAATTGAAGCTGCAAAGGGGCGGCGCCAGAAGCAGCAGGAGTGGGCAGTACTGAATCCGGAACTATCCGTAACTCTTGAACAGTACCTTTCGGGGAAACTTCCACCGCTCGACTTCGAAAGCATTGTCCATAAACCTGGTATAGCTACCCGTGCAGCTTCATCGGCAATTCTTGGCTACCTGGCTCAAAATGTCGGGAATATGATTGTTTCATCGGCCGACCTTGCCAACAGCGATAAAACCGACGGATTTCTCAAGTTTACAAAACCATTTGCAAAGGGTGATTTCAGCGGCGCCTTTTTGCAGGCCGGAGTAAGCGAGCTTACCATGGCAGCTATCTGTAACGGCATCGCCCTACACGGCGGTGTCTGGGCTGCCTGTGCCACCTTCTTTGTGTTCAGCGACTACATGAAGCCGGCTGTGCGTCTTTCGGCACTTATGGGCTTACCGGTGAAATTCATCTGGAGCCACGATGCCTTCCGGGTGGGAGAGGACGGTCCGACGCATCAGCCCGTTGAGCAGGAAGCACAGATCCGCCTGATGGAAAAGCTTAAAAACCATCACGGGGTAAACAGCCTGCTGGCTCTTCGTCCTGCTGATGCTTACGAAACATCTGCAGCCTGGAAAATGGCTATGGAAAATACCGCAACACCGACGGCACTGATATTCTCAAGGCAGAATATCAATGACCTGCCCGTGCCGGAAGGAACATCGCCGTATCGCTCTGCACTCAGGGCCGAACAAGGAGCTTATATTGTTCAGGATTGCGAAGGCACTCCGGATGTAATCCTTCTTGCCAGCGGTTCGGAAGTTTCCACACTCATCGACGGCGCTTCCATTCTGAAAGCCGAACGAAACCTGAACGCTCGCGTTGTTTCCGTAATTTCGGAAGGATTGTTCCGCGGGCAGGACAAAGCATATCAGAACCGGGTGATCCTGCCCGGAGTTCCGGTTTTCGGGCTAACGGCCGGACTGCCGGTTACTTTGCAGGGACTCGTTGGTGAGAACGGCATGGTTTGGGGGCTCGACCATTTTGGTTACTCCGCACCGGCAAAGGTGCTCGACGAAAAGCTTGGCTTTACCGCACGTAACGTCGCTGACCGGGTTATTGAAATGCATAAGGTCCGGTAGCAGCTTCTTTCGGACAGCTCAGAATTGTACGTGCATCACTTTCGGATCCGTTCCGGCTCAGTTTTTGCTTTGCCGGAGCGGGTTCGCTCAAAATACGGATTCCGAATACCGGATATTATACGGTATTCCAACGATGAATTCCATATCTTTGCCGCATGCAGGAAACCATTCTCATACTCGATTTCGGATCCCAGTATACCCAGCTTATTGCGCGCAGGGTCAGGGAGTTAAATGTATATTGCGAAATCCATCCGTTCAATAAAATTCCGGAAATAACGCCATGGATAAAGGGGGTTATATTATCGGGCAGCCCATTCTCGGTGCGTGATGCAGGAGCCCCTTATCCCGATCTTTCCGGAATCAGAAATAAGGTACCTCTGCTCGCCGTTTGCTATGGGGCACAGTTTCTGGCCCACACTTCCGGAGGTGAGGTAATGCCTTCCCGCATACGCGAATACGGAAGAGCCAACCTGGGATTTATCGATATCACCAACCGCCTGATGAAGGGACTTAGTCAGGGAAGTCAGGTCTGGATGTCGCACGGCGATACCATACTTCATAAACCCGCCGACTTCACCGTTATCGCCAGCACGGCGGATGTGGAAATAGCAGGTTATCAGGTTGAAAATGAACCTACGTGGGGCATACAGTTCCATCCCGAAGTATATCACTCCACCGAAGGGGCCAGGCTCCTCCGTAATTTTGTGGCGGATATATGCAACTGCCACCGGGACTGGACACCGGACTCATTTATCGATTCTACCGTTGCCGGACTAAAGGAACAGCTTGGAAACGATAAGGTTGTGCTGGGGCTTTCCGGTGGTGTAGATTCATCGGTTGCCGCTGTTCTGCTGCACAAGGCAATTGGCAGCAATCTGCACTGCATCTTTGTGGATAACGGACTGTTGCGCAAGGATGAGTTCACACACGTGCTCGATTCATACAAGCATATGGGGTTGAATGTTAAGGGTGTGGATGCAACCGACCGGTTTATGGATGCCTTAAAAGGAATCAGCGAACCGGAGCAGAAACGCAAAGCCATTGGCCGCACTTTTATAGAAGTTTTTGATCATGAAGCCCATCTTATTTCGGGTGTAAAATGGCTTGCGCAGGGTACGATCTATCCCGATGTTATTGAATCCGTTTCGGTTAACGGTCCTTCGGCTACCATTAAGTCGCACCACAACGTGGGCGGACTGCCCGATTTCATGAAACTCAGCGTGGTTGAACCGCTGAAAACCCTTTTCAAGGACGAGGTGCGGAAGGTTGGTCACAGTCTGGGTATTGATCCCGACATCCTGAACCGTCATCCTTTCCCGGGGCCCGGACTTGGTATTCGTATTCTTGACGAGGTGACCCGTGAAAAAATTGCCATTCTTCAGGAAGCCGATGCCATCTTCATCAACGGATTAAAATCCTGGGGACTGTACAGTGAAGTATGGCAGGCTGCCGTAATTCTGTTGCCGGTGAAATCGGTCGGCGTTATGGGCGATGAACGTACGTACGAGTATGTGGTCGCCCTCAGAGCCGTGGGTTCCACCGACGGTATGACCGCTGACTGGTCACACCTTCCGTACGAATTTTTATCGAAGGTGTCGAACGATATCATTAATAAAGTGAAGGGCGTGAACAGGGTTGTTTACGATATCAGCTCGAAACCGCCTGCCACAATTGAGTGGGAATGATACTGCTAACAAACGCATTTGCCCTGTGAAAAGAATCTTTGCCGTTCTGCTGCTCGTTCTGGCCTTTCCGTTCGCTTCCATGGCCCAGGAAGTTACGGTGAGGAAGTCTACCGTTGTTGAAACCTACAAAGGACAACGTTACTACATTCATTTCGTGGAGCAGGGTCAGACACTGCATTCCATTGCAAAAGCCTATGGCGTTACCGTGGATGAGATACGGAAGGTAAACACCGATGCCAGGGATGGTCTGCGGCCTGAACAACTGCTGATGATTCCGGCAGTACCCGGAGAATCTGAAGTGCCCCGGCAAACGGCTCCTGTTGCAATACCCCTGCCCGCTGCTGAGGCCGCAACCGGAGGTGAAGTGCAGCTGCCTGCAACCCACACGGTACTCCCTAAGGATACCTGGTACGCTTTGTCACGGCGATACAGGGTGCCCGTCACCGAAATCATTGAAGCCAATCCGGGCACAGATACGCTTAAAATAGGAATGAGTGTTGTGATACCCCTGCCTGCCGTGATGGCGGTTCCGGAGCGCCCCGGGATGCGCACCCATACCGTGGAGCCCGGTGAAACACTCTATGGCATTGCCAGGTTCAACAACATATCCATCGACGAACTTACCCGTATCAATCCACAGCTTAGGGAAGGACTTAAAGCCGGACAGGTAATTTATCTGCCCGATGGGGCATTTAAGCCATCCGTACAGCAAAAGCCAAGGCTTCCGGAAGAATATATTGAACACTCTGTTGAGCGAAAGGAGACCTTGTACAGCATTTCCAGGCTTTATGGAGTTGGTATACCTGAGATTCTGAATGCCAATCCTGAACTTGAAGGTACTTTGCGAAAAAATCAGGTACTCAGGATTCCGGTGCCTGGCCACAGTAAACCATCGGCATCTTCAAAAGGCCCGGATTCACTTGTGCTGGGGCGTGAGGTCTATTCCGAAGCGGTGCTTCCTGCTTACAGAGTGCCCTGCCTTCCTTCCGGCCCGTATACAAAAGAATACAGAATCGCATTGATTGTGCCCTTTCAGCTTGAGGAGGCTGATACCATCTATACCGGTGATCCTTCCCGGTTAAAACTGCCCTCGGCCTATTCTTCCCTCGATTTTATCCAGTTTTATGAGGGTGCTCTGATAGCAGCCGATCAAATGGCTTCCGAAGGCATGAAGATTAAACTGCATGTGTTTGATGCAGATGCAGGGGATGCTTTGCATAAAACGCGCAAACTGATTAATTCCGGGGAGTTGAAAAAGATGGATCTCATCATAGGGCCACTTTATGCCAGGAGTTTTGAAACGGTATCCGAATATGCGTTAAACCACAAAATTCCCATCGTAAATCCGCTGTCGCAACGCAGGGAAATTATACGCGACAATCCCATGGTGGTTAAAATTCAGGCCTCCGGGTGGAGCCGTTATAACGGCGCGGCAACCGTCCTTGCCGGCAGTTTCCCGGACGCCAATTTTGTGATAATGCGCCGGAATGAAACCGAAAACAGCAGCATGGCAGAGGTGTTTCTGGCCTCCCTGCGAAAGCAGCTCGATGATACAACCCAGGTAAAAGAGGTCATCTACAGCCGCGACCACGATGCAGGAATAACCCGCAGCTTTGTGGCAAATAAAACAAACGTTTTGCTGATGCTTACCAACGATAAAGCACTGATACCTGCACTGCTCAGAAGACTTAACGACATTCGGGATACTTACGGGATTACCATTGTGGGATTGCCCGAATGGGAAGATATGGAAGTGGATATGAACTACCTCCATAATCTGAATGTGCACTTTTTTACCAACTGGTTTGTTGATTACAGCAATCCCGCTACAGTAGAATTTATTACAGCCTTTCGCGAACGGTTTACCGGAGAGCCTGAGCTTGCGCGACTTGCCTACCTGGGCTTTGATGTAACGAAATTTTTTCTTTCAGCACTTTACAATTACGGATCCGGTTTTATGAATTGCCTGCCCGATGTCAGTGTGAATTCCCTGAGTACAGACTTCAGGTTTTACAAGGAAAACGGAGGCGGATATGAAAATACCGGAGTAACGGTATTTCGTTTGAATAACTACCGGCGCGAAGCCCTCCGATAGAATATGACGGTTTTTTACGTCTGAAAAATATTCTGCTGAATTTCAGTGGTTTTTGCGGGATAATATTTCCTGTTTGATGCCCCTTCGTATTTTCAGATTCAATGCCAGTTTGGCAATACCGAACATTACCACAAATGCAAAGATGATGGTTGCTCCCGATGGTATGTCGAGATAATGCGAAATGTAAATCCCGGCAAGGGATCCTGTCATTCCAAGCAGAACCGAATAAATCATCATCTTTTTCAGATTTTGGGTAAACAGATTGGCGGTTGCCTGTGGAATGGTCAGAAATGAAATTACCAGAATAATTCCCACTACCCGTATATTAAGTACGATGGTAAGTGCGATCATGCTGATGATTATATACTTGAAAGCAGCTACCGGAAGGCGGTGAGCTCTTGCATATTCCTCGTCGAATGCAATAAAGAGGATGGTGTTGTAATAGTAAACGAAAAAGAATACGATTACAGCCGCCAGTGCCAGCATCAGCCACAGGTCGGTACGCCCCACCGTAAGTATGCTGCCAAAGAGATACGACATAAGATTGGGAGCATAACCCGGGGTCAGGAAAACAAAGATAATCCCGACTGCCATGCCGAGCGACCACAGAATGCCAATGGCCGAGTCTTCCCTGACGTTTGTTTTACCCGAAATGTATTCGATGCCTATGGCCGAGAGTACACTGAAAACGGCAGCTCCGAGAATAGGATTAAGTCCAAGGTAATATGCAATTCCTATTCCTCCGAATGAGGTATGCGTTATGCCCCCGCTTATAAACACCATCCTTCGCGCAACTATATAACTGCCGACTACCCCGCAGGTGATGCTGGCAAGTAGAGCTGCCCATAAGGCATTCCGGAAAAATTCATAGCTGAAAAGTTCAATCATGATCCTGGTGATGATGGTTGTGGTTATGAACGCCTAGAACCGTGTGGGGGACTTCCCCGTGTGTTATCAGCTGAATCGGACAGTTATAGGCTGCCAGCTGACTCTGGGTTATGATGTTCGACGGATGGTAATGCAGGTTGCGGTTTACGCAGGCAATGGTTTTTACATAGGTGGTAATGGTCCCGACGTCGTGTGAAACCATCAGAATCGCCATGGTTTCATTTAAACGGCTCAGAAGCTCGTAGAGATCGTGCTCAAATTTATTGTCGACAAAGGTGTTTGGCTCGTCAAGAATCAGCAGGCGGGGCTGTGCAATAATGGCCCGGCCCAGAAATGCCCGCTGCATCTGTCCGCCCGAAAGTTCTCCTATGCTTTTGTGCCTGAGATGGTAAATGCCCATCATCTGTATGATTTCCGCGGCCCGCTCACGGTCGGCCCGCGTAAGCCTGCCGCCTGCTCCCTTTTCCGACATAAGCCCCGATAATACAACCTCCGTTACGGTTATGGGGAAACTCTTGTCGGTATTGCTTACCTGAGGCAGGTATCCCGTAAGGCTACCACTTGATTGGCGGTGGTAAATAATTTCTCCCTGCAGGGGCTGCAGCAGGCCAAGAATCAGCTTTACCAGCGTCGTCTTTCCACCTCCGTTGGGTCCGATTACTCCGATGTAATCTTTTTCGAAAATGGTAAGACTGATGCTGTGCAACACAACATCGTCGTTGTAACCGGCACTGGCATTTCTGATTTCAACAATGGGTTCCATAACCGTCATTTGTTCGATGCTTCCGCTATTCTGCGGGCAATGTTTATCATACTCCCCGCCCAGTCCGGATCGACCGGGTTAAATTCCACTACCTTTGCATTAAGCTGATTTGCAAGGGTGTGGGCGCTTCGGGTGCTGAACTGACTGGAAACAAAAATCGTGTTTATACTGCGAATTCCTGCGGTGTCGATCAGGGCTTTCATGTACGCAGGGCTTGGCTCTTTGCCTTCCTGCTCAATCGCAATCTGCTGCAGCGAATAGTCTCTTGCAAAATACCCCAGTGAGGGATGATAAATCATGAAACCTCCGGCTCCTGATTTTTCCAGTATCTGCCTGATTTCCGAATCAACCGAGTCTGCCATACGGATAAAGGAATTGTAATTCTCCGTATAATAGGCGCTGTTGCCGGCATCCAGATGAATAAGCCCGTTCAGGATGTTGGCTGCCTGGATTTTTACAGCTGACGGAGAGAGCCAGATGTGGGGATCGATGCCGCCGTGATGCACGTGATCGCCGTGCACAATCTCCTCGCCTGTTATCAGATCCAGCCCCTCCGATGTATTGATAATTTTCATGTCCGGATACCCCTGAGCCAGTTTTCGCAGCCAGGTCTGTTCAAAATCGAGATGACCGAGCGCAAAGTAGGCTTCCGATTTTCCGGTTTCTATCATCTGCTTAGAGGTAGGTTCATAGGTCTCGTGATTTCCTTCTTCGGGAATAAGGACATTTACCCTGAACTTATCGCCGGCAATGGCAGTGACAAAGGTTTTTTGCGGAAGGATGCTCACCGTTACCATACGCTCATCCGACCCCTTTCCGGGGGTGAGGGTACATGCCGCAAATACGGTAAGAGCTATAATTGCAATGAAAAATCTGCTTTTCATAATCTGGGGACAAGGATGGATTTGAACGGATTATCCTGTATGCAAAACTACAATTTTTCGGGCTACGCAGTACAGGTAAGCTGTCGAAGCGGGACATCTCCGAAACAGGATATAAAAGCTTAAAGATTCAACTTATCCCGTAAGGAATAAGCCGGAAACGACTGTTGTTAATCGATTAACAATTTTTAACTTTTATAAACACCTGAAGCAAAGTTTTCTACGAATCCATAAATTCCAATTAATTGTTTTGAGGTCTTAGAATATTGTGTTAAATTGGAAAAATAGGTCTAATTTTGCTCCAAAATGAAAATTATCCGGATATGGAAAATAAACTGCAGGAACTCACCCGGAAAATATACAGCGAAGGGGTTGAAAAGGCCAATCAGGAAGCTGCTCTCATTCTCGGGAATGCACAGAAAGAGGCAGATGCTTTAGTGAAAAAGGCAAAGAAAGAAGCCGAAGATATTGTAAATGAGGCAAAAAAGTCTGCTGAAGAGCTTCAGCGCAACGCCGGTTCTGAAATCAGGATGTCGTCGAAGCAGGCTATAAGTGCTATCAGACAGCAGATTGGAGGACTTATCACCGCCCGGGTGGTGGATGCACCAGTTAAGGAAACGGTATCCGACAAGGCATTTATAGGCGAGTTGATACATAAGGCCATGGATAATTTCAGCGAAAATGCAGCCCTTATACTGCCGGCTTCCGACCAAAAAAACCTTGAAGCCTATTTTGGCTCCCGCCTTAATCAGGTGCTGGCTTCCGGAATCGATATTCGGTTTGATGACCAGATACGGGGTGGTTTCAGAATCGGGCCTGCCGATAACAGCTATGTCATCAGCTTCACCGATGAGGATTTTGAAGCTTTTTTCCGTTCATTTATGCGCCCCAGAACCATTAAGCTTTTATTCGGAGGCGAGTAATGATTAAGAAAAATTACTATTTCCTGGTTGCCGGCCTGCCCGATCTTGCCCTGGATCAGGGTAAACTGGTATATGGAACCGCCATTTTCCGTGAAGAACTGAAAAATCAGTTGCCCGAAGCAGACTACCGTCTGTTTGAGATGCTGTTTCTGCCCGAAGACAATCGGAATCTTCTTACCCTGATCCGCAAAGAGGATAAGCCGCTTACCAGTGCGGGCGTTTATCCACCCGATGTGCTGGCTGAAGCCGTGAAGGAACCGGGTCGTCTCAGGCCGTATATGAATCGTTTTATCGAAGGCATTCTTGCCGAGAATCGCGTCTTCCCCGAACTGTCGCTTGAAAATGAACTTACAGCACTGTATTACGAAGAAATGACAGGGACCCGTAATGGGTTTATGAAAGAATGGTTCACCTTTGAGCTTAACCTGCGTAATGTTATGGTTGTTCTTTCGGCCCGCAGACATAATTTGCCGGTAGAGCATCAGGTTATCGGAAACAGCGCGATCGCGGAGACCATTCGTAAAAGCAATGCCCGGGACCTGGGAATCGGATCGGAATGGCACTGGATCGAAAAAGTGGTTCAGATTGCTGAAACAGAAGATATTCTCGCCCGCGAAAAAGCTACCGATATGCTGCGCTGGAATTTTCTGGATGAACTTAATACCTTTAATTACTTCAGCCTTGAGGTACTGATTGCTTATTTCCTTAAGCTGTCGATGATTGAGCGCTGGCTGCAGCTCGACCCTGCCACCGGGGAAGAGATGTTCCGCAGACTGCTGGATACACTGAAAAAGAGTTACGAATTTCCCACTGAGTTTTCTATAAAAGATGGAAGAAAATAAACAAACAACCGGTAAAGTATCGGGCATTATCTCAAACCTGGTAATTGTTGACGTGGATGGTCCGGTTTCACAGAATGAAATTTGCTTTATAAACCTGAAAGGCACCCGGCTAATGGCCGAAGTTATCAAGGTGATGGGAGATAAGGCTTACGTTCAGGTTTTTGAAAGTACCCGCGGACTCCGAATTGGTGAACCCGTCGAATTTATGGGTCACATGCTTGAAGTTACCCTTGGCCCCGGCATCCTGTCGCGCAATTTCGACGGACTTCAGAACGACCTCGATAAAATGGAGGGTACTTTCCTGAACCGTGGTGAATATACCGCCCCAATTGACGTGGACCGTGAATGGGATTTTACTCCCATTGCCACGGAAGGCGATAATGTTATCGCAGGGAGCTGGATCGGAGAAGTTAAGGAAAACTGGATCGGACACAAGATAATGGTACCCTTTAAGTTTGAGGGAAAGTATGTGGTTAAGTCCGTAAAACCTGCCGGTACCTATAAGGCCTCGGATACGGTTGCCGTTCTTACCAATGCCGGGGGCCGCGACTTCGAGGTAAGCATGATTCAGAAATGGCCCGTAAAGGTTCCTGTCAGGGCGTATACCGACAAGCCCAGGCCGTTCCGTCTGATGGAAACGGGAGTACGTATTATCGATACCATGAATCCCATTGTTGAAGGCGGTACAGGCTTTATCCCCGGACCTTTCGGCTCGGGAAAAACAGTCCTTCAGCATGCCCTTTCAAAACAGGCCGAAGCCGACCTTATCATCGTTGCCGCCTGTGGTGAACGCGCCAACGAGGTGGTGGAAATTTTTACCGAGTTCCCCGAACTCGACGACCCCCGTACCGGCCGTAAACTGATGGAACGTACAACCATTATTGCAAATACTTCCAATATGCCGGTAGCCGCCCGTGAAGCCTCTGTGTATACTGCCATGACCCTCGGCGAATACTACCGCACAATGGGACTTAAAGTTCTGCTGCTGGCCGACTCCACCTCCCGCTGGGCCCAGGCTCTGCGCGAAATGTCGAACAGAATGGAAGAGTTGCCCGGTCCGGATGCATTCCCCATGGACCTGCCTGCCATCATCTCGAGCTTCTACGCACGTGCAGGCTATGTTTTTCTGAATAACGGCCAGACCGGCTCCATTACCTTTATCGGAACCGTTTCCCCCGCAGGAGGTAACCTAAAGGAACCTGTAACCGAATCAACGAAAAAAGCCGCCCGCTGCTTCTTCGCCCTCTCGCAGCAGCGCGCCGACAGCAAACGGTATCCGGCAGTGGATCCCATCGACAGCTATTCTAAATACCTCGAATATCCCGAACTCCAGGAGTTCCTTTCCGAAAATATATCTCCGCAATGGCTCGATAAAGTGCTTGAAGCAAAAAATATTCTACTCCGTGGCAAGGAAGCTTACGAACAGATCAATATTCTCGGCGACGACGGCGTTCCCATCGATTACCATCTTCGTTACTGGAAGTCGGAAGTTATCGATTTCGTGATTCTTCAGCAGGATGCATTCGATAAAACCGATGCGTCCACACCCATCGTCCGTCAGCGCGAAATGCTCGGAAGAGTACTGGATGTGTGCCGGGCTGACTTCAGCTTCGATGGATTCGAAGAGGTAAATCCTTACTTCAAGAGGGTAATAAACGTTTTCAAACAAATGAACTATTCCGGGTTTCAGAGTTCCGACTACGAGAAGTATGCTGCTGAACTGGAAGAAATTCTGGCAGAAAGGAGGATCGCGTAATGGAAACCAAAGCATTTCAGAAAATATATACCCGGATTACTCAGATTACAAAAGCTACCTGCTCGCTCAAAGCCACGGGTATAGGCTATGAGGAGATGGCTACCGTAAACGGACGGCTTGCACAGGTGGTAAAAATCGTCGGCGACAACGTCACCCTTCAGGTATTTTCTGGCACCGAGGGCATCCCCACAAATGCAGAAGTTGTTTTTCTGGGCAGGCCTCCCGTTCTCCGGGTCAGCGACGACCTCGCGGGCCGCTTCTTCAATGCCTACGGTCAGCCCATCGACGGTGGCCCGGAAGTTGAAGGCGAAGAGCGCGAAATCGGAGGACCATCGGTTAATCCGGTTCGCCGCAAGCAGCCTTCAAAACTCATCGCTACCGGTATCGCCGGCATCGACCTTAACAATACTCTGGTTACCGGACAAAAAATCCCCTTCTTCGCCGATCCCGACCAGCCCTACAATCAGGTGATGGCACAGGTGGCACTCCGGGCGAAAGCCGATAAAATCATCCTGGGCGGGATGGGACTTACTAACGACGATTACCTTTATTACAAGAATGTCTTCGACAATGCAGGAGCCCTCGATCGTATTATCAGCTTTGTAAATACTACCGAAAATCCTCCGGTCGAGCGTTTGCTGGTTCCCGATATGGCACTGACCGCTGCCGAGTATTTTGCCTTTGACAAAAAGGAGACGGTACTGGTACTGCTTACCGACATGACGCTTTATGCCGATGCCCTCAGCATTGTTTCGAACCGAATGGATCAGATCCCTTCGAAGGACAGTATGCCCGGATCGCTGTACAGCGACCTTGCAAAGATCTATGAAAAGGCTGTGCAGTTCCCCGAAGGCGGTTCTATCACCATCATTGCAGTTACTACGCTTTCAAGCGGCGATATTACACACGCGATCCCCGATAATACCGGATACATCACGGAAGGACAGCTCTTCCTGCGCCGCGATTCCGATATCGGAAAGGTTATCGTTGACCCGTTCCGTTCGCTGTCGAGGCTGAAACAACTGGTTATCGGAAAGCAAACGCGCAAAGACCATCCGCAGGTAATGAATGCCGCTGTGCGCCTGTATGCCGATGCTGCCAATGCCCGTACCAAGCTCGAAAACGGTTTCGATCTCACCGATTACGATGAGCGTACCATGAATTTTGCCCGTGAATATTCCGAAAGCCTGCTGGCCATCGACGTTAACATCGATACCACCGTTATGCTCGATACAGCCTGGAAGCTTTTTGGCAGATATTTCACCAAAGCGGAAGTCAGCGTTCGTCAGGAATTCGTTGACCTATACTGGCCGGCTGATGAATAAACCGGTGGCTTCTGTCAGGAAACAGTGGTTCCTATCCCGTGTTTCCTTCCCGGAAGTTAAACGTCGCTTTCAGTAACCTGAATACAAGAATGTGAAATGGCAATAAAGTTTCAATACAATAAAACCTCGTTACAGGATCTCAACAAGCAGTTGAAGGTGCGTGTGCGGGCTTTGCCGACCATTAAAAACAAGGAGTCGGCCCTTCGTATGGAGGTGAAAAAAGCCAGGGATACCGCTCAGAAGCTGAGTCAGCGACTGGACGAGGCCGTCGTGAGTTACCAGGGGATGGTGCGATTGTGGGGTGAGTTCGATCCGGGACTGGTGAAAGTGGAAGATGTGGAACTCAGCATCCGTAAGATTGCAGGAGTGCGCATCCCCGTTTTGGAAAACGTTCAGTTCAGCCTGGCGGAAGTAAGCCTGTTCAACAGTCCTTTATGGACCGCCGATGGCATAGGAATCGTGAAGCAGCTGGCAAGCATCGGTATAGAAAGTGAATTCTTCAACCGGAAAATGGCACTGCTCGATCATGCCCGCCGCAAAACCACGCAGAAAGTTAATCTATACGAAAAAGTTCAGATACCGGGTTATGAGGACGCAATTTTAAAGATCAAACGTTTTATGGAAGATGAGGAGAATCTCTCCAAGTCGGCTCAGAAAATTGTTAAGGTTCGTCAGCAAAAGATGGAGGAAGGCATATGATAGCACCCATGAAAAAGTATTCATTCCTGGTCTTCCACCGCGAGTACGAAGATTTTTTGCTCAAACTGCGGGAATTGGGGATGGTGCACATTGTGGAACGTGAGGGGGGCGTTACCGAAGAGGTAAGCCGTCAGCTTCAGGAAGCCAGTCAGCTCAACAGGCTGATACGCTCACTGGAAAGCCGCGGATTGCCTGCCGATTCTGCCGGCATTGATGCCAGTCCCGAAGAACTTTTTGCCGAGATTAACGAAATTCTGCATCAGCAAACGGTATTAAACCAGCAACTTGCACAGATCCGGAAAGAAACTGCCGAAGTTATGCCCTGGGGCGACTTCAGCGAAGACCTGATAAAGCGCCTTGGCGATGCCGGTGTAAAGATCAGGCTCTTTATGGCCTCTCAGAGAACCTGGTCGCCTGAACTATATGCCGGTTACGATATTTTTGAAGTCAACCGCCTGGCCGGAATCGTGTATTTCGCCCTTATTGACACCGGGAATCCGCTTCCTTCGATGGATGCGGAGGAAGTTAAAATTCCGGGGCATTCCCTTTCCGGACTTGAGCAGCGCCGTCAGGAGATTGCATCCGTACTGGCTTCACATGACGCCAGACTCGATGAAATTGCCGCTTCCGGTACCGACATCCTGAAAGGTTATCGCAACAAATTATTGCAGGATGCCGAGCTTGAAAAAGCATTCGGAAATGCCGTTCCGGAAGCCGAAGATAAGCTTCGCATTCTCGAAGGCTGGATTCCGGCCGAAAGTTCGGAGGTACTCAACCGCTTCCTCGATCAGGAAGATATCTTCTACCTGCAGGAGTCGCCTGTGCCCGGGGATTCCGTCCCAATTCTGCTTAAAAACAAAGGTTTTGCTTCTAAATTCGAGGTGCTGGGCGAGCTTTACTCCCTGCCTTCATACAAAGAACTCGATCTTACGCCGTTTTTCGCCCCGTTTTATACTATTTTCTTCGGTTTCTGCCTGGGCGATGCCGGTTACGGACTTCTGATGATACTGGCAACCATCTTTGCAAAACGAAAAGTTGCAGCCGCCATGAAACCGATTGTGTCTCTGGTAACTTATCTCGGCATCGCCACCCTGGTATTCGGATTTATCAGTGGTACGTTCTTCGGAATTAACCTCTACGAATCCGGACTTCCGGGATACCGGAACCTGCAGGCTATGTTTGTGGCAAACGATACCAATATTAACGATGTTCTGTTTGCGCTTTCGCTTATACTTGGAGGTATTCAGATTGTCTTCGGAATGGTGCTCAGGGCAGTAAATGAAAACATACAGTTTGGATTTAAATATGCCCTTGGGACAATCGGCTGGATTATTTTGCTGGTCGGACTTGCAGTTGTTTATGGCATCAGCTCCTTCACCGGAGTACCTGTGGCTGAGCTGAAACCCTGGCTGTATGCCGTGCTTGTGGCCGGTGGCGTTCTGGTTCTGTTTCTTAACAGTCCGGGAAAAAGTATTTTTATGAATTTCGGACTCGGATTGTGGAACAGCTATAATATGGTTACCGGTGTTCTGGGTGACCTGCTTTCCTACATCCGTCTTTTTGCCCTTGGCATTTCCAGCGCAATCCTCGGATTTGTCTTTAACAGCCTCGCCATGTCGGTGGGCACAAGTATTGTCGGGATATTCTTTATGGTAATTATCCTGGTGATCGGCCACAGCATCAACCTCTTTATGGCAGGACTCGGATCTTTTGTTCATCCGATGCGCCTCACTTTCGTGGAATTCTACAAGAACTCCGGCTTTGCAGGCGGAGGTCGCAAATATCAACCGTTCAGAAAATTAACCTAAGTCAAATAAAACCTTAATCACTTCACTATGGAACCGATTATTTTAGCTTACATTGGCGTTGGACTCATGATTGGACTTGCCGGTATCGGCAGTGCATTCGGAGTGTCGATCGGGGGAAATGCTTCCCTCGGTGCTCTGAAGAAAAATCCCGACGCTTTCGGTAATTACCTTGTTTTGAGTGCTCTGCCCGGCACTCAGGGACTTTACGGGTTTATGGGCTACTTTATCCTGGCTGGCTTTCTGACGCCCGATATTACGCTTGCTCAGGCAGCTGCCGTATTCGGAGCCGGACTTGCCCTCGGATTTGTTGCACTGCTTTCTGCCATCAAGCAGGGTCAGGTGTGCGCCAATGGCATCGCTTCCATAGGATCTGGTCACGATGTATTCGGTAATACACTCATTCTGGCTGTATTCCCCGAACTATACGCCATTATTGCCTTTGCGGCAACCTTCCTTATCAGCGCTTCGCTCTAAAAAGAAATTGTTTTCGTGTTTTGAGCATTGCCGGTGTAACCGGCAGTGCTTTTTTGCGTTTAATAATCAGGTAATTCCCGGAAACGCCCGAAAAAAAAGAATAGTTTAAAACACAAAATACCATGGAAACAAAAAGTGAGTTTAAGGTTAAAGGTGAAGACCTGCTGGCAAAGGTAAAGGAACTGATTCACCAGGGGAATATCACCCGTATTATTGTAAAGAACGACGACGGGAAGGTTTACCTCGAAATTCCGGTAACCATTGGTGTTATCGGTGCGCTTGTGGTGCCGGTGCTGGCCGCAGTGGGAGCTCTTGCTGCACTGGCATCCAACTTTACCATTGAGGTGGTAAAGAGGGAAGAATAAGTACCTCCAAAACCTTATTTCACCGGTTGATTTTTCGGAAATTCTCGAAATTTACCGGATTGCCGGACTTTTCTGCTGCATTATTAATTTACGATGGTTGCCGGTGTGCACTAAACGTGACTTAGGGTTTTTGTGCGTATCGCCGGATGAAAATAGTCTAACTTTAATACTAAAATAATTTACATCGAAGGGGTGATAAGTTTACAGAAAGCGTGTGCAGGTGTAAATAAATTATATTTTTTTTGCTTGTTTGATTTGTTAATTTTTATATTTGCGGAATTACGATAATTCACCGCTTTGCCGGATAGCGGATCTGACTTATTTAACTAAGGTCATACAATTAAAACTGATCTCCAGGATTTACTGGTCGCAGCTTATTTGCAAAGCGGTCTTGTGAATCCGGTTAAAATTTTAACGCATGAAAGGTAATTTTAGTGATTTAATAAATCGTATTGAAGATGCAATTTTCATTCATTTAATCAATGACGATGGTACTCCCGGTGAAATGCTGGAGGTAAATGACGCTGCCTGCCGTACGCTGGGGTATTCCTTAAATGAGATGTTGATGATGACTCCAATGCAGCTTGGAGATCCTGCAGTGGTTGCAGAGTCAACATTTATTGTTCATTCGGTACTTAATCACGAGGTTAGTGTTTTTGAAGATAATCTTCTGCACAAGCAGGGGCATCGCATCCCTTTTGAGATGAAATCGTATTTTGAAGAGTACGATGGTAAGCGCTGCATATATACCATTGGCCGTGACCTCCGTCAGCACCGTGAAGCGCTTAGGCAGCTCCAGGAGGCCTACGACGAACTTGATTATGTGTTTAATAATTCGGAATTACTGATTATTATACTCGATATCAGCGGGAAGATAATAAAGGCCTATCAAACGGCCATTACCCGTCTGGGATACAACGCGACCGAGCTTGAAGGGGCTGATATTGAACGGATATATTCACAGGAATACAGGGATGACGTTGCCAGGTTGAGAAGCCTGCTCGGTAAAGGGGATAAGTTCAGCTGCAAGGCACCGCTGCTTAAGCGGGAAGGCGGGATTATTCCGGTTGAGTCAAAGCTGATAAGGGGGCGCTGGTACGGTCAGGATGTATATTACTGCATGAGTCTGGATATATCCGAAATGAGCCGGCTGAAAGATGAAGCTCTGGATTCTGTTAATCGCCTTGAGACCGTTCTGGAAAGTGCAAAACTTGGATACTGGGAATGGGATCTGCTGACCGATAACCTCATAGTGAACGAACGCTGGGCCGAAATTCTGGGCTACAGCCTGAAGGAACTCCAGCCTACGACCATCGATACATGGAAAGATATACTGCATCCCGACGATCTTGAACATGCATTGTTTCAGACTCAAAAGCACATAAACGGCTTATCGCCGCATTATGAAATCACAGCCCGCATGCGCCATAAAAAAGGCCACTGGGTGTGGGTTCAGGACAGCGGCAGGGCTACCGTACGCGATGAGCAGGGCAGGGTAACAAGGATGAACGGAATTCATATGGATATCACACGCCTGGTGAATTCACGGATTAAACTCAAAAATCGTTACCGTATAGAAAAAGTGCTTGCCGATATCTCCGCCAGCTTTATAAATGTAGATGAAGAATCAATCGATTTAAAACTGGATAATGCTTTACAGACAATCGGTGAATTCGCTGGTGTTGACCGCGCTTATTTCTTCCTCTTTAAGGATGAAGGCCACATTATGGATAATACCCACGAATGGGTAGCCCATGGTATTTCGGCTGAAAAGGATAACCTGAGGGATTTGCCCTCCTCGATTTTTCCGTGGTGGATGCAGAAACTGAACAGGTTTGAACACATTTACTCACGCAATATTTACGAGGATCTCCCCGCAGATGCTGCAATGGAGCGGGATATCCTTGATGCGCAGAACATTCTTTCAGTGCTCGTGGTTCCCGTTCACCTTAAGGATAACCTGCTGGGTTTTCTTGGTTTTGATGCAGTAACCCGGGAAAAAGAGTGGTCGCCTTACGATATAAAAATTTTG
Source organism: Bacteroidales bacterium UBA6248 (assembly GCA_002441345.1). Lineage (GTDB taxonomy): Bacteria > Bacteroidota > Bacteroidia > Bacteroidales > Lentimicrobiaceae > Lentimicrobium. The sequence goes on from DJVU01000089.1 coordinate 51,478, forward strand.
AAAACGATTGCCGGTATCATTGCACAATCGATGAATTCGGTGCAAACCATCCGTGAACTCATCGCGGCACGCAATAAAGCCGAGGAGTCGAACCGGCTGAAGAGTGCATTTCTGGCTACCATTAATCATGAGTTGCGCACCCCGCTAAATCACATTATGGGATTCAGCGATATCATGCATGCGATGGCAACCGATCAGGACTTTCAGGAATACTCTAAACTTGTCAACGAAAGTGGTAAGCACCTTCTGGCGCTGATTGAGGATATCTTTGAGCTTGCGCTGTCTGAACAAAGTGCCATTACCATTAGAGAACAGTCGTTCAGAGGGATGGATCTTCTGAGCGAAAATAAACTGGTTCTGGAAGATTTGATTCATCGCTCAGGTAAAGCAGGTAAGTTAAGCCTTCGTTTCTCTCCGGAAAAATCGCTTCTTTTAACCACGCTCACAGCCGATCGCAGCAAAATTAACCAGGTGCTTAATAACCTGTTTCGGAATGCCGTGAAATTTACACGGGAGGGATTTGTGGAATTCGGGTTCTATCGCGAAAGTGCAAACCACCTGACATTCTTTGTGCAGGATTCCGGTATCGGAATACCGTCTGAAAAGCAGGATATCATTTTCGACTTCTTCCGCCAGGTTGATGATTCGCATACCCGTCGCTACGAAGGCGTTGGCATCGGGCTTGCGATTTCGAGGAAGATTGTTCAGGCAATGCGGGGCGAAATATGGGTTGAATCGGATGTAAATGAAGGATCGCGTTTCAGTTTCACCGTGCCCGTTGCATTTGAGAATGCCGGCATTCAAACTGCAACACCGGCCACTTCAGGCAGCAATGATTTCAGCGGATTAAAGGTTCTGATTGCTGAGGACGATCAGAGCAGCCGGTTGATTATCCGCCAGTTGCTTAAAAACACGAAGGTTCAGATGCTGTTCGCCGAAAACGGACTGGAGGCGGTTGATAAGGTTCGGGGTAACGATACTATTGATCTGGTACTTATGGAACTGAAAATGCCGGTTATGGACGGCTACCAGGCAACCCGTGAAATCAGGCAGATCAATCCGGATTTGCATATTATCGCACTCACCGCACATACCCTGCCCGAAGACAGGGAAATGGCCATTGCAGCCGGATGTAACGGCGTATTAACCAAGCCCCTTGATAAAGAATTGCTGCTGGAAGAGCTCCGTCGCTTAAAATCCTGATCCGGCCCTGCTGCTCTGTTGAACGGATTCTCCTGCAACTTTCCGGGGTGTTTTAATTGCTTTTGCTGCAGGGAATCCGGCTCCGATGCGATTACCGGATGTTGAATCACCGGATTATCACATTTTTGGGTGTCATTTATCCTGATTTTTTTTCTACCTTTGCACGCTCCGGAGAGCCGGGGCGCCGGCTTTTTAGTTGCCTGGCAATGAATTATTAACAAATTTAATCATACATTTTTGCAATGAATATTGAACTTCAACACACCGGTGATCTGACCGCAACAGTAAAAATTGACATTTCTCCAGCCGATTATGAAGATAATGTGATGAAGGTGCTGAAAGACTATCAGCGCAAAGCACAGATGCCGGGATTCAGACAGGGAAAAGTGCCGTTTGGTCTTACCAAAAAAATGTATGGACAGGCTGTTATGGCCGATGAGGTGAACAAACTGCTTGGCGAATCGCTCGAGAAATTCATCGATGAACAGAAACTGGATATTTTAGGGAATCCTCTGGCAAATACGGAGAAAACTCCTCAGATTGACTTCACCGGGCCTGTAAGCACCAGCTTCTATTTTGACCTCGGTTTTAGCCCGAAATTCGAACTGAATCTCGGGGATATTAAAGGAATCAGCTATTACCGTATCGAAGTTTCCGATGAAATTGCCGGCAAATACCTCGAAGATATGCGCCGTCGTAATGGTGAACCCGGCGAAGTGGAAGTGTCGGAAAGCGGCGATTTGCTCAAAGGCGATTTTTCCCAGCTTGATGCAAATGGCGACCCCCTTGAAGGCGGAATCAGTACCTCAGGCTCAATAGATCCTTCCCTTTTTTCTGATGAAGAGGTGCGCAAATCGTTTGAAGGCAAAAAAGTCGGTGAAACCATCCGTATCAACCCAATGAAAGCCTCCGGAAATGCGACCGATGTTGCTGCCATGCTTGGCATCACCAAAGAAACTGCCGCCGGTCTTGATTCGGAATTCAACTTCGTTGTTTCTTCCGTTACCCGTATGATTCCTGCTGAAGTAAATGCGGAATTTTTTGAGAAAGTTTATCCGGGTGTTGAAATTGCCGATGAGGCCGGTCTGATCGAACAGATTAAGGCGGATGCCGCTTCTTCGTTTGTTGGCGAGAGCGACAGAAAGTTTTTCAACGATGCGGTGAAAGCTATGATTGAAACCGCAGACATCAATCTCCCTGACGAATTCCTGAAGCGCTGGCTGGTGGATGTAAACCGCGAAAAACTCACTGCCGAAGAGGTTGAAAAGAATTACGACAGCTATGCACAGTCGATGCGCTGGCAGCTTATCGAAAACCGTATGATCCACGATCACGGCATTTCGGTTTCGGAAGAGGAGATCCGCAATGTATTCAGGGGCTACTTCGGAAGACCCGGTGGTGAACTGGACGAGGATATGAAAAAGCGTATTGAGACCATCGTGGATTCCTTTATGAAAAACAAGGACGACGTGCGTCGCATCAACGATCAGCTTTTCGAACAGAAACTGCTCGCTCTGCTGAAAGAAAAAATTACTCTTGACGAAAAAGTGGTGTCCTACGACGATTTTGTAAAACTTGCTTCCGTTCAGGAATAAGCAAATAAGGCATTTATTCCAGTGCCGGAAAAACAGAAGAGGCTGCCATTGCAACGGCAGCCTCTTCTGTTGTAAATTATTGCATATACCGGAATCGTTGTTTCCCGAAACTGCCAATTTGCACATTGGCACGATATTCGTCCGGTGTACGAATCCGAATTATTTCATTGATTGGAATGAATTCACGCAAAAACATGTAAATTTGACAGAATAAAAACCAAACGTATGCAAAACGAATTTAAGAAATATGCTACCAGGCATCTGGGAATCAGCAGTCTGACCCTCGATCGCTTTACTTCACAGGTGAATGGATACATCAGCCCGACTATCATCGAAGAGCGCCAGCTGAACATCGCCACCATGGATGTTTTTTCGCGTCTGATGATGGACAGAATTATTTTTCTGGGAGTTCCCATCGATGATTATGTTGCAAATATCATCCAGGCACAGCTGCTGTTTCTTGAGTCGGTAGACCCCCGGAAAGACATCCAGATCTACCTCAATACTCCCGGAGGTTCCGTTTATGCAGGACTGGGTATTTACGATACCATGCAGTACATTGCGCCGGATGTTGCCACCATTTGTACCGGAATGGCTGCTTCCATGGGTGCCGTGCTGTTGTGTGCCGGTGCCGCCGGAAAGCGTACCGCGCTCAAACACTCCCGCATCCTGATTCATCAGCCCATGGGAGGTGCTCAGGGACAGGCTTCCGATATCGAAATCACCACCCGCGAAATCCTGAAGCTGAAAAAGGAATTGTATGAAATAATTGCATCACACACCAATCAGCCGTACAAGAAGATTGAAAAGGATTCGGACCGCGATTACTGGATGACAGCCGAAGAGGCCAAAAGCTATGGCATGATCGATGAAGTCCTTTTCAGGGAAAGGAAAGCCTGATATATCAGTTACTGACAGGCAGGGCACAGTTTAAATCCTTGCAGGGCTGTCCGGACATTGAGGTTCGGTATTTCAAGCCTGTGCAGTTAATGCTGTGCCCTGTATTTTATTCCTGTCACCTGCATGAATCCGGACATGTTTTCGGCAGACCCTCCCCGTGAAATTCGTAACTTTGCAGTCCGGAATGACGTAATTTGTGTTAAACGTCTGAAAAACAGGGTTACGAATGACGGTTCCGGCAATCAATAGTTAACAGTCAGAATTATTATGCCCAAGAAAGAAGAAAGGTGTTCCTTCTGTGGTCGTCCGCGCAGTGAAACCAATATGCTGATAGCCGGACTGGATGCGCACATTTGCGATTATTGCATCGATCAGGCACAGGATATATTAAAGGAAGAGCTGAAGACGGTTCACCCTCAGGACTTTTCACGGATGAAACTCCATAAGCCTGCCGAGATTAAAGAATACCTCGATCAGTACGTTATCGGTCAGGACGATGCCAAACGGGTACTTTCCGTTGCGGTGTACAATCATTATAAACGTATCGGTCAGCCCGTTACCAAGGATGAGGTGGAAATTGAGAAGTCAAATATCATCCTTGTTGGCGAAACAGGAACCGGTAAAACCTTGCTGGCCCGTACCATTGCACGTCTGCTGCATGTTCCGTTCTGCATTGCCGATGCCACCGTACTTACCGAAGCCGGTTACGTTGGTGAGGACGTTGAGAGCATTCTTTCGCGCTTGCTTCAGGCTGCAGATTACGATGTGGCTGCTGCCGAAAAAGGTATCGTTTTTATCGATGAAATAGATAAGATTGCCCGTAAAAGCGATAATCCTTCCATCACCCGCGATGTTTCCGGTGAAGGGGTCCAGCAAGCCATGCTGAAGCTGCTGGAAGGTACGGTGGTTAATGTTCCGCCTCAGGGAGGCCGGAAACATCCCGAACAGCGGATGATACAGATCAATACGCATAACATTCTTTTTGTGGCCGGTGGTGCTTTCGATGGTATCGAGAAAAAAATTGCAGCACGCATGAATGCCAATATTATCGGATATTCAGCCGGACGCGAACAGGAGGAAATTGACCGGAGCAATTTGCTGCAATACGTTGCGCCACAGGATCTGAAGAGTTACGGACTTATCCCCGAGCTCGTCGGAAGGCTGCCGGTAGTTACGTATCTGAGCCCCCTCGACCGGGATGTACTCAGGCTGATCCTTACCGAACCCCGGAATTCGCTCATTCGTCAGTTTACCAAACTCTTCGAAATGGACGGAATCAAACTTTCGTTCAGCGAGCAGGTGTACGATTTCATCGTGGATAAAGCGATAGAATTCAGGCTTGGCGCCCGCGGACTGCGCTCCATCGTTGAAGCCATACTTATTGATGCTATGTTTGAGATGCCATCCGATAAATCGTCCCGGGAACTGAAAATTTCCCGGGAATATGCAGAGGAGAAGCTCGGTAAAACCAACCTTTCGCGGCTGCGCGTAGCATGAGGTGCTGCAATTGCATGCTGCGAAAGGATGAGTGAAACAAATCAGTCAGGAAAGCGTTATTTTTGAATCCGGCACTGATTTTGATACAACGGAAGCCGGATTACCGGAACCAATCTTCCCGATATGAAACGCCTGGCCCTGATTCTTATAATTCTGACCGCCTGCTTTGGGCTGCAGGCGCAGCACGAGAGTGTTACCGTACTCAAAGCTAAGGTCATCAACGGCGATACAATCCCTCAGATTTATCTTCCCGAACTCCGGGTGAAAGGTTATATTATCTACCGCAGCCCCTGGGAACAGCGGAAGTTTGAACGTCTGGTGCGTAACGTCAAAAAAGTGTATCCCTATGCCCGCCTCGCCGGGATGAAACTCGAGGAATACGGTAACATGATGGCAGGCCTTCCCGAAAAGGAACAAAAAAAATACTACCGCAAAGCGGAAGATGAGCTTAAAGCCGAATTCGGCAACGAACTGAAAGCCCTTACGTTTACACAGGGTAAAATACTTCTTAAGCTGGTAGACCGGGAGACCGGAAATCCTACCTACAACATCGTAAAAGATCTCCGGGGATCGTTCGTAGCTTTCTTCTGGCAAAACCTGAGCAGGATCTTCGGCTACAACCTCAAGGAAAAATACGATCCGCAAGGGAAAGACCGCGACATTGAGACCATTGTTCTGATGATAGAGAACGGAACCATCTGAGCAGAAATTCCGAATCCTGCCGTCTTGCCCCTGTATAGCACCTGCTGTTTATTTTAGCTTTCGTGAAGCGCCCAACACTGTTTCCGGGTTGAACATTAGCGCTTCAATCTTGTTGATTAATCGGCAGTTTCGCAATGCTGCCGCACGTTTTCCGAACGCTAAACCGTTTTTATCATGCCACATTATCATACGTTAGGACATGTTCCGCCCAAGCGGCACACACAGTTCCGCAAACCCGACGGCGGCTTGTATTCCGAACAACTTGTATCCACCGAAGGCTTCTCGGATGCCTATTCGCTTACGTACCACCTGTATCCTCCAACCGGAGTGCTCAGGGTGGATGCGCCGGTGGACGTAAAACCCGAAATCGCCCTTCAAAACAATATGCAGCATCGCAGCTTTCAGGGATTTAAAGTTCCTCCGGCCGACGATTACCTGGAGAGTCGCGTGCCGGTACTGGTGAATAACGACCTTGCAATAGTTCTTGCGGCTCCCCGTAAATCGATGGATGGCTATTTCTTTAAAAATTCGCAGGCTACCGAGATGATTTTTGTTCACGAAGGTTCCGGAGTTCTTAAAACCATGTACGGGGAACTTGCATTCGGTTACGGCGATCACCTGATAATTCCCCGCGGGATTATTTACCAGCTGAGTTTTGATACCCCCGTCAACCGCCTGTTTATCGTTGAATCATACAGTCCCATTCGTTTTCCGAAGCGCTACGTGAACAAACTTGGTCAACTGGAAGAACATGCCCCTTTCTGTGAGCGCGATATCCGAAAGCCTTCGAAGCTGGTTACCCACGACGAGAAAGGCGATTTTCTGGTAATGATCAAAAAAGAGCATCAGCTTTTCCCGTACCATTTTGCCTCCCATCCTTTTGATGTGGCAGGATGGGACGGATACCATTATCCATATGCCTTGTCGATTCACGACTTTGAACCAATTACCGGGCGAATTCATCAGCCGCCTCCCGTTCATCAGACCTTTGAGGCACACAATTACGTGATGTGTGCATTCGTGCCCAGGCTTTACGATTACCATCCGCTCAGCATTCCGGTTCCTTACAACCACAGCAACGTGGATTCCGATGAAGTGCTCTATTACGTCGACGGGGATTTTATGAGCAGGAAACACGTGGATCGCGGACAAATAACCCTGCATCCTATAGGAATTCCGCACGGCCCGCATCCGGGTACGGTGGAGAAGAGCCTGGGAGCAAAAGAAACGCGTGAACTGGCGGTAATGGTCGATACTTTCCGGCCGCTCTGGATTACCCGGCAGGCCATGGAGATTGAAGATCCCGCATACCACCGTTCGTGGCTTGAATAACCGGAGCAAACCTTCGGATAATCATTTTTAAAAATCTTAACAATCTGAATCAAATGAATACAACCACCGATTTTCTGCCTCTGAATGGCACCGATTATGTTGAATTTTACGTTGGAAATGCAAAACAGGCAGCTTATTATTACCAGACTGCGTTTGGATTTCAGCCGCTTGCATATGCCGGACTGGAAACAGGATTGAAAGACCGGACTTCCTATGTGCTGGCACAGGGGAAAATACGATTCGTCTTTACCTCATCGCTGGTGGCCGACAGTCCGGTTGCTCAGCATGCCATGAAGCACGGCGACGGCATCAAAGTAGTTGCCCTATGGGTCGACGATGCCCGCAAGTCGTGGGAAGAGACAACCAAACGCGGTGCGAAATCATACCTGGAACCCGGGACGGTTAAAGACGAACATGGCGAGGTAGTGACTTCGGGCATCCATACGTACGGCGATACCGTGCACGTATTTGTGGAGCGCAGCCGGTACAACGGGCCTTTCCTTCCGGGATTCACGGCCTGGAATCCGGAATATCGCACACCGGAAACCGGTCTTAAATACGTAGATCACATGGTGGGCAACGTTGGCTGGAATGAGATGAACAAATGGGTGGAGTTTTATGCCAGTGTGATGGGATTCAACCAGCTGGTTTCGTTTGACGACAAAGATATTTCAACTGAATATACAGCGCTGATGAGCAAAGTGATGACCAACGGCAACGGCCGCATCAAATTCCCCATCAACGAGCCTGCCGAAGGCAAGAAGCGCTCGCAGGTGGAAGAGTATCTCGATTTCTACGGCGGGAGCGGGGTTCAGCACGTTGCCATGGCTACCGATGATATCATTACCACGGTTCGTGACCTCAGAAGCCGCGGAATAGAATTTCTGACCGTACCGGGATCGTATTACGATACCGTACTCAACCGGGTCGGAACCATCGATGAGGAACTGATCGCACTTAAAGAACTGGGCATTCTGGTCGACCGCGACGATGAAGGATACCTCCTGCAGATATTCACCCGACCCGTGGAAGACCGCCCCACGGTGTTCTATGAAATTATTCAGCGCAAAGGAGCAAAATCGTTCGGTAAGGGCAATTTCAAAGCCCTGTTCGAAGCCATTGAACTGGAGCAGATCCGGCGCGGAACGCTTTAATCGGAAAATATCGGAGAGCGAACGTAAAAAAGAATAATAATATGATGATAAAATCCTGGGTTCCCATCCCGGAAGAAAGTGATTTTCCGCTCGAAAACCTGCCTTATGGCATTGCCCGTGCCGGCGGTAATACATTTGCCGTTACGCGAATTGGCGATACCGTGGCAGATCTGAGCAAGCTGTATGAACTCGGTTTGTTCAGCAATACGGATGTTGATTTTAAAGGGGTTTTTACCCAATCCGTTCTGAATGATTTTATTGCGCTGGGGCGGGATGTCCACCGGAAATTCAGGAAACGTCTTCAGGAAATTTTCAGTACGGAACATACACCGGATAATGACCTGAAGCGTAAGATCGAATTATCGGCATTGCTGCCCGCCGGGGAAGTGGAAATGCTTATGCCGGTGAAGGTTACCGATTACACTGACTTTTATTCAAGCATCGAACACGCGACAAATGTTGGCAGAATGTTCCGTGATCCTGCAAATGCCCTGCTTCCGAACTGGAGGCATCTGCCCGTTGGATATCACGGAAGGGCATCGTCTATCGTGGTTTCCGGGGCCGGTATTCATCGTCCCGTTGGACAAACCATGCCCGCAGGAGCAGAGACTCCCGTATTCGGGCCAAGCAAAATGCTCGATTTCGAGCTGGAAATGGCTTTCGTTGTCGGTCGCGGTACGGAGCTCGGGGAAAGTGTAAAAGCTAAGGAAGCAGAGGACTATATTTTTGGATTTCTGCTGTTCAACGATTTGTCGGCGCGCGACATACAGTCGTGGGAATACGTTCCCCTCGGGCCATTTCTTTCAAAGAACTTCGGTTCAGTGGTTTCACCATGGATTGTTACTCTGGATGCTCTGGAGCCATTCAGAGTGGCCGGCCCCGTTCAGGATCCGGAAGTTCTTCCATATCTGCAAACCAGTGGATTAAGGAATTTCGACATAAACCTGGAGGTTTTTATTCAGCCCGGAGATGGCAGAGAGAGCCTGGTTTGCCGGTCGAACTTCAGGCATATGTACTGGAATGTCTGCCAGCAACTGGCACATCACACGGTAAACGGATGCAACATCACCACCGGCGACCTTTATGCTTCGGGAACCATCAGCGGTCCGGAGCCCGGCTCGTATGGCTCGATGCTCGAACTTACCTGGCGCGGAACAAAGCCGCTGAAGCTTGCCGGCGGAGAAGAGCGAAAGTTTATCGATGACGGCGATGCCATTATTTTGCGCGGGTATGCTGCGAAGACCGGTCTTCGAATCGGATTCGGGGAGTGCCGGGTAAATATACTGCCGGCAAAATTCTGAATCCGGCGCTGTAAGGGTATCCGGAAGTAGGTCACCAATCGATATAAAATCAGGAAAAGCAACATTTTTATGTTTAAAACCATCAATCCGTCCGATATTCCGCATGCTATGCTGCACAAGCTGATGCTTGGGGCTATCGCACCCAGACCGATTGCTTTTGCCAGTACCATTGATGCCAAAGGCCGGCCGAACCTGGCGCCCTTCAGTTTTTTCAATGCGTTCGGCGTTAATCCGGCTACCATCATTTTCAGCCCGTCGCGAAGGGGCCGGGACAATACAACCAAGGATACGTTTAATAACATCCGGGAGATTCCTGAGGTGGTGATCAACGCGGTTACCTTCTCTATGGTGGAGCAGGTAAGCCTTGCAAGTACGGAGTTTCCCGCCGGCATAAGTGAGTTTGAAAAGGCTGGTTTCACGCCTCTGGCATCCGAAGTGGTACGGCCGTTCAGGGTAAAGGAATCTCCGGTTCAGTGGGAGTGTAAGGTTCGCAATGTTATTGAAACCGGAAACGGGGGAGGCGCTGCAAATCTGGTAATCTGCGACGTGGTAAGGTTTCATGCCGATGAACGTTTTCTTACTTCCGAGGGATTAATTAACACCCGGATGATCGATCTGGTGGGAAGAATGGGTGGAAATTACTATGTAAGGGCAAACGGACAGGCGCTTTTTGAAGTGGAGAAACCCCTCGATAAGCCTGCACTGGGAATTGACGGTCTGCCCGCTTCGCTGCGGCACAGCCCGGTGCTGACCGGCAATGAACTCGGTAAACTCGGTTCCGTTGAAGCTGCACCAGGTCCGGACGAACTGCTGCAGGCTTCGGCCGATGCCGATGTGAAAGCCATCATGGAAACAGAAATCCTGACTGCAGATGCCCGGCTTGAAAAGCTGCACCTGCTGATCCGCCGCTATCTGGCGGATGGCAGAAAGCGTGAAGCACTGGCTGCAGGATACCTGTTTCCCTGATTATTCCTTCGATTCATGCATTGTTTTCCATCCGGAAAATAAATAAATGCTGCTGGTATCTGAGTTATCAAAGAAAATAGGAATTATGAATATCCCTGTAAATGAAAATGCCCCTGTGAAGTCAGGAAGCCGGATTGAAATTAATGCCCCGGCCGGTACAGTCTGGGAAATGCTTACGGACATAAACAACTGGTCAAAGTGGCAAAAGGCTGTTACGGAAACAACGGTCCGCGGAGAAATTAAGGAGGGGACAAAATTTGAATGGAAGGCAGGGGGACTTTCGTTTAATTCAGAAATTCATACGGTAAAACCGATGTTAATGTTTGGCTGGACGGGTACCACCATTGGTACCAGTGCTATACATAACTGGACCTTTGAAGAACAAGGAAACAAAACAATCGTAACGGTAGAAGAAAGCCTTCAGGGATTACTCCCGGGATTATTCCGCGCTTATTTTCAGAAAAATCTCGACAAGGGAGTAATTACCAGTCTGGAGGAGCTGAAAGCAGCATCGGAAGCTGTATAACTGCAACGTGTGATATACAGCTTTTGGCGCAGGAAGCGAAATCGTTATACGTTTTGCTGTACCGGAATCGTTAGTTGCCGCCATAAATTTCGGGACAAAAAAAACCCGGCTCACACAACCGGGTTTCTTTGTCACACACATTTATATTGGATTATAGTCAGAGTCTCTGATATTCGAATTTAGGGTAGCCTTTCTTACCCTGGTTATTGTAGAAATCGATGAACCGGAGTTTGTATAAAATACCGCGGCTGTCGCGGATTACATAGCTCAGCCCCGGTCTGGCTGTGTAGGTGATATTTCCGGATGTAACGTCTCCGTTGATTTCTTTCCAGTTGTAGCCAATAATATCGCGCCGGGCCGAGAGCTGAAGGTTTTCGGCTATTTCGCGTGTGATTTCCCCGAAAGAATACGAGGTGTCGGGAATGGCTTTTACCAGGGTGTCGTTTAGTAATACTCCGTTCACAAGATAAGGATAGGGCTCGCCGGTATTGGTGAAGAGCAGGGTAGTGTAGGTTGTAAAATGCAGATCCCATTCAATGGAGGGAGGTTCAATCTGCGGGTTGTTAACGCCCTTGTCGAACGATACGGATACGAAGCGTCTCGAAGTTTCTCTCTGTATGGTGAATTCGCGTTCCTGAGAACCGTCGGGTCTGGCGATGCGAAGATTGACATTTCCGGTTAAGGGGTCGATGCCGGGCAGAATTTTAAGATATCCCCGGGGCATCCCTTCGGCATCAATTCCGCGGTCTATCAGCAGTACTTCTCCGGTTCCTGTATATCTTCCGGCTTCATACTTCCACCAGGTTCCGATGGCATTGCTGTCGGGTATTCCCGATGACTGATCGAATAACCATTCGCGGCCCTGAGTTGTAAGCGGTTCATTGAAATCGTAGACACCGGTATGTGCTGCATACATGAACAAAGAGGTATTGAGCCGGAGGGTGTAATTACCGGGTTCGGTACTCAGTAGCAGATCGTATTCGCTTCGTTCATTGGAAGATACTATGCCGCCGGCCGAGAAGCTGAAGTATGCCTGCAGGGTATAATCGGGCAGCATTTCGATGGTTACCGTTTCAACGTTGCCGGGCTTTTGAGGTACAACAATTTCGTCTTCCTTAAAGCAGGAAGAGAGTAAGAGCAAAAGTGCCAGCAACAGGCTGTTATTTTTTAGATTCCGGTTCATCTTTGGTAATTGAGTAGGAAAGTTTCAGAAAGAACGTCCGGCCCCAGGCTACGGGTACGTTGCCACCGCCGGATGAGTGCACGCCTCCGCTTCCGCCGATGGATGTAATGTTGGTGACATCAAACAGGTTACGAACCCCTGCATTTACCGAAAGCCGTTTGTTAAAATAGGATTTTAAAACCGTAAGGTCAAGATTGTGATAGGCATCTATAAATCCTTCGGTCAGTTCACCCGCAGAATCCATGTAGATGCGCGTGGTTTTGCCGGTGTACTTGTAGATGGCGGTAATATGCAGGTCGCGCTTTTCGATGCGGCAGGTGATTTCGGAGGTCACTTCGGGCGACCAGTACAGTTTAACCGGTCTGGAATTCTGCAGCAGGCTCGATTTTCCCGTATTTCCCCATCCCAGACGGAAGTCAAACATGGGATACAGCGATGAGCGAATGCTTCCCGAATAGCCCATTGTGCGTGTAAAGTCCTGATTGAAATAGGTGTATGATCCATCGCCGGTTTCGGCAAGTGTTATTCCGTCCTCGATGTTATTCAGGAAAAAGCGACCCTCCACCTCGGTGGCATACGTTATCTTTTCTATGCGATGGGTGAGCTGGAACTGCAGATGGTTTGAGTTCTCGGGTTTAAGATCCGGATTCCCGGTTATGTTATGGTTTACATCCACAAAATAAAGATAAAGCTCTTTAAGCGACGGAGCCCTGAACCCGTTTGAGTAGGATGCCCTGAGCTGGAATCCTTTCCAGGGGCCTCCTTTGGCGTGCAGTGCATAAATCAGCGGGGAGCTGAACCTGCTGTTCCAGGCATACCGGAATCCGGGCTGCAGTGAAAGCCAGTCGGCTGGCAGCAGCTGGAAGGTTGAAAAACCTGCAACATCGGCTATGTTCTGGTTCTGGTTGCCGATACGCTCGCCGGTTGCCCATTCCACATTGGCATCGTATCCGAACTGCGTGCTGAAAAGTCCGTTTTCGCTGCGGTAAGCATACATAGAACGCGAAAGGAAGGATCCGAAGCCGGTGGTGTCGTATTCTGTGGGTGTTTTTTCGGGTATGGTAAGGTCATTGTAATAAAGGGTTCTTACCCTTTGGTAAAACGAAAGCGAGTTTGCCGAAGTAAACGGATTTGATCCCCTGGTGGAAAAGTCGGCTTTGGCCGTAAGCCTTCGGGTAGAAAAGTGATTATCAAATGCTTTTTCGAAATAGGGGGGAAGCAGGTTGCCTCGCACGAGCAGCAGTTCATCGAATCCCGTAAGACGGGTTTTCAGGTGTATCTTTTTAAGTGCCAGGCTGTAGCTGGCTTCGGCATTTAGCTGCCGCTTGGGTTTCCAGAGCGAGGTTCGTCCATCCTCTAACGGGGAATAACCTCCGAAAAAGTTTCTTCCGCCCTGAAGTCCAAAGGAGTGTTTGCCCTTGCGCATGCTGAAACCGCCGTCGAAGTTGATAACACCAACCGATTCAAGATACGTACCGGCGTTGGCAGTAATGCTGTTGCCCGGAAGTTCCATGGGAATGATGTTGACGACTCCGGCCATGGCGTTGCTGCCGTAAATTACCGACATCGGTCCCTCGATAATCTCAACCTGGCGGGCATTCTGAAGGTTTATCTGACTGAGGTCGATGCTGCCGTTAAGCCTCCCGATAACGGGTACACCGTCCACAAGTATTTTAACGTGCTCGCCCGAAAGTCCCTGCAGGCTCATTCCTGTGCCCAGGGATGCATCCTGACTGAAGCGGACATTCATCTGATTTCTCAGTAATCCTGCCAGATCGGGCGATGCCGACCTTCTGAGCTGCAATTGGTTGATGACATTTACACGGTATAGCGAGCGTTCCGAACTACCGGGATTGTATTGTGCCGTTACAACAACTTCGTCGAGCGAAAACACCTCGGGAAGCATACGCAGCAAAGGCTCGTCACCGGGAGAGAGCGTGTCGGTAAGCGTTTGATAGCCTACAAACGACGCCTGAAAAATAGTGGTTCGGTTCAGGATGTACCGGATTTCTCCTTCCATGCCTGTAACGAAATACCGCGGTGCTGTTGTTCCGGATTCCGTCGCTTTTACGTGGGCAAAAGCAACAGGCTTGCCTGTACGCGCGTCAACCACACGTACAGGCAATTCCTGAGCCATTCCCGCAAAGGGAAGTAAAAGAGCAATGAAGAGTTGTAACAGTATTTTTGTCATTATCTCACGATAACTTTAAAGGATGAGGTATGATTTTGTCCGGTAATGCGCAGTACATAAGTGCCTGGAGTTATGCCCTCGAGGCCGATTTCATGCATAAGCGACTGACCGAGCTGCTGCGTGCGCACTGCGCGTCCGCTAAGGTCGTAAAGAACGGCATTACCCTGTTTGAGTACTCCCTGAAGTGAAATGGCCAGTTTGTCGGTTGCCGGATTGGGATAAACCTTTACACCTTCTGACGGGTTGAAGTTTGCTGAGGCAGTTACCAAAGTTTCAACGGTAAAGGTTGATGTGCCGGTACCCGATCCGGAGAAAGCTTCCATCACGATTTTATATACCGATCCATCGGCCGATTGGGCAAAATAAGCCAGCGAATCGGTAATCTCCCACTGGAAGGTCGACATATTGATAGATTTCCAGTCGTGCCCGATTACATCGGGGTCTGATTTAAATTCCAGAATTGACCAGTCGGTGTATGCCGGCCCTACCGGATGGGCTTCTGCCATAGTGATGCTGCTGTTGTGCAGAACACCGTTCACGGGATACGGCGTATTCATTACCTGTGCTGTATAGCGGGTAAAAAGAATGTCCCAGTCGGTTTTTGCAGGTTCGCGGTCAACGATGCCGGTGGCAAACGAGAATGCCATGAACATTTTGGTGTTGTGCGGATTTACCTCCAGGGTGTCGGTACGGTCGTTGCTGCCGTCGAGATGCGCATAGCGGATGATGTACTTGTTCTGGGTGGATATCTTTTTAACGATATGCAGTTTCCTGTAAATGCCATCCACCGGCTTGATGAGGTACAGTGAGTCTCCCGTAAGATCGTGGGTAGTCATGCTGTAAATGCCCCAGCCGTAATCGGGATGCCCGAGTGCGTTGCGGTTAAATGCCCCGTCTTCCCATTCGGCAGTGTTGTTGTATAACCTCTGCCATGCAGCCATGCCGGTTGTGTCGAAGCTTTCGAATCCGTCGGCAGCGGCATACGGGTAAGCATAGAGTGCAACCCCGGCTCCGTCGTTGGTAATGATACCGGCGCTGAAAGCGTTGGTATAGAAAGCAATATCCCAGATGTTACGCGGCGAAGTTTTTACCTCTCCGTTGCGGAGCGAGAAGAAAACTTCGTTAACATACTGGGCGCCCATGGAAGCAGTATACTGGGTCTGGGCGTTAACGCCCTGGGTTGCGGCTGCAAACAGCAAGGCAAGAGCAATAAGGAGAGTATTGACTTTTTTCATCGTAAATTGAGTGTTAAATAAAACAATAGGGCACAGTGCTGGCTGCGCTGTGATTGAAATTCAGGATTTGACGGGAATCAGGAAACGAAGGGTGGCGCACGCAGGCCGTGCGATACGGGAATGCCGTTAAGGATAGAATTACAGCTCTGGCATTCGGAGAACATAAATTCGCACTCCGGGATTCCGGGAAGCCTCACTATTGATTCATCGGCACAGGCATCCGCGTTAAGCAGATCAAGCGACGGTAAATCTTCACTCAGAGAAGTGTCGTCCTCCCTTTTGCTGATGATGCCGTTGGGAATAAGGGTGCGGCCAAAAATGTGATGCTGGTGGAAGTTGATGAGCGAACCGAGATACATCCAGAATACAAGAAAAGCAGTGGCCAGTATGGCCATCCTGCCTGAAAATTGACGTATCCGGATGCTCTTCATCTCATAAAATCCGGAATTAACTGACTCCGGAATGGTGCAAAAGTACTATTTCTGATCAAAATACAATTGATATACCGCCTTTTTTCGCATTATTTATTTAATTATGCACATAAGTTCATAATAAGTTGTTAAATCCCGGCAGATAGTAAAATAAATATACAATCGCGTGTGGTGCCGACTCACGGACGTACGCTTTTGTGTATCCTCAGCCGGATTTTCTTTTATTCACGACGAGAAAATTTCAGCAGTTTTTATTAAAAGCTAACGGAATAATGCCAGGGCGTCGGTAATAAGTTTACGGTATTCCGGAATCCGGACCGAAAGCTCTTCCAGATGTGTATTCAGTCGTCGCTCCAATTCGGGATGGGCTTTCAGTTGATGCAGGTATTCAAGCAATTCGGTAATCAGGAGCCACTCATCCGGATAGTTGCCGAGCAACTGAGCTGTAAATTCGCGGGCATCGACGGGTGTGGTTTTGCCATCTCTCAGTTCTCTCAGTTGCTGGTACAGGGCATGCAGCGCTAGGGCTTCGGCTGTATGTTCAATCCTGTGGGTTTTTTCTGCCGGAGGTTCATAGCTGTATTCAAACGCTGCTGCATCGGCTGGTCCAGGCCATGCCGATACCAGCTCAGCACCTACAGCCATATCGTACATACCCCAGGCGGGGTCAAACAGTTTCTCCCCGCCGTATGTAACCGTACAATCGGAGAGCCCCATAATCAGATTCCGTCCCTCACGGCTGATGATATATTCGCAGAAGCCGGCAACTTTTACGCCGCTTTCAAATTCCAGGCTGACTCTTCTTCCGGTATTGTAGCCTGCATCCTGAAGTTCACCTGCACTCAGCCTTTCAAGGTTTATGCCTCCGGCGAGTTTACCAGCAGGACTTCCAAATCCATGTGCATGATAGGACTTTCCATGGCCCGGCAGTTCCCTGTTCCTGAAACTCAGACTGGTTGGCCCTGCTGTTTTAATGTAAACCACTTTTCCGTCTGCAACGACGGAATCTTTAAACGTGCCCGATATCTGAAGTCCGGAACTCAGCTCTGCCGTGGCCGTATTGGCCGATTCTTCTGCAGCGTTCAGCGCGTAAGCCCCACCTTTTCTAAGTGCCATGCCGTCGGCAAATTCGTTGAGCACATCGTTCAGATGCCGGAAGCCGGGTGTTACAAAAAGCTGTGGTTGTCGTGTCGTTATATCGAATCCGGTATGTGCTGCATCAAGTGAATAAGGTAATTTTCGCACTGCAGGACTCAGGCAACTCATGCTTTCGCCTATGGATGAGAGCAGTCCGGCTCCGTATATTTTAAAATTATCCGTATCCCCAATCAGTCCGTACTCCACTGTCCACCAGTGAAGATTGCGGATAAGGGCCATTTCGCTGGGCCTCCCCATGGTTTTTTCTATGTATGCAAGTTTTTCTTCGGCTTCATTTATCGCTTTCGCGGATGTGTAGGGATCCGCTTTCAAAATGGAAAGGTGCCGTATGGCTTCGTACATTTGGTAGTCGCGGGCTGAAGAAAAGGCTTTGGATCCGATTTTACCGAAAAATTTAAGGTATGCGGCATACTCTTCGTCGGCAATTATGGGAGCATGGCCTGCCGCTTCATGTATGATATCGGGTGCGGGGGTATATGCAATCTGGTCGACCGGACGGATATCTGCGGCTATAACAAGAACGTTGTAGGCCTGAAACTCCATGAATGCAGCAGGAGGAATAAA
Source organism: Bacteroidales bacterium UBA6248 (assembly GCA_002441345.1). Classification (GTDB taxonomy): domain Bacteria; phylum Bacteroidota; class Bacteroidia; order Bacteroidales; family Lentimicrobiaceae; genus Lentimicrobium. The sequence goes on from DJVU01000089.1 coordinate 69,416, forward strand.
ACCGTCAACCGCAACGGCAGCCCAGCCTATCTCTTTTAATATCCGGTTCATGCCGTACATATGCGGGATGGTACTGATGCTGATGCCTGTTTTTTTTAGTCCTTCGGTATAGCTCCCGTGTGCATAATGGCTCAGAAATTTCACATTCTGCCGCATTACATAGCGCCATACCGCGTGATCCTGAGCCGTGTAGCTGTTGTACGGCTGGTCAATCACCAGGCTTAAAAGATGAGGGGGAAGTTTATCCAGTACTTCGTTCGTTTCCATTGATCGCGTTGTTTACCTTTGCAGTGAACTGCCGCATATCTTTCCGTAGTTACAGGATTGCATCCCGCTAAGGGATCCGGGAAAGATCGGTCGTATGCAGCAATGTGTATGTCTATCTAACAACAAAAGCATGCCGAAAGTTTATGCCGCTGTCCCCGTGCTTAATGAATCGGAAAATATTCCTTATCTGATTGAGGATTTCCGGGTACAGGATTTTCCGGAAAGTGTGCTTGTGGTATGCGTCAACCAGCCGGAAGAGTGGTGGGACAATCCCGGGAAGGCAGAGATGTGCCGCGACAACGCCCGTACGCTCGCTTACCTGCATTCGCTGACAGGAATTGAGATAGTGGTTATCGACCGCAGCAGCAGGGGCAAAGGCTGGATTGGAAAAAAACACGGAGTCGGCTGGGCGCGGAAGACTGCAATGGATGAGGCTTCGCGCATGGCCAACGACAGTGATATTATTGTCAGCATGGATGCCGATACCCGCTATCCGTCAGAGTATTTCAGTGCTGTAGTCCGTCAGCTGGACAAATATCCCGCTGCAACCGGACTTTCGGTGCCGTATTACCATAAACTTACGGGAGAGGAAGAGGCGGATCGCTGCATCCTTCGCTACGAGCTGTATATGCGTAATTATGCCCTTAATATGATGCGCATAAACAATCCGTATGCTTTTTCAGCAATCGGATCCGGCATGGCATGTTCGGCATCCGGTTACAGAAGGGTGGGTGGCCTTAGCCCGAAAATGAGCGGTGAAGATTTTTATTTCATCCAGAAACTGAGAAAAGCCGGTCCCGTTATTGTGGATTGCGATGCCGTGATTTATCCGGCAGCCCGCTTTTCCGACCGGGTATATTTCGGGACGGGTCCTGCCATGATACGCGGAAGAAGCGGAAACTGGGACAGTTATCCGGTATACCCGGCAGAAGCGTTTAACCGGGTAAAAGAAACGTACGATCTGTTTGAGAAATTATCGGCTTCTGATGTGGAAACGCCTATGGATGCCTTTATCCGCAGTATCCAGGATGGCAAACCGTTCTGGGAGCCCCTGCGTAAAAACTCGCCGGCACTTTCCGCTTTTAAAAAGGCATGCATACAGCGCCTCGACGGGTTGCGCATCCTGCAGTATCTGAAAACGGTAAATGGTTTGTTCCCGGGAAGCAATGAGGAACGCATAAACGGGCTGCTTGCAGGACTCTTAACCGATGGGCGGATTTCTGAAACTCCCGGGTTAACTGCTTCCTTCCGCAATATTCCGGTACATCAGCTGGATGCTTTACGCAACGTGCTTTTCGAAGCTGAAAGAAGCATGCAAAAAGAGAAACAGATGGTATGAGTGAAAAATCAATGATTGTAATACTCGGTCCTACGGCTTCCGGTAAAACCCGGATTGCTGCACTGCTGGCAGCCGGCATCGGCGGAGAGGTGATTTCGGCCGATTCGCGTCAGGTGTATAGAGGAATGGATATCGGAACCGGAAAAGACCTGGATGACTACATCGTTGAGGGAGTACGGGTTCCCACGCATCTTCTGGATATTGCTGAACCTGGAACGGCCTACACCATCTATCACTACGAGCACGATTTTAGCAGAGCCAGAGCTGAAGTGGAAAGCAGGGGGAAGCAGGTGATTGTTTGCGGAGGCAGCGGCATGTACCTCGAAACGGCTCTGGGTTTGTATAAATTGCCGGAAGTGCCTCCTGATCCGGAATTTCGTGCACGTGCCGCCGGCATGAGCCGGGATGAACTTACAAGCCTGCTTATTTCGTTTGCAAAGCCCCACAATACTACCGATCTGAACGAGCGGGAGCGGCTGATCCGCGCCATCGAAATTGCAAAAGCAGCTCCGCACGAATCGACGGAACAAATGCTGCAGCAGGGCATACGGGAGTCGGGAAAACACCTGGTAACCGGAATCTCCCTTCCCAGAGAGCTTGTCCGCGAACGAATTACCCGTCGGCTGCAAACACGCCTGAATGAGGGAATGTTGAATGAAATTAAAGAATTATTGAACAAAGGTGTAACACCGGAAGAGCTGATGTATTACGGACTTGAATACAGGTATCTGACGCTTTATGTGACCGGTAAAATTAGCTATGACCGTATGTTTTCCGACCTCAACACGGCCATTCATCAGTTTTCGAAGCGGCAAATGACATGGTTTCGCCGTATGGAAAAAAGAGGCATACCCATACGCTGGATCGACGGAATGCAGAATCCTTGCGATATTGTTTCTGAAATCAGGGCTATAATCAGCGGTTAGATTTTTTTTTGTTTTCTGAAACAAAATGTGTTTGACTTTGTTTATTGATCTGCACTTAAAAATTAAACAAAAATATCAGCTGGTCTATGCGAGCGAGATTTTTTACCACGATTATTTTACTGGTGATCCAGGCGGCTGTTTTCGCGCAAAGCGGCGTGATCCGCGGAAGGGTATACAATTCGGCTAATAATGAGCCGGTACCGTTTGCCAACATCATTATTTTCGGCACGAATATAGGTTCAACATCCGACCTGGACGGGAATTATACCTTCACGGGCATTACCCCGGGATTTGTGAAGCTTGCGGCATCCTCGGTAGGGTTCGAAAGCTACGTAAGTGAGGAAATTCAGGTAACCAATGCCAGGGCAGCCTACATCGACATACCGATGCAGGAGACTTCCATTCAGCTTGAGCAGGTGGTTGTGAAGGCTTCCCCGTTCCGGAAAACGGAAGAGAGTCCGGTTTCCATGCGTACCCTTGGAATTGGTGAAATCGAAAAGAGTCCCGGTGCCGGACGCGACATCTCCAAGGTTATTCAGGCTTTGCCCGGAGTAGCAACTACTGTTTCGTTCCGCAACGATCTGCTGGTGAGAGGCGGAGGCCCTGCCGAAAATCGTTTTTATCTCGACGGCATGGAAATTCCGAATCTGAACCACTTTGCCACACAGGGTGCATCGGGTGGCCCGATAGGAATTGTTAATACCGATTTTATCCGTGAGGTGGATTTTTATTCCGGTGCATTTCCGGCCAACCGGGGCAATGCACTCAGCTCCGTGCTTGAAATGCGCATGATAGACGGGAACCGTGAGCGTGTCATCACCAAAGCGTCGGTAGGTGCTTCCGATCTGTCGCTAACCCTGAACGGCCCTATGGGCGATAATACGACTTTTCTGTTTTCAGCACGCAGGTCATACCTTGGATTTCTGTTCAATATAATCGGTCTTCCGTTTCTGCCTACCTACAACGACTTTCAGTTTAAAGTGAAAACCCGCCTTGATCAGAAAAACGAAATAACCGTGCTTGGTATAGGCGCCATCGATCAGTTTAAGCTCAATACCGGCATAAAGAATCCCGATGAAGGACAGAAATACATTCTGGATTATCTGCCTGTGAACGAGCAGTGGAATTATGCCATAGGGGTTGTGTACAGGCACTACCGCGCCAATTCATACGATACCTGGGTGTTCAGCAGGAATATGTTAAATAATGTAGCCTACAAACATACCGGTAACGATGAAAACCTGCCCAGAACCCTTGATTACGTTTCGCAGGAGATGGAGAATAAAATCAGGTACGAGAACACTTCCAGAATAAAAGGCTTTAAAATTCTGGCCGGAGCCGGAGGGGAATTTGCCCGCTATAATACCGAAACTTTTACAAAGGTTTTTATACCCAGGGCTGCCGACACCCTGCTGGCACTGAATTACGGATCTGAGATTGATCTGTTCAAATACCATGCTTTCGGACAGGTAAGCCGCAATTTTTCCGGTGACAGACTTGTGCTTTCGCTGGGGTTGCGTGCCGACGGAAATTCGTATTCGGAAAGTATGTCGAATCCCTTTCAGCAGCTGTCGCCCCGGTTTTCAGCTGCCTATGCCATTACGGAAAAGCTGTTTGCCAATTTCAATGCAGGCAGATATTTTCAGATGCCTGCCTATACTACCCTGGGCTACCGCGATTCGGAAGGTACACTTCTTAACAAACAAAATAAGTTGCGTTATATCGAATCCGATCATCTGGTAGCAGGCTTTGAATACCGCAGGCGTGACGATGTAAAAGTAACACTGGAGGGATTTTATAAGCTTTACGGGAATTATCCCGTTTCCGTTACCGATTCCATATCACTGGCCAACAAAGGAGGAGATTTTGGTGTTGTCGGCAATGAGGAGGTATATTCAGGAGGAAAGGGCCGGTCATACGGACTCGAGCTGTATGTGCGCGAGCGCCTGATGGAAAAAACAAGCATCATTCTGTCGTATACGCTTGTAAGAAGCGAATTTAAGAATGTGAACGGAGATTATATCTCTTCTGCCTGGGATAACGGGCATCTGCTCAATCTTACTCTTTTTCACGAATTCAGGAGAAACTGGAGTGCAGGAGTGAAATGGAGGTTTGCCGGCGGAACGCCTTACACTCCCTGGGATATTCAGCGTTCATCCCTGCGCGATGCATGGGAAGCCCGCAGGCAGGGATATCCGGATATTGAACGTTTCAACACCGAACGTACAGATAGTTTCCAGCAGCTCGACCTACGCATCGACAAAGAATATTTCTTCGAGCGGTTTTCGCTTAATTTCTACGTCGACGTGCAGAATCTGTGCAACTATCAGCAGCAGGGAAGGCCCGACCTGATAACGGTAAAAGATGCTTCGGGTCAGGATGTGGTGGATCCCGTTACCGGTAATTACAGGCTGAAGGAGGTTGTAAATACTTCTGGTACAGTGCTGCCTTCGGTCGGAATTATCGTTGAATTCTAAAAATCGGTAGAAAAGATGCGGATTCAGAGATTTAAAACTTTTGTGAAGATGAACACAAACGGAAACATTGCGAAAAGAGCATCAACGTTGGTTACAGCTCTCCTGTTTGCCAGTCTGTGGCTTGTATCCGATGCTGCTGCACAGTGGTTTAAGAAAACATCAAAGCCATTGGAGCATATTACCCTTGTAACGAATCCGGGTGGAGAAGGTCCCGAAATTGATGTCACATTTATCAAAGGCCCTGGCTTCAATCATCCGCTGATGGTATTCTGGATAGAGGATATGGATGGAAATTACATTCAGACACTGTATGTTTCCCGCTCCATTGCCAGAGGCGTGTATGAATATGGCGACAAGCATACGGGGCGGTGGATGCCGGGAGAAATATCCAGGCCGGCAGCACTTCCATACTGGGCTCATAAGCGTAATATTCTAAACGACATTGGCAATTACATGCCAAAACCTGGTTTTGAGGTGCCCGATGCCTATTCCGGAGCAACGCCTAAAGCCAGCTTTACACTGGAAACCAGACCCGATAAGCCAGTCAGCAGCAAATTTCGTATACTCATGGAAATCAACCAGACATGGGACTGGAACCGCTACTGGACCAATAATAAATTCCCTGGAGACAATGAGTACCGGACTTCTTCGCAGCCGGCTGTGGTGTATGCCGCTGAACTGGATCCGCAGATGGTGGGAGTGGAGGCTGTTATGAAACCCATTGGCCGAAGTCATCACTCCGGAGCCGACGGAAGACTTTATACCGATCTGGAGACCCTGACAAGCGCTCTGCAGATTGCTTCCGAAATCAGGGTTAAGCTGAAATAAACGGGAATGGGATAAACGGCCGGAGCCTTGTGTTTCGGGGTTTTTGAAAGCTTCAGTCGTGCGCTTTGTCACCCAGCATAGGGACAAAACGAAAGACTCCGTGCTGTTGGGTTGTCAAAGATCCATCATCTTCACGGGTTACGGTAGTCATAACCTGATAATCTTCTTTATCGACGGGAATAACCAGGATACCTCCGGGTTTAAGTTGTGCGGTCAGCGCTTCGGGAATAAACGGTGCACCTGCAGTAACGATGATCCTGTCGAAGGGTGCAAAGGCCGGAAGGCCTTTATATCCATCTCCGAAAAAGGTGCGAATCCGGTAACCGGCTTCAGGGAGCATCAGTTTTGCTTTGGTGTAAAGCGTACGCTGACGCTCCACGGAGAAAACCTTGGCACCCATCTGGTACAGAATGCTTGCCTGGTATCCCGATCCCGTTCCAACCTCCAGAATTTTATCGCCTTTGCGTACCTGCATAAGCTGCGTTTGAAACGCAACCGTATAGGGTTGTGAAATGGTTTGTCCGGCACCTATGGGAAACGCCTTGTCTTCATAGGCAAACTCCAGAAATCCTGAGTCGAAAAACCAGTGCCTGGGTACTGCTTCCATTGCGGCTAGTACGCTGCTGTCGGTGATTCCTTTTTGTTTTACTGTCTCAACCAACTTCTTCCTCAGCCCCTTATGCCTGAAAGAGTCCGTAAATTTCCCTGTCGTCATGCAATTCTCCGGATGATTATGAATTGTGGCCAAAATTAGTAATTTCGCAGGGTTTAACTAACCATCCATTTATTTTCTTCTATGCTCAAAATTGGAGTACTGGGTGCAGGCCACCTTGGAAAGATCCATCTGAAATGCATTAAGCAGACAACGGTTTATGAACTTGCAGGGTTTTACGATGCCGATCCGGCCAATGCCGCGGCGGTGGAAGCCGATCTTGGTATAAAAGCGTTTGCCGGGGTAGACGAGCTTATCGACCAGGTAGATGTGGTTGATATTGTCACCCCCACGCTTGCCCATTTTGATTGTGCATCCAGGGCTCTGAAAAAATTCAGGCATGTGTTTATTGAAAAGCCGGTTGTTACCACCCCGGCTGAAGCCAGAGCCCTGATAAGTCTGGCCGAAGAGGCTGGCGTTAAGGTTCAGGTAGGTCATGTGGAGCGGTTTAATCCTGCCTTTATAGCGGCTGCACCGTATATTCAGAATCCGATGTTCATCGAAACCCACAGGCTGGCGCAGTTCAATCCCAGGGGAACCGATGTTCCCGTGATTCTGGATCTTATGATTCACGATATCGATATTGTACTGAGCATAGTAAAAGCCAACATCCGCAAAGTAAGTGCAAGCGGCGTGGCCGTTGTTAGCGACACCCCCGATATTGCCAATGCCCGTATTGAATTCGATAACGGTTGTGTTGCAAATCTCACCGCCAGCAGGATCTCGATGAAAAATATGCGGAAGTCCAGGTTCTTCCAGCGGGATGCATACATTGCCGTCGATTTTCTTACCAAGAAGACTGAAATCATCCGGATGCAGGGTATTGATCCCGAAAAGGCCCGTCCGCTTGATATGATTCTCGACCTTGGCCCTGGAAAGCAGCCCAAACAAATCCTTTTTGAAAATCCGGAAGTTTTGCCGCTGAATGCCATTCAAGCTGAACTTGAGCGCTTTGCCGACGCAATAATTTCCAATACTCCTCCGCCGGTTACCATCAACGACGGATATGCGGCCCTTGACCTGGCTTACCAGATAATCGGTAAAATGAACAGTGCTGCCAACCGCGTGGAATAATCCCGGAAAAAAGTTTAAAATATTTTTTTTAATGCCGGGAGCAGGCAATAAAAGCCTGCAGCCGGCGTTCATCTGAGCATAAAGGAGAAGCAAGCGTAAACAGGGAATTATGAGGGGTATTGTACCATTTTTTAAGGTATTATTTTCTGTAATTATAATTATTGCAGTCTCAGCAGGTTGCAGTAAAAGAGACGACGATTCTCTCGTCCCTTCGTACATCCGTATCGATCGGATGGGACTTTCCACGACGTATGAGCAGGGGACTGCATCGCACCGGATTTCGGATGTATGGGTTTATGTGGATGAAACCCTGATCGGTGCCTTTGAACTTCCGGCTACCGTTCCAATTCTGGCTGAGGGCTTACAAAGGGTGACCATCCGGCCGGGAATTAAAATGAACGGTATTGCCAGTACCCGAACTATCTATCCCTATTTTAATCCCATAGTAAAAACGCTCAACCTCGTCCGCGACAGCGTGATCGTGATTACCGATACCATTACGGCATACCGCTCCAATGTGTATTTCCCCTGGATGGAAGGATTTGAGCTGAATAGTTACTCTATGGAGATGACATCCAAAAGCACCGTGGGTTTTGGTAAAACCGGAGATCCGTCACAAAAATTCATTCTTCCCGGAGAGATTAACGAATATTCAGCATACTTTCATCTGCCTGCGGATACATCAATCTTTGAATTGATAACAAAAGAAAGCTTTGAATTTCCGTCTGCCGGTTCAGAGGTCTTCCTTGAGATGAATTATAAAACCGACAATGTCCTGGTAGTGGGAGTGCATTACCTTGCTACCGGTATTCTGGTTCAGCGACCCTTGCTGTACCTGCATCCTTCCGATAAATGGAACAAGGTGTATGTAAACCTCACCGTTCCAAAATACGATACACCCAACGCCACCGACTTCCGGATATTTGTGGGCGCACAAACCGAAAGTGGGAGGGAAGAAGCCAACCTATATCTCGATAACCTGAAACTCATCCACTTCAAAACGTCGAAATGAATAAAAAACTACAGGTAGCCCGCTATGTTATCGCAGATGTTATTGCTGCAATCCTCGCCTGGGGGGCTTTCTTTGTGTACCGCAAACATTCGGCCGACCCCAACGTATTCGATTATCCTGAAGTAATTTACCAGGATTCAAACCTCATCTACGGGTTGATTTTTATACCGGTTTTCTGGCTTTGCCTTTACGTGATGATGGGCACCTACCGCCGCATCTACCGTAAATCGAGGCTGCGCGAACTGGGACAAACCCTGCTTATTACCGTCATAGGCGTCATTATTCTTTTCTTCGCACTCATCCTCGACGATACCATCGTGTCGTACCGGAATTATTATGAATCGGTTCTTGTACTCTTTATCTTTCACTTTACACCGACCTACCTGCTTCGGCTTATTCTTACTTCCATCACTGCATACCGTATTCATCACCAGCTTATCGGATTCAATACCATTATCGTTGGCAGCAACGGCAACGCCATCTCAATATACAACGAGATTGAAAATCAGGAAAAGTCGAGCGGAAACCGCTTTGTGGGATTCGTGAATGCCGCGCCTTATAAGGATTACAAGCTTGAGAAATTCCTGAAACATCTCGGGCAGATCAGTGATTTGAAACAAGTTATAAAGGAGCACAATGTGGAGGAAGTAGTAATTGCCATAGAGCGGTCGGAAGTAAAGACCATTGAACAGATTATCACCGAGGTTGAGGATACCAACGTTGTTATCAAGGTTATTCCCGATATGCAGGATTACCTGCTCGGAACCCTGAAGTCGACGTCGATTTTCCATACCCCGCTTCTTCAGATTTCTCCCGACCTTATGCCGGCCTGGCAACAGTCGCTGAAGCGTATCATCGATATCGTTGCCTCCGTTATTGCTATTATAATACTCATTCCGGCCTACATCGGAGTTGCGGTAGGAATCAAGCTTACTTCGCGCGGACCAATCCTTTACCGGCAGCCACGCATCGGTTTGCACGGGAAACCGTTTACAATGATAAAGTTCCGCAGCATGTACATCGATGCCGAGCGCGAAGGAATTCCCAGGCTCTCATCAAAACACGATCCCCGTATTACTCCCTTCGGACGTTTTCTCCGTAAGGTACGACTGGACGAAATACCGCAGTTCTGGTCGGTGCTCAAAGGCGACATGTCGCTGGTAGGACCCAGGCCCGAACGTCAGTTCTTCATCGACCAGATTGTGCAACGTGCTCCGCATTACCGCCTTCTGCAGAAGGTAAAACCCGGTATCACTTCCTGGGGACAGGTAAAATACGGATATGCTGAAAATGTGGAAGAAATGGTTGAACGACTGAAATTTGATATTCTGTATATTGAAAATATGTCGCTCGCAATGGATTTCAAAATCCTGATCTACACCATGCTTATCGTTTTGCAGGGAAGAGGGAAATAGGAATGCAAAATCCGGACTACCATTTTTTAAAGATAAAAAATACTGCCATTACAATAAAGGCAAAACCTACAAGGTAGTTCCATCGCATGGGTTCTTTAAGGAAAAGCACGGAGAAGAATCCGAAAACCACCAGGGTTATTACTTCCTGAATCGTTTTCAGCTGAGCCACGCTGAACGTGCCGTGACCGATACGGTTTGCCGGAACCATCAGCATGTATTCAAACAGTGCTATACCCCAGCTGACAAGGATAACCTTCCACAGTGCAGCTTCCTTAAATTTAAGGTGCCCGTACCAGGCAAATGTCATAAAAATATTGGATGCAATCAGAAGGAGAATTGTTCTCATATGACCTTTTTTACAGCCGGCGAATTTATGAAAATCCATTGTCCGTTGAACCGGTGAAACAGTTGAATGGTTTATGCTGTTATGCGGTTCCGGAATAAATGATTCCGGATCGGCATGGCTTCAGACGGTCATTCCGGGCTTAAAAGCCTATATTTGTAACACCAAACGTAGAAAATCATGAAAAAATACAGATTTCACCTGCTTGTTGTCCTGCTGAGCGTTTTCTTCTCATCGTGTGATGTTCTTGATCAGGCCCGCCAAATGGCTGCCTTGTCGAAATGTGAGTTCAGACTCAGCAGCGTTGAACAGCTTCGGCTTGCCGGGGTTAATATTCAGCAGGTTAACCATTGGAGCGACCTTAACCTTATGGATGCTGCCAAAATAACGACGGCAATCGCTGCCGGAGGAAGCCTTCCGTTGAATTTTACCCTGAATGTGGAGGCAAAAAATCCGAATACCGCGATGGCCGGGTTAAACCGACTCGACTGGATTCTTCTTATCGACGATATCGAAATGGTGAGCGGCGTTAACGAAAACAGGGTTCAGATTCCGGCTAACGGCGGAACGTCGGTAATACCACTGACCATCGGGGTAGACCTGAAGGAGGCTCTTAAAGGTAAAAGTGCCGAAGCCATCGCTAATTTCGGGCTGAACCTGGCCGGCGCCGGTAATAAACCCACACGCATCACGCTGAAAGCCAAACCATACATAATGGTTGGCTCGCAAAACATTTCGTATCCGGGATATCTTACCATACAGAATGAATTTACATCGCGCTAAGGCATTCCGGTGTTAAATAAGTAAAAGATGAGCGCAGAAAACAACTGGAAGGAGGAACTGTCACTCCTTAAATCCATAATCCGAAAGGCCGGACTGCAGGAGACCGTGAAATGGGGTACCGATGTTTTTACCTATAAAGGACGGAATCTGATAAGTTATGCCGGTTTTAAAAGTTATTTTGGCCTTTGGTTTTACAACGGTGTTTTTCTTGAAGATACACATAAAGTGCTGGTAAATGCTCAGGAAAACAAAACGAAGGCTTTGCGGCAATGGCGTTTCCGCTCGATAGAGGAGGTAAACGGGCCTTTGATTCTTGAATACATCCGCGAAGCAATCCGCAACGAAGATCAGGGAAAGATATGGAAACCCGTGAAAAGTGCGGATGCCGTAATTCCGGCCGGACTCCGGGAGGTGCTCGAAGGCGACAAAGACCTGAAAAGAGCCTTTGAAACTCTGGCACCATACAAACGCAAGGAATATGCAGAGTATATCGATTCGGCAAAGCGCGAAGAAACACGAAACGCACGCATAGAGAAAATTAAACCCCTGATAATGGCCGGTCTTGGTCTCAACGACAAGTATCGCTCCCTTTGATACAGCATTCTGAGGTAAGTACCTGAACCTGCTTTCCGGTACCTGCCTGCCTGAAGCAGTGTATACTCCTTCGTACTGCTGCAGGTCGCCGCTGCGTTTATCCCCGCAATACTCCCGTGGCTTCGACTTTTCCTATTGTGTTATTTGTTACTTTTGCACCACTCTAAACAGTACAGTCCGAATATGTTTGAAAATTTAAGCGATAAGCTCGAAAGAGCATTTAAAACCCTGAAAGGCCAGGGTCATATTACCGAAATCAACGTCGCCGAAACTCTTAAGGATGTCCGCAAAGCCCTGCTGGATGCCGACGTCAGCTACAAGGTTGCCAAGCAGTTTACCGACCAGGTAAAGGAAAAGGCTTTGGGTCAGCAGGTTCTTAGCTCCGTTTCGCCCGGACAGCTGATGGTAAAAATCGTTCACGACGAGCTGGCGGCTCTCATGGGCGGTGAGCAGGCGGAAATAAACCTTAAAGGCACGCCTGCGGTAATACTGATTGCGGGACTTCAGGGATCGGGTAAGACGACGTTTTCGGCGAAACTGGCCAATTATCTGAAAAACAAGAAAGGGCGTAAAGTGATGCTCGTTGCGGGCGACGTTTATCGTCCCGCCGCTATCGAACAGCTGAAAGTGCTGGGTGAGCAGACCGGTGTTACGGTTTTTACGATCGACGATAACCGCGATCCGGTAACCATTGCAAAAAAGGCTGTAGCCCAGGCCAGGGAATACGCGTACAACGTTGTAATCATCGATACTGCCGGCCGGCTGGCCGTTGATGAGGAGATGATGCGTGAAATTGCAGCCATCAGGGATGCCGTTACACCGCATGAAACCCTCTTCGTGGTCGACTCCATGACTGGTCAGGATGCCGTGAATACCGCCAAAGCTTTCAACGACCGCCTGGATTATGACGGAGTGGTTCTTACCAAGCTCGACGGCGATACACGGGGCGGTGCAGCCCTTACCATTCGCTCGGTAGTCGACAAGCCCGTGAAGTTTGTGGGTCTGGGAGAAAAAATGGACGCTATCGATGTGTTCTACCCCTCCCGTATGGCCGATCGCATCCTGGGGATGGGCGATATCGTTTCGCTGGTTGAACGGGCACAGGAACAGTTCGACGAGGATGAAGCCCGAAAACTGCAGCAAAAACTGGCTAAAGACCAGTTTAACTTCAACGATTTCATTTCTCAGATCAAGCAGATCAAGAAGATGGGAAATGTAAAAGACCTTCTCGGCATGATCCCCGGAATGGGTAAGGCGCTAAAGGATGTTGACATTGATGACGATGCATTCAAAGGCATTGAAGCCATCATCGGTTCCATGACTCCGCACGAACGTGAAAACCCCGGTGTTCTCAACGGTAGCCGCCGTAAACGCATCGCCATGGGCAGCGGCACCGATATCGCTGAAGTCAACCGGTTGATCAAGCAATTTGAAGATACACGCAAGATGATGAAGCTTGTGTCGGGAGGCGGAGGTAAAAACGCCATACATGCCATGCGCAATATGAAGCGGATGTCGTCGGGTCGCAAGCGCTAAGCTGTGCGTCATCCGCCGGCGGAGTACTTTTTGCCGGGATGCGGACAGAAAGCCGGTGTTTCCGGAACAATCTACTGCCAATAAAAATTCGAAACAGTATATGAATTTAATCGACGGAAAAAAGATCAGCGAAGAGCTGAAACGGGAAATAGCTGCAAAAACGGCAGCCATCATTGATTCGGATGGAACTCCCCCCCATCTGGCAGCCGTTCTGGTCGGCGACGACCCGGCCAGCCAGTCTTACATTAAAAGCAAGGAGAAATCCTGCCAGGCAGTGGGTTTCACTTCCAGCGTGTATCGTTATCCTTCCGGTATAACCGAACAGCAACTAATCGAAGCGATTGATTTTCTGAACAAGGACGATGAAATTCACGGCTTTATCGTTCAGCTTCCTCTTCCGGCTCATATCAACGCCGACAGGGTTCTTCAGCGTATTGATCCCGCTAAGGACGTCGACGGATTTCACCCTGTAAACATAGGCCGCCTGGCTTTGGGACTGCCATCCTATCTTCCGGCAACGCCGGCAGGTATCATGCTTCTGCTGGAGAAAAGCGGCATAGAAACCGAAGGCAAACACTGTGTGGTTCTCGGCCGCAGCAATATTGTGGGAACGCCGGTCAGTCTGCTGATGTCGCGCAAAGCCAGGCCGGGAAACAGCACCGTAACCCTTTGCCACAGTAAAACTAAAGACCTTCCATCCATCATTCGTCAGGCCGATATTCTGATTGCTGCAATCGGGCAGCCGGAATTTGTTAAAGGCAGTATGGTGAAAGATGGAGCCGTTGTGATTGACGTTGGAATCCACCGGGTTGACGATGATTCGGAGAAAGGATATCATATTACGGGGGATGTTGACTTTAATGATGTTGCCCCTAAGTGCAGTTTTATCACGCCCGTTCCCGGCGGTGTCGGACCTATGACGGTGGTAAGCCTTCTGTTAAATACATTCAAAGCGTACAATAAGGAAATTTACGGTTAATCAAAGCCTTAAATTCTCATGCCGGAGATATTCGCCTGTGTAAGGGCCTGTATCTTCGGCATGAACTTTTTTTAACATTTCCGGTCTGCCGGCATAGTAGGTTTTTCAGCAAAAAAATGTAGGTTTGTTATGAAGTAAAGCCATCGCCTGTGAAACGATCTGTTTTTACTGCTTCTCTGTTGATTGCGGTTTTTGGTCCGTTCTGTGCTGCTGCACAAATTTCCGGATGTACCGATGCCCGTGCCTCTAATTTTAACCCCGATGCCGGCATTAACGATGGCTCGTGTTCCTATCCGGTTACCAAAGCCAGATTTGAAGTTATCGTAAAGGAACTTCCGGAAGCCGTTGAGGAGACTTCCGGGCTGATCTTCTGGAATGGCGGTTTGTGGACGCATAACGACAGCTTCAACGACCCCGTGCTTTCGAAACTTGATACCCTTTCGGGGATGGTAATGCAGACTATAACTCTTTCAGGGGCTGAAAATTTTGACTGGGAAGATATAGCGCAGGACGAAAACTTTATCTATATAGGCGACTTTGGCAATAATCTTGGCAATCGCAAAAATCTGGTTATCTACAAAATAAACAAGAAGGATATCCCGGAAACGGGAGATGTAAGCGTACCGGCCGAAGTAATCCGATTCGGCTATGCCGATCAAACGGGCTTTGAAAAGGCTAACCGGAACAACGATTACGACTGCGAAGCCATGATATCGGCGGGCGACAGCCTTTTTCTCTTTTCAAAGAACTGGGTTAATCAGAAAACCCGCATGTATGCCGTGCCGAAAATCCCCGGCGAATATCTGGTGCATCCTCTGGCAGAAATGGATACGGATGGTATGGTTACAGGAGCAGATATTAACGAAAAAGGTGAGCTGGTATTTATCGGGTATAAAAACTATCAGCCATTTGTCTGGCTTCTTTTCGATTATCCGGGTACAAATTTTTTTAGCGGGAATAAGCGACGAATAACCCTTCCGGGAACCAAAGGGCTTCAAACCGAAGGTATCTGTCATAAGCCTCACGGCCATCTGTGGATTACAGCGGAGCGAACGCCTGTTGGCCCTGCCAGGCTGTACAGCATGTATGCGGGAGCATGGTTGTCTGCCCCCGGCCTTGATACTGTGGAAGATGTTGCCGTAATGGCTGAACCAGCCCTTATCGTTTTTCCCGACCCGGCTGATGATACGTTTGTCGTTCATCTGGAGGCACCATGCCCGCAACCGCTTCTTACTGCCGAAGTATATGCTATGGACGGCAGACTGATACAGAGCGACCGTTACGAAGTGCATGACTGCTGCATCCGGCTGGCGGCCGGAGGACTTGGTTACGGATTGTTTCAGGTGAAGCTTTTTGCCGACGGGGCAAGCATTGCATCCAGGCTGCTGATAAACGGATTTAACAAGCAGCCGTAGCCGGCTTGTATAATGTTTCGGAGCAAACAGCGTTAGTATTTTTTAACCGGATTATATGAAGCGTTTCTGGATTCTGTTACTGAGTATTCTGGTGCTTTTGGCTGATGTGAAGGCACAGGGTCAGAAAGAAAGCCGGGAGATGAAATTTCACCGGAAGGCTATCGATTATTACCACGCCTCAGCTTTTGATGAAGCCCTGGCAGAGGTGCAGAAAGCGCTGAGGGCTAATCCCGGACACATAGAGTCGTGGCTGCTGGCAGGCGATATTCATAACCTGAGAGGAGATGCCGTGCAGGCTATGGAAAGCTATTCCCGGGCCATAAGCATAGATGCCGATTTTTTTCCTCCAGCATGGTATATTCTGGCAAATCTTCAGTTCAGCAACCGCCGGTATGCCGAAGCCATTGTCAGTTACCGGAACTATCTGAGAAACCCGGATGTAAAGCCTGCCGAACGCAGGCGTGCAGAGAAAAATACCGAATTAGCGGAGTTTCGGATTCACGCGATGGAGAACCCCGTAGCATTTGAACCAGTAAACCTGGGGCCTGCCGTGAATACTGCCGGATACGAATTTGTCAATTACCTGAGTGCTGACGGCGAATACCTGTTTTTTACCCGCAGAACGCCCACAGGTCAGCGTCGCGATGAGGATTTTTACGTTTCCATCCGCGAAAGCGATACTACCTGGCGAACTGCAACAGAACTCGGTCATCCGGTTAATACTCCGGGGGATGAGGGTGCCATGTGCCTTTCGCCTGACGGACAGCTGTTATTCTTTGCTGCCTGCAACCGACCTCAGGGTTACGGCAGTTGTGATATTTATATGTCGCGCAAAGCAGGAGACCACTGGAGTGAGCCGGAAAATATGGGTCCGGCCATCAATACCCGGTACTGGGAATCCCAGCCGGCCTTCTCGCCCGACGGCAGAACCCTTTATTTTGTGAGTAACCGGCCAGGAGGTTACGGTGGCAGCGACATATGGATAAGCACGCTTCAGCCCGGTGGATCGTGGTCGGAAGCTGTTGTTGCACCCGAACGTATCAATACTCCCGAAGCGGAGCGTGGTCCTTTTGTGCATCCCGACGGGCAAACCCTTTATTTTTCATCCAAAGGACATCCCGGCATGGGAGAAGGCGATATATTCTTCAGCCGTTTTGATCCCGATACAGGCTGGTCTGAGCCTCAAAATCTTGGTTATCCGGTAAATACCGAAGCCGATGAAGTAACGCTGGTGGTCGATCATCAGGGCAAATATGCCTATATCTCTTCGGCAGCAGAAGGGGGATTCGGTCTGCAGGACATTTATCGCTTCCTCCTTCCGGATCACGCACGGCCTCTGCCGCTTACCTATATGAAGGGCGTTGTAACCGACAGCATAACCGGAAAGAAACTGGGAGCCGACTTCGTGCTGAATGATCTGGAAACCGGCAGGGAAGTGGTTCGTTCGCGCTCGAATGCTGCAACGGGCGAATTTCTGGTTAGTATCCCGGCAGGAAAGGCCTATGCTCTTGCCGTGGAAAGATCCGGTTACCTGTTTTATTCCGCTCATTTCATGGTTGAAGGTGAAGCCGGAATCAACAGGCCATTTCTGCGCGATGTTAAAATGAAGCCGCTCATACCGGATGAAGTTACCGTGCTGCATAATGTGTTTTTTGAAACCGACAGTTCCCGTCTGCTTCCCGAATCGGTGACCGAACTGGAACGGCTTTCGGAATTCCTTACGAAAAATCCCGGAGTATCGGTTGAGATCAGCGGACATACCGACAACACCGGATCGCCGGAGTACAATCGTACCCTCAGTGAGCGCAGAGCTGCTTCGGTATACGGTTACCTGCTGAAAAAAGGCATCCCCTCACGCCGTCTTGCCTATAAAGGTTACGGTGCCGACCGACCCGTATCCGGAAACGATACCCCTCAGGGACGGGCACTTAACCGCAGGACTGAGTTCAGGATTTCAGGAATTGAGTAGTCGGTAAAGCCAGGATTAAGTCCGTGTTTGTTTTAATATACCGGGTTTGGCAATTCCGGTGCGCACTAAAAAAGTATGTGTTGTAAAGATTAGAAAATCACTGCTCTTCATTCACCGGACTGTAGTATTTTTGCATCCCATACTTCACACGTTCTCATGCTCCGTAACCTCGCTGTCTTACTGCTGTTTCTGCAAATTTCCACCCTGCTGGCCGGGCAGGAAATCTATTCTGCTGGCCGTGAAGGAAGCTGGAAGTTCAATTACGCACCGCAATCGCCGAATCGTTACACAAACCAGATCATCAATCAGATGGCTCTGGCAAACAGGAAAATTCCGGAGAAAACATCGTTTTCCTTTCATTTTTCGTATCGTATAAGCCTTGCTTACGATCGCGACGCCCGATTGCACATACAACTCCGTCTTACGCCCGCTGCGGCAACGGGCGATGTCAGGGTGAGCCATTTCGATGTTTCGGATATTCTTGTTCCGGGAAATGCTTCGTTTTACTGTGCAGTACAGCATCCGCTGGACGGGGAGAGGTTTCGTACCCCTGAATCTGTATTTTCACTCGATACGCTGATTCGGGGAGCGCTTGTTGCATCGCTTCCGGATTCTCTGTGGCGCGAAGGCTCCTCGATAGTTGTGGTATTTACATCCTTTGGCTTTGATCAGAACTCCTATTCCAGGGCAGAACGGGAATTGTATTATATCCGCGATTACGAGGCTGCCGGTGCTCTGGCCGATACCCTCGATCAACGATTGCGTAAAGCCAGGACCTCCCGTCACCAAATTCCTGAGGCGTTCGCTCTTGTTGTAACGTCGCGCAAAATGGTGAACCTCCTGGGCGAGGCCTCCCGCTGGCGTTCAGCCATTGTTCCGGGAAGCGATCCGCTGAACCTTGCCCGCCGCCGTGATATTGCGGAGTATAAAACGAATGAACTGCAGACCTATCTTTCGGACAAGGGGATTAATCCGTCGCTGACAGGCAATGGATACAAGAGAATGGCAGAAGCATTCGGCAGTGCTATACGCGATGCCCTGAGCCTTTCGCAAAAGGTGGATTATTACAGCAGTCCCTTTTTCTACCGCCTTTATTCCAATGGTATTTCAGCTGCGGAAATGGCCTCGGTGAAAAAGTACATGGATGGCTTTATGCGAAAAAAGGGTTTTAAGGACTGGGACGTTTCTCTTTTATCGCGCGAGATAAATGGGGAGTATTTAAAGCTGGCCGGTGAACTGATGGTTGCCGACCGCTACGTGGAAGCCATTGATTTGCTGGTAGCTGCCGGCCGCTTTGCCGGGGCAAATCCTTTTTCCATGGTTCCGGATACGCTCGCAAAGCGCCTGATTGAAGCCCGCAACGGTCTTACCTCTTCCTATGTGCGGGTTGTTAAGAAAGCACTGAAAAACAACCTTACGGTTATCGCGGAGAAATATCTCAACGAAGCGGGGCAATACGCCGGGAAATACGGCATTGCCGGCATGGACGACAATGGACTCCCGGCCCTTTGCCAGGAAGTGGTCGATCTGCATGTCGGAAATGCTATCGCTTCGCTGTCCAGAAATAATTACAGGTCTGCACTGGGAAGTCTCGAAAAGGCATGGTCGCTGGCTCTGCAATATCCTGGGATAAAAACCGGTCACGAATATTCTTCTGCATTGCAGCGTGCCGCAGGAGGTGTGTTTAAACAATCCCTGATGCAGGTGGAGGGCCATCTTAAAAACAGGGATTACCGCCTTGCTGAACCGGCTCTCGATCAGGCTCTGGCATTTGCGTCGCAGTATGAGACCTTCCAGCCAGACCTTACGGCAGTCGACAGTCTGCGCAAGCAGATTGCCGGATTGAAATACCACGATCTCCTGGAACAGGCCCGTCTGGAAAAAATTAACCATAACAGGCCTCAGGCTGTGGATATTCTTCTGGAGGCTGCTTTGCTCGAACGTACCGCCAGCCTTGAAACTTCCGTCCTTTTTGATACGCTGGTATCGGTATGTGCACTGCCTTTTATCAACGAACTGTACTCTCAGGGCAGGCTCAAGCTATGGGCAGGAGAGCCTCTGGAGGCCATTCAGTTGTCGGATAATGCATACCTTATTTCGTACAACCTCGGCATCAGCCATCTGGCTTCACTCAGCGAACAGCGAAGAAATCTGGACCTTATGGCCGATGAAATGCTTTGCAGCAGAGTAAAGGGTGAACTGGAATCGATGATAGAACGCGTGGATGGTCTCTTCGCAGCCAACCAGTTCAGCCATGCCTCGGCTCTGGTGATGGAAACCCGTGAGCTGATTTACAGCAGGTCATACTGCGGGCTGACAACACGGGAACTAAACCGGGTGCTGGATACATACCGGATTCCCGTTAGATGGAACGATCAGCATACCCGCGCTCTCGACCTGATAGCCTCCGGAGATTATACCGAAGGCATCGCGCTGCTGCAGGAATCTGAAGCCCTGTTTTCGCATTACCGCCTCGATACGCTGGGCCTTGCCGGATCCGGACTCTTTGAGATAGCCTACGAATCGGGAAGTACTTCCCTTCTTATGTATGCCTCCGGTTATTATATCGCACGCCGGAAACCCGATCATGCGCTTGCTTTGCTTGAAAAGCTGAGGCTGTCGGGTGCCGGTGAAACAGAGGCATCCGGATTGCAGGAAAGCCTGGCCCGCGAACTTGCTGCACGCGACCTCAGGGAAGCCGGAAGCATAAACGTGAAAGACATGATCCGTATCTATACGGGGAATTCCAGATGGTACCGCCGCTTTGCGGATGTGTACCGCTTTCATGCTGCCCAACCCTGAAGCCGGCCGGGGTAATCAAATTTCTTTGGTTCCGCGGATTATTTATTCGGTACTCTATATTTTATTATAAATCAATGATATATATTTGGACGAAGTGTCCTGGACAGGATACGCCTCCTCCTAATTTTGCCTCCGGGTTTGCGCAATCAAATTAAAACTTGTAGGTTTGAATCCGGAAAACGATTTTTACAATTATAAAACTGCTAAAATTTAACATGTACAGATATGAAACTTCTTTTAATCAGTAACTCCACGAATCCGGGCGAAGAATACCTGGGCTGGCCGAGACAGGATATTTCAAACTTCCTGAAAAATACAGGCGTAAAACGAATTCTTTTTATTCCTTTTGCAGGTGTTACCCTTACCTGGGATAATTACGAGGCAAGGGTAAAGGCTGTTTTCAGTACCCTTGGTTTTGATCTCTATTCCATTCATCGCGAAAGCGACCCCATCCGTGCCGTTGTTGAAGCCGAAGCCATTGCAGTAGGAGGGGGGAATACTTTTAACCTGGTAAGGGAACTGCAACGTACCGGTCTGATGCAGGCAATCAGGGAGCGTGTTCTGGCAGGTGTCCCATACATGGGATGGAGTGCCGGGTCAAACGTTGCCTGTCCTACGCTTCGCACCACCAACGATATGCCCATCGTTGAACCGGACAGCTTCAACTGCATGAATCTGGTTCCTTTTCAGATCAATCCGCATTACCTGGATGCTCATCCCGAAGGACACGGCGGAGAAACGCGCGAACAACGGATTGAAGAGTTTATCACCGCCAATCCCGGTGTTTATGTGGCAGGACTCAGAGAAGCAACTTCTTTGCAGTACACCGATGGCAACCTCAGCCTCATAGGGAAACACCCGATGCGTGTTTTCCGCTATGGAACCGTGCCCCGGGAGGTGCAACCCGGATCTTCGGTCGATTTTCTTATGATTGAATAAAACCGGATATTGCTGACCTCGCCGTCATTATAGTGGCGGTAAGTCCGGTGTCTGTGTAAAAGCTTACAAAAGGCTGTCATCATTTTCCTGTGAGTCAGCCTTTTTTTATTGTTTCTCAGGTGCGGCAGAAAAATATCATCCGGGGTACACAGCCTCCGGAAATACCGGAAATGCCAGATTAAAAAAAAGAGCCTCCCCGAAGGAAGGCTCTGTGAAAAAGTTACAATGATTTGCTTAATGCATCCGTATGATTTTTTCGTATCTGACGGCATTGGAAGTGCGGATAACGCACAGGAACATAGCCTGATTTTCAACGGCCGGAACTTTATAAACTAATGTTTGGGATTTTCCTGAAACCACATCGCCTTCAAAGAGTATTGCAACCTTTCGGCCCTGCATATCATATATCTCGGCAGTGGCCCTGGTGTCTTCATAAATCGTGAAGGTGATCTCAGTAGTTTCAATGAAAGGATTGGGAACGATTGTCATTTGAATTTTCTCAACAACCGTTATTTCCTTCTCTTCATATCCCTTATTTGTATTGCCCGGACCTGCTACAGGAGCTCCATTATAGAAATAGATGAACCGGCACTCATCCAGGGCGTCGTTTATAATGCCCAAAGCTTCGGTGAGTGAACTTAATGTACAACCAACGTTATTTGCTCCGCCAAGTGCAGCATTTGCTAAATCAAAGATGTACTGAACGCTCGGTTGCCCGCCATTCAGTTCCATGATACAGGATGGCATAGTGTAATATTCCTCCGTACCAGGTATTGGTTGTGCATCTGAACTGTTACAATCTGTAGAAGCCCTTGTGAAGAATGTAGCACTCTGGAATACCAGATCGCCAAGAACGTTGTCTAATCTCAGGTTGAGACCCAGCGTTAAGGTCTGAGCCAGGAGGTTGTTCATCAGGGTTCCTTGCTTATTGACAAGATCGCCGCAAGTATGAGCTCCGACCGGAAGTGGCTTCGAAGGTCCGCCACCAGGCAGAATGTCGATAACGCATTGTCCGGCTCCGGTGGGGATGGTATAGGTTCTGTTGCCGAGGCCAAGTACCAGCGGGGTTTCCAGCAGAGTATTGAGCAGTGCCAGTGTTGAAGAACCATCGCAATACAAGCCGTCAAAATTCCCATAGAATCCCTGGGTCATGGTGCAGTTATCGCAATCCACCCTGATGGTCAGGCAGTAATCCTGAGACTTGTTTCCGCATTCATCAAGAGCATAATAGCAAACTGTAGTTTCGCTGCCCTGCATAAAGGTATAGTCCTCAGGTGCGCCTTCAAAACCAGGTATATAACTGAAGACAGTAACCTCGCTGCAGTTGTCTGTGAATACTACTTCAGGAAGGATTACTTCCTCCTCGCAAGTAAAGGCTACCACAGTTTCCGGGTCTGAAATAACCGGCGGAGTCAGATCCACGATCCAGATGTAGGTAACGTCGCACGTTGCCGGATTCCCTGTGGCATCCATATACGACACCGTAAATGTTTGTGTCCGCTGACAGTTTTCTTCAATGATTTCGCCAGGAGTACATGTTGGAGACAAAATGTCGGTGTAACCTTCATTTGAGGCAAACAACAAATCAAGTACATCCTCACATGTCGGTGGTATTGGATTGCAGCCGAGTGAAATTGATTCATCAGGACAGATGATGTCTACCTCATCATACGTCCAGATGAAGGTAATATAACAGAATGCTGTGTTATCGCAATTATCTTCTGCTGAAAGTGTGAAAGTAAGACTATAGATAACTCCATCAAATACTACTGTACCTGCCTGGCAATCGGGAGTCAATG
>DJVU01000053.1 GCA_002441345.1 Bacteroidales bacterium UBA6248
TGCACCTTTCGGATTATGCTTATACAGGAGGAACCAGCGGGCTTGACTTGCAAAGATTTCTGGTTGTGGATACGGAAACAGGAAATAAGCTATCGTTGAACGATGTTATGCTTCCGGGAAAGATGCAGTTGCTTAACACATTGATCAGGGGTGAAATTTGCCGTTCGTTGAATATTCCATACGGCGACGACCTGCTCAGCCATGGTTTTTTCAGCAATACCACTGAACCCGCTTCCAATTTCTATTTCAGCGACTCGGGACTGTGTTTCCATTACAACGTTTACGAAGTCGCGAATGCAGCTACCGGCCCGGTTTCCGTGTGCCTGCCGTATCCCTCCATCCGTGAACTTATAAGTCAAAAATTCCTGCCCGACGTGATTTTGCAGGAGAACTAACTACTGACCCGAAACATTTCGGAAATTATCAGAAAAGCTTAACATTTATTTAATAATGGCTTTATACTCAATTAATGAGTCGAAAGTAATTTCGCATCATTAAACGTAGCGCCATGATAAACACCATTAAAACAGTTCTTGCAGTTGCAGCATTCAGCCTTCTTGCAGGTAATGCAGGAGCATCAGAAAATCAAACAAAATCACCCTCAGCTAATGCCAGCATTTCCGGCAAGGTAATAGATTACCAGTCGGGTGAAACGCTTGCTGGCGTGAGTGTATTGGTTGAAGGCACTGAAACAAAGGTATATACCGATCTCGATGGCAATTTCAGCATCGAAGGTCTTGCTCCGGGAAGCTACAATCTTGTTCTTTCCATGATATCTTACAAAAGCAGTCTTGTCGAAAATGTTGAACTTTTACCAGAGGAAACCGAAGAAATAAGCATCAAACTTGATAACATCAGGTAAATTTTCCTTTAATGTGTGAGAATCCCGGGTAGTCCCCGGGATTTTTTTTGCATCCGTTTTACCTATGAAATATCCCCATCCATAATCCCGGCATTTCTATCGGATTAATCCCGCACCGATTCTGATTTAAAACACGGATAAGTCCTCCTGGAAACTCATCCATATTTGGTTGCCTGTCTTTATGTACTCCCGCTTCCTGCGAAGCGAAGGTTCATATATCAGTAATTTCGTTCCATTACAAGAGTGCCCTCTTCGTTCCACTGCCTCCAGGTACCGGATTTAAGGCCGTTTTGGTAATGCATCTCGTAAAGTAAAATACCCTGAGGACTCCAGACGAGCCATGTTCCATCCTTGACATCCTGGTAATACGATGCTTCCGCCACCCTTACACCTTCTTCGTTCCAGGTAATCCAGGTACCGTGCTTTTTTCCCTCCCGGTATTCACGATGTTCTTTCTGAATGCCGTTACTAAAATAATAGTCTAGAGCTCCGTGTTCTAGTCCGTTGCGGATGTTTAGCTCTACCGATACCAGTCCGTTTTCAAAATATTCGGTATGCGTTCCAGAATAAAGCATTCCCTTTTTGTAATAAAGTCCGTCTTTTAGTTCCAGTTCCTGCGAAAAGGTCTGAAACGATAAACAAAGGAAGCAGAAAGCAATAATAAGGTTATTTTTCATGAAATCGCTTTTAAAAGTCTTTGATGTATTGCCGGTTTCCGGGATTTTAATTAAGGTTACGAATCGGATGTGCTTGGTTTAGAAGATCATGTAACCCACACGAAAGTGTATGGTTCTACCCTGTTCAATAAAGGTGTAGTATTGGTCGCTTGCTTTGAACGATTGAAATACCGACTCCTTAACATCCCCTAAAAGGTTATCAATTTTCAGACCAAGCTGTAGCTTTTTCTTCTCTCCAAAGGATTTATTCACATTGAGGTTTAAACTGTTAAAGGGTTTTGCATACACATCGGGTCTGTCTGCAATCCCTACCACTTCAAGTGTTGATCCCTGGACATTAAAATACAAACCTGCTTCCAGTCCTTCCGTAAAGCCTTGATTGCCTCCTTCATAAGCCAGTCCGGCATTAACGATAAACGGTGATTGTCCGGCCATTTCGCGGTAGTGGCTTACCTCCTGCCCTTGCCTCACGTTTTCAAGGCGCGACTTATACTCGGTTTCGCTCAATCTGATTCCTGAACGGGTATACGTGAGATTGGCTGTAAAAACAAAAGACTCTGCTGCCTGCGAAATGAATCCCAGGTGTTTTCGCACCTCAAATTCCAGACCTGCAAGCTGGCCATTGCCGACGTTACGCGGCTGAAAAGCACCTTTTTGCGAAACATACTGCACAATCTCTATGGGATTGCGGAAGTATTTGTAGAATGCGCTAACGGAAATCGTTTGCCCTTTTCCTGAAAATACCTCCCATCTAAGGTCGGCATTGTGTATGTTGCTGACTTTCAGGTTACCATCCCAGTATTCAATTCCGGCCACATCGTCTGCATCACGAAAGAGTCCACCCACAAACACGCGGCCGGTGAGTGGATCAAAGATTTCAGCAAACGACATTTCCTTAAACGATGGTCGTGCAATTGTTTCGGTATATGAAACCCTGATATTTTGTTTCTGGTTGAGCGAAAAAATCAAGCTGACCGACGGGAACACATCAAAATCATCTATTACCTTTTCATTATCCAGCACATTCGTCATGGTTTGATCCTGACCAGTGTATCTCTGCTCAAAAATTTCTCCCCTCAGACCAATGGTAGCCCTGAGAAACAGAAGGGGCTGGATTTCGGTTGCGAGATAAAATGCAGTGTTTTGATTTTCTGAATTGTATTTATTGGGATTATTTGGAATAAATCTCGACTCGTAGGTTGTTCCCCTGTTCACGTTACCCTGATAAGGCCAGATATTTTCAGGGAAAAACAGCTCATCGGGATTTCCACTTAGCGGGATACCCCTCACATTTATTGCAAAGCTTCTGATTTCGTAATCGCGTTCCTTTTTCGTGTAGGCTCCTCCGAATTTCAGTTTAGACGCCCTGCCCATGAGGTTATAGTCGCGGGTAATATTCAGTTGACCAGCGAGATTTATTTCCGAAAGCTCACGCCAAATACGTTCCGGGAAGCCTACCTCCGTACTTATGGAGAATATATTACCCCGCTTTTCGTAACGTGTAAAACGAACATCGGGATCGAATATTTGAGATTGTGTGGGCGATGCTTTCCATTCTACTCCCCATTTGTTGTTACGAAAAAAATGTTTGCCACTTAATAATATGTTAGTGATGGATCTCTGGCTGTATTCCAGATTATGCTGAACAGCGTCGAAATTTGATCCCTGGTCGGATCCGCTGTAATCGAAAATAGCTGCTTTTGATTCACCGTTCTGAAGATGCAGAAAATTCAGGCTGTATTTGGAACGCTGTGTTTTTAGTGCAAATCCAGCTAGTCCACCCAGAAGAACGCTGTTGCTGCCGTATTCACCATGGGTATATTCGCGGCGTTCAAGTTCGTACACTTCTGCATCTGCAACCATACCGTAATTACCATACTCCACGCCTCGATAATATTCGGTATTTACCTTATAAGAAAATGAAAAATTATAACCAAGCGTAAGATTTTTCAGCGGAATCTGGTTTCCGGCTGACACTCCGCCCGAGTAGTCCATCAAACTCCTGTCACGTCTGGCAGCCATTATGGGATTAAAATTGCGCATAATTTCCTGAAAGCGCATACCTTTTGGTCCGGACGGATTGGTCACCACTTCTGAGAAAAAAGGAATATTGTCTTCAGCAGGTATGGCTCTTGATCCATCGTCAAAACCCAGAAAATCGGTCTTTCCACCTTCGTAGGTGAGAAAGTCAGAATTAAAATGCATCTCCGGGTTGTAAGCAAATCCCAGAGAAACGCTCAGGGTTTTCATCTCCGGAAAATCCTTTGTAGTTATATCGATTACACCTCCGGTAAAATCAGCGGGCAATTCGGGGCTGAACGATTTATGCACCACGATGTTGTCGATTATATTTGTTGGAAAAACATCCATCTGAAGCGCATTCCGGTCGGGATCAAGGCCCGGCACATCCATACCATTCAAAATTGTTTTTGAATACCGGTCGCCCAGTCCACGCACAAACACATATTTTCCACCTTCAACCGATATTCCCGGGACGCGTTTTATGGAGGAAGCGGCATCGGAGTCGCCAACCTTTCGGAAGCCGGCCGCCGAAATACCGTCGATCAGGTTGGCCGATTTCTGTTTCATTGTAAGCATTGCGGTTTCAGAGTTTCGAATTGCTTCAGCGGTAACGATTACTTCCGAAAGCTCCACCCTTGCTTCCTTCAGTCTCATATTATCGAGTAAAACCACTTCACTGGCTTTAACAAAAAGATTATCAACGATTACCGTTTCATAAGAAATATACGACACCCGGAGTTTATAGGTTCCGGGTGCTACAGACAGATTGAATTTCCCGTCAAAATCGGTCAGTGTTCCGGTTGTCGAACCTTCGATAAAGATGGTTACTCCTGGCAACGATTCTCCGGTTTTTTCGTCAAAAACAACTCCTCTAATAAAGCCATTCTGCGCAACAGCAAGAGCCGGAAAAAGGATTATCAGCACAAAGGTCAGCAATGCATTAGTGCGTACCATAAAATCTCTGTTTATTTAAAGCAAATTTTGCAGAAAACTCGTGGGTATTCACCCACGAGTTTTAAACAGTATTTAAAGAATAGTTTAAAAATTGGTGATTTCACCTGAAGCATCAGCCCATGACCAGCCGGTAAAAGCCGCTTTGCTGGCTCCGGTGGTTGCAGCTCCGGCTTCAACAGCTATGGCATGAGCAGCAGTACCGCTTTTAAAAACCGAACTCAGCTCAACTCCACTGGCAAGAGTAATCTGCAGGTTACTGAATGTAAGATGTCCGTTCTGGTAGCTGGCCAGGGTTTTGTCGCCCGAAAGGGATAAGTCGCCCCGCCCTTCGGCTGCCGGATCCGGGAAACCGAAGAAGTAAAGATTTGAGAAAGTTCCCCTGGCACCGTCACGAAAATCGCCAAGTTCCGATGCTGTACTTCCTTTGATGGTGCCGTTTTTTACTGTATGAGCTGCCATTAATGAACCTTCGGGCCCGTCAATTTCCAGAGCATGGTCGGTTTCGCTACCGCAGAGAACAATAAAGTTGTCGAGGGTTCCTGCCCATGCCTGATCGGTATCGATGGCATCGTCGCCTACATTCCAGACTATTGCATTTTTCACATTAACCGTTCCTCCGAAAAACTCAATGCCGTCGTCCTGGTTTGATACTACTTCCACATTCTCAATTATGGTTCCCGAACCAACTCCGCCAAGGGTTAATCCGTTAATTTCATTTCCCTCACCAATATTGGCACCGCCATGACGGATGGATATATAGCGGATGATTCCGGAGTTATCGTTGGCATCGGATCCGCCATACAGACCGTTCTGATCTGAGGGAGGAATTCCTTCGATCTGAACCGAGGAAGCACTCGCTGAAATCGGAGCGTTTCCAAGCACAAGCACTCCACCCCATAGCCCGTTGAGCGTGGGATCGAGGTTTGGACTGGCAATTTGTCCGGGCATAATCTCGTCGGCTACCGAAGTAAAAATAATGGGCGATGCTGCCGTTCCTTCAGCCATCAGCCGTGCACCTCGTGCAACAATAAGCGCCGTGGCGTTGGCACCTGTGCCGGCTTCACCTTTTACTATTACTCCGGGTTCAATGGTAAGGGTTACACCCGAAACAACAGCCACACGGCTTTTCAGGATGTAAACCTTACCCGACTTCCATGTGGTGTTTACAAGGATGTTGCCTTCAACGTTATACACGATCTGCTCTTCAAGTACGCTCACCACCGCAGTACCGGTCGCCGGCCTGTCTTCCTTGTCCATTACGGTTAACACAACCGATCCGGCCCCCGCTTGTGTTCCGGCAGTAAAAGATATGGTTACTGTACCACTTTGCGAACCGGACTCTCCGTCGGTCAGAATTTGCGCCGTACCATTAACTGCAGTTACGATAGACGATTTAAAGCCGGCCTCCGCCGTATAATTGAATTCCAGCTCAATGGTTTTACCGAATTCAGCAAACGCCGGATCCGGAGCATTTACCGAAGGAACACTGAAGTTGTCAGTCTCATCGTTGCAGGCCGTTAATACCGCCAGTGAAGCTGCAAGAAAAAGCAATACAATTTTTTTCATGATTTTTGGATTGATTGATTTACACCGGCAAAATAACCCAATCAAATCCGGATGGAGTTTAATCCACGTTTAACTAATTATTAAGTTAACGTTAACCAATTAATCGCTGTTTTTCAATCAATTAATAAAACGTGCAATTTCTTTGCGCTCCCTTGAGGTATATTTCTCACTTAAAGGAAATAACGGAAAAGAAACTTTAAGAAAACTGAAGAATCTTTAAACATCTTAGGATTAAAGCAAAAAGGCATCCGGGAGGACGCCTTTTTGTCTGAAATACGTTTCGGTGACTACAGGGAATTATAATTAACGGGTGATTGCCACTTTTTCGGTAAAATTTCCCGTTGATGCAGATATCTGCAGAAGGTAAATACCTGTTTGCAACTCTTTAACCGGCACAATGGCTCGCATTCCGCTTCCGTTCGACCGGTAAACAACCCGGCCCGTAAGGTCGCTCAGGCGGATTTCGCGAAGAATGCCGGATTTCAAATGTATATTAAAGTCTTTGTCTGTTGCAGGATTGGGATATACCAGCAGATCATGGTCCGAATCCAGGATTAAGGAATTTGTCCCGCTGTCGCAGAAAATTTCGGCATCCCATCCGGCCCCGTTTCCCGATGCATCGGACCGGAAAACAAAGGTTACGGCTCCGCCATTAACAGAGGTGAAAATCTCCTGCGGGATGGTATTGCCGCATAGTTTTGCTAAAAGAGGCGAATCAGCGGTGGGGCCGTCGTAAATCAGCAGTGCATCGCTTTCGCAATCAATCGATTCTTCGATGTCAAATGCATTAAAACGGATGCGAAGCACTTTGCCCGGGTCGCCTCCAAAAAATGTTGTGTTCAGATTTTCGTTGTTGGTGTAATTGCCGTCGGGACCCTGGCTGTCGAAAAAGCGTGCATTACAGCTAGTGTCACCCGGAAATCCTATGTAATAAACGGCTTCAACAGTAATATAATCATCAATTGTAAGGCTGTTGCCTCCAATTGCATTTTCCACATAGAGTGTAACGGCATACGTTCCCGGCTGGTTATAGGTAACCACAGGGGAAGCAACTGTTGAATTGACGATGTTTCCTCCTTCAAAAGTCCACAAGCGGCTTGTCGGATTACCTCCGGAATTATCAAAGAACTGCACAGTTCCACCGGCATGGGTTGTGGTTGCGCTTGAAGAGAATGCAGGAATGGCCGAACCATCCCAAAGACGGACATTCCGTACAACCGTTCCAAAGTCAGTGGTTGTAACGTTCCTTACCGTTTTGGGCAGGTAACCATCGGCAATAAATGTCAGGTTGTAGGTTCCGGCTTTGATCAGTCTGTGGTAATTGCCGGCAGGAAGGGATGAAAAGACCATTGAGCTGTCGGTATCGTGTCCGCTTATAAGTACCTGAGCCTTCAGGGGTTCTCCGGTGATGGTATCGGAAACGATGCCCCGGATACCATAAGTTACCTGTTCGAGGTAATTCAGGATGGAACGGTAGTTATAATTCCAGAACAAAGGGAGTTGACTGGCAGGTGGCAGTTTAGTATTAGATATTTCCAGCGTAACTTCCCGGCACTGCTGAAAGTAATTCATATAATCCTGTCTTCCACCTGTAATGCGATACCAGTCGTAACCATTGGAGATTCCGTTTTCAAGGTCGTCGAAATAGCCTGGAGGAGAGTTTGCATGAACGGTATCGGCATACTGCCGGCTCACCATAATCCACCAGTTTTCATCGGCTGTGGGGCGGCTCCAGGTGTCCCATGGGTAGTTCACCACTTCTGCACCTCCGTGAAAGTTGGCGCTCATCACAAAATTACGGCTTTCGGCAAACTCCATAAACGCAACGGTTTCAGGCTGCCAGGCATTGCCGTCGGGGTGAGGACCGTCGTTCGGGTCGGGAAAGTTCCTGTTGATATCCACATAATTGGCATTGTACCTGCGTGCGCCGTTCACGGTATGATTGCCTCCGAAGTAGGTCCCGTCGGGATTGGCAAGAGGATTGATCCAGATATCAATGTTGTTGACCAGGCCTGTTACCCTGGGATCCTGGTTATAGTTTGTTAGCAGGTAGTCTATCAGGTGCAGCATCAGCACATAGCCGGTAGTTTCATCGCCGTGCATGGTTGATGTATAAAAAAACTCGGGTTCGTCTTCATCGGCATTGACGTTATCAGAAATTCTGACAGCCATAAGCTTGCGGCCGCTGGGCAATACTCCGAACGTATGCAATGTGCAAATATCGGGGTAATCGGCGGCAAACTGCTCCATGAGCTCCTCGTAAGCCGTATAGGTTGGATAAAAGTTCCATTCCAGCACTTCCATGGGCAGACTCGTCATTTCCGGATTAATAAGATCTCCGGGATGAGGCAGAAGTTCGAAAGTAACAGAGCCGCCGGATTCCTGCAGCCGCAGAAACTCCTTTCTGCCGGCATACGCATAAATATCGCCATCCTTAACAGCATCAATACTGATAATCCTGGTTAAAATTCCGGCCATGTCTGCAGCTCCGGGAAGGCGGAAATAGACTTCTCCTTCCGTTTGAAATAGTTTGTCGGGATTGATTTCCGAAACAGGCAGCTGAGCCCTGGTGCTGAGAGTCAGTAAGGCGGCAATAAGTAAAAATACCTTCTTCATTAAAAGAGTTAATTAACAAATTACAATCAGCATTCGATGCCTTTATCCCGAAGATCGGACAGAATGCTGCCGATGAGATTCTGGGTTGCTTTATTCACTTTCACAACCGGGAGCCTCAGGTTGTTCGGAACAAGCTTCATAATGTCCAGTGCTGCCTTTATCCCGCCCGGACTTCCATCGGAAAAGAGGGCATCGATAAGCGGAAGCAAATGGTAATGCAGCCGGCGGGCTTCTTCAAGCTTTCCCTGTAAGGATGCATTCACCATTGCCGAAAATGCTGCCGGAAAGGCGTTTGCAACAACGGATATTACTCCGTTTGCACCTGCTGCGATCAACGGCATGGTAATTCCATCATCTCCGGAAATAACAAGAAAATCTTTGGGTCTAAGCCTTATTATTTCCATAATCTGACTCATGTTGCCCGACGCTTCCTTGATCCCGATGATGTTCTCAAATTCAGATGCCAGCAAGAGGGTAGTTTCTGCTTTCATGTTAACACTGGTACGGCCGGGAACATTGTACATTATCACCGGGAGCGGACTTGCGGATGCGATGTGTTTGTAATGCAGATACAATCCTCTTTGTGAGGGTTTGTTGTAATAGGGAGTTACCGATAAAATGGCATCAATGCCATCGGAATCAAAGGTCTGGAGGGTATTGATCACTTCCTGGGTGTTGTAGCCTCCCATCCCGAGAACCAGTGGCACCCTTTTGTCAACCTGATCTTTCACAAACTGAATGAGGGCGATCTTTTCATCTTTCGATAAGGTGACCGCTTCACCGGTTGTACCCAGAACAACCAGGTAATTTACTCCGTTGGTGATGGTGTGTTCAATCAATTTTTCGAGGGATCCGAAATCGATGGTACCCTGCTTGTGAAACGGGGTAACCAATGCCACTCCGGTTCCCGTAAATTTCTTTTTCATGCCCATACTTTTGAAATTATATTTTTTTAGTTGTCGAATCTGAACATACTGGTATACTGAACGATCTGGCTGATCAACTCTCCGCTCCCGATGTCACCCCCCGACTCAATCATCAGATCGTACGGCTGAATTCTGCCTTCCGTTTTTCGGCCAAGTTTAAACCCGGCCTTCGAGAGGGCTGCCAAGTACTGCAACGGAAACTCATTTCCGGCACCCAAATCGATCATCAGGTCGAAGGGATGATTAATAAAATGACTGACAAACAATCCTTTAGGCCTGTACATCAAATCGAGATGCTGTGGCTGTATCAGGTCGTATGCCAGAGTTTGCGCGTAATACGGAGGCAGCTTTCGGTACTTGTAATAACCAATTATCTGAACTCTTTTTCCCTGTTCCTGCAGCTGGCCGGCAAACTGACTCACCAGCTCGTAATCCGTTTTCGAAACCATATTGAACAGGATGCCAATCTCACGGGCATCGCTGAGATTAACTGCACGCCGGCTGCGTTTCATCCGTGAAGCTTCTTTGGCAAGATGTCGCCTGCCCGCAGCAATGCGTAATTTATCAATGAAATTCAAACTGTTTGCTTTTTAAGAATGAGAGTGGATGACAGCGAAAGCGAACTACCCGGTAAATGAATGAGCCAACCATGCCATAAAATTATAAAACTATTGATCATTCCGACCGGTTTTTTCAATTTTTCAGGTTTCCCGCCGCTGAAAGCAGTGAATAATTTCTCCGACATACATCCGGTGATAATCCTTTCCCGGATAATGCCTGTCAATATCCCTGTCAAGAAAATTCAGGGGCTGAATATCCTGGAAATAAAGCTTTTTACATTCCATGATTATTTCCGCTTCCGCAAAAGCCAAACTTCCTTCCGGCATCGGCACAGGCGTTAGTCCGGTTTCTGCAATCTTATCGACATCCCTTCCCGAATGGGAGCCGCAATAATTAAGAGCTTTCCTGTATTTATCGCTGAAAAAACTCAGGGTAAATGTCTCCTTTTCCTCGGTAAAGAGATAGGTATAGCGAACCGGACGCACAAAAATGAAGGCCACAGGCTTATTCCACAACACCCCGAATCCGCCCCAGCTTGCTGTCATCGTGTTGAATGACTCCCTGCTTCCCGCTGTTATCAGCATCCAGTCGCTGCCAATCATCTTTATTGCATTCTTGCTTAGGTTTGCCGGATGAAGAGGTTTAAATGTCTGATGTATTTCCATAATTATTGTTGTTGTTTCCCGGGCAATCCTATTCGTGACCGGTAGGCCGTTTCTATTAATTTTAATTTCCATTAATTGTCACTCGCCTCAGATCAAGAAGATTAAGAGGATTTGACCCCAGCCCATGAACCTGCTTTCCTGTAAAACGAAGCACCTGATCATAAAAAAGTACAACAACCGGTGCTTCGGCCATTACCAGGCTGTCCATTTCCCTGTAAAGAGCAATTCGCCTGAAGTCATCGGTCTCGCTTACGGCTTTTCGGTAAGCGCGGTCGAAGGCTGCGTTTTTAAACAGCGTGTAATTCGGCCCTGCGGGGGTGTGGTTAGACGACAAAAACAAGGAAAGATAATTTTCTGCATCCGGATAGTCGGCAATCCATGATCCCCTGAAAAACGGAACTCTCGATTGTGCTACATTCTCCTTGAGTGTGGCCGGAGGGCTTACATCGATGCGCATCCGAATGCCCGACTGACTTAGTTGTTCCTGAATAAACTGACACAGGTCGAGGTAGGATGCATTGGTAGACAGGATGATCTCCGGGAGGCCTTTTCCGTCCGGGAATCCTGCTTCAGCCAGCAGACTGCGGGTACGTTCAGGGTTGTAGTCATAGCCATACCCGGCGCTGTCGCAGAACCCCGGAAGACCGCGCGGAATAATACCGTGCGTTCCTGGTGTGCCGATATTGTTGCGCAGGTAACGGATCATCTTCTTCCGGTCAAATCCATAGCTAACCGCTTGTCGTATTTTTCCTGAAACCAAAGGATTTCCTTTGATGGCCGGATTGGATGTATCCATTACAATTCCAAGATATTCCGTATTAAGATAAGGCTCTGTTATCAGGTTGATGCGGTCGTCGTACTTCGGATTGAGCCTTCCCGAAGGCGTTAAAATCTCATCCTTGTAGCTTCCGTCAAGACCCGACATAAAATCGAGCGATCCTTTGACAAATTCGAGGAAGGCCGTTTGCTTGTCAACCAGAAAGGTGATGGAAACGGCATCCAGAAATGGCAGGCGCTTATCGCCATCGAATTCAAAATAGTCCGGATTTTTCAAAAGCACCAGTTTAACACCCTCTTTCCACATCCCAAACCGGAAAGGACCCGTTCCGACCGGATGCGACCGGAAATCCCGCCCGTAATATTCTGCTGCTTCCACTGGTATTACCGAACAGTACTGCATTGCCAGCAATCCCGGAAACGGCGGAAAAGGCTCCTTAAGCCGTATCGTTAACACAGTATCGTTGCAGGCATGAATGGATGGAAAACCGTTTATTCGCTCCACCTGCCCCATTACCCAGGATCCGGGGGAGTTAAGAACCGGATCGAGAAGCCGGCGCAAACTGTACTCCGCATCGTACGCAGTTACGATACGGCCAGTACCATCTTTGAAACACGCATTGTCGTGAAATCTGACATCGTTGCGCATTACCAGCGTATAAAGCAGGCCGTCCGAAGAAACGGTCCATGACTTCGCGAGTGATGGTCTGACGTTTAAATTGCTGTCGAGCTGCAATAAACTGTTGTATAAGTGATTGCAAACCCAGTTGGTTGCCTGGTCCCTCGAAAATGCAGGATCGAGTGACGTAATTCCGGATGCTTCGTTGTAACGGAAAATCATTTTCCCGTCCGTACCGCTGAACCGCTGCCTGCAAGCTGAAGTAAGCAGCATTAGTAAAAGGGTAAATACTGTGATGTATATCCTCATAAAATGGGATGAAAAGAACAAAGGTAGTACATTCTGTGTACTGTCGCTTCAGAGCGATGAAACTGGCGCTGTGACCGGGCTTTCATTCTTTTTCCGCGCGGTAACTGAAACTGTTTAACTTTGTGTTACGTGCCCGTGCTGAATATTGTTATACAAATCCTGCGTTCCGCACATTCAAAAAAACCATCGTTATGAAGAATACCACGATTCTGTTGCTTATTCTTGTACTGAGTTTTCAAAATACCTTTTCTCAGGATTTTGAACAGTTTTCGGGAAGCGAATACTGTGCCTGGGGCAAGCAAAACAGGCCTCAGGTAAATCCAAAAAACCTTCGGTCAATCGGTTCGCCAAAGCATACGTTTGATGTGCTTGACTACAATCTTGACCTTGACATTTACCATTGTTACGCTCCGCCTTACCCAAAAAACTTCAGCGCCAGAAGTGTTATCACGTTTAAGGCCGTGACAGAGCTTTCGCACATAAAACTGGATGCCGTGAACAGTTCTTTGGAAATCCATTCGGTCGGCCTGGCAGGGGCAACTTTTCAACACATGAACGATACGCTTAAAATTGAGCTCAACCGAAAGTATCAGCCTGGTGATTTGATTCAGGTAAGCATCGACTACCAGCATCTGAATGTCAGTGATAATGCTTTTTATACCGGCAACGGGTTTGTGTTTACCGATTGCGAGCCGCAGGGAGCCAGAAAGTGGTTTCCGTGTTATGACCAGCCTTACGATAAAGCTACGCTTTCGCTGAGAGCTAAGGTGCCGTCGAATGTAAAGCTGGGGTCGAACGGCAGGCTTGCCGATTCTGTTACCCTTGGCGATACCACCTGGTATCATTGGATCAGCAGGGATCCCATCGCTACGTATATTATGGTAATATCTTCCAGGGTAAACTACAAGCTCGAAATCGTAAAATGGGCAAAACCGGCACCTGCAGTGGATACACTCCCCATACGCTTCTATTCCAACCCGGGTGAGAATACCACGCAGGCAAAAGCAATGATCATTCCTCTGGGAAATTTTTTCTCATCCATGTTCGGAGAGCATCCGTTCGAAAAAGACGGTTTTGCTACCCTGAGTCCGCAATTTATGTGGGGAGGAATGGAGAATCAGACCCTGACAAGCCTCTGCCCCGGTTGCTGGCAATCGGGACTGATTGCTCACGAGTTTGCTCACCAGTGGTTTGGCGACATGATCACCTGTGCAAGCTGGGCCGATCTTTGGCTGAATGAAGGCTTTGCCACTTATTTTGAAGCAACCTGGACCGGTCATATAAACGGCTATGCTGCCTATAAAAATCAAATAAACGGAAACGCAAACTACTACCTGTCTCAAAATCCCGGCTGGGCTATCTCCAATCCGGAATGGGCTGAAAATCCGCCTGCAAATTCCACTCTGTTCAATTACGCCATTACCTACATGAAAGCCTCATGCGTAATGTATATGTATCGCTACGTAACGGGCGATTCCCTGTTTTTTAAAAGCATATACGATTACGCGAACGATGCGGACTTCAGGTACAAATCGGCTACCATTCCTGACTTTATCGAAAAAATGAATGAATCAACCGGCCTTAGCCTTGACTGGTTTTTCAATCAGTGGATCTATCAGCCCAACCACCCGGAGTACAAAAACAGCTATAGTTT
The DNA here is from genome assembly GCA_002441345.1 of Bacteroidales bacterium UBA6248. Classification (GTDB taxonomy): domain Bacteria; phylum Bacteroidota; class Bacteroidia; order Bacteroidales; family Lentimicrobiaceae; genus Lentimicrobium. The sequence goes on from DJVU01000053.1 coordinate 14,209, forward strand.
TCTGGAAATGGGTAACGGAACCTGGAATGCACATTTTCAAGCCAGTCAGGTTCAGACCAATCCTGCGTTCTTTGCAATGCCGCTGGAGCTGCGTATTGCTTTCAGAGATGGCTCCGATACCCTTTTACGGGTAATGAATGACATTAACAATCAGGTTTTTATATTCCAGTTTGACAAGGAACCGGTATCCCTGGACTTCGATCCCGACAACCACATATTGCTAAAAAAAGCAAGTACCGAACTAAGCATTGCTTCTCCACCACCGCCAGCCTGGCTGGAGTTGAGCGTAAATCCGAATCCGGCAACGGACAACGTTTCTGTATCGTTTATCCTGAACTCGAAATCGGAAACGGAAATAGGAATTACCGATCTGAACGGAAGGGTGTTGTATGCTTTGGAATCGATAACAAGACTGCCAGGGAGGTACTCCTTACCACTTAAAGTGGATCACCTGAAACCGGGCACATATCTGGTTTCGCTGCGCTGCAACACGGGCAAACAGTATACAAAGCTTATCGTTGCCGGCAGGCATTAACCGTAGCATAAGCCAGTAAAGGTAAGAAAGCAATTATTATTTCATCGCCTTACCCAGCTTTGAGGCTTTATCGAGCCATTTCCGCCTTTTATGTTCTGACGATGTCTTCAGCGGTCCTATTGTGGTAATCCTGACTGGTTTAATTCCGCAAAACTCAAGAATTCCGCGTTTCATGGCGTTGTGCCCGGGGCGTCGGTATACCAGCCTGTAATACCATTTGGGAGTATCCATGGTAACAAACAAACGCGCTGAGCGTCCGGTAAGCAGTTTATCCCACAGCAGCGATCCTTTGTGGTACTTAAAAGCAAAACCCGGTAAAAAAGTGCGGTCGATAAAACCTTTTAAAAGTGCCGGGAAGGTCGACCACCAGTTGGGATAGATCATAACAATATGTTCAGCCCAGCGTATGTCGTCCTGTGCCTGCATCAAGGCCGGTTCCAGTTCCTGACTCCCGCGGTATCCCTCCCGGAAGTTCAGTTCAAAGTCGAGATCGCGCAAAATGATTTGTCTGATTTCGGCGCCGGACGACAATGCTCCGTCGCGGTAGTGTTCAAAGATCTGGTCGGAAAATGTATCTTTTACCGGATGACCCAGAATTATAAGTATTTTTTTCATTTGTCCGATTCCCGGGAACGGATTCCCCGGGAGATTCAATAGTTAATATTCAATGGATTGGAGGGCACTTTGCTGCTGAGTGCAATATCCAGTAAGTCAATCATCTGATCCACATAATGGAACTGAAGTCCCTTCAGATATTCCGGCTTTATTTCTTCAATGTCTTTTTTATTATCGACGGGCAGAATAATTTCCTTTATACCGGAGCGGCGTGCGGCGAGAATTTTCTCCTTTATTCCGCCTACGGGCAGCACTTTGCCCCGGAGTGTGATTTCTCCGGTCATAGCCAGGCGTGGTTTTATCAGGCGTTGCGTAAAAGCTGAAGCAAGGGCTGCAAACATGGTAATACCGGCCGATGGTCCGTCCTTGGGCGTAGCTCCTTCCGGAACGTGAAGGTGAACATTCCACTTTTCGAATGCAGAAGGTTCAAGACCGAGCTGTGGCCCGTGCGATTTCAAATATTCAAAAGCCAGAGTGGCCGATTCTTTCATCACATCGCCAAGGTTACCGGTAAGACCGAGATTGCCTTTGCCTCGACTCAGACTTGTTTCTATATATAAAATCTCTCCGCCCACCGGTGTCCATGCCAGTCCGATAGCAACGCCGGCCTGCTTGTAATCAGGCTCATTCTCCTTGCTGAAACGAACCGGACCAAGTATCTTCCGCAGGTCTTCACCGGTAATTTTAACATTATACGCATCGCCGTTGACGATAAACCGTGCCTGATGCCGGATAATTTTTGCAATTTTCTTTTCCAGATCTCTGACGCCCGATTCACGCGTGTAGGAATCGATGATGCTTTCAAGGATTTTTCGGCTGAAACTGAGCTGTGAAGGCTTTAGTCCATGCTCTCCGAGCTGTTTTGGAACCAGATGCCTCTGTGCAATTTCAATTTTCTCTTCAAGCAAATAGCCGGTAATCTCTATAACTTCCATTCGGTCGCGCAGGGCAGGGTGAATGGTTGAAAGATTATTGGCAGTTGCAATAAACATTACTTTGGAAAGGTCGTATTCCAGTTCGATAAAATTGTCGTAAAAGGTATTGTTCTGTTCCGGGTCAAGAACTTCAAGAAGAGCAGCTGAAGGATCGCCGTTGATGTTCGCCCCGATAACCTTATCGATTTCGTCGAGCACAAATACCGGATTCGATGCTTTGGCTTTTCTGAGCGATTGCAGAATGCGGCCGGGCATAGCTCCGATGTAGGTTTTCCGGTGTCCTCTGATTTCGGCTTCATCGCGCAATCCTCCAAGCGACATCCGGATATAGTTTCGGTTCACAGCCTTGGCCACTGACCTGCCGAGGGAGGTTTTACCAACACCCGGAGGGCCAAACAGGCAGAGAATCGGAGACTTCATATCTCCCTTAAGTTTAAGGACAGCCAGATACTCTATAATCCTCTCCTTTACCGATTCAAGTCCGTAATGATCTTTGTCGAGAATACTCTGGGCACGTTTCAGGTTGAAATTATCCACCGTAAACTCATTCCACGGCAGGTCCGTAAGTACATCCAGGTAATTCAGCTGCATCGAATATTCCATGGCAGCCGGATTCATACGCTGCAGTTTTGACAATTCCTTCTCAAAAACCTCTGCCACATTTTCCGGCCACTTTTTCTTTGCAGCTTTCTCGCGTAAATCGGCGATGTCCTGGGTATGGGGATTATCGCCCAGTTCTTCCTGAATGGTTTTTAGTTGCTGATTCAGCAGAAAATCGCGCTGCTGTTTATCAAGGTCAAACTTTACTTTGCTCTGTATCTGATTCTTGAGCTCTATCATCTGAAGCTCCCGTGTCAGGAGATTCAGTACTACTCTGGCACGTTCAACCAGGTCGTCGATAGCCAGCAGCATTTGCTTCTCTTCCACCGTAATGTTAAGGTTTGAAGAGATAAAATTCACCAGAAAAACGGGGCTTTCGATATTCCGGATAGCAAAAACAGAATCGGAAGGCAGGTTGGGTGAGAGATTGATTATTTGTATGGCAAAATCTTTCACCGAAGCGATAAGTGCATTGAATCGTTTGTCTTTTTTGATGGGTTTTACCACATCAAACTGGCTTACCCGGGCGATAAAATAGGGGTCTTCCTGAACGACTTCGAGGATACGGAAGCGCTTTTTACCCTGAATAATAGCAGTAGTGCTGCCGTCGGGCATTTGCAGAAGTTTGATAATATAGGCGATCGTACCAATTTCGTTCAGGTCGGACGGTGCGGGGTCCTCCACTTCCACGTCTTTCTGAGCAACAGCACCTATGATGCGGTCGCCTTTATAATAATCCTTGATAAGACGGATGGATTTATCGCGTCCCACCGTGATGGGAATAACAACGCCGGGAAATAGTACGGTATTCCGGAGTGGCAGAAGAGGCAGAGTTTCCGGAACCGCCTCTGCATTCATCTGCTCTTCATCTTCAGCAGAAAGAAGAGGAATAAATTCAGTTTCATTTTCAATTAATTCGGTAAAACCGAAGCCATCATTAGTCATATTCAGAAAATATCAGTTTGCAAACGTACAAAATGTCAGGTTTTCCGGAAATTATCCGGCGATCGGTACCGGTCAAATATTGTGCCGCTGACTTATTTATGCCAAAAATTCCACAGGGATCCTGTATTTCCGCGAAAGCTTGTCAGATGGCAGTTTTTTGCTGCGCTTTCCGGCACTATTGCAAAAAAAAACCGGTAACCTGAGTGTTACCGGATAAACGTATATTTTAGAATAATGTTTACATCCTGCGATAGTTGTGCGTGAGGTTGTATACATCCTCAATAATCTGAGCGTCAATATCGGTAAACTCCAGATTTCTGCGGGCGTACATGCCTTTGGCAACTTCAATGGCCTTTTTGGGCAGGAACGTTGAGAAGCCGGCGACACCGCCCCATTTGAATGAGGAAACAAAATTACGCTGATAGCCTGAGCCAAAGATATTTGAGCTGACTCCTACAACCGTAGCGGTATTAAACATGGTATTGATTCCGCATTTGGAATGATCTCCCATAATTAGTCCGCAGAACTGCAGCCCGGTATCTATGAATGCTTCGTCGGGATAGTTCCAGATTTTAACGTTGTCGTAAGTATTTTTCAGGTTCGATGTATTGGTATCGGCTCCCAGGTTGCACCATTCTGCAATTACCGAATGCCCCATAAATCCATCGTGTGCTTTGTTGGAATACCCGAAGATCACAGAGTTATTGACCTCCCCTCCCACTTTTGAGTGCGGTCCGATGGTTGTTCCGCCATAAATTTTTGCACCCATTTTTACGGTTGCATTGTTGCAGAGTGCAAAAGGTCCGCGTATATTCGAGCCTTCCATCACAACGGCATCTTTCCCGATGTAGACAGGTCCGTCGGTTGCATTCAGAGTGGAAGCCAGTACCTGTGCACCTTCTTCAATAAAGATATTTCCGGGATTTATTGCGATACAGTGTTCCGGAACGGGCATCGATTTACGACCGGCGACAATAAGTTCAAAATCCTCTTTAATAGCTTGAGAATTACGAGAATAGATATCCCAGGTGTTATTAATGTCGAGAAATCCGGTACTGATTTCAATTTCCTTTGACTGACCGGTAGGTTTTTCAAAATCGGATTCACCGACATGCATGGCAACAACGGTTTCGCCTTTTACCAATACTTCTCCCGGATTAAGTTTGCCGATTTCATGAACAAGTTCACGGTTAGGGCAAATGGCTCCGTTGATGATTATATTTTCCTTTTCCTTGATGAGAGGAAATTTTCCCGATAGATAGGTTTCAGTGAGGGTAGATGTCTTTGCATTCAGGTAATGCTCCCATTTTTCACGTATGGTAAGAATGCCAAACCTGATATCTGCAACAGGACGCATAAACGTAAGGGGAAGCAGGTTGTCGCGCCTGGCTTCATCAAACAAAACATAATTCATATATCGAACTTTTAACTTGTATAAAAACAGCTTCAAAAGTAACGAAAAAAGCCCTTTGGTCGAAAGGGCTGCTCAAATCTTTTTAACAACAGTCTGCTGATAACTTATTCAGCCTTATTTCTGTTCTCGAAATGCTTCTGATACTTGGTCTTAAACTTGTCAACACGTCCGGCTGTGTCAATAAGCTTAATCTTACCAGTGTAAAAAGGATGAGATGTATTGGAAATCTCAAGCTTCACCAGTGGATATTCCTTTCCATCTTCCCAAACAATAGTATCTTTGGTGGCAACCGTTGATTTCGTAATGAATGTGTAATCATTCGACATGTCTTTGAATACCACCATTCTGTAATCCTTGGGATGAATGTCTTTCTTCATGAGTCTTTATGGTTTAATTTTCCCGGTTCCGGTATTTAACTTTCTGAAGGCTTTTTTATCTGGTAATAAAGTCCTTCATTTTTTGGGACTGCAAAAGTAAAAACTATTTTCTTAATTGCCAAAAAATCCGGAACTTATTTTATCAACAGTATTATTCACATCCCTCCGGACTTTGATACAGAAATTTTCCAAGCATTTCAAAGCGTTTTTTCAGCATACCTTCAAAGGGATTCTGCCCCCACCGGCCATCGGTATCCGGACCAGACAATTTAAAGTCCGGGCTATTTATTTCATCCGGTTTATAAAAACTGTAATGCAGAACGGCCAGCCTGCCCCTGAAGGATTCATTCGTTGTAAGCAACAAGTGCCCGGTATCGGTATGCATATGACCGCCCGTCAGCAATGCAGCTTTACTGTATTCATAATGATTAAAATAGCCAGCATGTAACGCCTGCCAGCGGTATCTTTCCATCTCTTCCAGCAAGGGGTTAAAATCGTAACCTTCCGGCACCAGAATGCTGCGCACATTCCATGGTGTCCGGCCAAAGAAAGCGCACACCCTATCAGCCACCCGGCTCAGATCCTGACCGGTTTCATTTCCGCTCAGTATAATCGTTGTGAAGCCCGGCTCCGATAGATCAAGCAGCCTGTGGCCAGACAAATACCCGATACCGGCCTTGCTGAGTGGACTGCCGTAATTCACAATTGCATCAAACCGTGGCAGCGGGTTGGTCGTAAACGAAAGCAATTGCTCCAAATCGTTCAGGTATGACTTCGCAAGGCGGGTTATTAATCCGGCCTGCTTCCTGTTTTCTTCTGTGATATTTACCACACACCGGTATCCTGCACACAGGGCCGCAATTATCCCTTCCGCACCCTCAAACGGCATCAGCGGACGAAGTCGAAAAGCAAGCACACGGCTGCCGGAAGGTTTTATCCGCGGGAGCTTTTCGGGATCGAACCCCATAAGCAGGCTTGCCAGCATTCCAAGTGCAAGACAATTGTCGCCACGCACAAACCAGCGGTTGCCGGTATCCTCCTGTTCCAGAAAATGCTTTACTTCATTCACTGTCAACGGATTGTGCAAACCGGAATGCACCCGCTCCGGCTTTTCCAGCGCATGCATCAGATCTGCTGCCATTGCCTGTATGTCCGCTTTGCAGACATCGTATCTACTAATCATGAAAGCATTATATTTGTTGCAAAGTTAAAAGATCAGACAATGTTACGCACCGGTTTTCGTTTTAGAACCGATACACGATCAACCCTTGCAAAGATGCGCGCCATTATACTTGTTATGCTTCTGCTTGCTCTTACTCCGGTTCTTGTTGCCCAGCAACCCTCTGCTGCAGCAAAAAAGGAATCGGAGCTGAGATCTTTGCTCGAAAAATCACGTACTGCAAAGGACGATTCTCTCCGGCTCGCCCTGAACAAACAGTTTTTTGAAGAGCTGTTGATGATGCTGCAGACCGGGAACACATTTGCACATCCGTTTGATTCATTGAATATAGGTAAAATTGAAGCTCCGGATAAGTCGTTCAGAATGTTTAACTGGAACATACAGCAGAACAACGGAAAGAACATTTATTATCTGATTATCAAACACTCGCAAAGCGGACATGTAACTGCTCTAAATCCGGTAGAGGCCAGAGAAGTACTTTCCGATACCGAAATATTCCGCAACGGCGAATGGCCCGGAGGGCTGTATTATAAGATAATCCAGCGCAAGGAAGCGGGACTCCGGGGCTATACCCTTCTGAGCTGGGACGGCTTCAGCCGCAGAACAAGCAGGAAGTCCATTGACTTCCTTGAATTTGACAGCGAGGGAATGCCGGTATTCGGTTCACCTAAATTTAAAACGAAAGAGGGCATAAAGAACCGTGTCATTTCCGAATACTCGTCAGAGGCCACCTTTACCCAATCGTACGACCGGCAGAAAATTACGTTGTATAATGTGAGGAAGTCGCAGCGAAAGGTTGACGATGAAGTGATTGTACTCGACCGACTGGTTCCGCTCAACGAATCGCTTGAAGGACAGCGGTGGGCTTACGTACCTGCCGGCAATATTTACGATGCATACGTGGTATTCAGAAACCAGTGGACGTTTGTTGAAGACATTTCACCCCGCAATCCTGCCGTACCGGGCAAGCCATCCAGCAGCCGTAAAAAACCCGAACAGGGTCTTATACCTTCCGGCAAATCAAAAGTAGGCAGGTAAATGCGTATATTATTTACAGATTCCTGCTTTTTCTGTCCGCAAATGCTGCCGTACCTCTGAGCGTACAGTCGCATAACCTCTTCCATGCTTGAGAAAAGCGTGAAAAACTACGGAAAAAACAACACAAATCCATCTGAATGAATCGATTAAAATAAAGCACAAAACAATTGAACAAAGCTTGGGAACTCTATAAAACTTTATACCTTTGCTACAGATTTTAAGAAGGTTCTCGCGATTTTGAGGTATAAAAATCAACTATAAACTTTAACCCAAACCATCATGAAAAAACACAATTTCAACGCCGGCCCCTCCATTCTTCCGCAGATAGCCATTGAGAATACGGCAAAGGCGATTCTCGATCTGAATGGAATCGGAATGTCTATTCTTGAAATCTCGCACAGGAGCAAGGATTTTCAGGCAATCATCGATGAGGCGGTTGCTTTGTTCAAAGAACTGCTCAACATCCCCGAAGGATATCAGGTAATCTTCCTGGGCGGAGGTGCCAGCACACAGTTTGCGATGATTCCTTTTAACCTGATGTCGAAAAAAGCCGCTTACCTGGAAACAGGCGTTTGGGCGAAGAAAGCTGCCAAGGAAGCAAAACTCTTTGGAGAAGTTAATGTTGTTGCATCATCGGCCGATAAGAACTTCAGCTACATCCCCAAAGGATTCGCAGTTCCGGAAGATGCCGATTACTTTCACATCACCACCAACAACACCATTTACGGTACTGAAATCCGTACCGATTTCGACTGCAAGGTTCCCCTCGTAGCCGATATGTCGTCCGATATCCTGAGCCGTCCGGTGGATGTTTCAAAGTATGCCCTGATTTACGGCGGTGCCCAGAAGAATCTGGGACCTGCAGGCGTTACTTTCGTTATCGTTCGCGAAGACATCCTTGGAAAGGTAGAGCGCGCAATCCCCACCATGCTCGACTACCGCACCCACATCAAGGAAGGTTCTATGTTCAACACTCCTCCGTGTCTGCCCATCTTCACCGTAAAGGAAACCCTGAAGTGGATCAAATCGCTCGGCGGTGTTGCAGCTGTTGAAAAAATGAATATTGAGAAAGCTGAATTGCTCTACAATGCCATCGACAACAGTAAGATGTTTGTTGGAACGGCCGAAAAAGATTCACGCTCACTTATGAATATCTGCTTTGTTATGAAAGAGCAGTATAAGGATAAGGAAGAAGCGTTCATGGAATTTGCAAAGTCACGCGGAATGGTTGGTATTAAAGGCCACCGTTCGGTTGGAGGCTTCCGGGCTTCTACCTACAATGCTCTCCCCAAAGAAAGCGTTGAAGCACTGATTGCCTGCATGCTCGACTTTGAAAAGGAAAATGCATAAATAGCTTTGGTTTAAGAAAACCGGTCGCTTCGACCGGTTTTTTTTTGTCTTCGTTAAGCGTTTCTTTTACAATGGATGCAGTCATTCCGAAAGGAGAATAGTGTAATTTTATCCCGTAAAACCGGTATCGAATGGTCGACAACAAACGAGTGCCATACCTCAGGCAAGGCGATGAATTTCCCCCGGTAAGCATGAGCCGCGCCGACGGACTGCTTGCTGCAGGCGGTGACCTTGGCGTTGACCGGCTGATAGAAGCCTACAGTAACGGCATTTTTCCCTGGTACGACGAACGTACTCCCATTCTCTGGTATTCGCCTCTCAACCGTTGCCTGTTCATTCCATCCGAATTCAAAGCATCGGCAAGTCTGAGGCAAAGACTTCGGAACAATCCGTTCCATTTTACGTTCGATGCGGATTTTGAGCAAGTTATCCATCATTGCGCGAATATAAAACGAAAGGAAGATAACGGCACCTGGATTGTTCCGGACATGACAGAAGCCTACATTCGTCTGCACCGTGAAGGGTACGCCCATTCGGTGGAGGTCTGGAACGGACAGCGCCTGGCCGGTGGGCTTTACGGCGTATCGCTGGGCAGAGCTTTTTTTGGAGAATCAATGTTTCATCTGGAAACCGATGCATCGAAAGCTGCACTGTATTATCTTTGCAAAGAACTTTCGGCATGGAATTTTCTGTTTATCGATGCCCAGTTAAGCACGGCCCACCTGCTCAGCCTTGGCGCCATTACCATTCCCAGGAGCCAGTATCTTGTACTGCTGAAAGATGCCCTAAGGCAGCCAAGCCTGAAAGGATCCTGGAAACAACAAATTGCGGATGACTGACCGACAAAAAGAATTTATGGCTGAAGCCATAAGACTTGCAGAAGAGAACATCGTCACCGGCAACGGAGGCCCCTTTGGTGCCGTGGTTGTTAAAGACGGAATAATTATCGGCCGAGGCAGCAACCAGGTAACCCTGAGCAACGATCCTACGGCGCATGCCGAAATAGTGGCAATAAGAAATGCATGTGCAGCAATTGGCATATTCCAGCTCGAGGGATGTGAAATTTACTGCTCGTGCGAGCCCTGTCCGATGTGTCTGGGAGCCATCTACTGGGCCCGCCCCGACAGGATTTTTTATGCTGCCGGCCGCAGAGATGCCGCAAATGCAGGGTTTGATGACGATTTTATTTATGATGAAATCATGGTGGAACCAGCAAAACGACGAATCCCGGCCGAACAGGTTATGCGTACCGAAGCATTAACTATTTTTAATAGCTGGGTAGCTTCTGACCGAAAAATTCCATATTAATCAACTTTATACTCTTTTTACAATGGCTTTTGAAATCACAGGAAAACTTATTGAAAAGTTTGACATCCAAACTGTTTCTGACAAGTTCAGAAAACGGGAATTCGTTATTGAATACCGCGAAAATCCCACTTCTTCATTTTCTGAAATGCTGAAATTCCAGCTTACCCAGGATCGCTGTGCACTTGTTGATGCATACACCATCGGACAGGAAGTCAGGGTATGGTTCAACCTGAGGGGACGCCGCTGGGAAAAAGACGGAAGCGTTAATTATTTCACCAACCTGGAAGCATGGCGCATGGAAAACATTGCTGCAGCTGCCCAAACCTCCCCGGCAGGAGAATTGCCCGACAGCCGTCAAAGCGATACATTCCGGGATGAAACCACAAATGATTTACCATTCTAGGCTGTAATAAACGGTAAGCACCGGAACATTCGGAAAACCATACGGTAAATTGACATAGAAACAGGAGATTGTCTCCTGTTTTTTTATTGCCGGGAGCAAGGCATGAATAACCCTCCTGAGGTTACTGTATGCAGATCTTACGGAAAGACGGGATAATTATTTGGAAACAACATCCAGGGTAAAGGTGAAGGTACTGCCTTTTCCCTGAGTGCTTGAGGCAACGATTTTTGACTTGTGCAGGTTCATGAATTCCTGACAGAGAATAAGTCCGAGGCCGGTGCCCGTTTCATTATTGGTGCCGGTATTTTTAAGGTTACCGTCGATCTTGAACAGCCTCGACATCTCTTCATCCGACATACCCACACCGGTATCGCTGACGCTGACCTCAGCCTTGCCATTGCTGCAATTGCAGCTGACGGTAACCGAACCTCCGGCCGGGGTGAACTTTATGGCATTGCTCAGCAGATTCCGTAAAATGGTGAAGAGCATGTTTTTATCGGCCATTACATTCACATCGCGGGTAAAATCGGTATACAGAGAAATCTGCTTGTTATCGGCCGAAGTTCTTACAACATCAATGGACGTTTCAACAATCTCGGACAAATCAACCGGTTCGGGTTTAAAATCGATTCGACCCGACTGAGCTCTTGACCAGGTAAGCAGATTATCGAGCAGCGAATAAATATGCTGGCTCGACTGGCGGATAATTCCCAGGTACGACCGTTTTTCGGCATCGGTAATGTCGTCGAACTCATTGTATGCCAAATCCGCAAATCCGAGCAGGGAGGTGAACGGATTTTTCAGGTCGTGCGCAATGATCGACAGAAAGCGGTCTTTGGTTTGAATAAGTTGTTCAAGTTCCGTCTTTTGAGCTTCGATAAGCCTGTTCTTCTCTTCCAGATTGTTGGCAGTTGAGGATTTTGTATGGAAGCGGCGGAAGAAAAGTGCCAGAAGAATTACAATAAAAACAACGGCAATAATAAGTGCTGCCCGGGATTTTCGGTTTTGTTCAATCAGAAGGGCTTGTTCCAGATTTTCACGCAGCAGGCGTTCGCTGTCGAGCTCCCGGCGCCCGGTTTCAAACCTTGCCTGTGCCTGATTCAGCATTCGGGCCTGTTCCTGATTATACAGACTGTCTTTCAGCTGGGTGTATTGTTCGAGGTAAGCGTAAGCCTTTACGGGAAGGTTCAGAGCCATGGATATTTTTGCCAGCCCCGCGTAAGCATCCAGCATCACGTTATTTATTCTAAGCTCCCTGGCTAACTCAAGCCCCGATTCTGCCATTTTCAGTGCTTCGGCCTTTTGTCCTGAGGCCAGAAAGACCGAACCGAGCGATACGCGAATCACCGCTTCATACTGCTTGTCTCCGGTTTGTGATGCCAGTTCAAGTGCCTGATTCAGAAGAATTCCCGCATTCATGTAATCGTTGCGGGCAAGGTTGATTTTGCCCATACTCGTATAAATTACGATGAGCGACGGATTGTGAATACCTCCCCGTTGCGACCTCCGCTCTGCCTGACTGCTGCCTTCCACAAGATCCTTATCGCGCAGTACGCCTATATTCAGATAGGATGCTTCAAGCCCCTGCTGACTCTCCAGTTCCTTAAAAATGCCAAGAGCCTTTTCGTAGTAGGAATATGCAAGATCGGGATTTCGCGATTCATTGTATATATATCCAAGGTTAATACAGGTATTGGCGACCTCGGTATACAGACGGTTTCGCTCAAAATAACCGAGTGCTTCGAGGCAATGTTCGGCTGCCTTGCTGAAATTGCGGATCATCCCGTAGATCATACCCATATTGTACCGGGCATTTGCCCATCCCACGGAATCCGGAATTCCGGCTCTCAGTTCCGATTCCTGTTTAAGATAGCCGATGGCTGCAGCATAATCTGCAGTTTCAAAGGCATGACGGTACAACTGTTTCACAACCGCGGCACGATCTGCCGTATCGGAAGTTTTTTCGAGAACGGACTTCAGACTGTCGGAAATAACATCGGCTCCGGCTCCGGAAGGTGTCAGCAGGAAAAGTGCTGACATCATTGCCAGAGCAGGAAACATTTTACCGGTGATTATCCTTAGTCGCAAATTATTGGTTATTAGCGATTTTTAAATTATCCGCAAAGGGATGGTCGCAATTAAAGTCGGGCAGGTAATGACTGCTGCTTTCCAGCTCCTGGATCCAGCCGTTGCAGAATCCGAGACGTTCCATTGCGTCAACAACTTCCCCGTATTCCCATGCAGAAATCGTTCGTCCCAGACCCGGATGAAAAGCAACTTTTGGCATGGGATGATACTGAGCCATCAGCGAAAGGTGTATCCTGGTCGAGAGTTCCGCAGCAAGAAAACCGAGCACATCTGTGCTGTTTTTGATAAATCCGGGCAAAACAAGATGCCTGACAACCATACCGCTTTCAGCTTTGCCATCGAGGCTGGTTATCAGCGCAGATCCTTTCTGCCGGTACATCTCTTTCAGTGCACGGGTTGCAACGCTTGCATAATCCGGAACGTCCGACAGCAGGGATCCCAGAGAATCGTCCATGTATTTCAGATCCGGAAGGTAAACATCCACGACACCTTCGAGGGATTTAAGTATATCAACTTTATCGTATGCATTTGTGTTATAAACAATTACCGGCTTCTTCCCTCTGTCGTGCACTGCTTTGATGATCAAGAGCATCTGGGGTATCATGTGTGAGGGAGAAACAAAGCCAAGGGTATTGCATCCGGTATCCAGAATGGAGCAAATGGCATCGGCAACAGCCGGAAGGGATTGAAATCCCGGATCCGGTACAGCCATTTTATCGCTTATCTGACAATTCTGACAATAACTGCACCTGAGGTTGCAATGGGTAAAAAACACATTACAAACGCCTGATTCGCCTCCGATAACCGGCTCTTCACCCATATGGAGGCATACGGAACTTATACCCGGGAAAGCACCGGCTCCGCATTGCCCAACCGCTCCTGAGAGACGGTCGGCTCCGCACTCCCTGGGGCAAATAACACATTTACCCAATTCGGCCGGAAAGCTGTAAGGAAAGTAGGCGTCAGTTAGTTTCATGCAATAGTAGGCTGTTGTTCCAAATATTACACCGGTCGCCCGGCAAGCCTGGCTAATCAGTTAGTTTATTGACCAAGTGGTGAAAAGTAACCTGTAAACATGCCTTTTTTTTATCAAAATGCCTGTTTACCTAGAGATTCCGAGAAAAACCAACGCAGACACCTCTCCCATTCACCCACATTATCAATAAGTTAACTGATTCTGTTATAAAAATAAAAAAAATCTGACTTAAACATAAAACTCAGAGCCAGTATTCGGATTAAACACGACTACCAGCTGAATTTCAGGGGTTTGGGAGTTACTGAACCCGTTGGACTTAATTAGTAAAAAATATTTACATAATTACAGCTATCGCTTCAGAATTCAGTCTTGAATCAGAGTCAAAAATACGGCATTTTTCCGGCTTCACAAGCGTTTACACGGAATTATTACCCGAAAACCACTTTTAAGTTCCGGGTAAAAAAATAATAACAATACGCAAAACGGATCGCTATAGCATTTGCCTTTCCGGGTAATGCTTAATTGTCAACGGATTCCGGAACCTATCAAACGTAAATACGGAGTTTGGCATACCATTCTTTTTGCTTACCGCAATTCGACGGAAATTTACCCGGCAAACTCTTCCCCTGTCTGAAACAGGATTTGTCCATTAAAAAAAAATCATGTACGTTTGAAACTGCTGAAGGTTTCTTCAGCACCAGGAACCAAACTGCCGCCTGCAACCAGGTAATTCAAAAAACGTCCGGATGAGAACAATCAAACGCATTCTTATAGTGAACTCCATACTTCTGGTGCTGGTATCTTCCGGTTTTACCACCGCACAAACCATTGAAGTTCAAGGCATACTTACCGGAGCTCCGGTAGCCGACACTTTGCTTATCGTAGGCAATATAAGTGTTCCGGTGCATGAAATGCTCGACCTGAGCAATTGCAGATTTGTTCTGGCAAACCGTTACTATTCAATGGATATCCGTGGAAGTCTGATCGCACGGGGTAATTCCGCAGAGCCTATAGTTTTCGGAATTGCCGATACCAGCGGTTTCTCCGATTATAACTCAGACCGGGGAGGCTGGGGTGGTCTGATACTCAGCGGCACGAACAGCGGAATCGACTCCGCTGTGTTTGAAAACTGCGTATTCAGCCATGGAAAAACGACCGGATCCGCACAGTCACTCAACGGAGGCATTATCAAACTGGATTCACGTGAACGGGTGAGTTTCACAAACTGCAGTTTCCGGAACAACCATGCATTTGACTGGGGAGGTGCCATCTTTGTTAACAACAGCCATATTTCGTTTATCAACTGCGAATTTGAGAACAACACCTGCGGGCAGGAAGGACCTCCTTACGGCTACGGCGGAGCCGTATGCCTGGTCAGCACCTGGGGTGAAATCCGCTCATGCCGGTTTTCACACAACAACTCCACCGGTATCGGGGGCGCATTGTCGCTGGAGTATTCGGATGTATTGGTTGCAGAAAGTATATTCTCGAATAACCGGAGCGGACTGGGAGGAGCTCTGGGGTATATGCGCTCGGCTCCTCTCCTGCCGGTGGCCGGCTGCCTGTTTACCGGCAACAGTTCAAGGTTTTTCGGGGGAGCAATTGCAAGTATAGAAGCAGCGCCCATGTACCTGCACAACACGATTACAGCAAATTATTCCGATGCATACGGAGGTGGAATGTACTTTAACGAAGGTGCTTCTCCTGTAACCGTTAACACTATCCTTTACAACAATACGGCACCGGAAGGTCAGGAAGTTTATATCTGGGATCTGGCATCAGCGCCGGCATTTTACAACTGCAACATCCGGGGAGGACGTGAGGCGTTTTCTGGCACCGGCGCAGGAGCTCTGCAATCACCATACGAAAATAACATCGATACTCTGCCGGGATTTCAGGGAACGATTCCTCATCCCTACGGATTAGGCCCGGAATCTCCGTGCATCGATAAAGGCCTGATAATCATGGACTGGACGTATTATCCGGCTTCCGATCTGGCAGGAAATCCCCGCATCAGCGGAGAATTACCCGACATCGGGGCGTACGAATACCAGCACGGACTGTCGGTTCCGGAACAAGAAGAAATTCATCATTTTACACTTCACCCTAATCCGTTTACCTCGGAATTGTACATCCATAAAAGCATGGCCTCCGTGGAATCCGGTGTTTTGATAATTTACGACATCACTGGTCGTGAAACCGTTCGCTCACCTCTACTTAAACCAGGAGAAACGTTTTTCTGGGACGGCACTCTCCTTTCGGGAAAAAAGGCTGAACAGGGAGTATATATTATCCGCGACACCGGCAGCGGGCAGTCAGTAAAAGCAATAAAAACTTTTTAATCGTCAGAATGCAAGGATGGATGGGATTGAGCATCTGAAATTCTGAAACAATGCTGAAAAATCACCGTATGCCCTCCATATTTTAAAATTCGTTAGTATCTTTTACTACATTGAAACACACCAATTAATTAAAATCAATAACACGATTCACGCATACTAAAATATTGACTATCTGACATATGTAATTAGTGATCGGATTAAAGTTATAATCACCAAATTCTTTATAACTTTTTTTAATAATTTTTGCCCGGGTAAAGAAATTTGATAATTTTACACATCCAAAACACCAAAATCAAGAGGATTATGGCAGGTATCAAGTATTTATTCAAGCATTCCTTTAGCGGAGAGCCTCTAAAAAACAATCAGTTACGTAAATTAAACCTAAAACAGCAGATTGTACGGGAGCTTTATCAGCATTCCAATCTATCGATACACAATTTGTCGAAGACCATTCACATGAGTACGCCCACTATTACCCGGGCTCTGGAGGAGCTGATGCAGGAAGGGCTGGTAAACGAAATTGGCATCGGTGAATCCACAGGAGGAAGGCGTCCCAGCATTTACGGGCTTAACCCCTTGTCGCGCTTTGTGATCGGCATTGACCTGGAGCGGTATTTTATCCGCATGGGGGTGTTCAACTTTGCCAACGAACCCGTTTCGGAAATTCACGAACTTAATACCGGACTTGAAACGCAAAACGACATTATCGGATTTATAGCCGAGAAAGTATCGGAACTGATGGCAGCTTACTCAATTGATGCCGGCAGCATCCTTGGCATAGGCATTTCGCTTCCGGGACTTATCGACATGCGGTCCGGGCTTTCCTATACATACCTGAACACCGGCAAACCGGTTGCAGGCATGCTGAGCGAGCTAACCGGATTCCCTGTATTTGTGGAGCAGGACACCCGGGCCATGGCATGGGGCGAGCAATCGTTCGGACTTGCCCGCGACCTGAAAAATGTTCTGTGTCTGAACATTGGATCCGGAATCGGCCTCAGCACCATACTGGATGGAAAAATTTACATGGGACATTCGGGATATGCCGGTGAGTTCGGACATATACAGATTGAACCGAACGGACACCTCTGCCACTGCGGAAAGATAGGATGTATAGAAACCGTTGCTTCAGGTAAGGTGATGCTAACAAAAGCCCGTAAAGATATTTCGGAAGGAGCCATAACACAGATCCGCAGCGTTATCGACAATGATGTGGCCCGGCTGAACATCCGCACTATTCTGAATGCTGCACGCGAAGGCGACCAGTACGCCATCGATCTTTTGGCCCGCACAGGCGAAGCACTGGGGAAAGGACTTGCCACCCTGATTCATCTGTTCAATCCCGAACTGATTATCATTGGCGGTGAGATGTCGAAAGCTGCTGATTATCTCATTGCACCCATCGAAAGCAACCTGAATATATACTCCATCGCCAGGATTCGGCGCGACGCCTCTATTGTGGCTTCCGAGCTCGGCGACAATGCACGGCTTATGGGAACGGTTGCCCTGGTTATGAGCAAGATTTTCGCCTGAACATTAAACTGATTTATGCATATCGTTTACAACCTGCAACGCCTAATCCACTAAACCATGATTCTTCAATCGATTGACTGGATAATAATTGTCATTTTCTTTCTTATCCTGTTAACCATTGGCTATCTGGCATCGAAAAATGCCGACCGGAGTGCTGCCGATTTCTTCGTATCGGGCCGCAGCATGCCCTGGTGGCTTCTCGGTGTATCCATGGTTGCCACAACCTTTTCGTGCGACACGCCCAACCTGGTAACCGATATGGTGCGTCAGAACGGGGTAGCTGCCAACTGGATGTGGTGGGCTTTTTTGCTCACCGGAATGCTAACCGTTTTTGTTTATGCAAAGCTCTGGAACAGATCCAAAGCCATGACCGACCTCGAATTTTATGAAATTCGCTACAGTGGAAAGACGGCAGCATTTCTTAGAGGATTCAGAGCCATTTACCTGGGATTTTTCTTTAACGTTATGGTAATTGCAAGCGTTTCGCTGGCATTTATTAAAATTGCCGCCGTAATGCTCGGACTTTCTCCTGCCACTGCCCTGATTATTGCTGCCGTTGTGGTAGTATTTTACAGCGGACTTGGCGGACTAAAATCCATACTATACACCGACCTGTTTCAATTCACGATAGCTATGATTGGTGCTGTAGGTGCCGCATACTATGTTACCAAATCTCCGGATATCGGAGGCCTTTCGGCTTTATTCAGCCATCCGGGGGTTAGCAGCAAGCTCAGCCTTATTCCTTCATTTCGGGAAACAGATGTATTTCTCAGCATTCTGATTATACCTCTTGCGGTTCAGTGGTGGGCTGCCTGGTATCCCGGAGCTGAGCCGGGAGGCGGCGGTTACGTTGCCCAGCGTATGCTTTCAGCCAAATCGGAACGGCATGCCATGGGAGCTACCCTCCTTTTTAACTTCTTCCATTATGCTCTGCGTCCATGGCCATGGATCATCGTTGGTCTAGCCTCCATTATTATTTTCCCCGACATCGCTTCGCTCAGAAGTGCATTTCCAAACGTCCCGACTCAATACATACAAAACGACTTTGCTTACCCCGCAATGCTTTCCCTGTTTCTGCCGGCCGGATTCCTGGGACTTGTAGTGGCATCGCTGATCGCAGCATTTATGTCGACCGTTGCCTCGCAGCTCAACTGGGGCTCTTCCTACATCGTAAACGATTTTTACGGCAGGTTTATCAATAAAGAAGCTTCTGAAAAACAAAAAGTCGGAGTCGGACGACTGGCAACTGTTGCCCTTATGTTCTTCTCGGTAATTCTCGCTTTGGTACTTGAAAATGCACTTCAGGCTTTCCAGTACATGCTCATGATCGGAGCCGGAACCGGACTTATTTATATCCTGCGCTGGTTCTGGTGGCGAATCAATGCCTTCACGGAACTCTCGGCTATGATTGCTGCCGGGGCATTTTCATTAACGTTTATCATTGTTGAGAACTTTGTACTGATAAAGGGTGTCGACGGAATGGTTACGCTTGGAGGACTTCAGTTTACGTTTGTCGTCTGGAACATCATCAAATTCGTGGGTGTTGTTGCCCTTACCACCGCCGTATGGGTGATAGTTACACTGCTCACGCCTCCCTCATCCGACCATACCCTGCGCAGCTTCTATAAACGTATACGTCCGGGCGGCCCCGGCTGGAAAGCCGTGGTTGAAAAAGCCGCCACAGAAGGGATAGACCTTAAAAAAGACGACGATCTTCGCTGGGACGTACCCACAGGATTATTATGCATGCTGCTTGGCTGTGTGGCAGTTTACAGCATCCTTTTTTCAACCGGTTATTTCCTTTACGGAAAAACACTGCCGGCAACTATATTGCTGACAAGCGGTGTAATTTCATCCCTGCTGTTGTCGAGAACATGGAAAAAACTAAGAACGAGATAGAATTTATACATGCTTATGAAACCTACACTTGTTATTCTGGCTGCCGGTATGGGCAGCCGCTACGGAGGCCTGAAACAGATTGACCCGGTTGGCCCCTCGGGTGAAACCATTCTTGATTATTCTGTTTATGATGCCATAAGAGCAGGATTCGGGAAGGTAGTCTTTATTATTCGTAAGGATATTGAAGCCGATTTTAAAGAGGCTTTTGCCGATAAACTTTCAGGATATATTGAGGTTGACTGGGTATTTCAGGAACTTGATTACCTGCCCGCCGGCTATACCACACCTGCAGGCCGAACCAAACCATGGGGAACCGGTCATGCAGTTTTGATGACCGCCCGGAAAGTACATGAGCCGTTTGCCGTTATCAATGCCGACGATTTTTATGGTTTCAATGCCTTTGACACCCTTGCCGGTTTCTTTGCCGGTCAGCAGTCGGAAGGCAAATCCGACTATGCTATGGTTGGTTATAAACTCAGCAATACACTTTCGGAATTCGGAAGCGTTTCCAGAGGTATTTGCGAAACCGCTGGTGGCGACTGGCTCAGAAGTGTTACCGAACGAACGAAAATTCAGCGAACGGGAGGCAAAATCGTGGATATGCGTACCGATGGCTCTCTGCTTCCGCTGGAAGACGATGTCCCCGTTTCGATGAATTTCTGGGGATTCACCCCTTCGGTATTCGAGTATATTGAGAAAGAGTTTTCGCTGTTTCTGGATGCTGAAAGGGAAAATCTGAAATCCGAGTTTTACATCCCCAGCCTGGTTGATAATCTGATAAATTCAGGACGGGCACAGGTGAAGGTTCTCCGGACATCCGCACAATGGTTTGGAATTACTTACAAAGAAGACAAACCTGTGGTTGTTAAAAAAATAAGGGAAATGATCAGCCGGGGTGAGTACCCGGAAAAACTCTGGAAATAAACCCGCTTGCTATGGGTGCAGATTTAACCAATATCATTTCCTGTTTCGATTGCGAACCTGCGGGGTTCCGCTTCCTCCCATTGTCGGCAGGACACATCAATCAGACCTACCGCGTTAACAGCCAGAATGAACCCTTATACATCCTTCAGCAGGTCAACCACAATATCTTCCGGGATGTGGAAGGACTCATGAAAAACACGGAGATAGTGCTGAAAGCCCTTTCGGGGACGATGCGCTATATCAGCGACGGTTTAAAGGTTCAGCAGTTGTTAAAAACGAGGGAAGGAAAACTGTATCACTGCGACGAATCGGGCAATTACTGGCGCCTGTTCACCTATATAAAAGGTGGAAAAACCATTGAAACGGTGCGGAAGAATAACATTGCATACGAGGGAGGCCGTGCGTTCGGACTATTTCTTGACGGGGTTTCATCCATCAACCCTTCCAGTCTCGCCATAACGATCCCCGACTTCCACTCCATCCTGAAGCGCTATACCTCGTTTCTCGAATCCCTGAATACCGATGCGGTCGGGCGTGCTTCCGAAGTTCAGGAAGAAATTGCCCTGATTAAAAACCGGTACGATCGCATGCAATACATCCCCAACCTTCTGAACACGGGAGTCATCCCCGAAAGGGTGGTACATAACGACACGAAATTCAACAACCTTATTTTTTCGGAAAACGGCAAAGCCATTGCCGTTACCGATCTCGACACGGTGATGCCTGGTTCGGCCCTCTTCGATTTCGGAGATGCCATACGCACGGCCGCAAATACAGCCCGGGAGGATGAACCCAACCTGCAAAAAGTCGGGTTCGACATTGCAATCTTTGAAGCCTTTGCCGCCGGCTACATCGAAAGCACCGAACATATGCTTGCGGACGAGGAAATTCAGTCTTTCCCCGAAGCTGCCATGTTAATCACATACACGCAGGGATTGCGCTTCCTTACCGATTTCATCAACGGCGATACATACTACCGCATCCGGTATCCGCGGCATAACCTGGTAAGAGCCAAGGTTCAGCTTCAGCTTTTCAGGGAAATGGAAAAACAACTGCCGGCAATGCGCAAAGCCATCTGCCGTATCCTGAGCAGACTGAGCATTGAAAAATCGTAAATAACAACGTCTATGAAAAAGAAAAATATTAATGCCTGCCTTACTGCCTTACTGTTGTTTATTGCAACTGCAGCAACGGGTCAGCTACGGACGGAAGAAATTGCAATAATACCCCAACCGGTTTCGGTTACACCTCTTAAAGGAAGTTTCAGTATTACACCTTCCGTGGTGATACGAATTTCATCGGGATCGAAGGAGCTGGGCAGGCTTGCCGACTGGTTCAATGAGAGCCTTAAAGCATACGATATCAACGCTTTAAATATAATTACAGGAACTATCACCGCTGAACCAAACACCATCGACCTGATAGTGGATGAACATTTTGAGCTGCCTTCCGGAGAAGGCTACCTGCTTGAAGCAGGAGTTAATTCTATCCGAATAAAATCACCGACGCATAATGGAGTTTTTTACGGACTTCAGTCACTTCTGCAACTTATGCCGGAACCTCCGGCAAAGAAACGCTGCGGAAAAAAGTCGGTGCGGATCCCGGCATGCTCTGTTACGGACTACCCGAGATTCCCGTACCGGGGCATGCATCTGGATGTTGGCAGACATATCTTTCCCGTTGAGTTCATCAAAAAGTACATCGATCTTATGGCAGCATACAAGATCAACAACTTTCACTGGCATCTGACTGAAGATCAGGGCTGGAGGCTTGAGATCAGGAAGTATCCCCTGCTTACGGAAGTTGGCGCCTGGAGAAGCAGTTCACCCGTTGGCCGGAGCCAGTCAGACGACAACCAGCGGTATGGCGGTTTTTATACACAGGAAGAGGCACGCGATATTGTTGCATACGCTGCTGCCCGTTACGTGAACGTAATTCCTGAAATTGAAATGCCGGGCCATTCGCTTGCCGCTCTTGCAGCCTATCCGCACCTGAGTTGTACCGGAGGGCCGCACGAGGTGTGGACACGCTGGGGGGTAAACGAAAATATCTTTTGCGCAGGTAACGATGAGGTGTTTGCGTTCCTCGAAAACGTGCTTCTGGAGGTTATGGATATTTTTCCCTCAAAGTACATCCATATTGGTGGAGACGAGGCGCCAAAAGAGCGCTGGAATGCCTGCGAAAAGTGTCAGAACCGCATCAGGGAAAACGGACTGAAGGATTCGCATGAGCTGCAGAGCTACTTTATCAAACGCATCGAGAAGTTCCTCAACAGTCACGGCCGCCAGATCATAGGCTGGGATGAAATTCTGGAAGGCGGTCTGGCTCCAGGAGCAACTGTAATGTCGTGGCAGGGAATGGAAGGCGGCATAGAGGCAGCCCGGCAGGGCCACGATGTAATTATGTCGCCCGGAAGCCATTGCTATCTGAACTTTTACCAGGGAGACCCGGCTGTGGAACCCCTGGCATTCGGAGGATTCAATACGCTGAAAAACACCTACAGCTTTAATCCGGTGCCGGAAGAGCTTAACGAAAACGAGGCAAAGCACATCATCGGCGTACAGGGTAACGTATGGACTGAATACATAAAAACCCCGGAACACATTGAATACATGGCATATCCGCGCGCCATCGCGCTGGCTGAGGTAAACTGGTCACCAGCAGAAAGCCGGGACTGGAACCATTTTATCCGAAGGTTTAACCGCAATATGAAAATGCTGGATCGCAAGAACGTAAACTACAGCCTGAGTGCCTTTAATGTTGACATTACCACATTCAGGGAAGAAAAGACCGGCAGGCTGATGGCCCGGCTGAGATCGGATCTGGACGATGCAGTAATACGCTATGCCCTGGTAATAAACGGAGTCACCGGCAAAGAAAAGAAATACAGATCCCCCTTTGAAATCAAAGGATCGGCGCTGGTTAAAGCCTGGATTAACATTGACAAAGAGGGGAAACGCAGGGAAACCGAACGCTTCATCTCGGTGAACGACGCTACCGGACTGATACCGGTTATGAACACACTGTACAGTCATAATTATGCTGCCAGTGGCCCCCCGACGCTGACCGACGGTCTACGGGGCGATCCTTCGGCCTTCCGCAAAGACTGGCTCGGATTTCTGGGCGATGATGCCGATTTTACGATCGATCTTGGAAAAACAATTCTAATCCGAAGCATAAATACTGGTTTCCTTCATGAACCGGGCAGCTGGATTCATCTGCCCACCGACGTGGAAATCGAATTATCGGATGACGGATATTCGTTCAGACCTGCCAATGGCTCCAAACCGGCAATCATCACGCCACGGGCAGCAAAAACGGTGGACTACCACATCATTGATATCAACGAAAACGCACGGTTCGTACGCGTGAGAGGCATCAACCGTAAAACAATCCCCGAAGGAAAGCCGGGAGCCGGCTATAAAGCCTGGTTATTTATCGACGAAGTACAGGTGAATCCAGACATTAAATAATCCTGAAACAATCAACAAACAACCCGGTTCATGAGCCGGGTTTTTTGTTGATCACAATACAGAAATAAACGAAAAAGTCCACATATCTGGAATTGCAATCCAGGGAAGGAATGGTAAATCCAATCCTTACAATCTCCATTTTTTCTTCATCCGGTTGATGAAGAGCGAGGCATTCCATATGCCGGGCCTGAGGAAAAAAGTCGGACGGGATCAGTCGTTTAAGCGTGTATCCCCCGTCTGCCGGCAGTTTCATATCCCTGGAAAGTGTTCCGGCCTTGCACAACAGGTATGCGAGTCGCTGCGGCCGTAAGTCGCTCACGATAAACGCTGTAATCTCGGACTCAAGACTTATCCCTGGCGGAATGGCATCCATACCGAGTCCGCGATGTTCGCAGGCAGGACATAACGATTGCAACCCTGAGACAGCATAGTTTCGTGAGTTTGTGCAATTCGAAAATCCTGATCCGACCGGAGCTTTAACCAGATATAAAAATATCCAATAAAACATGGCTGTACACCTTACCCAAGGCGTCAAATCTTTATAAAATCTTTATCACACACTGCCATGAATTGATATTGCCTTTACGGATATCAAACTTAATTTGCCGTTGGCAACGGCAGCCAGGCTGCCTGCCCGGAAGATCTGCATGAGAACATTACGATTCAAAAGTATATTCAGGATTATCAGCCTTATACTGATAATCCTTTCCGTCTTTCTGCTTTTAAACGGACTTCTTGCTTTTTTTATGAAGGAACCGGTTCTGCCTTTTTTACTCGCATCAGCATTTCCCCTTCTAATTGGTTTAATATTGCTGAAAACACTTTCCGGGGACCACGAACAGTCGCCTATGAACCGAAGGGAAGCCTGTCTGGCCGTCACACTTTCGTGGATACTGATGAGTTTAACAGGTTGTCTTCCGTATCTGGCATCAGGCTCAATTCCCGATTTTACGGATGCTGTCTTTGAATCGGTTTCAGGGTTTACTACTACAGGTGCTTCCATTTTGACAGACATTGAATCATTGCCACTGTCCATTCTCTTCTGGAGAAGTCTGACTCACTGGATAGGCGGGATAGGAATTATTGTACTGGTAATAATTATAATGCCGCACCTGAAAATCGGTGGTTACAACCTGTTTACAATGGAATCATCCTTGCAGGAAAAGATCCGCCCACGGGTTAAATCAATCGGTAAAAGGCTGCTGGTCATCTACACCGGACTTACAATCATTGAGATAATCCTTTTACTGCTTGGTGGAATGAATCTTTTTGAAAGCACCTGCCATGCATTTGGAACCATTGCTACCGGAGGCTTCTCCCCTAAAAATACCAGCATAGCCGGTTATTCTCCATATATTCAATATGTTATAATGATATTTATGCTGTTAGCCGGAACAAACTTTACCATTCATTACCTCCTGATAAAAAAAGACTTTGCCAGAATCAGGCAAAACGATGAATTTCGTTTTTACCTGTCGGTGGTATGCATAACAGCACTGATAATCACAGGAGCGTTGGTGATTGATGCCGGAATTCCGTTAGAACCGGCTTTTCGGGAAGGTTTTTTTCAGACTATTTCTATAATTACCTGCACAGGTTTTGCAACGGCCGATTACCTGCAATGGCCGGTTTATGCCTGGATGATTCTTTTCCTTTCCATGTTTTTGGGCGGAAGTACCGGCTCAACGGCCGGAGGAATAAAAATGGTCAGACATCTGATTGCCCTAAGGAATGTTAAACTAATTTTTACGCGTTTAAATTCTCCTAATGCAGTATTAAGCGTTCGTTTAAACCGTAAGGTACTGAGCGAGGAGAGCAATAATTCGGTTTTAACTTTCATAGCGGTATATCTTCTGATATTTGCAATTGGGAGTATAAGTCTGGTGTTGCTGGGTATTGATGTAAGCACTGCGGCAGGATCGGTAGCTACCTGTATGGCAGGAATAGGTCCGGGCATCGGATCCGTTGGCCCGGCAAGTAATTTTGCACACCTGCCCGATGCTGCCAAACTGGTTCTGTCGTTTCTGATGATTACGGGGAGACTTGAAATATATACTGTAATAATTTTGTTCTCCCGTAATTACTGGAAGGTATGAACGAAATAACACCTGTGATTATCGCTAACTTTGGATCGGTTCATAAAAAAACAGCGAAAAATGTTCCAGGGTATAGAACAAGCTAACGTATACTGGGAAAGACATTTCAAAATAAATCCACCGGCAAATGAAGAAAAACGGAAAACTTCCGAAGCCTAATACCTTGAACAGGATTCTGATCAGCAGCAGATCAGGTTTTTCACAATACTATGCTTCCGTAATTATCACCGGCCTTGCCGTGCTGCTTTGTTCGCCTCTCAGCAACTCGGTGCACTACCATATTGTATCGTATATTCTTCTTTTCGTGGTTCTTTTGCTTTCAACCTTTCTGGGCGTTGGTCCCGTACTTTTGGCGGCTGCCCTGAGTGCACTTACGTGGAATTTCTTTTTCATACCTCCGCATTTAACGTTTCACATCGACAAGATGGAGGATATTCTGATCTTTGGCCTTTTTTTCATTATCGCATTAGTCAGCGGAGTTATGACATCCCGCATCCGGCACCAGGAAATGCTGGCAAGGGAGCGGGAGATACGTACAAATGCTTTATTTACTCTGAGTCGGGATTTGTCGGGAGCCGGGAATATTCAGGAGGTAATCGCAATTGCCGTGAACAAAATTTGGGAACAATTCGGGATTAATGCATTTTTTATACTTCAGGATGGTGAAGGAAATCTCGATTCCAATGCAAGGGGGACGGAAATACGGCATTTAACTGCCATTGAAAAAGAAATGGCGGAATCATTTTTCAATAAAACCGATCCGGACAGTAAAATAAAGCAAGGTATTTTGCCAGGCAACGAAACAATGATACTTCTCCGGGGCACACGTATAAATCCCGGCATTATGCTTATAAAGAATAGCATGAAGGAGTCGGAGGAAGAAATTTCCTTTCGGGAAACTTTCACAGCTCAAATATCAAATGCCCTGGAAAGAGAATTTCTGGGCCAGCTTGCACGAAAGGCTCAATTTCTGGCTGAATCGGACAGGTTGTACAAAACGCTTTTCAACACTATATCGCATGAATTAAGAATTCCGGTTGCTGCCATAATGGGGGCTTCCGACTCAATATTGAATGTTCCGGCGGAAAGCAGTTTGCAGAAAGAACTTTTCAGTGAGATTTTTACTGCATCCCGCCGTCTAAACCGCTTGATAGAAAATCTTTTAAATATGTCGAGGCTTGAAAGCGGACGTATTTCGGTAAAACCAGACTGGCACGACATCAACGACCTTGTTAATAAAGTAACCGGAGATCTGGAAGACGAGCTGAGACCTTTCACCCTAAGCATCCGGATTCCTGACAGTATGCCTCCTGTATTTATGGATTTCGGCCTTATGGAGCAGGTGCTTTACAATCTCCTGTACAATGCAGCTCAATATGCACCGGTAGCTTCCGTAATAGAATTGAAGGCTGCATCGGAAGGTGAATATTTGCTGCTGGAATTAGTCGATCACGGACCGGGGTTCAGCGAAGCGGATATTCCGCACCTGTTTGAAAAATTCTACAGAGCAAGTGGCAGCAAGACAGGGGGATTGGGTCTTGGGCTTTCGATAGCCAAAGGATTTACCGAAGCGCATCGCGGCACACTGATTGCCGGAAATCATCCGGATGGCGGCGCCTGCTTTAAGCTTCAGATACCTTCAGGCAAACCGGAAATACAAACTTTTAAAGCAATTAAAAATGACTGAGGATGAAACAATTCTGATTATTGATGACGAACTTCAGATACGTAGGCTGCTCGAAATTACCCTGAAAGCCAGCGGATACCACACCATCGCATCCTCTAACGGAAAGGACGGACTTGTTGATGCGGCTACTCATCATCCATCCGCAATTATTCTCGACCTTGGGCTTCCCGATATCGATGGCCAGGAATTGCTGAAGAAACTGAGGGAATGGTATTCTAAACCGGTAATAGTACTATCTGTGAGAAATTCTGAGGCGGATGTTGTTGAAGCCCTCGACAATGGAGCCAATGATTACCTTTCAAAGCCTTTCCGTACCGGAGAACTGCTGGCCAGAATACGGGCTGCTCTCAGGGTAGGAGATGATAAAAGTGACACCACATGCATAGAAGCCGGCTCTCTGTCGATAGATCTCACAAGCTATACGGCTCGCAAAAAGGGCGAAATCCTGAAACTTACCGCTACTGAATTTTCGCTGCTGGCTCTGCTCGCCCGTAACAGCGGCAGAGTGCTGACCCACCAGTACATACTAAAGGAAGTCTGGGGTTACGGATACACCGGTCAAACACAATATCTCAGGGTTTTTGTAGCGCAGCTTCGCAAAAAAATTGAGGATAACCCGGCAAAACCCTCACTTCTGATTACCGAATCCGGAATCGGGTACCGGTTTGGGGAGTAAGCACAGGTATACCCCTCGTACGATTAACAGAATACAGGCATAAAGTAAATAGAAGGCAGGAGCAGGCGGAAAAGAATGCACACTGTTTTGACACCATCAAGCGGAAACATAAAAAAAACTTCGATAAAACATTCTATTACAAATGATTATCGAAGTTTTCGGTGCCCGGAACAGGACTCGAACCTGCACGTACGCTCGTACACTAGTCCCTGAAACTAGCGCGTCTACCAATTCCGCCATCCGGGCAAAATTATTCGTAAAAAAATGCAGTCTGCCGACTGCCACCGAACTTACTCGGATTTTTGTGCCCAGGACAAGACTCGAACTTGCACATCCTTAAGGACACCAGCCCCTCAAGCTGGCGTGTCTACCAATTTCACCACCTGGGCAATTGAGTGCGCAAAGGTATAACTTTTTTTATTCGTTCTGCAACACCCCAAACATTTTTTTTCTTGCCTCTTAATGGCTTTCCTGTTATGTTTGCCCAACAATTTCATAAGCAACATTTTAATGAATCCTGGCTCCTCTGCTTCTTCAGATTTTTTTTTTGAAACTCCCCTTTGCATCGGTATCGGCGGGGTTAGCCGGTCAGGAAAAACCTTCCTTGCCGCCATGATCTCGGAAATACTTCCGGATTCAGGGCTCCTTTGCCAGGATGATTACGTGCATGCCAGCGACCTTCTGCCTCTTATAAACGACCACATCGACTGGGAAACACCCGACTCTATCGACTGGGACAGATTGTTTTCCGATGTATCGAAAGCTCTGGAAAGCGGAAAACATGTAATTGTAGAAGGACTTCTGGCTTTTGCCGATGAGCGGCTCAACCGCCTTTTCAACCGGCATATTTTTCTTACCCTCGGGAAAGAAGAATTTGAAAAGCGTAAAAAAAACGATCTCAGATGGGGTGAAGAACCAGACTGGTATATTAATCATATCTGGGACAGCTATCGGCAATACGGAGAATTGCCCGCTTATATCACGGATGCACTGATACTTGACGCTGAACAGGATTTTGACCTGAACAAGGTCGTAAAATACCTCAGGAAATTATAAATCCCGGGCCCCAATCCCTGACTGCATCCCGAAAAGGGTCTATATACCAAACACTTATCTGCCTTAACAATGGACATGCTGTTCGTAACAGGCAATTTAAATCAACGTATACCTTCATTCAACCAAAAACATGAACTGCGGCAATTTCTTCGTAAGTTACCTGCAGCCTTTTTCGAAAAAAGGCCGGAGGCCTTTCATGATAAATGAAACACACCCTAACCAATGAAAGTGTTACATTTGCATACTTAAAAGAGTAAATATATGAGCTATGTGCTGTTGATTAGCGGATTAGTTTTGCTTATACTTGGTTCAAACTGGATGGTTGACGGAGCCTCGTCTCTTGCCAGGAGGCTGAACATCTCCGACCTGGTTATCGGATTG
Source organism: Bacteroidales bacterium UBA6248 (assembly GCA_002441345.1). GTDB lineage: Bacteria > Bacteroidota > Bacteroidia > Bacteroidales > Lentimicrobiaceae > Lentimicrobium. Next base: position 44,040 of record DJVU01000053.1, read on the forward strand.
ACCGTTGTTGCATTCGGAACCTCCTCTCCCGAGCTTGCCGTTAACCTTATAGCCTCGTTTAATGGAAATACCGATATCGCCATCGGCAACGTGCTGGGCAGTAATATTTTCAATATTCTCGTAATCCTGGGAATCACAGCCATTGTTATGCCGGTAAGTGTAAAAAACAACACGGTATGGAAAGAGATTCCGTTTAGTTTGCTTGCAATCATCGTTGTTGCCTTTATGGCGAACGATGTGATGATTGACGGTTATCCGAATAATGAAATTTCACGTGCCGACGGATTCGTGCTGCTTGGTTTCTTCTCCATATTCATGGCCTATACCTTTGTGCTGGCAAAACAATCCGGCCCGCTGATGGAACCCACCCGAAAAATTTATCCCTTGCCCCTGGCTACAGCAATGATAATATTCGGGCTTGCAGGACTGGTTATTGGCGGGCAGTTTCTGGTTGACGGAGCAGTTGACATTGCTACCAGAATGGGAGTGAGTGAATCGGTGATAGGACTTACAATCGTAGCCGCCGGGACTTCGATGCCCGAACTCGCCACCAGTGTAGTAGCCGCAATTAAAAAAAACAGCGAAATTGCCATCGGAAATGTGGTCGGATCGAATATTTTCAACTTGTTCCTGATTCTGGGAACGAGTGCCTCTATAAAGCCCCTTCAGTTTAATGACCACTCCAACATTGATATACTGGTGGTTATAATTGCCAGCATTCTGATGTTTATGTTTGTATTCACGGGAAAAGGAAGGAAAATTGGACGGAAAGAAGGAATCGTGCTTTTCCTGGCATATATCGGCTATACGGTACATCTTCTTATGAACAAATAACGGTACCGGATCCGCTAAAGGGACTATCATGCTTTTTTAGGCAGATTCTCGTCCCGCACAGGCATTTCACCATATGTTGAATCCTCTGTTGGTTTTACATGTGTATTTGACTATTTTTGTAGCAGGAAGCCTTTTAGTATGCTGCAGAAAGCAGGGGCTTTAACTAAAAATCCACGGTATATGTTTACACCCAGCGACATTAAGCAATTTCAGGCTAAAGGAATTGATATTGAAACCATAGAACAGCAAATTGAGAATTTTAAAAACGGGTTTCCCTATATGGATCTTGTTGCTCCTGCAACTCCCGGACACGGTATCCGGAAATTTACGGAAGCAGAAGCCGATAAGCTGGTTGCATTTTACGACAAATACGTTGAATCGTATGAAATCCTGAAATTCGTACCGGCCTCCGGTGCCGCAAGCCGTATGTTTAAAACACTTTTCGAATTCAGGGATGAGTGCCGGAAATCGACCGATATTCAAGCACTTATCGAAAACGACAAGGGTTTTAATTCCGCCTATAACTTTATCAAAAACATCCGGAAGTTTGCCTTTTATTCCGACCTTAAGGAATCCATGAAATCGGGAGATGCCAGTCTGGAAGATTGCCTGAAAAAAAACGATTACGCTACAATAATAGATTATCTCCTGGACGAGAAGGGGCTTGGATATGCATTGCTGCCCAAAGCATTGCTGAAGTTTCACAACTACGACGACGGAGCACGCATGGCCATGGAAGAACACCTTGTTGAAGGCGCCAACTACGGTCAGAATAAAGACGGCCGGGTTGCCATACATTTTACCGTATCGCCCGAACATGCCGATCGCTTTATCGAGGAAATCAACCAGGTTAAAGACAAGTACGAAGCCCTCTTCGACGTTATTTACGAATTAACCTTCTCAATCCAGAAATCCTCAACCGATACCATTGCTGTTGATTCGAAAAATAAACCGTTCAGAGACAGCGACGATACCATCATCTTCAGGCCGGGCGGACACGGAGCTCTTATCGAAAACCTGAACGACAGGGACGGTGAAGTGATTTTTATTAAAAACATCGACAATATTGTTCCCGACAGACTTAAGGAAAGTACCTTCCGGTTTAAGCGGGTTCTCGGCGGTTATCTATTCGAACTCAGAGACACCATCTTCGATTACCTTGAAAAGCTGGAAGACGGCAATGCAAGCGACAATGAAATGAAAAAGATACTTCATTTCTGTAAGGAAAAACTGTTTATTCAGCCTCCCGCCGATTACGATGAGTTAAGCAGAATCGAACAGATCGACTTTCTCTATACTAAACTCAACAGACCCATCCGCATTTGCGGTATGGTGAAAAATGAAGGCGAGCCGGGCGGCGGACCGTTCTGGATCAGGAATCAGGAAGGAGAGGTCTCGCTGCAGATCGTGGAATCATCGCAGATCGACCTCGGAAATACCGCACAAAAGGATATTTTCAGCAAATCAACGCATTTCAATCCCGTTGACCTCGTATGTTACGTTAGAAATTACAACGACGAACAGTTTAACCTGCCCGACTTTGTTGATCCGTCAACGGGATTTATTTCGGTGAAATCGAAAGACGGCCGCGAACTGAAAGCGCAGGAGCTCCCCGGACTCTGGAACGGGGCAATGGCCGATTGGATTACAGTATTTGTGGAAGTGCCAATCGTAACCTTTAATCCGGTAAAAACCATCAACGACCTGCTGCGAAAAGAACATCAGCCCTCGTAAAATGCCATGAAACCGGAAATAACCCGACACCTTCCTGTAGAAGAACTGATCAGCAGCTATCCGTTTGCCATCCCTTTGCTTTCCGACCGGGGACTTCAGTGCATCCTATGCGGCGAACCGGTGTGGGGCACCATCGAAGAGCTGGCTTTCGACAAAAACTACACCGAAGAGGAAATTGACAAACTGATCGAAGATCTGAAAAGAGAGGCTTCCCCTGACAAGTGAACAGAAGCACATATATTTAAGCTGAGACAGGGGCATTGCCAGACCCTGTCCTTAGCATGGAATAACTTCCGGATCTCAGGGTGCCAGCCGCTCCTTCAGCCAATCTCCTTCTATCAGACGAAACCGTATACGGTCGTGAAGACGGTTGCTCCGGCCCTGCCAGAACTCAACCATGCGGGGTTCAAAAGCATATCCGCCCCAGTTTGCCGGCCGGCGAACGACATCCGGCTTGTCTTTCATCTGCTCATAAAGCATGTGGTAATGCGACTCCAGCTCTTCCCTGCCCGGTATTACCATGCTTTGCTGCGACACAAGAGCACCTATCCGGCTTTCGTATGGACGTGTATTGAAATAATCATCCGAATCGGCTTCCGGCAAACGGCTTACCTTTCCTTCGAATCGAACCTGACGCTCCAGCTCGCCCCAGAAAAAGAGCAGGGAGGCGGAAGGATTTGAAGACAAGTGCCTCCCCTTGCGGCTGTTGTAATTGGAATAAAAAACCAGCCGTCCATCCGTTATACCTTTCAAAAGAACAATGCGCGACGAAGGCATCCCGGAAGAAGATACAGTCGACAATACCATAGCGGTGGGTTCAACAACCTCCTCCCTGACAGCTTCATCCAGCCAGGCTCCGAACAAATGAAAGGGTTCACTGCCTGCTTCACGCTCGCTGAGGACACTTTTCGTGTAATCCATCCGGAATGATGAGAGATCCATAAACTTCTTGTTACTGATTTATTCTATTAACAAATAATACAGCCGGGTAGTTTCGGCAATTTGAAAAATAAGCCTGTCACGCATAGCGGAACACTATTCCACATAACATACCGACAATATATGGCGTAATAAAAAAGGTTAATTTTGCCGGTGCTAATACCGTAAGTATGTTCAAACAGTTTTCATTCTGGATTCTCTCCGCATTGCTGATGGTTTCGCCGGCAGCGAATGCCCAGAAAATCTCCTTCAGCGACTATCGCTCAAAACTCCTGAAAGAAAGAGCCGGTAAAGATGCGGAGTTCCTGAGTCAGGAAGATTCTCCGCTTTCAGATGAAGACCGGGAAACGTTTCGCGGGCTGGCATACTTTAAACCGGCAAAGAAATGGATAATTAATGCCCGCCTGGAGCGATTCAGCAAATCCGATACCATACGGATGCAGACTACCACCGCCCGTCTTCCTCTGTATATCGTATTTGGTAAAGCCCATTTTGAATACAAAGGCCGGCAATTCAGCCTTACTGTTTTTCAAAACGTTGATCTTATGAAAAAACCGGGGTATGAAAACTACCTGTTTCTGCCGTTTACCGATCGCACCTCAGGCGAAGAAAGTTATGGGGGCGGCCGGTATCTCGACCTTCGCTGTGATGATGAAGAAACAGTCACGCTCGACTTCAACAGAGCATATAACCCGTATTGCGTTTATAATAAAAGGTACAGCTGTCCGGTTCCTCCTTCAGAGAATTTCCTGGATACAGGAGTTAAAGCCGGTGAGATGAACTTTTCGCACTGACTGCAGCCGGTAAGAAGCTTCTGAACCACGATACGAAAGGCCAGTAATAATGCTGAAAAAGTGCCTGTTTTTTGTCTTCTTATCCCCGTTCATTCTGATCGGGCAACCAGTGGTTTATACTCCGGATGAAGGCTGGTTCGGAGGATTAAATGCAGGGGTGACTTCTTTTTTCGGTGATCTGAGCATTCACGATTACAGTCCAATGCAGAAGCTGTCCCACGAAAGCAGTGCTGCAGCCGGCATATCCGCCGGTAAACACCTTACAAGACATATTATTGCGGAATTAAACCTTACAAAAGGAAGCTTAAAAGGCAGTAATCCCTCGCTCGGACTTGCATTCAACGGCACATTTCTGGAATGCTCGGCAAACGGCTATCTGAATTTCACAAAACTTTTATTTCCGAATTTGGAATTCAGAACCGGTGTCTATGCAATGGCAGGAACAGGGATGATTGCATACAGGGTAACCAAATCGAATCTGTCGGATCAAAGCATTGTGGAAACAATCGGCAGAAATGAGACTGGCGGTAAGCACGGACTTCCGGCAGGCAAAGTAATTTTTCCGGCAGGAATTTCCTTAAGTTACCGTATTAACGAACGCTGGTCGCTGCGGGGCGACTTTGCATACCGCCTCACTATCGATGACAAGCTGGATGCGCATGCGGGCAGCACTTCGGTTAACGATCGTTATACGATACTGACAATGGGTATGCGATTTATACTTCTTCCGCTCAGGAACATTCCGTCAGGACCCCTGCCCTGCCCTCAGTTCTGAGGATAACGAACAGCCAACCTATCAGCCCTGACGCTTCAGATTCCCGGCTGCCGCCTTTATGCGTTCGATCAGCTGTGCCCGCTTCTCTTTTTCTTCTTCCAGATCCCTGCTTAATTCCTCATTCAATTTCAGAAGTTTGTCGCGCTCCCCGGCCAGGCTTTCAATCTTCCGGTTTAGAGCAGATTCCGCCACGGCACTTTCATCATTAGAAGCCCAACTGATGGTACCATCGATTCTGTCGCCTGTGAGTTCCTGCTCCAGCCGGTTGTTCTCTTCTTCAATGACCCGGCATTTCTCCATTAGAATCTGCATTTTATCCTGGTAGACCTGCATCCCGTTTTCCAGCTCCTCGCGCAGGCCTATTTCGCGCTGCCGTATGCTCTGAAGCTCTTCAATGAGCAATTCTGTTTCCTGCCTTTTACTCTCAAAAAGTGCAGCATAATGCCCGGCTTCCTTTCGTGCTTTAAGACCGGGATTAGCTCTGCTGATCAGAATGTAGATCAGAACCACCAAAGCGCACAGCAGCAGTCCGACAGCCGCTTTCAGATACAACATCATCTGCATGTCGTTCTGCGTTCTCGATTTTAGTATATCTCTTTCAGCTTCAACGCTTTGGTAACGTTTCGTCAGAAATTCATGCTCCGAAATAAGCGCTGAATCCTGAACAGACTTCCGACGAAGTGAGTCAATGATCCTTTCGTCGAGAAGCACCAGAGCTTCCAGATTGTCGGTCATCTCCTTCATATTCTTCCAGGTTCTTATGGTCATGGTATCCTTCAGCGACCGGTACTTTTCAGTGTATACGGACCTTTGCTGAAAGAGTTCATTTCCGTAAACCATCCCCGAAAGGGGAAGAACTACCATGACGAAGACAATCAAAATCAAGTGTTTATTAGATTTCATACGTTGGAGTTTCTACATCGTTTTACTAATGGAATTCTGCATTGCCCGAAAAAACGAGCGAAATTTGAATAAATGAGTCTATACTGCCCGGGCATTGGCCTAAATTACAACGTCAGGGTTATCATTGCTTTACAAACAAACCAGCAGAATAATACTACATGTTTATCTGTCCGTCACATTGGCCGGCAACTCTTTGAAGTTTTCTTACCGGCTCCACATTTCATGAAAAATCAGTAAGTTTGCACATCTAAAGTACATTATTTCAAGATGAGATCTGCAATATTCCGTCGTTTTTTTTTCATACTTACCATTCCTTTATTTGTCAGTGCCGCTGTGGCACAAAAAGAATACCGCATAACCGTTAAACTTGAAGGATTGTCCGACAGTCTGCTGCTTCTGGCTACCTATTCCGGCGACAAACAATTTGTGGTTGATACTGCCTGGGCGAATGGACAAAAAGCTTATGTATTTACAGGAAAGGAACCATTACCGGAAGGTATGTATCTTATTGTGGGAGAAGCAAAAAACAAGCTTTTTGATCTTATTGTATCGGGCAGCCAGACGTTGACCATTACGGGCAACAAAGAGACTCTGCCTGCAAGCCTCAGGGCATTAAAAAGCGATGAAAACCAGCGCTTTTTCGATTATATACGGTTTTTGAGCGAAAAGCAGAAGCAACAGGCATCGCTTAGTGAACAAAAAAAGAAAGTTTCTCCTGACAGCGATTCAGCTGCAGCACTGCAAAGCCAGCTTGACCTTCTGGATGAAGAGGTGAAACGAGCCATCTCCGGAATTATCGATTCTCACCCTGAATCTTTTCTTGCCCTTTTTCTAAGAGCCATGCAGGAAATTAAGATTCCACAGACACCCATATTACCAAACGGAAGACCCGACTCAACCTTTCCGTTCAGGTATTATAAATCCCATTTCTGGGATAATGCCGATTTATCCGATGACAGGCTGATCCGTACTCCGTTTATTCACAGCAAAGTGGAACAATATCTGAACCGCCTCACTTCTCCGGCCCCCGACTCGATTATCGTATCCATTGATCATCTGCTTAAGCTGACCGGAAACAGTGAAGAGGCCTTCAAATACCTGGTATGGTATTTCACCGTAAAATATGAATCATCCGAAATCATGGGTTACGATGCCATTTTTGTACACCTGGCCGACAACTGGTACCAGGATCCCCGAATGAAATGGATGAATGTAACCGTAAAAGAAAATCTGATTAAGCGGGCCAATACGCTGAGGCCGTTACTTATAGGCAAAACAGCACCGGAAATGATTTTACTCGACACCCTGAACAATCCCGTCTCACTGCACCGCCTGCCTGCCGACTACATTATTATCTACTTCTGGGATCCCGATTGCAGCCACTGCAAAAAAGAAACCCCTCAGCTTCGGGATTTCTACGCAGCAAACAAAGAGAAATATACCCTGGAGGTTTATGCCGTTTGTATGGACACCTCCTGGAAAGACATGAAAGCTTATATTAAGAATAATGAACTACAGTGGGTGAATGTCAACGGCTACTACAGCGTAACGCCAGATTTCAGAGAGCTTTACGACGTACACACATCTCCAGTTCTCTTCCTTCTCGACCGCAACCGCCGGATTATTGCCAAGCGTATCCTTTCAACTCAGATGGAGAACATTCTGAAATATGAAACGGAAAGCAGGTAGAACTCCTCTCTTATAAAAGAACAGGTCAGATTACCGCACCGATCTTCAACTATCCCCCGATACAGTTTTCATTATGTAACGGCCGTTTTCCGTGAATGAAATACTTTTTGTGAAAATTTCATCACTTTCACCATGACTTGTATTGCACGGAAAAAAAAATCCTTAATTTTAACTGGAACGGCAGGCACCGTATCGCAGGCTGTAAGTGTGTGAACGAATACCGGAGCAATACGCATCAACAAAGGAAATGAACATGCTACACATCCAGAAAAAGCTTTCCAATTCATTTTACGCGCTGCTCAGTTTGCCGGCCACGGCAATGGGTTTTGCGCTTTCGGTTCAGATTGCCGCACTAAGCTGGATCTTAAGCACACAGTACGGGCTCGACATTCACGATGTCGGGCTGGTTTGGGCGGCAGGTCCGCTGGCCGGCATTATCGGCCAGGTTATTATAGGTGTTATCAGCGATAAAGTCTGGTTCTGGAACGGGCGGCGCCGACCGTTCATCATTATCGGAGGAGTGCTGGCGGCACTGATGTTGCTGGCGCTTCCCAACATAGGGGTCATCAGCCAGACACTGAATACCGGAGGCATACTGGGAATTGCCATAGTAGTGGCTCTTACCCTGGATCTGGCGATCAACGTCAGTTTCAATCCCACACGTTCCATCATTGCCGACGTAACACCCGAAGGGAAATCCCGCACCCGTGGTTATACCTGGATGCAAACGGTTTCGGGTTCTTTTGGCGTACTGGCCTATTTTATTGGCGCAACCCTTAACAATTACATACTTATTTATTCGGGAGCCGTTCTGGTTTTGCTGTTTTCTGTAATCCCCCCGTTTTTTATCAAAGAGCCCAGGATACTTGGAGAACAGGATTCCGACACCGGCACAAGGGCTGAACCAAAGCCAAAAAAAGACGACGGAGAAGGATCTTTGCTCAATATGCTGATGATTATTGAACCGCTGTGGGGATTTCTGCTGTATGCAGTTTATGCAATGATAGTGCGTTTAACGGGACTCCCACCCGTACCATGGCATCTGGTGGAATTATTCGCCCTCGGGCTCACCGTTATCCTCATCGCGAAAGCACTGATAAAAAAAGAAGGCGGGATTAACAGGGAGAAAGATGGCAGGACCGGATTTCAAAAAGTCCTCGCTGCACACTCCTTTACCTGGATTGGCGTACAAACCATGTTTATTTATATGTATGCGTATGTTCAGGATACCATCCCTGGCCTGAGCAGTAAAATGCTGGGCGACATCGTAAACTGGAGTTTTTTCACAATCAACCTGATTGCCGCCATTATCCCGGTTCTGGTACTTCTACCTCTGGCCGCGCGTTACGGGCGGGTTAAAGTACATGCCACAGCAATCGCACTGATGTCGGCAGGATATCTGTTAATTTTCCTTTACGGACATTCACAGTATCTGATATATGCCTTTATGGCAGTTATCGGGATAGGCTGGTCGGCAACCATCAGTCTGCCTTTCGCCATTATGTCGCAGAAGGTTCCTCAGTCGAGAATGGGATTATACATGGGCTTATTCAATTTGTCGGTGGTTCTGCCTCAGCTGGTAGCGAGTCTGGGAGTTGGAGAGCTGATCAGCAATGCACCAGA
>DJVU01000075.1:0-11567 GCA_002441345.1 Bacteroidales bacterium UBA6248
GGAACCAACGAGTCACATTTTATGGATAAATCTTTAACCCGTACGGATTATTTTTTCTGATAAATATTTGGTTTTTAATGACCTGATCGTAATACCGATGTGATAAACCAGCACACCATTTAACGAATAATCCGGGTTCCCGGAAGTTTACAGGTGGTGAAACATCCGCAAATACACAATTTGCTGTAACAATTTTGCTGTGGTTCCTTTTGATACGGCAACTGCGTCCGTTTTTCAGGATGTGTTGTTTTTATGACCGGACGAACAGCACCGCTTTTGATTTACCGCATTCGGGCTGAGCGGAAAATCATCCGGAATTTATATTTTTGTACGTATTGGATGACATAACTTTACAGCAAGTATAAATCAGCGATACATTACAGACTATGCACCTGAACCAAACGGAATTTCGACTACTGCTGCAACGATGGAATTCCGTTACCCTGCTGATTTTAGCGGTCTTTTTTTTCACCCGGACCGTTTCGGGGCAGGATGCTGATTCTGTTAAAATATCCGATTCCATAAGGATTGTTGCACTGGAAAGCCATTTCGAGAAATTTCTTTACGAAAAGCAGGCCGACTCGGCGCGAGCTGCTGCCGACAGTCTGATTGCGTTTGCCTTACGAACAGAAAATTACAGATACGTTGCCGTAGGATACCTGAACAAGGCTCTTGCCGAGCAGTCGGTTAACAACACCGAAGGCTTTGTTGAAAACCTGCAGCAATCTATTCCCTGGTATCTGAAAGGGAATGAGCCGCTGGGAGCAGCTATGGCACATACAATCATCGGACAGGCACTGGAGCGTGAAGAGCCTGATCGGGCGATTGACCGGTACCGGGCTTCGCTCGAATTACGAAGGCAGGCAGCCGACAGCACGGGGATAGCCAGCAACCTGGCCGGAATCGGAACCGTTTATGACCGTAACGGGAAAGAGGGGGATGCAGTGCAGTATTATCAGGAAGCGGCAGAAATTGCAGAAAAGACCGGCAATACACGCCTCAGGGCACATACGCTGGCAAGCCTGGGCAATTTGTACGAACGACAGGGCATGTATTCCGATTCGCGAAAATACCTGAAGCAAAGCCTTGCGCTTTACAAACAATGGGGAAGTCCGGCATTGCTCTTTTCGCTCAACAAATCGATCGGCGATTCGTACTTCAGGCAGGGCCTTTCCGACTCGGCCAGGTTTAATTACGAAGAGGCTCTTTCTCTTTCAAAAAATACCGCCACGGGAGGGCAGGGTATGCTTCAGATCGCCTACAATCTGGGGGTGATAGCCTCCGAAAATCTGGATACAGCGGCAGCACGCACCTATTTCAGCCAGTCCCTTCTTATCTCTGAAACGATTGGCGACTCCCAGGCTGAAAACCTTTCGCTTGCCGGACTGGCATCCCTGAAGCCCCGGAAGAAGCCGGTAAGCCAACCCGATTATGTACTGCCGGCGCTGATCAGAAAAACAACCTCCCCTTCCGCTGCGGAGCGGCTCGAAGCATATCACAGCCTGGATGTGTACCTGCAAACAAAAGGAAATCCGGTGAAAGCGGCCCGTTACAATGTCAGATACCGGATGCTTCGTGACTCTCTGCTCGTAAACCGGATGCAGGCCCGGCTTCAGGTATTGGGAAGCATTCGTGAATCCCTGGATTCGGATCTGCAGGACGCCAGTGCATTGCTTGTGCGTTACAATCAGGAACAGAAGCAACAAAAACGCCTGATTTTTATTTCTTTACTGATTGTGATTAGCCTTGCTGCCGGACTGCTTGTTTACCGCTTCGCGGGCAAAACACGAAGGCCGTTGCGTAAGTCCGGCGGCAGTGACTGAACCAGCGGGGCCTCATAATTGTTACTTTTGCACAAAATAACCGAATGGACTTCCCTCCTTTACATACCTGGATACCTGGCAGCCACCGCCCGCTGGTGATTGCTGGTCCGTGCAGCGCCGAAACCGAAACGCAGGTGCTGCAAACTGCGCATGCCCTTGCACAACAGCCCGGAGTAAAAGTATTTCGTGCCGGAATATGGAAACCCAGAACACGACCGGGTTTATTTGAAGGCGTTGGCACAGCAGGGCTGGTATGGATGAAAAGGGTGAAAGAGGAAACCGGACTGCTTACCACGGTTGAAGTTGCCAGGCCCGGGCACGTGGAAGAGGCACTGGCACACGGCATCGACATATTGTGGATCGGTGCCCGTACGGTGGTTAATCCCTTTTCGATGCAGGAGCTGGCCGAGAGTCTTGCCGGTGTAGATATCCCGGTGATGGTAAAAAATCCGGTAAATCCGGATCTCAAACTATGGATGGGCGCCATTGAACGTCTGCAAAAAAATGGCATTACCCGTCTCGCAGCTATCCATCGGGGATTTTATCAGTCGGAAAAAACGCAATACCGTAATGCTCCGTTATGGGAGATTCCCATCGACCTTATGCGTCAGATGCCGGGGCTCCCCATACTGTGTGATCCCAGCCATATCAGCGGTAACCGGACGCTGATACAACAGGTTTCGCAACAGGCAATGGATCTGGAGATGGACGGGCTGATGGTGGAAACGCATCCCGATCCCGACAAGGCATGGACCGATTCCGTGCAGCAGGTTACACCGGAAACCCTTGGAGAAATCCTGCATCATCTGATCTTACGGGAGCAGAAAGGAAGCCGCGAATTTGAACGCAATCTGGAAGAGCTCAGGCATGAGATCGACCTGATCGATTATGAAATGATCCGGCTGCTGGCAAAACGCATGAACATTGCCCAGGAGATGGGCCGGTACAAATATGCCCATAACATCACCATACTTCAGTTGCAACGCTGGAAAGAGCTGTTTGCCGACCGCATAAAAAAGGGCAATAAAGCCGGGCTTGACAACCGTTTCCTGGCTGCCCTGCTTCAGCTTGTGCATGAGCAGTCCATTCAGATACAAACCAATGTAATGAACAGGGGCGAACAACAGTAGCAGCCCGTCTGCGGAGCAGCAGTTACCGGACTTACTGCCCCGGGCCTCCCGCATAAAAGCTCCTTTACCGGCAACATACTGCCATGCTTACATTTCCATTATCTTTGCACCCGCTAAAATCATCGCATGATCGAAATCACCCATATTACGGAAACGGCTGTACTTGTCGGACTTATTACCTTTCGTCAGGATGAGGCGAGGGTTCATGAAACCCTTGATGAACTGGAATTCCTGTTCGAAACGGCAGGAGGTACGGCTGTAAGACGCTTTATTCAAAAGCTGGAAAAACCCGATACACGCACCTTTGTCGGATCGGGGAAGCTGGAAGAAATAAAGGCGTTCATTACCGTTGAAAAGGTTGGTACCGTTGTTTTTGATGATGAACTAAGTCCGTCGCAGCTTCGCAACATTGAAAAGGAGCTGGAGTGCAAGGTACTTGACCGTACTACCCTGATTCTGGACATATTTGCCCGCCGGGCACGTACTGCAACGGCCCGCACCCAGGTTGAGCTGGCTCAGTACCAGTACCTGCTGCCACGACTGTCGCGTATGTGGACGCACCTCGAGAAACAGCGCGGAGGTATTGGCATGCGCGGTCCCGGTGAAAAGGAAATAGAAACCGACCGTCGTATTATCCGCGATAAAATAGCCCTGCTGAAGGAGAAACTGAAAGACATCGACAAGCAGAAAATCACCCAGCGTTCGGGACGTGAGCGACTGGTGAGGGTTGCCCTGATCGGCTACACCAATGTGGGCAAATCAACCCTGATGAATCTGTTGAGCAAATCGGATGTATTTGCAGAAAATAAACTCTTTGCCACCCTTGATACCACGGTTCGCAAAGTGGTGATCGGGAACCTGCCGTTTCTGCTCACCGATACCGTTGGGTTTATCCGCAAACTCCCGCACGGACTGGTAGAATCCTTTAAATCTACCCTGGATGAAGTGCGTGAAGCCGACCTCCTGCTGCATGTAGTCGACATTTCACATCCGGGCTTTGAGGATCAGATAGAGGTGGTAAATCAAACCCTTGCTGAAATCAAGGCCGGCGATAAACCTGTGATGATGGTCTTCAACAAAGTGGATGCCTATACGTTCGTCGAAAAAGACGAAACCGACCTGAGTCCCTCAACCCGTGAAAACGTAACCCTCGACGAACTCAAACGCACCTGGATTGCCCGGGTTAACAGTCCGGCCCAATTTATCTCCGCCACCAAAAAACTGCACTTCGAAGAGTTCAAAGAAGCACTTTACAGAACCGTTCACGATATCCATATTGTACGGTATCCCTACAACAAGCTGTTGTACTGACCAGGAATAAGGTAGCAGGAGAAACCGGGATTCCGTTTTCCGGTTTCACGATTCAATTCCCGGCAATTGATTCGCAATTTCCCCGGTGGCTATGCCCGGAAGCCCCCTTCCCCGACCTCAATCTCAGCGTGAGGCGCACAAACCTATTTTGCTTATAGCAGAAGGTATAAATCATCTGCTGCTCCATAGCAATTTTGCACCAACTCCGTATCAACTCCGTATCAACTCCGTATTAACTCCGTATTAATTCCGTATTAATTCCGTACCAGCTCCGTATCAACTCCGTATTAACTCCATACCAACTCCGTATCAACTACCATTCAAGTCCTATTTTTAACGGACCTGTCATAGCGTAATCACGGAGGAATCATAGAGAGAACCTGTAATAAAACAATCAAATAAACAGGAAAGCATAATGACTAATATCCGGGATCAACTAATACCGGTTTTCGATGTGTACATTGCATCCGCGGCTTTGGGATTCCGGTCCTATCACAAATCCTTTCAGGCTCAGCTTTACATCTGACCTTATCCTCTACTATAGGCAAATCTCAAACCAATCTCCCCAATTCATACCTTTGCATATTGAAACAAGCAGATTATCATGTTAATTATAGGCATAACGGGCACTCTGGGTGCAGGCAAGGGAACCATTGTGGAATTTCTGGTGAAAGAGCGTGAATTTGCGCATTTCCCGGTACGGGGGTTTATCCGTCGCGAGATAGAAAAGCGGGGTATGCCCGTAAACCGCGACAGTATGGTAGTTGTTGCCAACGACCTCAGGGCAAAACATTCGCCCAGCTATATTGTCGACTGCCTGTTTGAGGAAGCCCGGCTTACCGGGAAAAACTGTGTAATTGAGAGTATCCGCACTCCTGGTGAAATTGAATCGCTGAGGGTAAAGGGCAATTTTTATCTTTTTGCTGTGGATGCTGACCCACACACCCGTTATATGCGAATTGCCGAAAGGAAATCGGAGACCGACCAGATCGATTTCGAGACCTTCCTTGCAAATGAAGAACGTGAGATGAGCTCGAAGGATCCTAACCACCAGAACCTGAGGAAATGCATTGAGATGGCCGATTACGTTTTCAATAACGACCAGAGCGTAGCGGATCTGGAAACCAGCGTGGCACTGGTACTGGACCAGATTGGCATGCAGGAAACGCAGGAGGGGTTATACTAAACCGTTTGCAGAAGCCTGACCATGAAGCTCCTTTCCGCATTTGCCGTTGTTGTAACAAACCTCTTGCTAACTGTTTACTATTACCGGTTGATTTACAGGAATAGAATCAAACCATCGCTGGCAATGTGGGTGTTTTTCACCCTTGCAGTAAGCATGAGTTTGTTTACCTACCTGAAGGAAGACTCCCACAGCCTTTGGGATAACGTACTAAATACCGCCGATCTGTTTTTTGTAAGTGCAGTAGCTCTGTCCGTACTGTTATTCGGTGACCGCAGCACGCGCTTCAGCCGGTTCGATCTGGTGTGCCTGGTGGTAGTTGTTCTTATCGCTGTTTTCTGGCTGATCACGCAAAACCATCTTGTCACCAATCTTCTTGTACAGGCTATTCTGGTGATTGCTTATTTCCCCGTTATCCACCGCATGATACGTACCCGCGAGAACCATGAAAGTTACCCGATCTGGGGAGGAATGCTGCTGGCTGCTGTTCTGGCATTATTTTCCGCCAGCGGAAAACTGGCTCTGGTTTACACCCTGAGAGCCGTTATAAGCATAATATTGCTGATGGCCTTTATGCACTACACCGATCTTCGCCAAAGAAAAACCAAATCCGTCAGTAGCTGTAAAGCAGGCTGAACCGGTTTTCTGCAAACGTAAACTATAAAATGCGCGACACCGCATTCACGGATTGTCGCGCATTTTAGACCGTTAAGGTGGTAAATTACAATTTCACCGGCTTACCGTTGATATCAACCAGCACGGGATCACCCAATCCGGCCTCTTTCAGCCGTTCGAGCTGGGTGCGGGCATCCCCTACAACCACATAAACCATATTTTCGGGTCGTATATACCGGCTGTAGATTTTCTGAGCGTCTTCAAGGGTAATTTTCTCTGCAATGCGCTCTTCTGCTTTTACGTAATCAATCGGTAGTCCGAAAGTGCTGATTTCCTGAAGCATACCCATCAGACTTCCGATGGTTTCAAACTTGCCAGCATTGCCTCTGATCATGGCATTACGGGTAGTTTCCAGATCCTCGGAGCTGTATTCCTTTCCGTAGGATGAAAGGATTTCGTTGAAAAGCCTGAGCGATTCGAGGGTGAACATAGACTGAACGCTGGAGCTGGCCACAAAGGGTCCTTCAACCGAGCGGGGCATGATAAACGAATAGGCTCCGTAGGTGTAGCCTTTCTCCAGGCGAAGCACGCTGAAAAGTTTGCTTCCCGAGCCGTCGCCCAGTTTGTAATTGACAAAGGTTGCAGGGAAGAAGTCCGGATCGTTGCGTTTCATCGCAATGGAACCGATCATAATCACCGATTGTTTCGCGTCGGGCACATCCACGAAATAAAGCTGAGGCTTCAGGGGCGCTGCTGGCACCTGTATGCCGGCCATTTCAACCTGCTTGCCTGACCATGCTTTCTCCAGTCCCGTAAACGACTTCAAAGCAGTTTCCTTTTTCATATCGCCGGCAATGTGGATGCTGGCAACAGAAGGTGTAAAGTAACGATTGTAATAATCTTTAAGATCTTCGATTGTAATGCTTTCCACCGATTCAACCGTTCCGGTTATGGCCTGACCCATAATGCTGTTTTCTCCATAGATTTTTTTGTAGAACACATTTCCGGCTATGGCATTGGGATTGGCATTGCGCTGAGCGATGGTGCTCAGGGTGGATTGTTTCAGACGCTCAAATTCGGTTTCATCCCAGCGGGGTTCCAGCAGAACTTCCTCCATCAGTTCGCGCACGGCATCGTAATTTCTTACAAGGCAGTTGGCGGTTAGCGTTATAAATTCAGATGAGGCATTAACATTCATGGAAGCGCCGAGCTGACCGATGGCTTCCTCGAGCTCTTCGGGAGTACGTTTGGCCGTACCTTCCATCAGCATTTCAGCAACCAGCCGCGCCACTCCGGGTTTTGCCGGATTGTCGAACGTCTGTCCGCCTTTCAGCCGGATACTGAACTGAATCAGCGGCAGTTCGTGGCTTTCGATTCCGTATACGCTCACTCCGTTGCTTAGTTTATGTGTGTAGACATCGGGAGCATTCAGCAGGGGTTTGGGGCCCAGGGGAGGTTCAACGGTACGGTCGAACGTGGTGGGAGTCCGCGGATAATCCTCATCGCCTTCTTCCATTCCTGCTGCCTGTGAACCGGTTTCCTCAATAGATTCCTCAACAATCTCGGCTTTCTGCGATCCGGCAAGAGCCAGTTCCGATTTTCCTTTTGGTACAAAACTGGTAGCTAAAAAGTCGGCATTACGGATGTACTTCTCATAAACCCGCATCACATCGTCCTTTGTTACGGCATTCAGCAGGCGCACATCGTCCATCATACGCGAGGGATCTCCGCCGAATACGTTGGCCTGAGACAGCTGGAATGATTTCCCGAGAAGGCTGGAAATACTATTGTAAAAAGAGGTTTCGCGCAGGTTTTTGATGCGCTGCAGATCGCTTTCGGTGAATCCGTTTTGTTCAAACTGCCTGAAACCTTCCATTATGGCATCGTATACCTCATTAAGATTCACCGTTTCGAATGCCCTTACGGTGATGTTGAATTTGCCAGCCAGTTCAAGGGGATAGTTGTATACCGAAATCCTGGGTGCAAGCTTTCGCTTATCAACGATTTCCTTGTAGAGCGGAGCCTTTTTGCCATCGGCAAGCAGGTCGGCAAGCACTTCAAGGGCATAGGAATCGGGATGGTAGTTTTCTACCGTAGGAAACACCATGGTGAGTTCCGGAAGACGGGCGAAGTTATCTTCGTGCGCAAACTTCAGTGTTTGGGTAAGTTTTGCAGGTGCAGGACGAAAAGCTTCCGGCTTTACCCTTGGCTTAAACTCACCAAAATATTTGTTGATAAGGTTTTTAACCTCACCGGCATCAAAATCTCCGGCAACCACCATCGTGGCATTGTTCACGGCATAGTACTTATCGTAGAACTCGCGAACGTCGTCGAGGGTAGCAGCCCGGATATCGTCCATCGATCCTATTACCTGCCAGGAATAGGGATGCTTATCGCCGAAAAGGTTTTTGTCGATCACATAACCGGTATGTCCGTAAGGTTGGTTATCGACACGCTGTCTTTTTTCATTGATAACGATATCTTTCTCCCGTTCCAGAGCCAGTTGTGTAACGGTATTGATGAGAAAACCCATCCGGTCGCTTTCCATCCAGAATATTTTTTCGAGGGCGTCTTTGGGAACAACCTCGTAATAAACGGTGCCGTCGTTCCAGGTACCGCCGTTGAATGTTCCTCCGAGGTCATCGATTTTGCGGAAGAACTCCCCTTTCCCCACGTTTTCCGAATTCTGGAAGAGCATATGTTCGAAAAAGTGGGCAAATCCGGTTTTTCCGGGTTTCTCACGGCTTGATCCCACATGGTACAGAATAGCAACTGCCACGATGGGGTCTGAATGATCCTGGTGCAGGACAACTTCAAGGCCGTTATCAAGTTTATACTTTTCGAAATCAACGTGAAAACCTCCCTTATCGCCTTTTTGGGCTAAAGCTTGTGTAGTTCCGCTGATCATCAGGCCTGTGAGAATCGTCATGATTAGAAGTTTAAATATTGGTTTCATATAAACAGTAAATTGGTGATTCTGTTAATGATTTTCGGAATTGCAGGGGCTTACCAGGCAACATCGGCTCTGCGAACCGGCATGGTCATACAACGGCAGCCCCCTCCTCCGCGCGAGAGTTCCGCCCCTTCAATGGCTATTACACAACGTTCATAGTCGTTGATATCCACTTTATTGGTAACCACATCCTTTGCCTTCAGTATAGCAAAGCCATTCCTGTTCATTTCTTCCAGTGTATTGGTATTGCGGCTGTAGCCCATCACTTTCCCAGGGGCCAGGGCAAAGAAATTGGCGCCGCTGTGCCATTGTTCCCGCTCCTGCCATACCACATCATCGGAACCTCCGCAGTTCAGTGTCCGGATCTCCATACCCAGCTGTCTGAGTACAGTCGGAATATTAAGTACTTCCGAAATTCCGACTTTCCCGTTTTCGATGGCTATATGAATGGTAAGGAAACGGCTTGAATGCATAATCAGGGGTTCATAGATCATACACAGGTCCTTGTCGAGGAAGGTAAATACCATGTCGAGGTGTATAAACGACTCCGGCTCGTAGGGCAGTTCCTGAACTATGATGTGCTTTGTTACCCGTTCGGCCTTGTAATGGTCGATAAGGAAGTCGATGGCCCTGGGTGTGGTACGCGAGCCGGTTCCCACCAGCAGTATGTCTTCACGGGCTACCAGAAAGTCTCCGCCTTCAAAACTGAAATCCTTACAGAAATGACGGCTGGCAAGCGGGTTGACGGTACGGTGCGAGAACGCAGGGTGGTTTTCGAAGATCGCTTCCATGATCATCGACTCACGGTGCCGAATCCTGCTTGCCATTTTGCTGATTAGTACCCGCTGCCCTACAGAAATGGAGGCATCGCGGGTAAAGAAGAAATTATGAAGGGGCTCGAGTTCAAACCGCTCCTTGCTCAGAAAGCGGGAGAGGTTATCCCTTTTCAGCTCCACACCTTCGATCAGTGCTTCGGTTAGTCTGGAAGGATCCATCTGCATCAATTCCTCGCGCAGCGACTCCACCCGTTCGTGTTCGATGATGCGTGAAAGAAGATCGTTTTTAACGTTATCGTTTTCCAGTACCTGACACAGCAGGTCCCGGACTTCCCAGGTTGTGGTATAGCGTTGGAGAACTCCCCTGAACTGACCATATTCCTTTCCGGCCACGCTCAGGTTCAGAATATCGCTGTAGAGTGCTTTCTGAACCATATTGGGTGTCATGTTTTCCACTTCACTTCCGGGGGAGTGTATGATTACGCCTTCCAGCTTCCCTATCTCGGAATTTATCCGTATACCTTTTCTTTCCATAGCCTTATTGCTTTCGCTTCGAATGACCTGCAAAGGTAATATTGTTTTTGAGTTTCATGAATCCTGCCCGTTTCAATGCCGATTTGCCGAACATCTCTTCAAAAACAGGCTGACCTAGCTGTTCCCATGTCTCGCGCGACCACCCGATCCAGTTCCCGGAAGGTTCAAAGTCAGGGATTTGGTGTACGAGTGAAAAACGGTTCCACGGACAAACTTCCTGGCAGACATCACAGCCGAAGATCCAGCCGTCGGTCTGACCTTCAAACTCGCCGGGAATAGTATCCTTTAGTTCGATGGTAAGATAGGATATGCACTTCCCGGCATCCAGTTCCCGGTTGCCGGTGATGGCTCCCGTAGGGCAGGCATCCATACAGCGTGTGCAGTCGCCGCAGTAGTTTCCGCCGAAAGGCATGTCGTAATCAAGTTCGAGATCCGTAATGATTTCTCCGATAAAGAAATACGATCCGTGTCGCCGGGTAATTAACATGGTATTACGGCCAATCCAGCCCAGGCCCGCATTTACTGCCCAGGCCCGGTCGAGAACGGGTGCCGAGTCGGTAAACACCCTGTAATTAACAGCTCCGGCTTTTTCTTCCATCCTTTGCGCCAGCTGGTAGAGCTTGTCGCGGATTACGAAATGATAATCGGTTCCAAAAGCATAACGGGAGACTTTGTAAGGCGAAACATAACCGGTCCGGTTTCCCGGATAGTAGTTCATCAGCACCGATATTACCGATTTTGCATCCGCAACAAGCAGTCTGGGATCCAGTCTTTTTTCGAAATGATTTTCCATGTAGCCCATTCCGGCATTCCTCCCCTCTTTCAGCCATTTCGTCAGCCGCGGTTCTTCCTCATCGAGTCGCCTTGCCTTGCTGATGCCGCAAAAGGAGAACCCCAGCTGAAGGGCTGTTTGCCTGATAAAATCGCTCAATGCGGCTTTGGATGACATAGCAGTAGCTTGCAGATCGGGTTAAAAAAAATCCGGATGGTTTCCGTTAGCGTATTTCTGTCCGGAGTCTTTGCCTAAAAGAGTTCGGACTGTTTGCCGGGCTTGACTTTTCCGAGATGGGAGTAAGCCAGGGGAGTAACTTCTCTTCCACGGGGAGTTCGCATAAGATACCCCTCCTGAATAAGAAAGGGTTCATATACCTCCTCAATGGTTCCCGAATCTTCTCCTACGGCCGTAGCAATGGTGGTAAGACCGACAGGACCGCCTCTGAATTTGTCGATGATGGTAGAGAG